>JBKJOF010000096.1:0-7328 GCA_046595655.1 Chryseolinea sp. | reverse complement strand
GCGGTTCTATCCGATTAAGCATGGCACGTTAAACATTTACGGAAAAAACATTTACGATTTCAACCTTTCCGCTTTCAGAAAAAATCTGGGCATTGTTCCACAAGAGGTAATTCTTTTTGGAGGTACCATAAAAGAAAACATTGCCTATGGAAAACCAGGATCGACAGACGCTGAAATAATGGAAGCAGCGCGAAAGGCAAATGCCTTAGAATTTATCGAAAGCTTCCCAGAGAAATTTGAAACACTGGTGGGTGAACGTGGCGTAAAGCTTTCGGGTGGTCAACGCCAGCGCATTGCCATCGCGCGCGCTATTCTGAAAGATCCCGCAATTCTTATTCTTGACGAGGCAACGAGTTCTTTAGACGCCCAATCGGAAGTGTTGGTGCAACAAGCCTTGGAAACACTAATGGAAAACCGAACCGCGATTGTCATTGCTCATCGGTTGAGTACCATCAAAAAGGTAGACCGTATTTTTGTTATTAAAGATGGGCAGTTGGCCGAAACAGGATCGCACGCCGAACTTACTCAATTGGATAATGGTATTTATAGTAACTTGCTCAAGCTGCAATTGCAATAGGTTATGAAAGCGTCATCCGAGATTTTACTGAAGAATTTTAGCCTTCGAACGACCCCAACCCGTCAACAGATCGTTCATCTTTTTTTGAAAAAAAACTATGCGCTTTCACATGGGGATATTGAAAAGGAGATTGCGGATGAATTGGATCGAGTAACGGTATATCGAACACTTAGAACTTTTTTAGACAAAGGGCTTATCCATAAAGTGCTAGATGATGAGGGAAGTCTTAAATATGCCCTTTGCAACGAGGCGTGTACATTAACAGGGCACCACCACGACCACGTGCATTTTAAATGTTCCAATTGTGGCCAAACCAATTGTCTGAACATCGATGTTCCGGAAATTAAACTTCCTAAAGGATATAAGGCAAGTGAGGTGAATCTCTTGATCCAAGGCATCTGTGATAGTTGTTCGTGATTTTTATTGTCTATGCTTTCTTTTATTAAAGTCAGGTAACAGATTTTTGCGATTGAAATATATTCGTAGTTTTGAGATTGCGCATTTTAAATCTATTAACGATTTTGAATTTTAGGACCTTTTGTAACCGGAAATAAAACCCTCATTGCAATCCTCTTTCAACATACTTCTTTTTAACCTTTTCAGTAGCGAGAGTGAAAGGGAGACAATCCTATTTGGGGTCTTTGCTTTAATTATCATTGTTTTTCTAGTACTTGATCTTGGCTTATTTCATAAGCAAGCCCATAAAATAACAACCAAGACGGCTTTGTATCAGTCCATGTTCTGGGTTTTTATATCTACTCTTTTTGGATTCTTCATTTATAAGTTTGACGATTCAGGAGCTGACGGAGCAGTGCAATACTTCTCAGCCTACCTTACAGAATATGCCTTGTCGGTAGATAATATTTTTGTGATCCTTCTGTTACTGAAATACTTTAAAGTAAAGGAAGAGTATTACCATAAAACACTTTTTTGGGGAATCTTTGGAGCTATCGTATTCCGCGGGATTTTCATTTTCGTGGGTGCCATATTGATCCACAAAGTGCATGCGATACTGTATGTTTTTGGTGTGTTTTTATTGTATTCAGGCGTTCGGATTTACTTCGAAGGCGGTGACGAACAAATTGAACCTGAGAAGAATCCTATCTTAAAACTTTGCAAAAAGTATTTACCCATGACTGACAACGAGCATGGTGACAACTTTCTTGTGAAAGAAAATGGTAAGTGGCTATTCACACCGTTGTTTCTTGTTATCATCTTAATTGAAACAACTGATTTAATCTTTGCAGTCGATTCAATACCGGCCGCATTTGCGATTACCCAAAATGAGTTCTTGATTTATACATCCAATATTTTTGCGGTGATGGGTCTTCGTGCCATGTTCTTCTTATTAGCGGGAATCATTGATAAGTTTTACCTATTGCAAAAAGGCCTATCAATCATTTTATTTTTTATCGGTGCGAAGATGTTGGCAGAAATATTGGAGGGAGAGTATCCTGAGTTTGTTGAAAAGTATGTTCAGAATCCTTACCTGTCATTCGCCATTATCATTACGATTCTAACTGCGTCCATTGTTTTTTCAGTTCTAGTACCGCGCAAACTGGATGACAAAGAAGAAAAGGGATAGCCAATCATGAATCACAAGAGAACCGAATTTCTGTGAACAATTGGTTCGGTCTTCGCAAACTAATTGAGTAAGTAAAGAATCATCCGAAATTAATCAGCCCTTACTCCGTCTGCAAACAAATTTTTAGGAAGTATTTTTAACAATATTGGCAGTGTTAAAAAATGGTAAGGCATAGCAACTATTACTAATGTCGGAATAGACTTTAACAGCTGAATAAGTTCCAATCTAACGTGTTCCTTTTCGTCTAACGTAAGTTCATTGAATCTGGCCTTTCTAAGGAGGTTAAGCACCTTCTCGTTCTCCTGAATGCCACTCATTAAACGAGCTTTATTCTTCTCGGCAATTCGCGAAACTCGTTTCACAAACATGTCGCTTACTTCGTTATAATTCTTTTTGTTCTGGAGATATTCAAGTTGTGACCAGTGTTCTAAAACAAAACCTTCTATAGCAACCAAGCTATGATCGAGGTCTTCATCAGAGAAGTTAAGGTAATGACAGAAACGTCTTAAAAAATCAAGTTCATTTTGATCAATAATCTTATCGGACCAAATGGTAAGGATGGCCATTTCAAGGAAAAACTTCTTAAGAATCCAGGAGTTTTCAGAAGGTAGATTAATGTCTTCTACTGAAATTCCTTCTTCAAAAATTCTTAACGCTTCTCTTTTTCTATCAGATGATAAATCGGTGCTTTGAATAAAGAACTCAAACAACTTTCTTTCTTCATTGGCAATTTCACGGTTGGCATGTGAAGCTGCTGATATAACTTTTACTACAGAGAAGCGCAACTCATCACGCTCGTAGCGGAAGAAGTCGGCTACAATTCGATCGGCATTGGTGTGTATCCATTGACCATAAATGAAAATATCGAGGAACAACAAGCTGTTGTGAAAAAAATAAGTCCAGAAATTTCCGCTATAGGTATCGGTATCGTCAATTCTCTTATCTAATATCTTTTCTGCTAATTCAATAGCTGATTTTTTTCCTCCGAATAAAGTCTTGGTAGGGGTGGCTAATTCAGGAAAAATATTGTTATAGAAACTGCCAATGCTTTCGAGCGTTTGCATTACCACTTTCGAAAATTCTTCAGGGGTATTTACAGGCTTGTCATGGAATAGTAACGAGCTGCTAATTAAACTTTCCGCCAGTAAAACCTTCATCCTGTCTTTTTCTGTCCAGGATTCGTGACCGGGCACATCAAGTTCGCCCACCGATTGTCCATACATGAGGCCTGTAGGCTGAATAATACGATAAAGCGCATGCTCTGGATGCGATGACTTTTTAGCATCACTTTCAATAACATCCTTTAAGAGATCTTTGCGGAACTCGATATACTCTTTTAGCCAGCCTTTAACGTTTGTATTCATGGGGTTTAATATCCGATGAAATTATGGATTTTTAAAATATCAATGAAGTCTATTATTTCAAATGTCTTTCCAGCCTTTTGATTCGATGTTTTTAGCGACAGATTCCACTTTATTTTTAAGAGAATCTTTGAAGGTATCGAGGCGCTTCGCAAGCGAACTATCTGTGGTGCCCAAAATTTGGGCTGCCAGTATTCCGGCATTACGTGCGCCATCCAATGCAACTGTAGCTACAGGTACTCCTCCAGGCATTTGTAAAATCGAAAGAATAGAATCCCATCCATCAATGGAGTTTGAGGATTTCACGGGAACTCCAATTACGGGTAATGAAGTAAGTGATGCTACCATACCCGGCAAATGGGCTGCGCCTCCTGCCCCTGCAATAATTACTTTAATGCCTCTGCCTCTTGCCGATTGAGCATATTCTACCATTCGAAGGGGGGTTCGATGGGCTGATACAACTGTGAGCTCATACGGCACTTCGAGTTCTTCTAAAACTAACGCAGCTTCTTTCATGATCTTAAGATCGGAATCACTGCCCATGATAATACCCACTTCAGGTTTGTTCATATCAGGCGATTATTTTTAAAGTTTCCTTCACAAAGTTGGCTTTCTTTTTCAAACTCGCTACATCAGCATCAACAATTGTGACATGACCCATTTTACGAAAGGGTTTGGTAATTCGTTTTCCATAGAGATGCACGTGCACTCCGATTACTTTCATCACTTCTTCAAAACCAATATATTTCGCCTCTCCTTCATAGCCCGGTTCACCCAATAAGTTTACCATAGCACTCGGTAATAATAGACTAGTATCTCCAAGGGGAAGATTTAGTATCGCACGTAAGTGTTGTTCATATTGGGATGTGGTGTTTGCTTCAATTGTCTGATGCCCGCTGTTATGTGGACGAGGAGCAATTTCATTTACCAATACCTTACCATCTTTTGTCACAAACATTTCAACAGCTAATATTCCAACCATGTGTAGTTCGTGAATGATTTTGCGCGCAATTGCGTCAGCGTCATCCAAAATATTTTGAGGAACTTCTGCAGGGGCAAAAAGATATTCCACCAGGTTTTGGATGGGATGAAAAACCATTTCAACCGATGGAAAAGTTTTCACTTCTCCATTTGAATTTCGAGCTACGATTACCGCAATTTCTTTTTCGAAATCAATTCGTTTTTCAAGAATCCCAGGAGCATCAAATGCTTTACTCGCATCAGCTTCTGTATGGAGTATTTGTACACCACGGCCATCGTATCCTTCGCGACCGAGTTTGTTTACAGCGGGGAAGAAATTGATGTTACGTTTTACATCGGCTGCATTTTCAACCAAAATGAAATCAGCAGTAGGTATTCCGCTGTCGCGGAAAAAAATCTTTTGGGTACGTTTATCCTGAATGAGTTCAATAACTTCTGGTTGCGGGAAAACTTTCTTTCCTTGTTCCACTAACGCTTTCAGTGCAGCAGTATTTACATTTTCGATTTCAATCGTAATGATATTGCAGCCTGCGCCAAATTTCATTACCGTATCAAAATCTGTAAGCTTGCCGTGATGAAAGTCACAGAGGGTTGAACAAGGTGCATGAACATCCGGATCAAGAACACGAAATGGAATATTAAAATCAATACCCGATTGAATGAGCATACGGCCTAGCTGACCCCCGCCTAAAATGCCAAGTTTAAAATGATGGTGAAAGGATGGATTCAAGATGAAAAGTTTTGAGCCTGTAAGTTTCGGGTTTAAACTTTAAAGTTCAAAGTTTTACAAGCAGGGTTCAAAGTCTAAAGTTCAGGGCTCAGATATCCTCTGCAAATCCCACGGTATATCTTCAGGGAAATGACTGCTGTAGTGCAAGCCAATTTTGTTTTTCTGAAGTGTAGTTAGTGCCTGTTGCATCACCACTTTGTCTGCCGGCTTTTTAGATACTTCTCTAATTATAATATACCGAATATTGTGTGGGTACTTTTCCGCGGCCTCCAAATAAATTGCCAAGTCGTGTTGGGTATTATCACCAATTAAAATGTATTGCTTGTCTGGAAACAGATCTAGAATTTTTTCCAGCATCGAAAGTTTGTGAAGGTTTTTAACGCTGAATTTCTTTCGCCAAACCAATTGTTTCCATCCAATATATTGCTTCAGAAATAAGGGTCCGGCCGGAAACTTATTCAGCGCCAGAAATCGAAACAGCATTGGGAAAAGATTTTGTTCGCTATTGGATAAATAAAAAGGAGTAGCGCCTGACTGCACAAAACGTCCGATTAAATTTGCCATGGTCGTTACTGTCTTACGGTTTTCCACGGAAGTGAACAACAATGTTCGAAGCTGTTTAAACTTATTGTGAATAAAGGAGTGGATAAGAGTATCATCCAAATCAGAAATCACCAAGGTATTTGCCTGAATCCTGTGAATGGTGTTAGGATAAAGATTTTCTGTAAGCCATACTTCTTCTTTCGGATTGTTTAAAGTAATCGACACGAGTTTGGTTTGCCGCTCATCCATTGCTACATCGCACCAGAAGGAACCCGAGTGATCAGTTTTTCCTTTTATGCTGCCGTGATCAAACGCCATTTCAAATTCACGATTGTGAATGCCGCGTGTGCGATAAAGAGCGATAATAGTTTTAAAAGTTTTGAAACGGTTGTAGTCTTTAAAGCTGAGATCGCCAACGGGGGAATACGCCACCTTTCCGAAAAATAGATTTTGCTTTCCATTTGAAAGCCCATAAAAGCTGAGCAAAATGGGCGTTCGTTTTTTGCTCATGATGGCAGCAATACGTTGACTGCAGAAGGTAGTATACTTACTTTAACCGAATCGATTTCTCCCATGTATTCACCATCAATCTGCAAATGTACTTTTCGACTTATTGTGATGTGAGCCGAAGTGCAGGTAATCACTTCTGAAAACATGTCTTTATCGACAAACAAATTAAGTGCAGTGAGACCCGCCTTTATTGCAGACTGTATATCAATTTCTTTCACCGGACATATTTCAAACTTGCCATCCGACACAGAACCTTCCGAGACTTGCACCCCTGTTCCATATTTATTTGCATTGGCAATAGTAAGCATATACCCTTCGCCATTTGTTGTGCCCTCTGGTGTGGTGATTGAATACTCCATCAGTTCACTTTGCTGAATAGAAGTTATCAAATGCTTGGCGTAGCCTATCAGTCCTTTATCACCTGCCTCTTCATAGTTTTTCACAAGCAAGGCATTTGTGCCAAGGTCACTGAGGTGTGTACAAATGTGGTCGTTTATTTTTAGTAGATCGAGGGGGATATGAGCAGTGCCATGGGTAAAGACATGGAGTGCTTCTTTGATATCCGCAGGTAGGTCAAGCGCTTTGGCCAAACCATTGGCAGATCCTAATGGTAAAATACCTATGGGAATTTTTTTGCCGATCATGTTGCGTGCTACCAATTGAACTGTCCCATCTCCACCACATGCGGCAACCCGATCGGGCTTAAACATTTCCAGTTGATTGGCAATGGCAGTATCATCGTCTTTACCGGTAGTATATAAAAACTTAAAATCGAACCCGTATTCCGCCATTGACTCATGAATGGCGAGAAGAGCAGCATCGTTGCTTTTGCGACCAGAAGAAGGGTTAACAATAAAAAGTAATTTCATGAAAACGAATCTGCAAGATAAATGCCACTGACCTGCGTATCATACTTTCTTCTCTTTTAAACCGAGATTTTGCAATAGAGCTATTCTGAACTAACCCGTAAGACTTAGTGGCAGGTTTATATTTTTAATATTTGAGAATAGGCCTTCATACCATTGTCTTCTTTTGAGTGGT
>JBKJOF010000089.1:0-36656 GCA_046595655.1 Chryseolinea sp. | reverse complement strand
ACAAAGCTCCTCGAACACATCCACCGCATCAACGTCATCTGAAAGGTGAACAGATTGTGTTCGTGACAGAACAATTTTTTCCATTAAACCTTTCTCAATCTCTTCAACACCTTTACTCACAAGATTCACAAAGAATTGCTTATTGCCTTGTTCTCCAGTAGTAAGTTGCTTGTAGACTTTAGTTTTTAGTTTTACCTCTGACGACCTGATTGGAAAACTCTTCAACCATTCGAAAGAGATAATCTCTATAGGTGCTTCTGGAGATTTTAATCCATTTGCAACAAATGAAAAAGAGTAATCAGCTTCGAGGTAGAGACTTTCTTTTTGTGGATCGAAAGGGGAGAAGATGAATCCTGTCTTCAACTCTTCAATAACATCATCCTTTTTTAAAAGCTGTGTTTGCTTCGATAACACAAGATGCCGAACCGGGTTGTTCGGTAACTTCCAAAGCGCAACTGAAAAATTTTGTTCTACAGCGTGCGTTATTATACGCGACAAGCAATCTATCTCTGTAATTTGTGATTGTTTTTCTGAAATCGATACGTCCATGATAAATCTTTCTGCTCGTTCCCTTAATTTTTCTTCTCCAGCACTGCCATGGTTATGCGGCTTATGCAAATCAATTCATCGTGTTCGTTTAATATTCGAATTTCCCAAACCTGAGTTTTCTTTCCGATGTGAATTGGTTTGGTAATTCCTTTTACAAAACCATCTCGAACGCTTTTCAAATGGTTGGCATTAATCTCTAAACCCACGCAGAAAAATTTTGTTTGATCAACACATAAGGTAGCCGCCACGCTTCCCATCGTTTCTGCCAACGACACTGAAGCTCCACCATGAAGCAAACCCAATGGTTGATGTGTTCGTCTATCAACGGGCATGCGTGCTTCCAGGTAGTCATCTCCAATAGTAATGAACTCAATACCCAACTGCTCTGCCAAGGTATTTCCCGACCATTTATTAAGCGATTCTAATGTTATGCCTTCCTTAAAAATCCCCATGGAAAGAACTGTTTGTTAAGGTAATGTTGAGTATTGGTCAATATGTGTTATTTCCGAAAACATACTGGCCAATTGCCAGTCTGACAACGGATAACTGATAACGATTAACTATACTTGCGCCCAAAATAACCGAAAAATTGAGCAGTAAAAAAATATACCTTGTTCGTCATGGTCAGACTGATTTTAACTTGAACAACATTGTTCAAGGCAGTGGAGTAAACAGCAGCCTGAACGATCGAGGCCGCGCCCAAGGACATGCTTTCTTTGCATCGTATAAAGATGTTCCGTTTGATAAAATCTATACCTCGGCCTTGACAAGAACCCGTGAATCTATTCAGCAATTCATTGATCTGGGAATTAGTTGTGAATCGTTGAGTGAGTTAAATGAAATTAGCTGGGGTACAAAGGAGGGTCAGAAGATTGATCCTGCCGAAGACGAGTATTACCACCATATGTTAAGACAATGGCAAGTCGGTGAAACTTCGTTACGAATTGAACATGGAGAAAGTCCTGAAGATGTGGTGAAAAGGATGAAGCCAGCGATCAATCAAATTATGAGCAAAGACGAAGAGAAGGTAATACTAATCTGCATGCATGGTCGTGCAATTCGAATTTTACTTTGCATGCTATTGAATTACCCACTAAAGTCGATGGATATGTTTGAGCATCAGAATCTTTGCCTCTATTTGTTAAACTATACTGGCTCTATGTTCAGTGTTGAGCTTTATAACAATATAGATCATTTGCGTTCGCTAAGCTGAGCCAGAGCTGACTTCGCTTTGGTGTCGATGCTATTTTTGTACTCGTGCTTTTTGTAAACAATCGCTTGATCAAAATATAACTTCGCGGTTTTCTTTTCGCCTTCTAATAAGGCGATATACCCTAATTGCAAGCAAGAGTTTGGAGCAAAGTACCAAGGTTCGTTTCCAGTTAATTGAATACACTGTTCATAATACATTTTCGCTTCCTGATGTTTGTTTTGCTTATGATAAAGGCGTGCTTGTCGGTAGGGAAACTCTGCCTGATCACGTTTGGTTGCTCGTTCTTGTGGTGAAATATTTTCTAAAACCTCGTAGGCTTCGTCATAGTATCCACCATCAGTAAAATACCTTGCCTTGGTTAATTTAATGTGAGGCAATTCATTCTCTGACAAACTTCTGGCTGCGTATTTATCTGCTTCTGTAATCTCTTTCCCAATTGTCTTCGCCTCTTCAAAATGATGCAGGGCGTCATTCGAATTTCCATTGAGCCAATAGCAGAGAGCGATTTTGTAGTGCGCGTCCTTCAGGTAATTTTCTCCTGCGTAATGGTTGATGAACCAACGATAGGCGGCAATAGAGTTAAGGTAATCTGCTTTCTGCAAATACACTTCGCCCTTAAGGTATTGAGCATAGTACAACGGCAATCCAGTTTTATGATCTTCTAATGAAACAATCATCCTTAAAGCTTTCTCGCTCTCCGAATTTTTGATTGATATAGAAGCTCCGAGAAATAGTGCCAGTCGACTATCAGGATTACGACTTAATACACCTTGCATTTCTTTTGATGCCTCCTCGGTTTGTTGAAGCACAAAACCTTGAACGAGCACATATAGCAAATCGGATTCAAGTGATAATGGACTATCTGATTTTCGTAAATTATCCAGCTCGGATAGTCCTTGATCGATCGAACCTTTAATGCCCATCAAACTCAAAACCCAATCATACTTTTCTGGAATTGATCCCACTATAATGTCTAATATTCCAGAAGTCTTTTGAACTGCCTTGAAGGTTGGAAACCTCTTCTTGATTTCCTGAACTGCATCATAGGATTGTTTTAAACTTAAGGCAGCATCAAACTCATGTCCGAATTTTAGATAAACAAAAGCCCATTGGAGTCTGATCTCTGCGTTAAGGAAAATATCCTCTGCAGTATTGGTTCTTATCCTTCTGTCAAGGCGCTTTTCATGTCGATCTTCATAGTCATCGAACTTGTCCTTGTCTTCCGTAATCAAAAGCTCCAGAGTTTCAGCTAACGATGTAATGTACTGCTCTTGAACTGTTTTGGGTTCAGGTATAAGTTGGTGAACATCTTGTACCTGAAGATTCAAAACGAGGTTATAAGCCTGTTGGGTAGCGGCATCGAATTTCCAATCCTGAGCGGATGAAAAACGACTCAGGCATAAAAAAAGGCATGTGATTAAGCATGCCTTTTTCAATATGTTTGATTGAAACTTATTCAACTTTTTTTCTTCTGGTGGTTGGTGCTGGTGTTGCAACTTTTGCTGTTTTAGGTTTGTCGCCTTCATCAAGACTATCCATGTCAACATCGGCTAAGATACGGCCAGAGTGCTCATCGATCACAATTTTCTTTTTCTCGCGGATCTCAGCAATTTTCTGTGGCGGTATTACGATGTTACATCCTTCAGCAGCTCCGCGAACTACTCGCACTACAGCAAGTCCATTCGTTAAGCTTCCGCGAAGGCGCTCGTAATATTTCAATAACTTATCTTCGATTTTCTTGGTGGCCTTTTCACGCTCACCTAACAATTTTTTCTCTTCCTCTTCACTCTCAAGCAAAATTCCATTGAGTTCATTCTTCTTTATTTGAAGATGCTCACCACGCTCTTTAATAAAAGCATTGGTCTTTTCAATTTCGTCTTTCTTTTGTTGAGTAGTGTCTTTGCCTTCTTTGATCTTCTTTTCGCAAAGTTGTATTTCGAGTTCCTGAAGTTCTACTTCCTTCGTGATAGCATCAAACTCTCTGTTGTTTCTAACGTTCTTCTGTTGCTCGTTGTATTTCTTGATCAGCTTTTCGGCTTCCTTAATACCTTCTTTATTCTTTTTAATTCCTTCCTCAATTTCCTTGAACTCAACCTCTAATCGGCTTTGACGGGTTTTGTACCCTTCCATTTCGTCCTCCAGATCTTGTACCTCATCTGGAAGGTCACCTCTTAGTTTTTTGAGTTCGTCTATTTTGGTATCAATGAACTGGAGTTTAACAAGCGCTTCGAGCTTCTGTGCAACTGATTGATTTTCCATTCTTTAAAGGTAGCTTATTGGATTGGTGACGGTTTTTGAAAAATTGATCGCAAAACTAGGAAATTTTTCCATTAAAACACCTACAATTAAATCTTTGGTGAAAACCTCGCTTTCGTAATGTCCGATGTCAGCAATGATGATTTTACCATCGGCATCAAAAAATTCGTGGTATTTAAAGTCGGCCGTAATAAAGATGTCGGCTCCAGCCTCAATTGCCTTTGGAAGGAGGAAGCTTCCAGAACCGCCTGCCACTGCGACTCTCTTTATAGGTTTTTCAATTAATTGAGTGTGACGGATTATATTCAGATTCATACTGGTTTTTAAACCCGTTAAAAATGCGGAAGGTTCCATTGCATGTTCCAACTCTCCAATCATTCCAGCACCAACCTCTTGATTTTCATTTGTAATGTTGGTGAGGTAATACGCAACCTCTTGATAGGGATGCGATGACTTCAATGCAGCTAAAATCTTTCCCGATAAATGAACGGGAAGAATTAGCTCAACGCGTATCTCATCAACGAATTCCTGCTTGTTAATTTCGCCAATCGTTGGCTTGGCTGAACTGCCTGGTAAATAGCCTCCTATACCCTCAACTTGAAAGCTGCAATTCTTGTATTCACCGATCTGTCCGGCACCCGCTTCATGGATAGCAGATAAGGTTTTTTCGGCACTTGTCTTTGGAATGAAAGTCACCAATTTCTGAAGGGTATCCGTCTTGGGTACAAGCACCTTAAGATTTTTCAAACCGATCTTTTCGCAAATTTTTAGATTTACTCCAGTATGAATATTATCCAGATTGGTATGAATCGCATATATCGCTATGTCGTGTTTGATTGCCAGAATTATGGTTCGCTCTACATAATTTGTTCCGGTCAGCTTCTTCAGTCCCTTAAAAATGATGGGATGATGTGCCACAATCAGGTTGCAACCCGATCGGATGGCTTCGGAAACTACCTCCTCGATGCAATCCAATGTGACCAAAATACCTTTCACTTCTGTTGAAGAACTACCGGTTAGTAATCCCGAATTATCATAAGATTCCTGGTAGGATTTGGGCGCCCACGATTCCAGAAAATCGGTTACGTCTTTTATTTTTATACTTGCCATTCGGTTTGAATCGTTGAGGTTTGAAAGTTAAATGTATTTTACGTGCTGATGGCCATCTTAAGAATTTTGTTGTTTCCGTTTGCTGTGTTTTACAATATGATTACCGGGTTTAGAAACCGGTTATATGATCTGAGTATTCGGCCCTCCGTGGCCTTCGATGTTCCGGTAATTTCTGTAGGGAATTTAACGGTTGGTGGCACAGGTAAATCACCAATGATCGAACACTTAATACGGTTGATAGCTGATGATTATAAAGTAGCAACACTCAGTCGTGGGTATGGGAGAGAAACAAAAGGAATTCGTATCGCATCCGAACATGATAGTGCTTCAACCCTTGGCGATGAGCCGTATCAGTTTTTTAGAAAGTATGGCAGTAGAGTAGTTGTTTCAGTAGGGGAGGAACGGGCATTGGCAATCCCTTACATTCTTCAGGAAGTTGAAGATGTTCAGGTTATTTTATTGGATGATGCTTTTCAACACAGAAGAGTGCGTCCTGGCTTCAGCATTTTATTATCGGATTATCATCGACCCTTTTATAAAGACTTTCTATTGCCTGCAGGAAGACTACGTGAATCACGAAGGGGAGCGTCCCGCGCAGATGTTGTGGTCGTTACTAAATGTCCCATCGACATGAAAGATGATGAGGTGATAGAGATTGAGAGATCGGTGCGCCTGTATTCTGATAAACCACTATTCTTTACTACTATTCATTATGGAGTTGCTCTGCCGATAGGTCAATTAAAAAGAGAGATTGGTCGGGATGTCATCTTGGTATCGGGCATTGCAGATGCCTCACCACTAGTTACCTATGTGAAGCACGCGTTCGAGTTAAAGGTACATTTACGATTCAATGACCATCATGTCTATACCCTTCATGATCTGAACAAGATTGAAGCACTTCTCCAGCACAATCCGGATGCTCAAATCCTTACCACTGAAAAAGATAAGGTTAAATTGGATGCACCAGAGTTTAAGTCATTCATAGATCGACTTCCCATATTTTATTTACCAATCGAAGTGGAGTTTATAAAAAATGGAAGGGATTTTGATGAGCTGGTCTTAAACTTAGTAAGGCGTGCTCAATAGAAAATTATTCCACCAAAATCGTTCAAACCATATTCTCCGCTTATTTTTGCCCGTGCATTTTTTCAAAACCTCGATTTTTTTGATTTTAGGCCTTTCTCTTTCCTTCGTGGCAAAAGGACAAGACACAGACGATGCTCCGCGAAGAGGATCACGCATCATTGATGACACAACCAAATCGATTTACGGGCCGGGCACTTCCAAATATTACTTTGAACAGGATGATTTTTTTAATCGCACCACTCTTTACCCTATCGATACCATCATCACGAATGTGCATCGTATAAATAGCTACGTTCGATACAATAACAATTTATATCAGGATCTTGGAAATACGGGCACAGCCATACAACCAATTTTTTACAAGGTGCCTGATTTAATCGGCACAACCTCTGGATTCAATTCATACAATTTATATTGGGATGCAGAATCGGTTAAATATTTTGACACAAAGTCTCCCTATACCAATATAAAAATAATCTTAGGAGGAGGGGGAAAGTCCATAACACGCGTTGCCTTTAGCCGAAACATTACGCCTCAATGGAATGCAGGTTTCAACTATCGTGTGTTTCTTATTGACAAGCAAATACAACGCAGAGGTAAAGGCGATCGGCACGTTAAGGGCACTTACGTTGATTTTTATACCGCCTTTCAGTCCAAAGACAGTACCTATCGTTTATTTGTAAATTTTAGAAACAACAAACATCAGGTGGATGAATATGGCGGAATTCAAATGGACTATACTCGGCCTTACGACTATAAGGATTTCTTTTCGAAGAGGGATGCATTGCCTTGGCTAACGGATGCTTCAAGCTTAGAGAAACGAAGTAATTTTCACCTTCATCATCGCTATGAATTAGCAAGTGCGTTACAGGTTTACCATACACTGGATAGCTATCAACAGGGTAATGGTTTTACCGATGTTTTAACTTCATCTACAGCAAATTATTACGATAACGTAGAAGTAGACAGTACAAAGACAGATGATTACGCAAAATTCAAATCGTTTCGAAATGAAGTAGGCATTAAAGGAAATCTGCTCAAGCTTTTCTACAACGGGTATTATGCTATTCGTAATTATAATATGGATTATAAATACATTTCGGAAGATACCTTGTTTACAAAGACGAAAGGAGTTGAAAATTATATTGGAGGAAGAATTTCAATGAAATTGGATTCTGTGTTTGAACTGACAGGTTGGGGTGAAATTAATCAGTATGGAAATTATAGAATTGATGGGCAGCTGAAAAGTAAATGGCTGGAGGCTTCACTCAAACAAGTTCAATACGCACCTTCATTCTTGCAACAAGCTAATCGCGGTGGACATGATTTGTGGGATAATGATTTTAGAAATGTAAACGTTACTCAGCTTAATGGATATTTACATTACACGACAAAGAAGTTGGAAGTTTCGCCTGGTCTGACTTTTACCACACTTACAAACTACGTTTTCTTTAAACGCGGTTATTATGGACAAGATCAACACGTTCTGCCCATTCAATCTTCGGGCACGCAAGTAATGGCTGCGCCTGAATTGAAATTCTCTGTTGCATTGGGTAAACATGTTACGTTCGATAGTCAAACCATTTATACGGCTCTGTTAAAAAATGATGACGATGCCATGCAAGTACCTGAGCTGTTTGCTAACGCACAATTTGCATATCAAAATATGTGGTTCAAGAATAACCTCGACATGCAGACGGGTGTTGATGTACATTGGCAGTCTAGCTATTATGCAAATGGATATGATATCACCACTCAGCAGTATTACGTTCAGCAGAGTTATGTAGTGCCCTCGTTTCCTGTTGTCGACCTCTTCTTTAGTGGTAGAATAAAGAAGGCTAGGATTTTTGTAAAGTATAATAATATCATCCAACTGTTCACCCAACAAGGTTACATGCCAACACCAAATTATCCGGCTTACCGCAATACATTGGACTTTGGTGTCGACTGGTCGTTCTATGATTAAGACCGTGTGATAGAAAATGAAAGCATCTGATAAATTTACATTAGGGCTTGAATTGCCAACCGACCCACGATGGGCAGACATGGCCGGCAAAAACATTCGCGAAATTCTGATCGATCACGCTTACTGCGAACAAAAAGCTGCGTCATCCTGCATCTCACTTATAATCCTCCATCACGACAGAACTCAACTTGTTGAAATGCTGACGCCTATAGTGGCAGAAGAGTGGGCACACTTCGAACGCGTAATGGAGGAATTGAAAAAGCGAGGTTATACATTGGGCCCACAGCGAAAAGATGAATATGTAATGCGCCTGAATAAGGTACTTCGCAAAGGAGGTAATCGTGAACAGCAACTTCTGGAAAAACTATTGATGAATGCCTTGATTGAAGCTCGAAGTTGCGAGCGTTTTAAAATGTTGTGGAAAAACATTCCGGACGAATCGCTATCCAAATTCTATTATGAACTTATGGTATCAGAAGCCGGGCATTATAAAAACTTTCTTCAGCTGGCTAAACTATATTCTTCTGAAGAGGTAGTGATGAAACGTTGGAACGAATTTCTGGAAGAAGAAGCGAAGATTATGAAAGAACTAGATGTAAGAGAGGATAGAATGCATTAGCGTGAGAGTAAGTTGTTATCGATTAATCTCAATTAAGATTCTCACCTCAAATCAATTTACTTTTATTACTTCTAAAACGCTAACCTAAAAGATGGCTTCACAATAAATTTATAAACTCCTGGATCATCAGTATCGGTTAGGCGCCACGTAAAATCGATGCGGGCAATCTTGAAAATGTTTTCAATACCAAACCCCACTTCATAGTAGCTTTTATTCAGAGCTTTAAGGTTTTCAGAAAAGAGGTAAGTGGATTGATTATTGCCTGCTGATATTCCGCCCCAATACGCGCGAGCAAAAATTAATTCTCTCCATTTTAGTTTGTTAATTAATGGAATATGATTGAAGAACAATCCTTCAAAGTGATGTTGAACATGAAGCGTTACATATTCATCAGAAGCATACTCTAAAAAATTCATTAGGTTGAAGGCTGCATCATCGTGCAAAACCAACTGATTGCCAAAGGGAATATTGAGAAAGGGATAAGGTACGGTTCCAAATATTTTTCCTGCTTCTAAATTGTATTGAAAGTATCCGAGCTTTTGCAGTCGTACTTTTTGTTTAAACTGAACAGAAAGTTTTTGAAAATTCAGATCACCCCCAAACGCGTCTTTATTTGCCCATCGCCATTCAATACCGATGTCGGGATATTTCCGAAATACAACCTTGCGCTCGTTCCGCGAATAAAAATTTCCTGATAAATCGTGATTCTGCCAACTATATTTTAAGGCAACGGCAAAACCATTTGCTTTAAAGGCATCTTGCTGAAGTACAGTTCCATCATCGTTGATTTCAAAAGTCTTATTGTTGGTGGGCGATACAATGTTATTGAAATAGGTAAGTCGGGTGATGAATCCGGGTACCCAAGTGTTTTCAGCGTATACTTTAAAATCCGTTTTATAAATGCGTGAAGCAACGTTACCGTATTGAATGAATGATGTTAATACGTTATCAATTTCAATCTGATTGTAACTTCGTCCGAGTTGTTCAATGTCGTAGCGATAGGACACACCTAATCGTTTTGGATTTTTATTTTTACCGATATCCCATTCGGCATTGCCCCCATATTTCCATTTTTCATCCAACGTTCCGTAAGCAACATAGCCTGATGCTTTTACAGGAAATGAAAGGTCCTTGCTGGTGCGAAGTCCAAACTTAACACGCGAATGTTCAATGACGTTGTAAGCGTAAAACGTATAGAAGTTTCCAATTTCAAAGGTTTTGTTTAGTGGCACGTAACCCGTTAGAAAAGTAGCTACTAAATTTTTTCTCAAAACAAAAGCAGGATCTTGTTCGATTCTCTCTACCATGCTGAAGACATTATTCTCTTCGGTAGTGAGTTCAAGATGACGTGCTTGTTTCCAATATTCACCACTGCGGATTTTAGCACTATCATTTTCAACTACCATTTCCGATCCTTTAAAAATTTCTGGAGGTAATTCAGTATTGATGGTGTAGTTTTTATAACTGGAATTTTTTCTTCCAAAGAAGCCAGTCATCTCTGATGAATTCTCAACGACAGTGAAATCTCCTAACACTTGCGTCAAAACCGGCATCCAATCTTTTCCATTTACGGGTTCGTATGTTTGACTTACCCAATAGCTGCGCACAAAGTTTACATTCGCCATAATATCGAATTGCAATTCAATTTGTTTAATGGCATAGCTCGAAGCATGAACCAGCATCTCGCCTGTAAAAGCAAGCTCTCTTTTATACTTGGGTTGAAATGTAATGCGATAATACTTCTCGCGTTGAATCATGACACTGTCTTCCATCAACGTGTACACATAATGCAATTTGAAATTATCATTTATGGGACTTGGAAAACTTTTATCAAGCATCACTACATAGTTGTTGTAGATGTTGGGGGTTATGGAAAGGTCTTCAACAAACTTCATAATCTTTGGCCCTTTAAGTCCCGTGGTGTTCACACCTTTTACATAGTCTCTGATTCTTTTTGGACTTCGCTGATAGTAATGATCAATTTCCTTTTCAACAAACAGCACAGGTAAATAGGTAATACCGTCTGATGTCGTATCCACATTCTCCCATATAAAATCAAACGGACGAACCATAATGTTACGTTTAATTTTTTCTGTGAAGTTGTTTAGATCGAAACGAATCTTGACGTACTCTTCTCGCGAATAGGTATTCTTTAGTTCAGGATTGTTCGCACTTTTTGCATCCACTACTTTTTCTAAAATTTCCCACGCAGGATTCTCACCGGGCTTAACCACAATTTCCTGGAGTTCTGCAAACTGTGACTGAAGATTTACTTCCAACTTCTGTCGTTCGTATAGCGTGAGTTTTACACGCTCCGTGAGATATCCAAGATAGGAAACAACCAGGGTATCAACTTTTTTTGTTGTTTGCAATTTGAAATATCCGGAGGTGTCACTGCTTATACCAATTTGAGTTCCTTTAAAGAATACGTGTGCGAAAGCAATAGGCTCGCCAGTGGTTTCGTCTTTTACAAACCCTTCAACAAAAGTAGTTTGGGATAAAACGAAATTGGAAATGAAAAGAAAGCAGGAGAGTAGAAATGATCCTCGAAGATGTCTGGCCATACTACGATACGCTGTAACTGTGATCGGTTTAAAATCAAAGATAGGAAATACTTGTTTCGATTTTGTGTTAAATTTTTCCCTTCTGAGTGAACAAAGTCAGACTAAAGTGCAAGAATCTTTGTGCAACTTCGTGCCTCCGAGTCTTTGCGGTAACCTTTGAAGAACGGCATACGCAAATATGAAACTAGGATATAAGACAAGTGACTTTTTCAATCCAACACATACTGCTGTTGGTATTGATCTGATCAGTTGGTTTCAATTGTTAAGAAGAAATAAATTCGCGATTGATATTCGCTTTTTACCGAAGGCGTTACTCCTTACTTTTCTTAGCTTACTCAATTCTCCGTTTCAACTTTATGAACACTTCGTATACTCCAGAAAAATAAAGCGAGTAAAAGTAATTCGTCCGGTATTTATTTTAGGTCATCCACGAAGCGGGACAACCTACCTTCAGTATGTATTAAGTCGCGATCCGCACTTTTCATTTTGTCAAACGTTTGAGGGCTTGGCTCCGCATGTTTTTCTAAGTGGTGGCAAATTCATTCGTGCCATTATGAAGCTCGCTATGCCCGACACCAGACCGCAAGACAATGTAAAAGCAGGAGTTTCGCTACCTATTGAAGAAGAATTTGCAATGGGTAGCATCAGTCAAACATCGTGGGTCCATGGATTATATTTTCCAAAAAGTATTTTTAATGTTTTTGATGAATGTGTTACATTTCAAAGGGGAGAAGGAGTGAAAGGAAATTGGAAGAAGAACTTCCTATTCTTCACACAGAAATTAGTCTATCAAAATCCGAACAAGGTATTGTTGCTGAAGAGTCCGTGCAACACGGCACGAGTAAAAGAAATTCTGGAAGTATTTCCAGATGCCCGCTTCATTCATATCCATAGGAATCCATACGATGTATTTTTATCGAATGAAGGATTGTATGAAAAGATATTGCCATTACTGGGTCTGCATCGTGTGAAAAACGAATTTATTCTAAAATACATTTTGTATGCTTATGAAAAGTTATACAAAAAATACCTTGTTGATAAAAAGTATGTTCCTGCCACTCAACTTTACGAACTTCCTTACTCAAGCTTCATTGCAGATCCAATGGTAGAATTAAGAAAAGCTTATCAGCAACTAAACTTAGGATCGTTTGACGATGTGGAATCTTTCCTTATGAATGAAGTGAAGCAATCTGAATCGTATAAGAAGAATACCTATGCTGGCATTAATGAAAATATAAAAACTCAAATCGAAACTCGCTGGAAGTTTGCCTTTAACGCTTTTGGTTATGAAATGGAAGTAAGAAATTAATAGTGACGCGCAAGCGTCACCAGGGTTCGAATCCCTGTTTCTCTGCAAGTATATGGATCTGAATATAAGGTCGCGCTTAGAATTAAAACGGTCGCTTGCTTATGCCGTTGTATAACAGGAGGGTTCAAGAAAATCGTTTTCGAACTTCTATTATAGGTTACGACTAATTCATTATTTTTCCTGATCAATGATGAAGCTTCGATTGCTTGAAGCGCTACGGAGTGGGAAAAGGAAGCCCGAACTTCTTGCGCAATTAATCGTTACCATGATAATTTTTCTAATATTTATAGATTAAATTGCAAACAAACCATTTATGAAGTCATTCAAAAATCTCTTTATTAAGGACGAATCTGAAGAAGACGAACCAAAGGAAACTAAGGAGGTAAACTCATTTCCCATTAGTGAATCCACTGCACCAGTTCGCGAAAAAACCACATCCAGCCCTACGCCTAGCTCTTCGGCTAATCCATATTTAGTAGAAATTACAGAGGTCTATGAGAAAGGGTTGGAGAGCATTAACATGCCCGGTTATGATTTCTATGATTTTTACCAGGCGATAAAAGCAGCCGGTTCTCAAAACGAGGCTATATACAAAATGGCTTTTCAGATGGGCAAGACAATGGATGCTAGCATCACAGCTCAAAAACTCGCGTTGGATGCAGATTACTATATAAGCAAAGTAAATGAAGTCTACCAAGGCTATTCTGAAAAGGGGAATCAAAAACTAAATGGTTTGGCTGCTGAATTGAAAGCAGATCGTGATGGTCTCACTTCGGAAATTAATCATACGGATGGAGAAATAAACCGATTGAAACAACAGATTCTTTCGCTGGAACAAAAGTTAACAGAGACCAGAAGCCAGCTGAGTAAAGTAGAGGCAAAATACAAGCCTCAGCAAGATGTAATCAATTTGAAATTACAGGCGAATGATCAGGCTATGAAAATTAGCGTTGGAAAGATCAGCTCCATCAAAGAAGGAATATCAAAATATTTGCTATAAAATTTGACTGACCACTAACCACTTTACAATGGCCAATTTTCCGACAGAAACTCCAAAGGTGCTGGAGCTACCAATTTTAAAGCACTTTGAAAAATCAGAGATATCATTCAACCCGCAGAACTGGCGCAAAGGAGAAAAAGGCATAGCCGGCTTTATTGGCTTGGGTCTTCTTGCCGTGGCCGCATGGGGTACATTTACCTACATTTTGCCAATTGTTTTTACCATGATCGGTCAGGTGATGGGTGCTGTACTTTCGGCTGTTTTGGTCATTGCATTTTTTATTTTTCTTCCGGTAATTATCAAAGGACTTCGGAAACTGGCGCGTGCCTTTCATAAACTCATTATTCGGTATGATCCCTTTGGCGAACTTGAAGAACAGAAGCAAAAGATGGTTCAAAACAGACAGCATTTCAAAGAGGCGAAAGCCAAGATAAGATCTATTAAAACAACGATGGAGGTTGAATCCACCAAGTCTGAAAAGGAGTCGAAAGAGTTTCAAGAAAAAGTACTTTTGCTTCAAGAACGAGCGTCAAAGACAAAGGATAAGATGACTCAGTTAGATCAGACACAGGGAGAGGCTGCTAAGGAAACGGATGAATACGTAGAGTTGCAAACCGGTTTAATGAAAACACTTTCGGATGCCCAGCGTACAGGCCACTTGCTGAATCAAAGCGCGGGTCTCGTTCGTAAGTATGGAACACGAGCGCATGTAATTGGCAAGTTGGATCGTAAACTTAATATGGTAGAGACTGCCATCGATATTAAAATAGCTGACTTTGAAGTTAGTATCGACATGTTGAAGAAGGAATATGCATTCGCGCAAGCTGCTAAAAATGCAACCGAACAAGCAAAGTCTGCAATGCTTTTCACAAAAGGATGGGAGCTTGATTATGCCCTTGACGTTGTAACATCAACGATAGCACTTGATCTGGCCACCACACGTGAAAACCTTCTTGATATTGATTCACTCACTAGCCAATATTCACTTGATAGTGATGAGCTATATTCAAAGCTGGAGAAACTTACCGATCAGATCAAGGCGGAAACCTATCAGCTTCCGGAAGCAAAAAAATACGCGAATCCGAATTATAAATTGTCAGATAAAGACAAGACCGAGACACAAGGCTTCGGAGACATTTTTAATTAGTATACTCAACGTTTACCTATCTCTAAACATCCTAAAAAATGCAGTGGTCTAAATTAACATTCTTCGCTAAAGCAATTATCGTGTTGCTCATCGCAGGTACGATAGGTGCTCTGGTTTATTATTTATCTCCGGGCCTTCGCGTTGGCGAATCCAAACAACTTCAAGGACTTGATGTGAGCGACAAAGATGTAAACAACATCAGCGCAACCAATGAAATACCATTACCAACAAGCAAACTTTCCTCTGTGGTTTCCAGCAAACCGATTGTGCGCATTGGAGGTTATGCGTGGAATGCTCAATCCGGAATCATTGCTGCTAATGGAGGATCTCGTACTACCGAAGGATCATTAATGGAAAAGAATGGTGTTAACCTTGAGATTATTCGGCAGGATTGGCTTACTGAATTGCGTAATCTTCATCTTAAATTCGTTGAAGAATTTGACCAGGGAAATGCCAATCCGAAGGAAGGTATTTTTGCTGTGATGATTATGGGTGATGGAGCACCGTACTACATCAGTTCGGTTCAACAAGCTTTGGACGATAAGTATGGCGCTAACAAATACAATTTGCAAGTAGTAGGAGCTGTAGGTCTTAGTTTTGGTGAAGATAAATTGATTGGCCCACCAAGTTGGAAAATGGATCCTCAAACGATGAAAGGTTCATTGATCTCTGCTGTGATGGGAGACGGAGATTGGGTTACCGCAGTAAATTATGCCTCTATTAATGGTCTAAAGATCAATCCTGATCCTGCTACGTATGATGCTGAAGCGGTTAACTTTTTGCCTTCTGCGAATGATGACTATATCGAATCTGCTAAAGAGTTGATCAAATCTCAGAAAGAAGGCTGGACTATTCCACTAAAGGAAGTGAAGAATGGTAAGCTAACCGGTAAGACCATTGATAAGAAAGTTGATGGATGTGCAACATGGACTCCTGGCGACAAAATGGTTTTTGACGCACTATCTGGATTTACTGATGTTATCTCCACAAAAGAATTTAACAACCAAATGGCAACCACCATCATTGCGTTAAAGCAATGGGTTGAGAAAAATCCTGAAGTGGTGAGTAGTTTATTGAAGGCATCTTATCAATCATCCGATCAGATAAAACAATTTGATACATGGGCGCGCATGGCTTCCGAGTCGGTTGCCAAAACGTATGCCATGGAAACTGGAGATTTTTGGTACTCCATGTTCAAAGGACAGAAAGGTGAGAAAAACGGAATATCATATAACATGGGCGGCTCGCGAGTTTTCAACTTTGCTGATGCTAATCAATATTATGGAATAACAGATGGCGTCAATCGCTACAAAGCTGTGTATGATCAAGTGTCTCGTTACCTGAAGGAATTAAATCCAGCGGGCTTCAATGAAAACGTGAAACGTATAGTTCCGTATGAAGAAGCAGTTAACCTTTCTTTCCTCAAAAACATCAAGGATATTTCTTCTGGCGAAGCCTATGCTGCTGATTACTCTAAGAAGGCAACAAGTGTAATGGCTTCTGGTGAATGGCATATAACTTTTGAAGCAGGCAGGGCCGCGTTGCGTCCGGAAGCAAAAGATGTTGTTGAGCAAATCTATAACTTGTTGATTCAGGCGGAAAATGCACGTGTTGAAATTATAGGACATACCGATAACACTGGTACACGTGATGGTAATTATTCGCTTTCACAAGCCCGTGCAGAATCCGTTAAAAGTTATCTGATGCAAAAGGGAATTCCTAGCAGCCGCTTCCAGAAAATTGATGGCAAGGGTCAAGACGAGCCTGTTGGCGAAAACGCCACGGCTGCTGGTAAAGCAAAAAACAGAAGAGTCGTTATCACATTGTTAAATTAATAATAGTCTGATGAACATTAAATTGTGGTTTAAGCCCTTCGAAAAGCTTGACCGAAAAGATACCATAACCATCTCCTTTGTATGGTGCATTTTAATTGCAGTTTACTGGCTTATTGCGACCAGTGGTGAGAAGAAACTCTTCCCATCGCCAGAGCAGGTGTGGCATGGATTCGTTTCTTTATATAATGAAGGATTGGTTGTTCATGTGGGCAGTTCGTTGTTATTATGTTTTCAAGCAACGGTCATCTCCATTATCTTTTCCCTGATTATCGCATACGCTTATCCAATTCCTCTGTTAAGACCGCTGTCGAAAACGATGAGTCAGTTGCGTTACTTGCCCCTTACCGGTATTACATTTTACCTCACCATTCTTGTTACGAATGCAAGGAGTATGCAAGTTTGGGTTTTGGTGATCTTTATGAGCCTTTACTTCATTACCTCTTTAATGGCCGTGATCAAAGATATTTCGCAGGAAGAAATTGATCATGCGCGATCGTTGAAATGCAGTCGCTGGGAAATTTTGTGGGAAGTAATCATTAAAGGAAGATTCGATTATGTAATTGATGTATTAAGGCAAAATCTTGCCATTACCTGGATGATGTTGGTTACAGTTGAATCCATTCTTGTGGCAGCAGGAGGTTTAGGTGTGCTCATAAAAAACAGCGATAAGTTTATGAATCACGGGCGGATACTAGCACTTCAAATTGTAATATTATTTGTAGGTATTGGAATCGATCTAACCCTTAGCACTATTAGAAAATCACTTTTCAGATATTCTAAATTCAATTGATAATATGGAACTCTACGAGGAAAAAGATATAATCCTACATATTCAAAATCTGAGTGTAGCATACGGTGATAAGGTAATTATTCAGAACATTAATTTAATCGAGCGGAATGTTACCCGTAAAGATATGACGCAAGGTCAGATCATCGCTGTGCTGGGTCGATCGGGTAGAGGTAAGTCTACTTTTTTTCGCGCCTTAACGGGACTCGTTGCTCCGCATACAGGAAAGATATTAATCCCAGATTATTCTAAGCAACCTACTAACGGTTTGCAGCCTGCTAAAGAAGTGGCAGAAGGTGACGTGGGATTTGTAGATCAGAAGTATACGCTCTTTCGACATAAAACTATCATTGATTCTTTTCTATACGCGCTTCGCAAGACGACACAAAGTCCAAAGGAAAAGAAGGACAGGGTAAATTCATATTTGGCCGAGTGGGGACTTGAAAAAGTAAAAGATCAATATCCAAATGAATTGTCAGGTGGACAGCGTCAAAGAGTTGCTATTATTGAGCAACTTCTATCGTCAGGTCATTACATGGTATTAGATGAACCGTTTTCAGGACTAGATGTAGGGAATATTCTGAATGCAAAAAAATCATTCGACCTGATTGATCAAGGTCACGATTTGAATACCATTATTTTCAGTACCCATGATATTGAATTGGCAACTGAAATTGCAGATTCAATTTATGTTATCGGATATCCGAAAAAGCAAGATGGATCATTAGATTCCATTGGCACTATTGTTAAGCATTTCGATTTAAAGTCAATGGGTATTGCGTGGCAAAATGAACTTACGCCAGCTCACCTGGAACTATCCAAGGAAATTAAAAGCTGCATGCTGGCGAGTTAAGGAAGTTTGATTAATGTAAACGCGTAATACTTATTCTGATTTTGCTATTTTTATGATTCGATTGAGCTGTGCATGTTAACCAAAATCGTACTCTCCTGTCTACTTCTACTCGCTCCAACACTTGTCTTTTCACAATGCTGGCCTGAAGCCGATAAATTAGTTCCCAATAAAAGTATCGACAACGCAGAGGGCTTTGGCAGATCAATCGACTATGCAGATAACATAGCCGTAGTTGGCGCTCCTGCAAGCGACACGCTTAGAAACGGCTCAGGTGTTGCTTATGTATTTCAATTTGATGGGAATGAATGGTATAAAATCGCTTCCTTAGTGCCATCCGATTATCAGGAATATTGGGGATTTGGTCAGACCGTAAGAATCAGTAACGACAGGATCTACGTCACCAACCCGAGTCACACGCAATCAGACAACAGCCAGGGCGTGATATACGTTTACGAAAAGCCTGCAGGTGGATGGCATGATATGACAGAAACATTAATTCTGTCAGCAGGCGATTCCAATTCGCGTGGCTTTGGTGTCTCTCTTGATATTTTTGAAAACACCTTGATTGTAGGTTCTCCATACTCATTGAATGTTAACAACGAGGGAATAGGTGCTGCTTATGTATTTCAATGGCAAAGTGACCATTGGAATAAGATTGCAAAGTTTTCAAGTGGCAATGCCTTAGGCAATACTTTTGGAAGTAATGTTGCAATCAGTAGAAATTTAGCAGTAGTAGTGGCTTCAGAAGAAACCATTGGTAGTAGCACAGGAGTAGGTGCTTGCTATGTTTTTGAGAAAGCAAATGCCGACCCCTGGACGAATGCTTTTCCGCTTGGCCGACTTTCTAAAAAATCAACTGATCCATCCATAAGCTATCTTGGCTACGGACTTGCCATTGACGAAAACAGGCAAACAATTTTTATCGGTGATAATCTTATTTACGATAAAACGAATGATACATACTCTAAGGGTATACGGGCTTACGTAAAGCCATCAGGGGGTTGGAAAGACATGACGGAAAACTCCATTTACACGAGCTTCGAACCCTCTGGAGTATGGCTTGGGAGTGTTCAGTTTGAGGAACCGTATCTGTATTTTTCGGGAACGCGATCCATAAAAATTTTTAAGCCGGATAATACCAACTCATGGAACACTCTAATGCCGAGCGCATCCTTAATCAATTTAGACAATGGCATTGCACAATCTTTTGGAAGTGCTTTTTGTGTGGAAAATGGTCATGTGCTAGTGGGAGCACCTGCCGGCTTAGACTTTGACAGAGATCATCCTATTTTACCATTGACGCCTGCTATATATGAGTTTATTCTACCCGCAACGGGATGGGCAGATAATATCTACAATCAAAATTACCAGTTTACGTATATGCCGAAGACTGCTGCCAGTTTTACGTTTGGTAGTGTTGTGGACATCGATGGGAAATACATGGTAGTAGGCGCACCTCGTGACAATTATGGTGGTCGTAAAGCCGGAGCAGCTTATGTTTATCATCTCGTTGATTTGGCATGGAAGAAAATTGCCACGCTTTCATCTTCCGATGGCGAACCCTATGACTTCTTTGGAGGTAATGTAGCCATCAGTAAAAATCACATCGCTATCACTGCGATCAATAAACATTATCGCAACGAAGAAGGTAAAGTAATCGATTTTAACTTAGGTGCAGTCTACGTATTTGAAAATACTTCCGGAGAAGAGTGGAAGGACATGCACGAGACGTACAAGATTATCAAAAGTGATGGCAAGTATGACTCTACCGACCATGAGCGGGATGATGATGGTTTTGGTCAAGCCGTTGATATGGATTTCCCGTATCTCGTAGTGTCAAGGTTCGATGGAGGGTCCAGACCGAATAACGGGTCGGTCTATGTTTATAATCTATCCGATAGTAGTCAGCCATTGTTAGAAGCCACCTTAAATCCTTCGATGAGGGAGGGTGTTAATGATTTTGGTACTGCCATAAAAATCAAGAATAATACGATCGCCCTTTCGAATGGCGAAATAAGAGGTTGGTTTCTGGAAGCGAATGCGGTTTTTATATACACAAAAAATGAAGACCAATGGAAAGACGCCTTTGAGTCTGCCATATTATATCCATCCCCCAATGATGCTAACAGTTATCTGAGTGGCATTGCATTTGGGTACAGCATTGATATGAATGAATCAGCAACCCGGATTATCGTGGGAGCACCGGGTTGGTTTGACGGTATCATTTTTCAAACCACAGATTACTTTAAAGGTGCTGCCTACATCTACGAAAAACCGGTTGATGGATGGAAAGGAAACATTAAAGAAAAAGCAAGGTTGACAGTACCCAATCAACCTGCCTATGGCTGCATGGGAGTTTCGGTTCACATCGAAGATCGATATGCTGTTGTCGGATCTCCGCAAAATTATTTTTACACCTATAGCGGGAGTAGAGAAGGGCCGGGTAGAGTATATTTTTATCAAATGCCGCAGGATGGATGGGCTGCAAAAAATCCCGACAAAATTATCAGAGGTGATGAAGCAGCCAATGTTGAGTCCGATTACTTCGGATCGGCTGTTGATGGGGTTTATGGCTTTTTGATGATCGGTGCATTGGCAGACGATAATCAGAACAGCGTTGATGCCGGATCGGTTTATGTTTATACCGAATACCCTTTTATTTATCCTGGCCAGTCGATGATGTGTGAGAATGAAGATCCTATTTCATTAACGGCTTATCCACAGGGTGGACAATGGACTGGAGCAGGTATTCACGACCCCGCTGAGGGTTTGTTCGATCCTCTCCTCGCGGGAAAAGGCATTCATCAAATCCATTATAAAGTAGATGATTGTGATGCCTCTAACACCTTCATCATTGAAGTGAAGGAGATGGTAAAACCATTTGCACTCTCCGCCAGCGATTCGATTTTTTTCTGTGGCGCTAAGGATGTCACGCTTACTTTACCTGTTGGTGATGACTTTACACAACAATGGTACTACAGCAGAACCGGTTCAGGCTATACAACTTTAGGCCAGCCAACACCAACCTTAAAGGCAACCCTAGAAGGCTTTTACAAAGGGAATGTATCCAATTCCTGCTCTGAACAGAACGACTCGGTGTGGGTAGGTAATCTTTATCCGTATGCTGGTGAAGGTTTTGGAATTTGCATCACCACTACGGCCGTAGTTGTGCAAGGAAATTATCCAAATGGCATATGGTCGGGCGATGGAATGTCTACCCATGGATATTTTACTCCTGCTACTGCCGGAATGGGCGATCATATTCTGACATACTCAGTATCACCGTATGCAGGATGTGTGTATCAGGATACGGCTAAGGCTACGGTAAATGGAATTATCAATCTTGATATCACCGCGCAGGGCGCAGACTTATTTTGTTATACCGGCTTAAGTGTATTAACGGCAACCGATTTTGCCAATGTTAAATACCAGTGGTACTATGGACAAAGTGAACTCAATCTTGCTCCATTAGATGAAATGAGCAATTCAATAGATGCCCTTGATCTTGGATTCTATAAAGTCACGGCTACCGATAATGGCCAATGTTTCAAAGATGCTTTTTATGAACTGATACCTGCTTTCAATCCAACGATAACGCCTTTGTTCGATTCCCTTTCGTTTTGTTACAATACTCCAATTAAAATTGAAGCTCAAACTATTCCAGATGCAGCGTATTTCTGGAGGCTGCAGCGGGATAACAATCATCACGTTATTGAAGAAACGAATGATTCATTTGTCACCGAAATAAAAGAATCCGGTAGTTACAGTTTAGTAATTCACAGTAATGGTTGTGAATATACCAGTGCTGAGATGATCACGCATAAAATTCCAGCCGACAGTGTGTTTATTCCCAACATCATAACACCGAATGGCGATCGCGACAATGAGGTGTTAGAAATTTATGCCAATGAAGGTATCGATAGCTATTCTCTGAGACTCTTTAACCGTTACGGAGAAGAGGTGTTTAATTATGAAGGCACCAACAGATCTACTGGATGGTCGGGTGAGAATTTATCTTCAGGCGTGTATTTCTTAACGTTGCGCTATTTCGATAGATGCGAGAACAAGACCATGGTCTATAAGGGGCCACTTACAATATTCAGATAATGTAGTGTGTTGTGCATCTGAAGTGAGAACTGCTCCCAAAGCTCGCGCGTATATTGATAACCGATAGCCGAAATTGAATAATGTATGCAGCAGAAGTTTAATTGGTACCATTGGAGATATGGATTAAATTGACCAATTTGATCATGTCAATTTTAAAACAATGCAAACATTAAGTGAGTCTCTTCGCTTCTAGGCATTTATAGTTTCACTTCAATAAGTAAGGCTCAATCGCTTTCTTCCAAATCGCATATCCATTCGGTTTCATATGGAGCATGTCTTCTCTGAATAACTCTTTCAAAGGCTGTCCCTGAGCATCAATCATTAAATCGTATACATTTATAAATGAGGCATTGTTCTTTGTTTTAAGATAGGCTTCAATCATTTTGTTCGCCTCGATTACCTTGGGTATAAGCTTTTGTCGGCTTGGACTCGGCTTGATGGATACGAATGCAACGTTTGTTTTTTCATTCTTCTTTCTGATCATTTCAAACAATTTCACAAACCGATCAAAAACAATTTTTGTTGTAATGGAATCAGAAGATGCCAGATCATTATCGCCACAATAGATTACAATTTGCCTGGGCTGATAGGGGAAGATAACATCATCCGCATATCGGATAACATCGGGAAAGGAAGATCCTCCAAAACCTCTATTGATGATAATATGATTCGGAAAATCCTTTTGAAGACCACTCCACATTCGAAACGAAGAACTACCCACAAACAGAATAGCATTTTTAGGAGGAGTACTTACGCTGTCCTGATGTTTGAAATTCTCAATCTCTTTCCAGAAAGCTGGATGTTGTGCGAAGGCAAACGTTGTACAGAAGAGCAGACCTAAAAAGCTAAAGCGTTTCAGTATTTTCATATTCATTGCGCGTTAGAAATCGGTTTACTGTATTCGGTGATCAGGTTATTGAAATGACCTTACTTCTTATTGGATTTCAAATCGGCATGCGCTGTTTTAATCTTTGACTGGAGTTGTGCAGAAGCTTTCACCATCGGTAAGCGAACTTCACCATTACCAATACCAAGCTCAGCCAAAAGATACTTAACACCAACTGGATTTCCTTCTTCATACATGGGTCCGTTGACTTCCGTTAGTTTAAATAATTCCTGCCTTGCCTTAACGTAATTATGAGCCAACGAATATTCCTTCATCTTTTTAAAAACTACAGGCAACGCATTTGCCAACACAGAAATAACACCTTCTGCACCGAGTGCATACAAGGCTACCGAAAGCATATCATCACCTGAGATCAAAAGGAAATCATCCGGTTTAAATTTTGAAATCTTCATGCATTGCTCAAGATTTCCGGAAGCTTCTTTTATACCGATTATATTTTTATGTGCCGCCAGTCTCAACGTAGTTTCGGCTGTCATGTTTGATGCTGTGCGTCCCGGAACATTGTATAGCATAACTGGAATAGGACAAGCTTTCGCAATCGCTTTGAAGTGCTGATAAATACCTTCCTGCGATGGTTTGTTATAATACGGACTCACCGATAGCAACGCATCAACACCACGAAGATCTGTTGACTTTATGGACTTAATAACGCTCGCAGTGTCGTTTCCTCCAATGCCGTAAACGATCGGGAGTTTCTTTGGATTATTTTCCTTTATGAATTCTAATATCTTATTCTTCTCTTCTTCGGTGCATGTTGCGGGTTCGCCTGTTGTGCCCATTACCACAAAATAATCTGCACCCTTTGAAGTGTGGTTCAGTAACTTCTTCAGTGCTTTGTAATCGACTTCAAGTGATTCTGTAAAAGGAGTGACCAATGCCACACCTGTTCCATAGAGTTTTTTCATTCTTATTTTAATTGACTTGTGTAGGTATACATATTGTCCATCAGCACGCGCGTGCTGCCGTTTGATTCAATCATCAGTTCGAAAAAGGAACGACTTTCATCCCAGAACTTTCCAACCCGACATTTTGATTTGCTTCGCGCGAGTAAATTTAAGATCAATGGATTCGGATCGGCATCGATATAAAACAAAAAATCGAAGGGCGTATCTGAAAACTTCAAAGCGTTAGGCGAAGTGATGTTTCCCCAAAAGGAGAGATCTTTATCGCTGAAAAAATCAAATAGAAATTCGTAGTTCTCTTTCTTGGCAGGCAGAAATTCAATGATGGCAACCTTCTTTCCATCGTGCTCAAATTTTTTCACGAGCTCTTTAATAGCATCATGTTTTATCTTGTCTTCTACACTGAAAATAATACCAATGGTATTGGCCTTCTTGTAGGGCAAGTTAGCACGAAGTGTTTTGTTATTCTTCAGCTGAGAATCAGTTCTGAATTTTAAAAAGGTAAGCTTCACTGGCTAAATTCAAAGTTTAAAGTTCCACGTTAAAGTAACTGCTCGTTACATATTCTCGATCACAATGGCAGAAGCTCCACCGCCACCATTACAGATACCAGCAACACCAAGCGATGCATTGTTTTGTTTAAGCACATTAATCAACGTACCAATGATGCGCGATCCGGATGAACCCAGAGGATGTCCTAATGCTACTGCTCCACCATTTACATTTACTTTATTTGGATCAAGTTCTAATTTTATATTGTTCGCGATTGCCACGGCTGAGAAAGCTTCATTGATTTCATAAAAACCAACATCCTTTTTATTTACACCTGACATCTTAATGGCTTTAGGGATAGCGATCGAGGGAGTTGTTGTAAACCACATTGGATCTTGAGCGGCATCGGCAAAGCCTAGGATTTTAGCAATTGGCTTAAGACCAAGTTCAGTTGCTTTTTCTTTGCTCATCAACAACAGGGCAGAGGCTCCGTCATTTAATGTAGAAGCATTCGCTGCGGTTACTGTTCCATCTTTTGTAAAGGCGGCCTTCAATCCTGGAATCTTATCGAAGCTTACATTTTTGTATTCTTCATCTTCCGCGAAAAGCGTGACATTACCTTTGCGATCTTTTATTTCAACAGGCACAATCTCATTGCTGAATTTCTTATCGGCCCATGACGTTGCAGAACGTTTGTATGAATTGATCGCGTACTCATCCTGATCCTGACGTGAGATGTTCATTTCTTTCGCGGTGTTGTCTGCACAGACACCCATCGCACAATGATTATAAACATCGGTGAGCCCATCGTATTGAAGTCCATCGAGCAATTCACCGTGACCATATTTATAACCGGTTCTCGCCTTCATTAAATAGTATGGAATGTTGCTCATGCTTTCCATTCCTCCGGCTAATACAACATCATTATGACCGAGCATAATCGATTGAGCACCAACCATGACAGCCTTCATTCCTGAAGCACAAACTTTATTGATTAACGTACACGGAATTTCAAATCCTAAACCTGCACCTGCTGCCACTTGCGTTGCCGGTGCTTGACCGAGTCCAGAAGAAATTACATTGCCAACAAAGAGTTCTTGCACTTGCTTTGGATCAACACCTGCTTTTTCGAGCGCTCCCTTAAAAGCAATAGATCCCAATTGAATGGCTGATATTGATGACAGGCTTCCACCAAAACTTCCGATGGGCGTGCGAACGGCTGATATGATGTAGACTTCCTTCATAACCTTTTATTTCACCTTTTCGGGTGGCAATTTAGGGTTTTGAATTGGTTATTGGTAACGCAATGAATCAAACCTTACCAGAACTAACTGGTGGATATTTCGATAACAGCATGATCGTAATATTGTACAAGCGAGATACGTCTTGCTTATATTACCTTCTTTTTTATCGGTGATAAATTGGCAATTGTAAAATGGATCAGATTATTGAACAACTTAAAAAAAGCCTGGATGATGATTTCGTTTCAAAACCGGAGCGGAAAACATTAGACGCAGCTTTGAGAAATCAACCGTTGGATATCATTCAACTTAATCTGTTACGGACAAAGGTATTTGAACTGGCGAGCGAAAAAGTGAATGACAAAAACTACAGGTTCGTTGTCGATTGGATTAGAGATGTTAGCAATACTTTGGCTTCTCATCCAAGCACGGCTGATAAATCGTATTCGTATTTCAGTCCGGGAGAGACGTGTCGGAATGCAATCATTCAACAACTCGATGAAGCAAAAAAACAATTAAAGATTTGCGTGTTCACCATTAGCGATGATGCCATAACCGAATCGATTTTGCGCGCGCATAAAAGAGGAGTAGGTATAATGATCATTACTGATAACGACAAATCTCTTGACGTTGGCTCCGACATCGAGCAGATTTCACGGGCGGGAGTTACAGTGAAGATGGACCGCACAACAGACCACATGCATCATAAATTTATGATTGCCGATGAACGTGCATTACTGACCGGAAGTTATAACTGGACACGAAGTGCTGCTCGTGTCAACCACGAAAATATTATTGTCACCAAAGAAGAAGGAATGGTGAATTCGTTCTTAACGGAGTTTGATAAGTTGTGGGGAGAGATGTCGGCATATTGAATTAAATTTTCAAATCAACTGATTTTCAAATTATCCATTAACTCTTCACCGTCCTCTCCACTTCACGCAAGTTTTCTAATTTCTTATTCCTCAAAAATCCATTGATGTCTTCTAAGTGTTCTTTGATTCGCTTGTTCCCAAATTCAAATACCTTAGTGGCCAGGCCATCTAGAAAATCACGATCGTGGGAAACTAAAATCAACGTACCATCAAAAGCAATAAGAGCTTCTTTTAAAATATCCTTTGTCTTGATATCTAAATGGTTGGTAGGTTCATCGAGGATCAATAAATTAACCGGTTGCAATAATAATTTGATCATGGCAAGGCGAGTTTTTTCACCACCAGAAAGTACTTTCACTTTCTTATCGATTGCATCCCCACCAAACATAAATGCACCGAGTATGTCCTTAATCTTGGATCGTACATCGCCAAAGGCAATTTGATCAATCGTTTGGAAAACTGTTAGCTCTTCATCCAGCAACGAAGCCTGATTCTGAGCAAAGTATCCAATTAAACAATTGTGACCGAGCTGAAGCTTTCCATCATAATCAATCTCACTCATGATGGCTTTTACCAACGTAGATTTACCTTCTCCATTCTTTCCAATCAGCGCGACACGTTCACCACGGGCAATGGTAATCGATGCATCCTGAAACACGGTATGATCGCCATATTTTTTTGTTAAGCCTTCTAAAATGACAGGATAATTTCCTGAACGTGGGGCAGGAGGAAACTTCAGATTCAAAGATGATGAGTCCACTTCATCCACTTCTACAATTTCTATTTTCTCCAACATTTTCACGCGCGATTGTACTTGAAGTGTCTTCGAGTAGGTGCCTTTAAATCGGTCTATAAATCCTTGGATATCAGCCATCTGTTTGGCTTGATCGTCAAATTGTTTTTGCTGCTGTTCGCGTCTCTCTTTACGAAGTTGAAGGTAGTGAGTATAGTTAGTCTTGTAATCGTAAATGCGACCCATCGTCACTTCAATGGTGCGATTGGTAAGGTTATCTACAAAGGCTTTATCGTGACTGATAACGATAACGGCTTTAGCATTGTTGATCAGAAAATCTTCTAACCATTGAATGGATTCGATATCCATGTGATTGGTTGGCTCATCTAATAAAATCAAATCGGGCTTTTGTAAAAGGATTTTGGCAAGCTCAATACGCATTCGCCAGCCACCGCTAAATTCTTTCGTAGGACGCGCAAAGTCTGTGCGCAGAAAGCCAAGACCCAATAATGTTTTCTCTACCTCTGCATCAATGTTAATTTCTTCTATTGAATAGTATTTTTCACTGAGCTCTGAAACCTGCTCAATGATTTTTGAATATTCATCCGATTCATAATCCGTGCGTGTCTCCAATTGAACGTTCAGTTCGTCCATTTCCTTTTTCATGTTCAGGATTTTCGAAAACGCTTTTGACGCTTCTTCAAATACAGAGCACTCATCATCCGTAAGTAAATGCTGGGGTAGGTAGGCAATGATAGCATCTTTTGGAGCCGATACTTTTCCTCGAGTTGGCTTTGTAGCACCGGCAATAATTTTGAGTAGGGTAGACTTACCTGCCCCATTTTTACCCATTAAGGCAATGCGGTCGTTCTCATTAATATTAAAAGTGATGTTACTGAAGAGGGCCGAACCGTTAAACTCTACACTTACCGCGTCAACTGAAATCATGGATTTGAAAATAAGGGGGCAAAGATAATTGCTTTTGGCAAACCCACTAAAGGTAAAATTAAGTGATATGAAAGTTCATCATGCCAATGCAATGGAGTTTTATTAACCATTTCTGCATGGCTTCACCTCGTTACTTTAATACAACCTCAGTCTTTTGCATCATCCTGTAATCATAAGAAGGAACCCTATTTTTAAATCCACCCTCAACAGCTTAATATTGCCGCAAACATTTTAACAATGCCCATGAACTATTACATGCCTGGTTTAAGAGAATTACAAGTCCAATATTTTCAGACAACAAAAACAATCAAAATACTTCTGCTTACAATCTTGATATTGATTGTACTCAGTAAGGTTACCGTAGCACAGACACTTCAATCGCCAGACGGAAACTTTGCAATGACATTTTCTCTGCAAAACGATGGCACTCCGACATACCAACTGAGCTACAAAGGTAAGGCCGTGATTAAACCAAGTGCGCTGGGTCTTGAACTGAAGAATGACACTAAATCTCTTCTGAACGATTTTACTATAGCCAACAGCGACACTTCTGCACACGACTCGAGCTGGCAACCGGTTTGGGGCGAAGTGAAGAGCATCCGCGATCATTATAATGAACTCGTTGTTACACTCCATCAAAAAGAAATGGATCGCGACATGATCATACGGTTTCGGATGTTTAACGATGGACTCGGCTTTCGTTATGAGTTTCCTTCGCAGAAGAACCTGATTTATTTTGTTATTAAAGAGGAGAGAACACAATTTGCTATGACCGGCAATCATACTGCTTTCTGGTTGGCAGGAGATTATGATACGCAAGAATATGATTACACAACGTCAAGATTATCCGAGATCAGAAGTTTGATGAAGGGGTCGATTACTCCCAATGCATCACAAACTCCGTTTTCACCAACAGGCGTGCAGACGTCTCTCATGATGAAGACGGATGACGGTATCTACATCAACTTGCACGAAGCAGCATTGATCAATTATTCGTGTATGCATTTGAATCTGGATGATAAGACCATGGTGTTTCAATCTTGGTTGACACCCGATGCCACCGGGAATAAAGGTAATCTGCAAGCACCGGGGCATTCTCCATGGCGTACCATCATTGTAAGCGATGATGCCCGTGTTATTCTCGCATCTAAAATGACGTATAACCTAAATGAACCATGCAAGATTAAGGACACGTCATGGATAAAACCGATGAAGTACATGGGAGTATGGTGGGAAATGATCACAGGCAAAAGTTCATGGTCATACACAAACAATCTTCCTTCCATTCAACTGGGTGTTACAGACTATTCTACAGCAAAACCGAGCGGTACACATGGCGCAACCACTACCAACGTAAAAAAATATATCGACTTTGCTTCACAGCATGGTTTTGATGGCGTGTTGGTGGAAGGATGGAATGTAGGATGGGAAGATTGGTTTGGACATTCTAAAGACTATGTGTTTGATTTTGTTACACCGTATCCTGATTTCAATGTTACCGAGATAAGAGATTATGCAAAAGCCAAGGGACTAAAAATGATTATGCACCACGAAACCTCTGGTTCAACGCGCAACTATGAGCGCCATCTTGATGCAGCGTTTAAATTTATGAAGGATAATAATTACGATGCTGTGAAAACTGGTTATGTAGGACCAATACTGCCGAGGGGTTTTTATCATTACGACCAGTGGACAATAAATCATTATCAATATGTTGTTGAAAAAGCGGCTGAATACAAAATCATGGTGAATGCACATGAGGCTGTTCGTCCTACAGGTATTGCACGTACCTATCCGAACATGATCGGCAATGAAGCAGCAAGAGGAACGGAGTTTCAGGCGTTCGGTGGCTCTAAGCCCAACCACGTTACGATTATTCCATTTACAAGATTGATAGGAGGGCCGATGGATTACACACCTGGAGTATTTGAGATGGATATTAGCAAGATCAACCCGGGTAACAATTCACATTGCAACAGCACCCTTGCCAATCAGCTAGCTTTATATGTAACCATGTACAGTCCGTTGCAAATGGCGGCTGATTTTCCTGAGAATTATAACCGTTTTCTAGATGCGTTTCAATTCATTAAGGATGTAGCCATCGATTGGGACGAAAGTAAATATCTAGAAGCAGAGCCCGGACAATTCATAACTGTTGCGCGCAAAGCGAAAGGCAAATTGAATTGGTTTTTAGGAAACGTGAATGGTGAAACTCCCCGAACATCAAAAATATCATTTGACTTTCTTGAATCCAGCAAGTCATATGTAGCTACCATTTATGCAGATGCAAAAGACGCACATTTTAAAACAAACCCTCAGGCCTACACCATTCGAAAAGTTGTAGTGACAAGTAAATCGAAGTTGTCTCAGTGGTCAGCTCCAGGTGGAGGATATGCTATTAGCATAATTGAAATAGATAAGAATCAAACGAAAGGCTTGAAGAAGTTGTAACAGAACTGTTCGGTGTCAACTGAAATCAGAGATAAAAAAAAGAGGTGCAAGATATGTTGCCCTCTTTTTTTTTCAGTAAAATCACAATGAGTAAATGCATAGGGGATTTGGTTAATTTTTTATTTAGGCACATTAACCGGTTAATACCACGTAGCCAAAGTTTGGCCAACTAATACACAAGTTTTATCTACTTATTGTTAATCTACTTTAACTATATATCTAAGATTACACCTTTATTTTTATGAGTGGTTAGAAACAGTAACACGCCTGGGATAAATTTGCACTGGGCTAATCTAACCTAGACTTTTTCAGAGTACTTATGTCCTAGTGCAATAGTATTGTATAGGGTAGGTAATCCTTATTAAATAGCTTATTATTTCATTGCCTATTAGTTGCTTCTATTTCCGGAGGTCAAGATAAAAAGGATTGTTTTTATACACTCCGCAAGAAGGTTCCATCGGGACGGTATATCATTAAAACTGTCGAAGTAAGATACACTAACCGTTATGTTTTCTGATATCAAAAAAAATGATAAATCTTTACACCACAATAAAAAATAGTGACGTGTTTCGAAAAATGGAAGTAAGTGAACTTCTGTTTGTTGAATATACCTGTATGAAAGAAGAAACCAAATTTGGTATTTGGTCGAATCATAATTACTTCGCATTTATAAGTTCGGGCAAGAAAATATGGAATTCTATTTACAATTCTTATGAAGTAGATAAAGGTGATATCATCTTTGTGAAAAAAGGAGCAAATCTTACGCACCAATTTTTTGATGAAGAATTCTGTGCTGTCTTCTTTTTTATTCCAGACGACTTTATCAAAACATTTCTAAAGAAAAATTCTTCTTTTCTAAAGACCTCCCAAAAAAATCTTTCTGCTCAAGATGTTGTATTACGCGTACATCCAGACGAATTGTTAGAAAGCTATTATCGCTCTGTACAATCTTATTTATCATTGGCTGAAAGACCAAATGAAAAGCTTCTGGAACTTAAATTTGAAGAACTGCTTTTAAGCCTTTTCTCCAATAAGAAGCAGCAAGCATTGACAGATTATTTCATTTCGCTATGCCAAAATCAGGAATATCAAATGAGTCAGGTGATGGAAGGGAATTTTGCTTACAATCTTAAACTTGAAAACTATGCTCATTTATGTAACATGAGTTTGTCAACCTTTAAAAAGAAATTTAAACATTACTATAAGACTACACCTGCTGCATGGCTGAAGCACAAAAAGCTAACTCTTTCACAACACCAGATACTCAATTCAGACATTGCCATTAATCAAATTTCTTTTGAATGCGGTTTTGAAGATCCTTCGCATTTTATTCGAGTGTTTAAACAAAAATATAGTTGTACTCCACACCAATACCGGCAAAAGCATTCCACGGAAATGCGGCAGCAATAATTAAAACCGTATAGTCTACTTTTTGGACTTTTTGGACTACTTCACCACGAATGAGGGCATATACCTTTGTCTCCTTATTTACAAACCAATAAAATTTAAAAAATTATAATCATGAAAAACATTCAAAATAGTTTTTTCGTAGCAGGTATACTCTTAGCATTCAGTTGGTCCAATTCATTGGCTCAAAATAAAGAAGGTAACGCACCGATAGCCAGGGAAAATAAGGCCGATGTGGCAACAAGAGATATCATCATGCATCACTTGGGTTCTTTTCAGAAAAATGACTTAGATGCAGTGGTGTCTGATTACACTAACGAATCTGTCCTCATAACACAAGACGCCATTTATACAGGGCCTACGGAGATTAGAAATTTCTTTGCTAACCTTATGCCTCATTTCCCAAAGCAAAAATCGGATTTTCAATTGGATAAATTGACTGTCAATAACACAATGGCTTACATCGTCTGGCATGCAACAACCCCAAGCCTACAAGTTTCATTGGGTTCAGATACGTTCGTTCTAAAAGATGGTAAAATCTATCAGCAAACGTTTGTAGGTCAGATGACTTTTATTAAATAAAAAAATGGCCTTCAAAAAAGATCTATCATATTAACTATTTAAAAAATTTAAAGATGTGCGGGTCAATTGTAATTCTTTTAAACAAAATTATTTACTCATTATGAAAAAGCTCTTTTTTATTGTTTACAGTATAGTTGCTTACCTCATTTCTGTAGGGACACTTTTATATTTGCTTGGCTTTGTCAGCTCACTGATCGTTCCCAAAAATATCGATAGTGAACCACAATCTCCATTGGACTTCGCGCTTCTGATGGACGCAGCACTTGTTTTCTTGTTTGGCCTTCAGCATAGCATTATGGCCCGCCCAGCTTTCAAACATTGGTGGAAACAATTTGTACCGGAACCAATTGAACGAAGTACCTATATATTACTAACAAGTTTTTGTCTGGTGCTCCTCTTCTGGCAATGGCAACCGATTGGTGGCATCATCTGGCAAGTGGAATCTGAAACTATTCAAATCCTTCTTAAATCAATTTGTATAGTTGGATTTGGCATCGCTCTCCTTAGCACGTTTTTAATCAACCATTTTGATCTGTTTGGCCTGCAGCAGGTTTGGTTTTACGTAAAAGATAAAAAATATGAACAGGCTAGTTTTAAAACGCCTTTCTTTTATAAGTATGTTCGCCACCCTTTGTATCTGGGGCTTTTGATAATGTTTTGGTCAACCCCAAACATGACCGCCACTCATTTGGTTTTTGCTTTGTTGACAACAGGATACATTCTCACGGGAATACGGTTTGAACAAAATGATCTCGTAAAACATTTCGGAGATAAGTACGAGGAATACAAACGCTCGATCCCAATGCTAATACCTTTTTCAAAAGGGTTTAAGAATAAAAAATTGGAGTGATATATAAAGCGTATGATCACATCAACAAACTGGGTACTTTCTATGCCCGGTTTTTGTGATTTTAAATTTAGATTAGCGAGTAGTGCGATTATCATTCGTTGCAATAAAATATTGGTCTTCAAAGGAACACGCCCGACAAAGTACTAAATCATTTCGTATCACTAAATAAATGTAATGACTAATAGCATTAACCTTACTGCAAACAATAATCGGATTGAATCTATTGATATGCTGCGCGGAATTGTGATGATTATTATGGCTCTAGACCACGTAAGAGATTACTTTCACTTCGATTCATTTTTGTTCAGTCCTACAGATATTGAGCACACCACAACAGGCTTGTTCATTACCCGTTGGATTACGCACCTTTGTGCGCCAACCTTTATATTCCTTGCAGGTACGTCAGCTTATTTTATAACAAAAAAAAAGTCGATTAATAACACTTCACTCTTTCTCGTTACGCGTGGTATTTGGCTCATCATATTGCAATTGACCCTCATTCGATTTGCCTGGAACTTTGACCCTCTCTTTCATTATAATAATTTTAACATTATCTCAGCCATTGGCATGTGTATGGTGGTGCTTTCAGCACTGATCCATTTTCGATTACAAACCATATTCATTATTGGAATTGTAATGGTAGCAGGGCATAACCTGTTAGACGGTATTTCTTTTGGAAACGGAACCATAGGAAATATTATCTGGTCGCTGTTGCACGTTCAAAACCGATATGATTTAGGACAAGGCTATGTCTTTACTATTGTTTATCCGCTTATTCCATGGATAGGGGTGATGGCACTCGGCTATTGCTTGGGGCGTCTTTATGATGTCGATTATTCTCCAGAAAAGAGAAAAAAGTTACTGCAAAGAATTGGGGGAACAAGCCTACTTATCTTCGCATCGTTAAGGTACATTAATATCTATGGCGATCCAGTTGTTTGGAGTCATCAGTCTGAATTAACCAGCACGATGATGTCTTTTTTTAATCTTGAAAAATACCCGCCATCGTTGCTGTACTTAGCGGCAACATTGGGCATTTCGTTGCTTCTCCTTGCTCTGCTTGAGAAAAAAAGACTCAACGAGTGGAAACCAATTGCGATTTTCGGAAAGGTATCTTTGTTCTATTATGTTTTGCACTTATTTGTAATTCACTTGCTGGCCATGGTGGTGGTCGGTTTAGCTGGCTATTCTTGGCAAAGCATGATATTCATAGGGCCTATAATAAAAAGCTCCCCGGTCTTAGTAGGTAAGTATGGGTTCAGTTTGAGCACAGTGTATGTGCTATGGGTATGTATTGTAGTCCTTCTTTATCCATTATGTAATTCATGGAATTCTTTAAAAACAAGAAACAAAGAAAAATGGTGGGTGAGTTATGTCTAGGTTTCAATAAAACTCAACTAAACATTAGGTTAAGGATAATCGTATTTAACATAATATAAATTATATAACTCTTGCTGAGCTAAGTTACTGACCCACAATTATATAATTATATTATGTTAACCATCTGGCGCCAGCCATTGCGCACATCCTTGCAGGCGCCATCTGGGGGTTTTAGGCTTCGTATTGAAGTTTGGGTAAGTTCCGCACAAGCCAACCGCACAGTTATATAATTTGACGTTATATTAAATAGCCGCTCAAGGCCGCGCTCATCCGGGCCGTGCACACCTCGTCCTTGAGTGTCTATTAAACGATGAAGATTGAGCAAGAAAGTTTTTTGCCCACGCGCATGAGTGCAACCAGCCGCGCCAAGCATAAGTAATGCAGGCCGCACATTCCTGACGCCAGCCAAAGCCAGCATCACACATGCTTGATCCATCACTCTAAGATCAATTCAATTGAGTGGTGATAAGGCTCACTGAATTAGTTCATTAGGTTCGCGAAAGCTCACCAGAACTTCAAAGGTGTTCGCACCTTATTTTTCTTTTGTCCTTTTTGCCTTGATGCAAAAAGAACGAAAAAAATCAAGAGCCAAATATGCTTCCACGCACATGCCAACACACCACCCCGCATTTGGCTCAGGCCAGCGCGCATAGTTACTTAACATAATTTGGGATCAACGCCTTCTTTTAACTCTTCTACGGGTAAAGAATTTATATGCAGCGTAGCCTAACCCGATGGCAAATGCAATTGGTACGATATCGTCATACCAATTTGACTCCTTCTTTAATTTATCTAGTAATCCGTCTTGTGAGCGGTAGATTGTGTGCTGCTTTGAAACATCGGTCAACAACAGAACTAAAAGTTCATTCTTGGCAATTTCGGGGTCTACTTTACTTAAGTCTATCTCAATTGATTGTATCTGCTTATCACGAATAAACCTGACTTTCTCTTCATCATCCTTTAGTTTATGAGTGACAAAGATTTCAATCAGGAATTGCGAACTGTCATCTTTAGTGCCGGCTACATCGGCTCTAAAGCGAGACTCTGGAATCGCCCACTCTTTTGTTGCTTTAAAGTAGGAGACCTCCCCTCCTTTTATTTTTATCGTTCGGTCACCACTAAGTAATTCCTGCGCCAATAGATGCAAGGCAGTCATTGGGCCACCATGGCAAATAGTCTTTGATTGATGTCGGAAATACCAAGTCGTCCTTATATCTCCCTGACATGCTTCTAGAGCGCCTTCGCACTCTACACAAATGCAATCGCATTTTGCGCCATTACGTGTCTCCTTCGGTAGCTCACGGATGTGGACTATGCAAGAATTTCTGTTATCCCACGCTCTAGAGAACTTCTCCATGGATCTAAAAATACTTAAACCGAGATTTTGCAATAGAGCTATTCTGAACTAACCCGTAAGACTTAGTGGCAGGTTTATATTTTTAATATTTGAGAATAGGCCTTCATACCATTGTCTTCTTTTGAGTGGT
>JBKJOF010000079.1:0-3237 GCA_046595655.1 Chryseolinea sp. | reverse complement strand
CAATTCACCTTTAACAAAAAGGGAAACTGAAATTTTACAATTAATATCAGAAGGAAAAACCTACACGCAAATTTCGGAAGAACTTTTTATTTCGAAGGAAACATCAAAGACACACATAAAAAATATTTACTCGAAACTTCAGGTAAACAGCAAGTCAGAAGCCATTGCGAAAGCAAATCTGGAAAAATTGATTTAATGCGGAGCTTGATTTGATTCGGTATGAAAAATTTCCTTTGAATATTGTTGAACTGTTTATCAAGACAAAGTGAAAATTTCTTTACTAATCGAAGGTTAATAAAAAATTAAAAAGAAGAATTCTAGCCCCAGAAAGAAGGGGCTTTTTTTATGATCATAATCTTTGTGCAATCGTTTTGTAACGTCTATTGGGTTATATCAATACCCTCAATATACCATCATTGAGGTCATTCTTTTAACTACCGCATTCGCGAGTTTTGGCATAACATCTTCCGGAATATAAAAGGAAGTGGAGTTCTTTTTTGAATCTCTAAAACCTAAACGAATGAAAAAAATTTTACTAACAAGTTTCATCTGCTTGTTCTGCCTACCCTGGGTGTTGGCACAACAACGAAACGTCTCTGGAAAAGTCACCGCTGCAGAAGATGGCTCTGCCTTGCCAGGTGTTAACATCGTGCTGAAGGGAAGTACTAATGGAACCGTTACCGATGCCAATGGATCCTACACCTTATCTGTTCCTGAATCAGGTGGTATTTTATTATTTTCATTTATAGGACTTACCTCGCAAGAATCCGAAATCGGATCACGATCTGTTATCGATATTTTGATGACGCAGGATGTGACGCAATTGGGTGAGATCGTGGTGACAGGGTTAGGTATTCAGCGCGAAAAAAAGGCACTTGGTTATGCCGTTACAGAAGTGAACGGTGATAAGATTGTTCAAAAATCGGAGCCCGATGCCGTACGCGCTTTGCAAGGTAAAGTAGCGGGAGTAAATATTATTGGTGCAGGTGGGGCCGTAGGCAGTGCAACGAATATTACGATTCGTGGAAATAAATCGTTGCTCGGTAATAACCAACCGTTGTTCGTTGTTGACGGTGTTCCATTCAATACTCAATCCTTTGCTAGCGGTTCCTTTACCAATTCAACAACAGCATCCAGTCGTTCACTGGATATTGATCCTAACATCATCGAATCAATGACGGTTCTGAAAGGTGCAGCAGCCTCTGCATTGTATGGCTCGCGTGCAGCAAATGGTGTTGTGGTTATTACAACAAAAGCTGGAAGCAAAAGCACTAAAAAAGGTTTAGAGGTTACATTAAATAATTCGTACTCCTTTGAAGAAGTTTCCAACTTACCTAAATATCAACAACGTTACACACAAGGGAATAACTTTCTCTATGTGGACGGAAACTTTGGAACCTGGGGTGCGCCTTTTGATCTGAACAATTCGGCCTGGCAAGTTCCGCAAAATGCAGCATTCATCAGAAGCGTTGATCCTGCAACTGGATTAGCTTGGGTCAATCATCCTTACGATCGCTATAACGATCCAACAAGCCAGCCCTACTTTCCCCAATTCGCAAATGATTCTGTTTTACTTAGACCGTATAATAATGCAAAAGATTTTTTCCAAACCGGTGAAGTGGTGGAAACATCAATCTCTATTTCTGGAGGAAATGAGAAAGCGCGCATAACTGCTGGCCTTACCCGAACTAAAAACACAGGCATTATACCTGAAAATGAAGGAACAAGAACATCGGTGAACTTTGGTGGAAATGCAGAATTAGAAAATGGATTAAACATTATCGGAAGTGTAAACTATGTAAACTCCGATTTGGTATCACCACCAACTACAGGACTAATTTCAGGTGGCACTTCAGTAACACAACGCTTACTCTTCTTACCACCTAACGTTGACCTCAAGGGCTTGCCTTATCAAGACGCTAATGGGTATCCGGCATTTTATCGACCTGATAACGACAACCCTACCTTCTTAACAAAGTATGCTCCGAACACAGCAAAGGTAGATCGCTATTTTGGTAAACTTTCTTTGGGTTATGATATAAGAGAGTGGCTTAATGTCACCTATCAAGTAGGATTTAACGGTTTCAATCAGCGTAACTTAAATGTAATTCCAATTGGTTCGCAAGACAACGCGCAAGGACAAATTACACAAGATGAATTACGAAATATTGAACTGGATGGAAACTTGCTTATCACGGCTTCGCATGATATTACAAATGACTTAGGGGTAAAAGCAATTGTAGGTCATAATATCAACAAGCGCAGATTAGATCGCCAGGCATTCTTCGGTAATCGCATTATTGTTCCAGGTATTAACGATTTAGATAACACAGCGAACGTTACTCCCTTTGGTGGAGGAATATCTGAAAGGAGGTTCTATGCATTCTTTGCTGATGTGTCGTTATCGTATAAAGATTATCTCTTCCTGAATCTTACAGGGCGGAATGATGTTACTTCTACTTTACCGAAAAATGAGAGAAGCTATTTTTATGGAGGTGTTAGCTCATCATTCATTTTCACAGATGCTTTCAATATCAGTTCTGATATTTTAAACAGCGGGAAACTAAGAGCGAGTTTTGGTCGCACAGGCGCTGATGTAAATCCTTATCAAACACAATCCGTCAATTACTTTACCAACGCAGGTATCGGCAGTAACATAGCGGCCATTAATTATCCATTTATCGGACAAAATACGCAGACTATAGGCGATGTGCTTGGTAATGAAAAGCTCACACCAGAGTTTACATCGGAGTGGGAAATCGGCACAGAATTAAGCTTGTGGGACAATCGAATTAATCTTGATGTGGCCTACTATAACAGGGTAACTACAGATCAGATCGTACCCATCACTGCGCCTGCAACTTCAGGGTACACCAATCGAATTGTCAACATTGGGAAGGTAAGCAATAAAGGTATTGAAGCATCGCTAATGATTAATCCGGTAAGGCTCTCCAATGGATTCAATTGGAATATTTCTGCAGTATACACCCGCAACCGAAACTTGGTTGAAGAACTGACTGATGGTCTAGATGAAGTTTTTGTTGCCGGATTTAGTAACAATGTTCAGATTGTTCATAAAGTTGGGCATCCCTTCGGTCAAATAAAGGGATCTGTAGCGGCTCGTTCAGACGCTGGCGATTTATTAGTGGATCCTTCCACAGGAAAATTAATCACCTCACCTAATACAGAACTTATTGGAGATCCAAATCCTGATTTTATGTTAGGCGTTACAAACAC
>JBKJOF010000177.1:0-5127 GCA_046595655.1 Chryseolinea sp. | reverse complement strand
AACTGCATCTGCCGTTACTTCATCAATCTTTTCGTGATTTTTGATTGCTTGACTTACCTTCTTAAAAACTGCAGGAGCTAGGGAAGCACGTAATTCTTCCAATCCAAAAACATTTTCTCCATAATATTGAGAAACGCTGGAGGATGGAATCTGAACATGCACCTTAGAACGGTCGCTCAATTTCTTTAGAGCTTCAAATCGTAGTTGCGCCATAGTGGTTGATTTTAAATCTTATTTGCTGCCAAATCTATCAGAAAATTCCAAACTCAGGTCTAAAACAACCTACAATTTTAATTATTTATTAAGTATACGTTTGCAGTATGAGAATTTTTGAGCCCGCCTGCTGCCTACCACTTGTATGCTAAGGTGTTATCTCTCAATTAAATTTTCGTTTCCCGCATAACCCTCGCCTTACTTTATAATAATCCAGACTTCAAATTCAGTTCATTCTCAGTTTTAGTGCGATGCCTAGGTTTGTTAAAACTAAACTGTGGCAATTCAATCTACTTTTCTAAGCACCTCAACGCGCCTATCGGTTCGAAACTTTTTCATCGTTCTGTCTTTACTATTTATCATTTCGCTGGTTGTTCCAAAAGGAAATGATGTGTTATGGATTAACGGTCACCATTCTCCCCCACTAGATAAATTCTTCAAGACAATTACAAATCTGGGTGATGGTATTGTCTTTATACCAATTGCTATCGTAACTCTTTTTAGTGGTTTGAGATATTTCTTTGCCCTTGCACTGAGCGCTGCAGTTCATGGCTTGATTGTAAGTCTTTTTAAGCACGTATTATTTCATGGAGCAGAACGGCCTCGCCATTTTCTTAATCCTGATCTTTTACATTTTGTTCCAGGCATAGAAGTTCACGCCTCTAATACATTTCCTTCTGGGCACACAGCCACCGCTTTTTGTGCTGCGATGGCGATTACCTTGCTTTCGCGAAACAAAACCATTGGCATTATTTCTTTAATTATTGCCCTCTTGGTTGGCTACTCACGTGTCTACATGGCACAGCATTTTTTAATGGATGTAGCTGCGGGCGCAATAGTAGGTGGACTTACTACTTTTATTATCTGGCAACTCTTTGAGAATAATCAAATGCCAGGATGGATGAATCGAAAATTAAATCTTCCTACTCAGTTAAAATTCAAAAGGAGTAAACGCTCCGTTAGTCAGGCTTAAGAGCAGAATACTTCAGAATCATTGTTGTAGGGTTTTCAAATAAATCTCTACCTTCAAACAAAACAGTTGCTTTCAATGTATCCAGTTCGTGCTGATGCTTCTTTTGTGTAACGATCAAAAACTCAGCGTGTGTCTCAGCATACTTTAAAACTTCTTGAATGTTTTCTAATTTTTGAATTGGCATCTGAAGAGAAAAAACATAAGCCGGATTAAAATCACGATACGCAATTCTATTTTCAGTCTGCTTCAACTCGGCCACGCTTTGTGTTACAGGATTGCGTTGATCTACGGGTGGAAAAATGAAATAGAAAAAAACCAGTAGAAAAGTAATCGATGTAATAACATAAGTATAGAACGCTCTTATGTTCATCTCTCTAATAAAAAAATAACAAGCAACGACTGCACCGATCGGAAGAATGATAAAGTATACTGATTGGTTCGCCAGATCCTTCAAATTCGTTTCTTGTTTTAACGCAAACCAAACAGCAAAAGGAAGTGCGAGTGCAATGAGTAGATAAACTACTGAACTTATTAGTAAATGCTTTTTCTTAATGTAGGTATTTAAAGTGATCTCATTAAAAAAGAAGCCAAGCAATACGGCCAGAAATGGGAAGGCTGGCTCAGGATAAGTAGGTAAAATAGTGCGCGACAATGCAAAGAAGATAAGCACAACAAAACTTGCAACAGCGCAAAATTGAATAAAGGGATTTACCTTTTGCACGCCCCACAAAAGTCTAATGGCTTGAGGGAAGAAAAAAGAGAATGGCATAAGCGCCACCAACGCGATTACAAAAGAAGCAAAGGGAAACCCACCATGCCCTTCCATGGGTGATGTAAACCGACTCACATTATGTTTAAAGAAGAATTGTTCTAACCATTCTCCTTGCGTTTCAATACCTACCGCAACATACCATGGCAACACAATCAATATGAAAATCAAAATACCTTGGAAGATTTTTATTTCCAGCAAAGCTTTCAAACTTCTTTTCTTTTGAACAGCTAAGAATACAATAACAATAATTCCAGAGAACACAATTGCTACCGGACCTTTTGCCAACGTTGCGAAACTGACAGCAGCATAAAATAGATAGTAAAAGGAATGGCGACTTGTTGTATAGGCAAAAGCAAAACTGAGAAGCCCGAGAGTAAGAAAGAAAATAAGGTAAGGATCAGGAACAGCAAGGTGAAATTGAATGGCGAGCTGAATGGACGAAATTAAAATCAACGCGCTAAAAAAAGCAGTTCGCTCGTTAAGTAATTTTCGTGAGAAAAAATAAACACAAAGTATTGTCAGTATGCCCATCACTGCAGAAAAGAAACGTGCAGCAAATGGATTGACACCAAAAACCGAGTACGAAAATTTCATGAAGAAATAATGGAGTGGTGGTTTATCTGTTCGAAGCACATTATTAAAGGTAGGTACCACCCAATCTCCGCGCTGATACATCTCCATGGCGCAGCCTGCATTTTTGGCTTCATCTAATATGTAAATAGAGGTACCTCCAATGTTAGCGAAAAAAACAAGCGCTGACAGAATTAGCAGCATGATGAGATTCTTATTCATGCCGCAAGTTTAGTGTTAAATACCTGGGCGCTTGTTAACACAGTATGAACCTATCTTAATGAAATGGTAACGTTACTGTAAATCGAAAGCAACATGCCAACTCTTAACTTTGCATAATGGAATTATCAATTGTCATCACACTGTTAAACGAACAGGATAACATTGAACCTTTATTCAGCTCTATTCGGAAAGCATTAATTTCTTATGATTACGAATTGATTCTGGTCGATGACGGTTCAACGGATGCAACTGTTTTCAACATCAAACGATTGGCGGATACTCGTACACGTTTAGTTTCTCTCAATAGAAACTACGGACAAACAGCGGCCATGGCTGCAGGAATAGATCACGCTGAAGGCGATTACATTGTTACTATGGATGGCGATCTGCAAAACGATCCATCAGATATTCCTGCCATGCTGCTAAAATTAAAATCAGAAGGTTGGGATGTTGTTGCGGGAACGAGAAAGAACAGACAAGATGGAGCACTGCTTCGAAAAATACCGAGCAAACTTGCCAATCAATTAATTCGGAAATTAACAGACGTGCATATTCAGGATTATGGTTGCACGCTTAAAATTTTCACCAAAGAAATAGCACACAAACTTGGGTTGTATGGCGAACTGCACCGCTTCATCCCAGTGCTCGCTGTACTCCAGGGTGGCCGCATAATCGATATGGACGTAAAGCACCATGCGCGTATTCATGGTAAATCAAAGTATGGCATCGGGCGCACTTTTAAGGTAATGAGCGATTTGGTATTGATGGTCTTCTTCCAAAAATACTTCCGCAGGCCAATCCATTTATTTGGACCTATCGGCATCATTTCTTTTACAATAGGTATGGCAATTAATCTCTACCTACTTGCCGTTAAAATTATGGGGCAGGACATTTGGGGAAGACCGATACTTTTGCTGGGAGTTTCATTGGTACTTGCAGGCATTCAGTTTCTTACTTTTGGGCTGATTGCCGAACTGATTATGAGAACCTATTATGAGTCGCAAAATAAAAAGATTTATAACGTGCGTGAGGTCTTTACAGTGAGCACAAAAATCAATCAGAGAGAACGTGAATTGTTAATGTCATAGGGAAGGTCGATTTTTCCAGATTCGATTGTACAGATTTTTTATGAATTCGCATTCGTTTCCGATTAACAACAGAAGAACACCTTGTACTGTATTCATATTTTTCAGTTGAATCCAAGAATGTAGCTCTCTCAGGAACAACTTTGATCTACTCAGCCAATTCTGCTTTTTATATTCTCAAATTATAATTTGCCCTTGTAGTGCAGTGTTTGTTTTGCCATCATGATGAAAAGTGCCAAGTGGATATTTCATCAATTACTTTTTAGGCTTCACTACCCACCAACTATTTATGACGAAGATTCAAAGATCAATTCGTTTTTAGATCTCGTATAATTCCAACGGTAATCCATCGGGGTCGTTAAAAAAAGTAAAGCGTTTACCCGTCAATTCATCAATACGTATTGTCTCCGTTATAATTCCCCTTTCATTTAACATACTTATTGCAAGCTCAACATTGTCCACCTCAAAAGCGAGATGACGCAAACCCCGTGCTTCCGGTCGCGATAATCTTTCCGGAGAATTTGGAAAAGAAAACAACTCAATTTGATATCTGTCACCAACCTTTAAATCAAGTTTATAAGATTGTCTTTCCAAACGATAGGTTTCTTTAACGATCTCCAACTCCAGTATTTCCGTGTAGAACTTCTTTGACGCTTGGTAGTCGCTACAGATAATGGCGATGTGATGGATTCCGTTAAGGTTTAATTTACGCATCAGCAAATGGATTTAAGTTATTCAATACTAAGGTAGGCGAAGTTGAAATTCTCCTCAGCAAACAATATTTAAAGGAAACAAAAAAACCCCGTTGCCGGGGTCTTCATCTAATTCGATTTTTTTACGGAGCCGCCACTGCTGGAGTCTGTTACTGCCTTGCTTGGATTTCCGCGATAGCGAACACTTCCTCCACTACTAGCGTGTGCATCTAAAGCCTCTGCTACAAATACTTTTATCGAGGCACCGCTGCTGGCTTCTGCTTCAACATTTTGTGCTTCGAGATCGTAAGCATCAATTTCACCTGCGCTGCTGGCCTCCGCTGAAAGTGACTTTGTTTTTCCTTTCAGTTCCATCTCTCCTGCACTGCTCGCACTGACGCTCATCGTTTCGGCATCAACTGAAATTTCAACATTGCCAGCGCTGGAACAACTAACATCTAAAGAATTGGCTTTAATTACAGTTTCAGAAAAGATACTTCCTGCTGAACTAGCCGATAATTTTTCGAGCTTAACATATGTAACATAAACCTTCACATTTACATTACCTCGATAATTACCATCACGCATGTGAACTTTCAG
>JBKJOF010000163.1:0-10497 GCA_046595655.1 Chryseolinea sp. | reverse complement strand
TTGTGTACTGCCGCAGCGGAGGACGAAGCGCAACAGCGTGCTCCATGATGACTGCGCAGGGACTCGAAGTCTATAACCTGAGTGGTGGTATTACCTATTGGACAGGAGAAGTTTGCTAAAAGATATCGTGATGAAGAAATGGATGATCTGGGGGTTAGGGATTGTAATTGGCGCAGCAGGTGGATACCTGTATTGGTATTATGTTGGATGTGTGAGTGGGAGTTGCGCCATTACTTCTTCTCCTGTTAACAGTACTTTGTATGGAGGTTTTATGGGATTCTTAATGACGAATGTTTTTATAGGATCAAAGAAATGAGTTTACTAAAAAAAGGAACAAAGCTACACAGTGCCTTACATCATAACTGCCCAAGACGTCAGGAAGGAAACTTGTTTAAATAGGAACCGTACAATCTGAAACATTTTACTGAAATGCCTGAACAGTGTGAATATTGTGGGCAGCGCTATAACCTCGAACCTGCATTTTACTCTGGTGCGATGTATGTGAGCTATACCCTGCAGGTTGCATCATTTACTACAGTGTATATCGCTTTGCGAGTGCTCTTCAACCCAGGTAAGAATGCCTATATCTATTCTACCATTGTTGCTGCTATTTTTCTGTTGCCGATTACGATGCGGCTATCGAGAAGTATTTATATCAATTTCTTTATAGACTACGATGAACGTTCTCTTAATATGAACGCAATTGAATAAGTGATGTATTTATTTATAATGAACCTTTAAGGTTATCGCCAACATAGCTGAAAAAATATTGGACAGGGCTGGTGTGGAATCAGGGCATGGAAAATCATGCTGATGATAGAATGATATTGATAAGCATCATGTTAATACATGACGCAAATCAGCAAAGTGGCTAGTAACCTATTTTATCTTTAACGAATCTTAAATCACTTCGCCATAAATCAATTAAATCTTTCCGTGTGTGACTTTTGTTACTGACGAGAAGAAAGAGACAAACTAACTTTAATTTTAAACTAAAAAATATGAAAAAAAATATGGGCTCTTCTGACCGTATTATTAGGGTGATAATCGCAGCGATTATTATAGCACTTTATTACACAGGGGTTATTAGTGGAACATTGGGAATAGTTCTTATTTTATTATCTGTTGTTTTTGTCTTGACTAGTTTAGTTAGCGTTTGTCCTTTGTATTTACCCTTTGGACTAAGTACCCTACGCAAGAAGATTGCCAGTAAAAATTAAGATTAGAATTTTTAATTGAAGGATCATCATGATTGAAACACTAAAGAAAATTTTTGGAATCGGTCCTGCTGCTGACTATGCAACGCTCGTTAAGCAAGGAGCTGTTATTCTCGATGTAAGGACAAAAGGTGAATATACAGGAGGACACATTAAAGGGTCGATTAATATTTCAGTTGATCAGCTTAAGAACAATTTGAATCGCCTGCCTGATAAAAATAAAACGATCATCATCTGTTGTGCATCCGGAATGAGAAGCGCTTCCGCAAAAAGCATTTTAAAATCATCCGGATATACCAATGTTCACAATGGAGGAAGCTGGGCAAGCTTACAACATAAAATATAAACATCATGGAGCCTCACATTTATAATGTTGACATCGTCTGGAGCAAAGATCGCAAAGGCGTGATGTGCTCACCTGAGTTGAATGGAGTAACGAACGCAGGCGGCTGTATTGAAGTTGCTACACCTCCCGAATTTCCGAAAGGGATTCCGGGCATCTGGTCACCAGAACATTTATTCACGGCTGCGGTGAGTAGTTGTTTAATGACAACTTTTCTCGCCATTGCAGAAAATTCAAAATTGGATTTTGTTTCGTTCAAGTGTAGTTCGAAAGGAAAGTTGGAACAAGTTGAAGGAAAATTTATGATGACAGAAGTTTTGTTAGAACCTATTGTTGTAATAAAAAACGAAAGTGATCGGGAGCGAGCCATAAAGGTTTTGCAAAAATCAGAAGTTAATTGCTTGATCTCGAACTCGGTGAAGGCAAAGGTTGTTATGAAGCCAATAGTACAAGTAGAAACTGTTTTAGTATAAATTTATGGCACACACATCTTTCGCAGAACTGATTAAGAGTGACAAGCCTACATTTGTCGATTTTTCAGCAGAGTGGTGCGGGCCATGTAAAATGATGGCTCCTATTCTGGAAGATTTGAAATCAAAAATAGGCGACAAAGCTCGTATTATTAAAATTGATATTGACAAAAATCCACAAGCTGCTTCAGCGTATCGTGTGCAAAGTGTTCCGACTTTAATGCTTTTTAAAAACGGAAATGTAGTTTGGAGACAATCAGGAGTAGTACCCACTGAGTCGTTGAAGCGCGTGATTGAGCAACATGCTTAGCAAGAAATTTATTGAGGCCTAAGGATGAGAAGCCACTTCTATTAAATGCTGCGTACAAGGTAAATTACCAGTAACAATCCTGCCAGTATGATGGCAATGATAAACAACAATGAACGGGTTGATGAAGGGTTGACGGGTGCATAAGTCCTCTGTCAATTATTCCTAGACGCGCGGAATTGTTTTGGAGATTGGAGAACGGTGATTTCCGTTATGCCCGATTTAATGTGAAGAAGACAGAGTATTATGTGCCTGAAAAATTCTAGTTCCTAACAATTAAAATAAGGTAACTAACTGACGCAGTTTAATACTTCAGGCGCGTCCACCTTATATCACTGATAATATGGTTACCACATAAATGAACTACATAAAAATACTTTTAGGTTTAGTTTGCCTTTGCTTTTTATTCACTTGTCAAAAGAAAGCGACCAAGATAAAACCCTTGTTTGAAGATATTTCAGAATCGGTGTACGCTTCTGGTGTGTGAAGAGTAAAAATCAGTATCAGGTTTATTCTACAGTAAGTGGTATTGTGAAGAAGATACTCGTAACTGAAGGTGATTCAGTTCGAATAGGTACTCCCCTAATGAAAATCTTTAATAAGACCAGTCTTCTTACAACACAGAATGCGCAACTGACTGCTGACTATAAAGCTCTTTCTTCAAACACGGAAAAAATCAAAGAAAAAACCCTTTAATATTGATATAGGTATGCGCAATAGCAGCCAGAAAAAGCTAACTTGAAGCTGACTGCAAGAAATGAGGAGATAACAATGACGGCAAAGCCGATTTGCCACTGCTTCTAAAATAAAAGTCCATTTTACTTTATCTCACCCGCCTGCTTTGAAGAAAGTATGGTGGTATATTGAAACACAACTAAGAAAACGGAATACCAATAACGCTAACAAAGAACTCACTTCGCTTTCGTTCTCTCAGTAAATGACTACACAAAAGAAAAACAAGACCCAACCGCCTGCCACCGTGCAGAACTTTCCCATTGTAGGCATTGGCGCGAGTGCAGGAGGCCTGGATGCCTTCAAGCGATTGCTCAAAGCGATACCAGAAAGTTCAGGAATGGCGTATGTGCTGGTGCAGCATCTTGACCCTACACACGAAAGTATTTTGCCAGAGATTTTACAACGGGTAACAAAAATTCCGGTGTTAGAAATTACGGATGATATACCTCTTGCACCCGACCATATCTATGTAATTCCTTCCAGCAAAATGCTTTTTTCAACGGATGGTGTGCTCAAACTCATTGAACGAGAGAAGAAAACGCTCAATCTATCCATTGATATTTTCTTTACCTCTCTTGCTGATGTGCACAAAGAGTTTGCTGTAGGTGTTGTGCTATCAGGCACGGGGAGCGATGGCACTCTTGGATTAAAAGCCATCAAAGAACAAGGAGGAATTAGCATTGCGCAAGACTTGGAGTCTGCTGCCTATGACAACATGCCTCAGAGCGCGATGAATGCAGGAGTGGTTGATTTTATTTTAGCTCCTGAAAAAATTCCCGCGCAGCTTTTGCAAATCAACAGCGCATACAAAACAAATCATTTTTATAAAGACGAAGAAGAACTTCCAAAAGATGATGAAGATATTTTCAAACAAATTCTTTTGTTGCTTCACCAGCGAAGCGGAGTCGATTTTACGTATTACAAGCAGCCAACTTTTCACAGACGTATAGCGCGTAGAATAGCCATTGTAAAAAAGAAAGACCTTGCCGACTACTTAATTTTTTTGCGTGCCGATAAAGCTGAACAGGATGCACTCTTTCAAGATGTGCTCATTCCCGTCACTTCTTTTTTTCGCGACCCGAAAACTTTTCAGACATTAACTGAAACTGTTTTTCCTACACTGTTTAAAAATAAAAAACCTGATGAACCCATTCGCGTATGGATTGCAGGGTGTTCTACAGGCGAAGAAGCATTTTCAATAGCCATCTGCCTACACGAATTTCTAGGAGAGCATACCGATAGCTATCGGAACCAAACAAAAATTCAAATCTTCGCTTCCGATATTTCAGAGAAAGCAATTAAAAAGGCACGAGCAGCAATTTATTCCAAAACTGATGTAGAAAACCTTTCTGCAACGCAACTGAAAAATTATTTCAGAAAAAATGGAGGTGATTACGAAGTAAACAAGCTCATTCGTGATATGTGTGTGTTTGCTCCACACAATTTTTTGAAAGACCCGCCCTTTGCAAAGATGGATTTAATCACTTGCCGCAATGTGCTTATCTATATGGATACTTTTTTGCAAAAGAAAGCATTCACCACGTTTCATTATGCGCTCAAAGAAAACGGTTTTCTTCTCCTTGGAAAATCTGAAACCCCAGGCGCATCATCCGATTTGTTCACACAAATTTCCAAGCACGATAAAATTTATTCGCGCAAGCCCGCGCCAGGCAGGTTCATGCATGTTGCCACCGCACGCAGGGAAGAAACGTTGACAACAAAAGACAAAACCGTTGCCAAACACGAAGCCGTTCACATCGATTTCAGAAAAAGCGCAGAGGCAATAATGATTTCAAAATCGCCTGCAAGTGTGGTAGTGAATGAAGCAATGGACATCGTTCACATTCACGGCAGCATCAATCCATTTTTGGAAGCACCACAAGGCAAACCCACGCACAACCTTATTAAAATGGCGCGTGAAGGTTTAGGGTTTGAGCTACGCAGTGCAATTCACAAAGCAATAAAGGAACAGGTAACGGTCATTAAAGAAAATATTCCCGTAAAGACCAACAACAAACAATCTTTAGTTAACATAGAAATTATTCCGCTCACCGATACAGTTGAACCACATTACTTAATCCGATTTGAGAAAAAAGTAGCAGAGTCAACTCCCTCTCCGAAGGAGAAGGCTGGGGTTAGGTCGAAAAATATTGAATCGCAAAAAAGAAACGAACAATTAGAAAACGAACTTTCGCAAACCCGCGAAGACATGCGCTCCATAACCGAAGATATGGAGGCCAACAATGAAGAACTGCAAAGCGCGAATGAAGAATTGCAGAGCAGCAATGAAGAGATGCAAAGTTTGAACGAGGAATTGGAAACTTCAAAAGAAGAACTGCAGTCAACCAACGAAGAACTCATCATTGTAAATCAGGAGTTGATCGACAAGCAGGAGCAACTCAATACCTCCCGTTTCTATTCCGAGGCCATCGTTACCACCATGCGCGAACCGCTGGTGGTTCTTGACAAATGGTTGCGTGTAAAAACCGCCAACGCTTCCTTCTACAAAAAATTTAATGTGGATGAAGAGGAAACCGAGGACAAATTATTTTACGAAATACAAAATCATCAGTTCGATGATACCTTGCTTCGCTCATTGCTCGAAAAAATTCTTCCGCAAAAAAATCGAATCGAAGATTTTGAAATCATTCTCAGTTTGCCGAATAAGGGTGATCGCATTATTCTGGTAAATGCACGACAAATTGTAAATGAGAAAAAAGCAGAACAGTTAATACTTCTTGCATTGGAAGATATTACTGACAGAGTACGTTCAGAAAAAATATTAATAGAAAACGAAGCCCGTGCAGAAAAAGAGCGCAAATTGCTGCACGATATCTTTACACAAGCGCCTGCTATGCTTGCCATTCTTAAAAAACCTGAACATGTAGTTGAATTTGCCAACCCGGCTTACATAAAGCTTATCGGGGGCCGTAATCCTACTGGTAAAAGAATGATTGAAGCGATTCCTGAAATTAAAGATCAGGGTTTTATTGAGTTGCTTGATACTGTATATAACACAGGCGAAACATTTACGGCAAAAGAAATGCCAATGATGTTGGATCAGGGCAATGGAAAACTCCAACAGTTTTATCTTAATTTCTCGTATCAGGCATTTGCTATTGACAACGATGAAACAAAAGGTATTTTGATTTTTGCTTATGATGTAACGGAACAGGTAAATGCTCGCAAACAAATTGAAGAAAGTGAAAAACGTTTCAGCAATATATTGTCACAATCAATCATGTCAATTGCTATTTTAAAGGGAGCTGATTTGATAATAGCCTTTGCCAACGACAAGATGATGACTTCTTGGGGGAAAGGAAAAAATATTATTGGCAAGCCACTATTAAAAGTACTTTATGAACTGGAAGATCAGCCTTTTCCCAACGTAATGCAACAGGTTTTTGCCACTGGAATACCATACCATGGTTACGAAGAAAAAGCAATACTTGTCATAGAAGGAAAAGAACAAGTAACTTATTACAATTTTGTGTGTCAGCCTTACACCGAAGTTGACAATACTATTTCGGGCGTAACGATTCTTGCAAACGAAGTAACAGAACAAGTGCTTGTAAAAAAACAGATAGAAGAAAGCGAAAAGCGTTTCCGCGATATTCTCTCACAATCGCTCATGGCAGTTTGTATTTTAAGAGGAAGAGAATTGATAGTCACTTCTGCCAACGATTCAATGCTGGAGATGTGGGGAAAAGGAAAGAATGTAATTGGCAATACGCTGATTGAGGTGCTGCCCGAAATAAAAGACCAACCATTTCTAAAATTGCTTGATGATGTTTATACCACAGGAGTGCCGTTTGCAACACCAGAAATAAAAGCCATTCTCAACCGAAACGGAAAGCCTGAAGAATGTTATTTCAATTTAGTATATCAACCTTATCGAGATGTAGATGAAACTGTTACAGGCATTACTGTATTCGCAACCGAAATAACCAAACAAGTATTTGCACAAAAACAAATCGAAGAAAGTGAAGCAAAGTTCAGAACACTATCAGAAACTATTCCTAACATGATATGGGCAGCGACAGCTGATGGTCATAAAAATTTCTTCAACAAATATTTTCTTGATTACACAGGTTTGTCTTTTGAAGAATTGAAAGGCGATGGCATGCATAAAATTATTTTTCCTGCCGACCTAAAAAAGGATTTGCAACTATGGCAGCACTCCCTTAAAACAGGCGAAGATTTTAATATGGAAAAGCGCATTCGCCATCATGATGGAACTTACCATTGGCATTTAACTCATGGCCGTGCACAGAAAGACATACTCGGCAACATTACCGGGTGGATAGGAAGCAGTACCGAAATTGAAAATCAAAAATTATTTTCAGAAGAATTAGAAGCCAAAGTAAAAGAGCGAACCGCTGAACTGCAAACATCAAACGAAGAACTAAATCAAACCAACAATAAGTTAGACCAATTTGCTTATGTAGCAAGTCACGATTTGCAAGAGCCATTGAGAAAAATTATCACCTTCACAATGCGCTTACAGAACAAGCATAAGGATGAAATGAGCGCTGAAGTAAAATCCTATCTCAACAAAATCGAAGGTTCTTCTTCCCGCATGGCAACTCTTATCCGCGACCTACTCAATTATTCGCGATTGCTTCAGCATGAAAAATTATTTGTTCAAACCGATTTGAATGAAATACTAAAAAATATTTTAGCCGATTTTGAATTACTCGTTCACGAAAAGAAAGCCGAAATAAAATTTGGTGAACTCCCAAGCATTGATTCAATTCCATTGCAGATGAACCAGCTTTTTTACAACCTCATTAGCAACGCTCTTAAGTTTTCTAAACAGGATGTAGCACCCGTTATTAGCATCACATCACGCACACTTTCAGAGAATGAAATTCAAAAATATCCCGCCTTCAATCGGTTAGGGGCTTATGTAGAAATAATTTTCAAAGACAACGGTATCGGCTTTGAACAAAAATACGCTAAACAAATATTCACCATCTTTCAACGTCTTCACGACAAAGAAACATTCATCGGTACTGGCATTGGCTTAGCATTAGTAAAAAAAATTATTGAAAACCATCGCGGAGAAGTATTTACAAATGCCAGAGAAAATATGGGTGTGGCGTTTCATGTCATACTTCCAATCAAACATTCAGTATAAATGAAAAAACTTTTCATGATAATTGATGATGACGAGGATGACAGGTTCTTTTTCAATGAAGCAATAGAAGGCATGCTTAATTCCTCTATATGCCGTGAAGCAAATGACGGTTTAGATGCACTCAGTCAATTACGGAAAGCGGAACAGTTACCCGATTTTATTTTTCTTGATGTAAACATGCCCCGCATGGACGGAAGGGAATGTTTAAAGGAATTAAAAAAAGAAGCGAAGCTCAGAAACATTCCTATCATTATGTATTCAACTTCCTTTTCCGAAGAATCTATTAAAGAATTTCGAACGCTGGGTTCATCATATTGTCTCCTTAAACCAACCGATATGAATAAACTTTCCGAACAAATTTTAATGGCAACTTCAAGAAGCACAAAACCAGCTTAATGAGAATGCCTCGACATGTTGTTTACTACGCAGTCATCAAAACCGAATCTCATCAAACTTGATGTTCTTGAAAAACTTCATCTCATCTAAGCTATCATTTAGCTGATCATTTAACTCTGATGATAGGCTAATTTCAATCAGGTCACTTTGCATACATGCTTTGACCAGCGCATTGAGTTTCCCTTCTAGCTCCAGCATCAGCGAGTGGTGTAGAAACTGTGATTCCGTTCTTTTGAAAGAACGCCATCGAACAAACTGTGACCACGTAGCTGTAAGTTCAAGAAGAGTGTCACGCTCTACGTGCTGATGATCTGTTAAATGAAGCAGATTCCGGATCAAGCACTTGGCATACTCCTTTACTTTTTCAAGTTCGCGTTCATTTACTGTAAATTCTTCATGGTTTTTATCGTTTTCAATACCATTGAGTGATGCGTATTTTACGTCTTTTACGGTAAAAGATTCCTCTGCATTCGCGTGATAACTTTTACTTACTGATTTTGTAATTGACCTATGAGCAGGAGTAAATCCATTACGAGAAAAATAGGCCATCTGTTTACAATTATCAGAGCAATATTTTCTTGTGCTTCGCTGAAACGAAAAAAGACTTCCACAGTATTCACAGTTCTTTTGCATAACATCACAGCGATAGCGGAGAAGTAGAATGAGCTAGCGTAAAATACTGTTGAAAGGTATGCTGTAACGTATTTTGCAAAACGTATTTTACGCTAACCAGCCCGATTTCAATTATTTTGAAGAAGAGTATTTTATGGTAATTCATAGCTGGTTTCATTCGAGACGTGCTACACTGATTTTCTTCTTGCCAGTAGTCAATGATTTTCTTTCTCTGACCGGATAATCATACTCATCATCTGGCAGTCCAATCTGATCTTTGAAATTTCTGTTTTCTTTCCTCAAAGCCTTAACCTCTGCACGTAACTCTTTGTTAATATCAAGCAGTTTTGCATTCTCCGAATCATTGCTCCCAGATTGTTTGGCTTTGTAGAGGAAATAGATCGCTAATATAATGCCGCCTAACAATATGAAAGGATGACAAAGAAATTTCAGAATACCATTCATACCGAGAGGATATTTTGATAACTCTTCCGCAAAACCAGATGGTGCCTTGAGCTTTTGTGACTCAGGTTTCTTTACCGCTTCGGGTGGCGTTGCAGAACTCTTTTCTAATGGTTGATCCATAACTGTGAAATCTTAATCTTACTGAATGCTCTCTGATCTTATTGCTTATCGTAAAATACGGTTGATCATAAACCGTATTTTACGGTAACACCACCTTACCTATGCTGTTTACTCATAGTGAATGTAGAGGCATCGCCCTGAAGCTCCCGCTGGGTTTTCACACGGCCTTCACGCAGCCAATCCTCCAGGTCTTTCCTGTAGAAGTATAAGCGGTTACCCTTCTTGAAGTGGGGGATAAGGCGTGTAGCCGTCTTTTCGTAAAGTGTGGATATTTGCAGCTTCAAGAAAGCTGCCGCTTCTGATACATTGAGGATGTCAGGCATATTCGCCTCGGCCTTGTGTTTCACCTCCCGCAAAATCTCTGTCAACGCTTCCTTGAGGAATGCTTTGAACTCTGCCTCATTCAGGCTTAATAAAAACGAATGTGTCATAAAATAAAAATCTTTATAGTGATTTGAACTACTATAAAGATCATACATTCATTATCTCATTGTTGGGTTCATGAACTGTCAAGTAACCCGAAGCTATCAGTTTATTTTCCCTTTGATTGCTTATCAATCTGTTGAATTAACTGTGAAAATAGTTGGTGAAGTTTATGAAGATTATCCTTGCTTTGGAATTGATAGAACTTGCCCAGGTCTTGGCGCAAGGTGTTCTGACTGAATCCGGTAAGTAGTTCGAAAGCTTTTCCC
>JBKJOF010000130.1:0-2712 GCA_046595655.1 Chryseolinea sp. | reverse complement strand
TCTTACTTCAAAACTAAGAACTACCCACAAGTTGAAGAGCACTTGATTCATGAATGAATTTTCCTTTTTCCGTTGATGAAGAAAAGTAGATCATTGCCTGCGCTACTTTGTTGCCTTGAATACCTTTATACTTGGTCGGGATAAGAAAACCGAAAATTCCGTAAAACAATTTTGCGGCATCTTCTCCTGCTCTCTTATCTGTTCGCTCACCCATTAACAATGATGGACGAAAAATATCATACCGTTCATATCCCAAAACATCAATGGCTTCTTCTAGCTCTCCTTTAATTCTGTTATAGTAGATGGAGGATTTTTTATTTGCACCTAGTGCAGAAACCAATAAGTATTGTTTTGCTCCCTGCGATTTACAAATCTTCGCTAACTCAACAGGATAAACATAATCCACTTTCTGGAAAGCATCCTTCGATCCGGCTTGCTTCATCGTTGTCCCCAAACAACAGAACACATCATCGGCTTTGAAGTGAGCATACTGTTCCGTAAGCCTATCAAAATCAACAATAATATTTTCGAGTTTCGGATGCTGAAAATCTAACGGTTTGCGTGTGATTGCTTTCACCAGATTATACTGATCACTTTCCAACAACAGTTGAAGAAGGTGTTTACCAATCAATCCGGTGGAGCCGGCAATCAATGCAGTTTTCATTCTTAAAAATTAAAATACCTGGTGGATTTCTTTCTTCAATTCAGACAATGCATGTGCAATCGGATCAACGGTCTTGATAATCGACTTCTCAAAAATCTTCTTCGACAAATTCAAACTTGTTGATTCAGGAGTCATTTCGCTGGCAGCTTCGTTGATCATTACAATCAAATCTTCCTTTGAGTTCCTGATCATATTCCAAACCTCCTCACCAACGTAGATCTGTTGGGAAGCATTGTGGTTGTATTCGTTTCGAATCTCAGTCAATAACAATTGATGAAACTCACGCGCTGACATTCCTGCGGCATTCAATCGCACCAAAAGATTTTGGGGCGACATGCGCTCCAGGAAAAGTGTCATGCGCTCGTAGGCTTGCAAGCGATTGGGTAGTATGGTTTCAATACATTTACCGCGAACTTCAAGTTTCTTGATGTCGATGTCGCGTTGAATGAACATGCGCACCAACAGATACATGGCATAAAGCACAACCGAAGCCGGCACCAAAATTTTTATAAACTCAATCAGAGCATCCATAGAATTATTTTGAAATTAAATATGTTCGAAATTTAGATAATTTTAAAGGCAATTTAGACGATTTCAAAATGTTTGATACCCTTCAACCCGTAACCATCTCAGCCCGTGCGCTTGACGAAATACGAAAGATCATGCAGACTAAAAATATTCCAGCTGAATATGGTTTGCGTGTGGGCGTTCGTGGTGGCGGCTGTTCTGGTGTTTCACTCATCATTGGCTTCGACAAAAGGAAAGAAAGCGACATCGCCTACTCGGTTGCTGGCGTTCCTGTATATGTAGACAAACGCCACACAATGTATTTAATTGGCAAAGAGGTAGATTTCTTTGAAGGCGAAGAAGCGAGAGGGTTTATGTTTGTGGATGGGAAACAGTAAAAAGTAATACTGCTACAAATACTTTATTTTACAATTCATTATGCGTTAAGGATTGCGGAAGCATAAGCAAAAAGGGAAGCGCCTCCGAATAATCCAGCGTTTCATATTCTAAACCCACGAGTCGAATGTTCTTATAATAGGTTTGATGATGGGTGTAATAATTTTTCTCTGATTCAATGAGCCATGCCTTCTCTCCCAGCTTATCAGCCAGAAACCATTTCTCAAGTAGTCTTGCACTTCTTCCATTGCCATCATCAAAAGGATGAATCTTCACAAAAATCAAATGCAATAAAGAAGCAAAGAAAAATACTTCCTCAACCGACAATCGCGTACTCATCAGCGAATCAAGATCGTGATAAAGTTTTTCTATTTCAGCTTGAACGACACCAGGCGAAGCGGCTACATATTCAATTTTACCATCTGAAGTAGTTACATACATGTTGCCTTTTCTGATTTTACCTTGTCTTGATTCTGGCAAAATATGTTTTTTGAGCATCTTTTGGACTACAGCAATATTGTCTCCATTGCATCTTGCTGCTTTGGCAAATTGATAAGCATTGTACAGATCGTCAATTTTACGAGTATAATCAGGCAAGAATTCTATGCCAAAGCGTTTATGCTTTACATACGAATCGAGCTCAATATCTTCACCTTCAATTTTTGAAGAAAATACAGCTGATACTGAAGTATAAAAACTAAACGCATCAATTGACAATTCGCTATCGGTTAATTGCTCATACTTGTTTAGGTAGGTATCGGTTATGCCTTGGCAATACTTTTCGACAAGAATGGTTGCCAATATTTTTAGATTCATTTCTTAGACGTTAAAATAAATATCCAAGTCATTTTATTACAATCATACATTAGTTACAGACTTGCAGTACCAGTTGCTTTAATACGTCTTCGTCATATCACTCGGAATACAGATAATAAAATCCGCAGTTTTCTTATTGATGTCTTCGAGTTGAGCAATCTCTGCTTGCTCAACAGAATGTATTGTTGCAATGTTGAGATTGGGATTGGCTTTCTTTAAATACAAGTAAATACCTTCATAGTTTTTGGAGTGATACGCTCCGTGATAATGAATGAAAACGGATTTCTTGTTTTGCAAAATGAAGTGCGCCATGGTAGCATCTTTCACTG
>JBKJOF010000099.1:0-3529 GCA_046595655.1 Chryseolinea sp. | reverse complement strand
ATTCGATGACCGTTTCAATTCCTTTTTGGCGTGCTACCGTTGCTGTGCTTTCAGTCGGCTCTATTCCCAACACCGGCACATTGCGTTCTTTAAAATATTGAAGCAAGTACCCATCGTTCGAAGCAATCTCGGCCACCAGCGATTTGCCGCTGAAACCAAAGCGGATAATCATGTCCTCGGTATAGCGTTTGCTGTGTGCTAACCAACTGCTGGAATATGAAGAGAAGTACGCATATTCTTTACTGAAAAGTTGGTCGGCTTTTTTATACTCATCAATCTGCACCAACAGGCATTGATTGCAAACAAAAAGTTTTAGCGGCAAATAAACTTCAGGATTATTTAGTTCTTCTACCGACAAGTAATCATTTGATGGAGGACTGTTTACCAGGTCCACAAACTGATGCGTTAACGGTGTTGCACAAAATCTACACTTCATACTTTTATTCCTTCAAAATTTTCATTCAGCAAAGCATGATGCTGATCACGCTCTGATATTTCTTCTATGCCAATCGGCAGCGTCATGCTTACACGCGGGTCTGAAATGGAAATGCCCTGTTCAAACTGCGGTTGATAAACAGCAGTGTGCAAATAGAGCAATTTGCACTTTTCAGTAAGGGTAATGAATCCATGGGCACAACCCTTTGGTATTAACACCGAGCGATTGTTTTTTTCGGACAAGACAACAGAATCATGTTGAAGAAAAGTCGTACTACCTTTCCTTATATCCAGAACAAAATCCAACACTTCACCTTGCAAACACGATACGATCTTCTCTTCTGCAAAGGGTGGTAACTGATAATGAAATCCACGGAACGTTCCTTTCTTCACACTGAAGGAATGATTGATCTGAACAATTTCATCCAGCGTGATGCCGGCATCCTTTAACGTTTGTCTGCAAAATCCACGATAGAAATAGCCACGTGTATCTTCACGCTTAGCGGGCTCCCAATAATACGCCCCATGAATGGAGGTCTCCGTTATCTTCATGAATGCGTCCAGATTATTTTTCTATCGACTGCATCTTTCATGTAACTCTTGATATCATCTTCGGTGCGAACAATATGCTGCATTAAAAACTGATGATACCATTCCGTAGTTCGATAAATGCCTTCGCTTGCATTCCATACAGGTTGCCATTGAAGTACATCTCTAGCCAATAATGAATCGACTGCCAGCAATCCTGCTTCGTGTGGGGCATTGACATCTGGCTTTATCTCTACCTCCAGACCGGTAACAATTTCTTTTATCAACTCAACCAACTCCTTTACATTAATTAAACGCTCAGTAGATGGTCCGAAATTCAAACTACTGCTCGACAATGTATTGCCTTGCAGTAAATGCTGACCCAACAACAAGTATCCGGACAAAGGTTCCAGAACATGTTGCCATGGACGCACTGCTAACGGGTTGCGAACGATAACCTTTTGTTTATTTTCAATGGATCGCATGATGTCGGGTACTAACCGATCTTCCGCCCAATCTCCACCACCAATTACATTACCAGCCCGTGCCGTAACTAATCTTTTTGCGTTTGTATTTTTCTCCGGATTAAAGAAAGAATTCCGATAGGCATTGGTCATAATCTCTACGCAAGCCTTGGAAGAACTGTACATATCGTAACCACCCAGCTGATCGTCTTCACTATAGGGAGTGGATTTTTCTTTGTTTTCATACACCTTGTCGGAGGTGATACTTACAATGGCGCGAACACTATCACAATGGCGACACGCTTCGTACACATTCAATGTACCAATAACATTGGCCTGATAGGTTTGCACAGGTTCTTTGTAGGACCGTCTTACCAAGGCTTGTGCCGCGAGATGAAAAACGATTTCAGGTTTAACTGAATTAAGGGTTTCGTTCAGTTTTTGAAGATCAAGAATATCACCAGTGATAGAACGGATGCCGGATTTGAGGAGCGTATAATGTCGTGTATTATCGAAAGACTCATGTGCATAGCCTGTGACTTCAGCACCCAGCATTTTTAACCATGTAATGAGCCAGCTGCCTTTAAACCCGGTGTGCCCGGTGACCAGGACTTTGACACCGGCATAAACACCTTTATAACTATTCTTCATCACCAGCTTTTCCACGGAGCTTTGCCCGAGTCCCAAATACTTTCCAGTTCAACTTTATCGCGCATGTGATCCATGCATTTCCAGAAGCCAGTAAACTTATAAGCAGCCAACTCCCCTGCCGTTGCCAGGTCGCGCAATGGGTCATCTTCCCACATGATCTGATCTGCATCCTTTGGAATAAAATTAAATACCGATGGCTCCAGCACGAAGAACCCACCGTTGATCCAAAACCCATCGCCTTTTGGTTTTTCAACAAAATTGGTAACCTCGCCTCGCTCATCAATGTCTAGAGAACCAAACCGACCAGAAGGCTGAATGGAAGTAATGGTTGCTATCTTATTGTTTTTCTTGTGAAATGAAACGAGGTCATTAATATCAATATTGGAGAGCCCATCACCGTAGGTAAGCATAAAGGTAGAATCACCAATCAAATGTTGGATGAGTTGTAGCCGTCCTGCGGTCTTGGTATTTAAACCCGTGTCGATCAATGTTACCTTAAACTTTTCACTTTTTGATGCATGTATCTGGAGCTCATTCGTTTCGAGGTTGATGGTAACGTCCGAATTATGCAGGAAATAATTGATAAAATATTCTTTGATCATGTATCCTTTATACCCCAGGCAAATGATAAAATCATTAAAGCCATGAGTAGAATACATTTTCATGATATGCCAAAGGAGTGGTTTGCCACCAATCTCCACCATAGGCTTGGGTCTTGCCTCGGTCTCTTCCATTAACCGTGTACCAAAACCTCCTGCAAATAGTACTACCTTCATTTCAATTTATCTTTTTTGTTTCCCATTTCAAATCAGGTCTGATAATTCCCGGTATGATACCGCGATAATCATTATGTCTTTTATTCATATCCTCAATCACATCAAATACAATTACATCTCGCTCATAGAAATGAATTTTTTCCGGTAACATGGTTGAGGTTGCTATTCCAGCAAGATACCTTCCATTATTTAAAAAGTGAGATGGTATCCACATAATCGTTTTATATATCCCCGGTTCCCCAAGAGAATCAGAATAACTTTCTGCGGCCACAAAAACATTGTCGCCTTTGTCATTGTATAAAACAAGATTGGGTATTGGGCAAAATCCTTTTTTCAAAACCGAATAGGTAAATTCAACTCCACCTTCTGTATGAAAATCCATTGCCGGAATACTGTCACCATTTCTGTTAATCAGCCTTACCTCTTTCAATCGAGTCACATCATCGCCAGGTTCGTTTAGAGAATCCCATTTCTTCATAGTATTAACATCTGAACCTGAACTGAGATATTCATTAATCACGTTAGAGGGACTTCCAGAACTCCTCATTTTTCCATTCTGCATATACATCACCCGCGTACAAAGTGAGTTGATGGCCGTCATGCTGTGACTTACAAATATTACCGTCTTTCCAGCAGTTTCGCTCACATCCTTCATCTTCCCGATGCATTTTTTCT
>JBKJOF010000053.1:0-7207 GCA_046595655.1 Chryseolinea sp. | reverse complement strand
GCTACCATTCGCGATGAAATAGAAGTGCGTTGTCCGTCTCTTCGTTCTTGTCGACTATGAGGCAGATAAGGTATTATGAGAATGACTTCTTTTGCTGAAGAACGTCTGGCGGCATCAATTGTGAGAAGCAATTCAAAAAAATTCTCGTAAGGAGTGTGAACCTTGGCGATTAGAAAAATGCTTTGCCCACGAATACTTTCATTAAACCTAACAAACAACTCGCCATCCGAAAATTGTTCGACTTGTGTAAGATTCAATGGTAGACCAAGTTTAGCAGCAATTGCCTCTCCCAGATTTTTACCTGCGCTAGTGGCGTAAAGTTTGATGTTGTCTTTCATATTCAAATATTAATTAATTCCTGAATAGTTGCCCTGCTTTTAATTTCCTCAAATGTTTGTGTACGGATGATCTCTCCATTTTCAAAAACAATTTCCAGCAAATCTACACCCGATTCATTCTCACTTACTGTCTTTATTTCACTTGATTTCTGAGTCAGCATACTCATGATCGTTCATTTGAGAAAACACAACTGGTTTTGTTTCCTTTCATTTATACAGCATGCTTATAACTCTAATACTGCTCGCATTACTTTACTTTTTTATTAGGTCCGACAAGCCATCATCAGAGCGTTCGTTAAATATTCCGTGGTAGTATGTTGCACGGTCGCTAGGTGGTTGAAATATCATTTTCAAATTTCTATCAATCGGAAAATAATATCCGTTCCGAATACATACTTCCTTCAACTACAGTTAAACGATGGAATTATTCGTTAGTAAAAAAAATCATCTACCTTCTAATGTCATTCAATAGTTTAAACTCAGTGCTGTGTCGGTTATAAAACTGCTTCCATTGAGTGACGCCTTCATTTGGATACAAATGAAGCATTCGTTTGTATATATAAAATGCGTTAACAAAACACTTTTCTTGTTCATAGGATTCTGCTAGCATAAGAAGGTTTGTCAATCTTGGATTGGCTCGTACCAATCCAATGAGTGCTTCAATTTTATCATTCTTCGAAATTATTCTTAACAAACGCTCATGTCCTGGTGGATAATCTCTGGCTGTTATTATTGACTTTGTAACACGCGGCTCAATAATTAAGGACTCTTCGTATATGTAATCCGCTTCATATGGAATCAAAACTAGGCTATCATCAGCATCAAACGTTTCGGACAATCCATCACCAAAAACAGACCTCAATTTAATTTGTATAACAACGTTCTCTTTCTCATCATCTGAATAACGCTTGTCAAATTGCCAATAGATCGCGAAGGTGTCAGGATAAACGTAAGATTTTTGAGGTAATCTTAACGAAACCGAAACCGGTTCGATGAAAGACATTCCCATAAGGGTAGCAATAAAGGCGAACGAAATAAACTTTTGCATTACTAAAAATAGTCCATGCTGAGTAAACTTTCTAGCAAAGTGTGTCCATTATTATTATAAAAACGACAAGGAGTGGAGCATTAGTTTTCATTATAGACTTTAACAATAAAAACAAAATCACTCCACTTTTTGATTTGGTTCACTCTCGTCATACTTCCCCATTGGTTTTTACCAGACAAGCTAATGGGCTTCGAGAGTGAATCGACTGGAATACTTTGGATTGTCTCCAACAGTACACTTGACTTAATAGCAAAGGCTGCTCCTCTTGTCTCGGTTTGAATTCCACTAATAATTCCAACTAGCGCGCCTTGTTCATCAATCATCGGGCCACCGCTATTACCAGGATTTAGTGGAATGGACACCTGGTATGAATTTTCATTTTGCTCATAACCACTTGCTGCACTAATGCTACCTTCTCCATACACAATATCTTCGCGTGGAAATCCTAACGTATAAACCGATTCACCAATATTACCTTCCATCTTCCTGATCACCGGCATAACAGAACTTTCCTTAAATTGATTGTCAGATATTAATAGCAAAGCAATGTCGTTGGCTGCATCAGCATATACAAGGCTTGTCTTAAGTCTTCCAAATTTTTCATTCTCTATATATATTGAGTCGGCAGAATTCACAACATGGTAGGCGGTAACAACATATCCATTTTGCGATACTAAAAATCCAGAGCCGCTGTATTTTCCGGGAGAAAGATCAGGCGTTTTGTTTTTTTTGATGTTTTCTAGAATCTGAGTTTGTGATTTCTTAAGCTTCTCTACATTCTTTCGCAACTCCAGATAATTAGCCTGATGACCTTTGTCATACGACATGAGCATGAAAAATCCTCCAGCTACACATATCAAAGCTACCGAAGCCGCTACGGCAATAGTGGGCCAAATCCTTTGTAGGCGATAACCTTGTTTAGATTTCTCAACAAGTATGTGGGGAGCATTGTCCTGCTCACTGTGAATATTATCTAACGTCTTTTTAAGCGATTTTCTATCGCCATGTTCTTTGAAGGTGCGTACAAATAATAGGTGTGCTTCGACTCTTTCTTTGAAAGATGGATCGTTGATCATGCTCTCCTCAAATTGCATTTTATCGTCTTCACTCAAAGAGCCCGTTGCGTATCTATCAAATAAATCCATTTCTTCCATATTTATAACTGCTTTGAACGTTCGTCAAAAAAAATTCTTTTCAATCGTTGAAGACACTTATACTTTTGATTCTTTGCGTTGTCTGTATTCGTGTATCCAAACTTATTTGTTATCTCCTCCATCGTCTGACTTCGTAGATAAAAATCTTCCAAAATACTTTTGCAAGGCTCGCCTAATTGATTTAAGGATTCATCCATTGCGTTGAATTCTTTTTCCTTGGATTCCAGTTCTGTCATTGCCTCATCAATTCCTTCAAATAGTTCTTCTTCCTCAATCCTTATTTCCTTTTTCCGTGCGACTAGTCGCTTTAACCAAAGCTTTCGACTCACGGCATAGAGATAGGTTTTAATCTTGCAAGTCAAAACAAATTCAGCCTGCTGCAACCTTTCATAAAAATGAATGATCGCTTCCTGATAAATATCTTTCGCCTCCTGCTCGGTTCCACTGTTGCTGAGCACCAGATTCAAAACCATGGGATAGTGAGCTTTATATAATTGCTTTAACGCAACGTTGCTCTTTTTTCGTAATTCTGAAACTAGGGACTCATCCAAATATGGCATAGTAAACAATTGCGAGCTTTATCAAATAAGAACCTTAAAGTAACCCAAGGTAAAAATATTTTTTCGTTGGGTTACCCGGTCGTTTGTTTTTGATAAAGGCGAAATCTTAAATCAACAAACTATGAAACACAAAATTCTTTCCACCATGGCCATTGGAGTTCTTATCGTGGCTTCTTCCTGCAACCCAAAACCGAATCATGAAACCCAGGTATCAGCCGAGGCAGATTCTGTTGTTGTGAAATCTGATTCCACCTTGAGTACAGAATCTTCACAAGACTCTCTTCAATCCAAGTAGGATAATCTGGCCGTCTGCTATTCGGTAGACGGCTTTACTTAAAACAAGCTTTATGAAAAAACTGATGTTCATCGGCCTAACGGTCATGGTATTGATTTCTTGTGCCCAAAAATCAAATGAATCTGCGCTGCAGGATTCAACGGATGCAACTATGGTCAGCGCTAAGCTAGATCCATTGTCAGTTACTCCATTGCAGGATATTTATTCGGATGGAAAAGGGAAAATGATTAAGACAGCGGAATATCGTTTTCAGGTAAACAACGTAAAGAAAAGTCAGGAGTCGATTGAAGCTGCGATACGAAAGTATTCTGCTTATATCGCTTCATCTAACCTCGAGTTGGAAAATCCTATACTTACAGAACATCTTACGATTCGAGTTCTAAGTGATTATTTTGATGACTTGCTGAAAGCAATTGATGGGCAAGCCGTTTTCGTGAATTATCGAAAAATTACTACGGAAGATGCATCAAAAGAATTTGTTGATATGGAGTCGCGACTACGTACAAAACGAGAAGTAGAACAACGCTACACAGAAATACTTCGCCATAAAGCAGGCACTATCGAAGAACTTCTGAAAGCAGAGCAACAGATCGGTGAATTGCATGAAGAGATAGAAGCTACCGTTAGTCGAATCAATTTTTTGCGCGATCAGGTTCGTTACAGTACCATACAACTTGAGTTTTATCAAGTCGTTGAGGAACAAGTTGCTGAAGTTAAAACAGGACCAAGTCTAGCAGAGAAATTCTCTCAAGCCTTTGGCACAGGTATGATCGGCTTCATGAACATATTGATAACGCTCGCCTACTTGTGGCCTCTTATTATTCTTAGTGGAGCAGGCTGGTATTTTTTCTGGTTTAGAAGGAAGAAGAGAATCTTAGAATCCGTTGTTAAATAAGGTGTCGATGTTAAGTAAACCCGACTGTTGAGTTCGGGTTTACTTAACATAAAATAATTCTCTGATTTGAATCAAAATCTCTTCGATTAAAAATGCCTCATACATTGATTCACGGTACGAACGTGCAGCCTCTTCTTAGTATTAATTCTTCTGTAACCGTTCGAACTACAGTAGCGGATGTTGATCATCGATTATCAAAATACTCATAAAGCTCATTCAGCTCAGAATGGTCTTCATTAAACTTTATTAAATGAGCTAAGAATCGTATCGCGAATACTTGAAAAGCTAATAATTGAGTAAGATCTATAGGTAGTTCAATTTTATTATGTAGGTATTTGTCTCGTGTATTATAAAATCGATTTATTAGTTCTAAATAACTATCAAAACCCTCTCCGGGATTTTCAATTTTCGGAAGAACATTACTCTTAAGTCTTGTCAATCCTTTTCCACGTGAGCTATCTCTTGAGATGGTAAATCTTTCAAAGAAGGATACTAGCTCGACAATACGATCATGTAAAATTCTATTTGACAAAATTTTTCCGAAGTGATCAATGCTACTAATTATTTCATTAAATAGTGATCCTTCCTTTGATTTAAGAATATACTCTGACAATTTAGATAGTCCCTTTTTATTAAGTTCTTGTAGTTTCAGGTTGGTAATAAAAATGGGGCGTGAGCCATGAGTTCTACTCATTGAACCGATAAAGTCAAAATTTTCATCGGTCGATTCATACATATACTCAAAAGAATCAATCTGATTAAATCTAAAATCCACATTAAACATTTGATCTGCTATGCTAAGTGATTCTTTAACGAAAAATATTTTCAATGCGCTAATTCCCAATCCCACTCTATACTTTGCATCCTTCAGTGCTCTGGATTGAACTCCAATTGACTTGACAACCGCTAATACTGGTTTTCTAAATTCATCAAAAAAAGATTCTATCTCGACCTTGCTTCTACCAGTTGTCTTTTCATACGACATTGAAAATTCTTGTAGCCTTTTCTCCGACAAATGCACTATTTCCACATCTCCAAATTTAAAGTCGCTCTCAATACCTAAGGACAATAGTTTGAAGTAAAAGATATATTCCTTGGAGTTGCTTCGAATTTGAATTTCTAGATAATCACGCAAGGTATTTTTGATGCTCTTGTTTTGATAGTTCTCGATCAACCAGTCAAATATTTTCAATTCAATGAATTCAAAATCAGCTCGATCTTTGAAAGATTCTAATTCAGCACACATTAATGCGACCTCTTTCAGTTTGGGATAATTCTTTGGTGAAATTCCTACCAACAACCCATTTAGACTTGCAAATGCAGCTGCCTTACCTCCAAATCCATCAGGTTGGAATAAATTTTTTACCTTCACATTATTGAATTTCACCGACATTGCTGAGCCAGCGCCTTTGATTTTTTCCAGCCCTGAATCGCTTGAAACTTGATTACTAGACTTTCTGATTTCTAAAAGATTGAGTAATTGTTCGCTCTCAACGGCTATGTCAATTTCCTTTTTCATGAGGCAGTGGGTATCACAATATTTTTTTGATATTTATTTAATTTAAATGGTTCTCAAATGGATATCTCAATCCACCTCCATAAACCTCTCATCCCCACACATCCTCACAATCTTAGGCATGATCGAACCTAGAACTTCAACTAACTCTTTCTGAGACTCCATTACTTGATGAATGTCTTTATAGGCCATGGGTGCTTCATCCAGTCCAGAGCCGATGAGTTCTACTCCTGCTTGCTTTAACATTTTATTTACCTGGCCTGGCAAAATAGTTTGCTTCGCTTTGGTTCGCGACATCAATCGTCCGGCACCGTGTGATGCGGAGTTGATGGATGCCGCTAATCCTTTTCCACGAACAATAAATCCGGGTGTGGCCATCGAGCCGGGAATAATTCCGAGCACACCTTTACCTGCAGGTGTTGCACCTTTACGGTGAACAATGATTTCATTTCCGAATGCATCTTTCTCCTTCCACGCAAAGTTGTGATGATTCTCAATCATGGCCAATGGAGTCTCGCGCAAGCCAATGGCCATACGCTCATGAATCTGGTGATGACATGCCGAAGCATAATCACCAGCAAGGTTCATGGCCAGCCAATATTCTTGTCCGGCTTCTGTGTTGAGATCGAGCCACGCTAAGTGTTTTGCTTCTTGTGGAAGCTTGCAAGTCTCCATCGCGATCTTGGTGTAATGACCAGCAATGGTTGCACCCAATCCACGTGATCCAGAGTGTGAAAGTAAGGCAAGGTATTTTCCTGGAGCGAGATTGTATTCATTCACTGTGGTGAGAATTTCTACCACACCAAATTCCACAAAGTGATTACCGCCACCAGAGGATCCAATTTGTTTCCATGCCCTGTCTTTTAATTCTCTTACAATTTTTATATCAGCGAATTCATTTCGTTCAAATATCTCGTGATCTTTCGGTCGTTTGAAAACTGCTTGTCCGAACTGCGTGTTGTTCATCAGCATCTTCTTTAACTCTTCTGTCTTTTCATCCAGCATTGTTATAGGAAGATCATACAGTGTAAGACACATCCGGCAACCAATGTCCACACCAACACCATAAGGTATCACGGCATTTTTTGTTGCCAGCACTCCGCCAATGGGCAGACCGTAACCTTGATGAGCATCAGGCATTAAAGCACCGGCAAGTGTTACCGGCAACTTCATAGCAGTTTCCATTTGCGTAAGCGCGCCTTGTTCGATGGCCTCTGCTCCGTAAATGGAATAGGCTTGCGCTTGTTCTTTCAAAGCAATTGTATCGTCAGCAGGTTTCAACATTTCATGTGCAAGTGAAGAAAGTTTTTCGTGTGTGAGAAAGTTTGATGGGCTTTCTAACACTTCTTTTAATGTAGTAAGCTTCTCTTCTTTGGTTAAGGTAGCGTATTCTTTTTCAGC
>JBKJOF010000030.1:0-42478 GCA_046595655.1 Chryseolinea sp. | reverse complement strand
CAGTTTTTTAAAATCGTTCAAAAACTGAAATTCAGATTTTGCGGCAGGTAAGTTCAGAGCACTTTTCAGACGGATGCTGGCCGGAATGGTTTGCTCGATGAGTTCGTCTATGGATTTAGCCTTCACCACCTTCAACATTTCTTCTGTCTGATGAGCGTCCGGGCCAATGTGCCGGGTTTCAAATTTTTCGGAGTAATGGGAATCTATTTTCATTAAAATGTTTGATTTTCAGTGTCTTAGGTTAATGAGATGGAGGCAAACAATGGTGAAGCTTCAAAGGTAATAAAGAGGTGAGTTGTTACTTCTTAATGAACAGAAAAAAAGTGGGAATGTTGAGCCTTTGTGAATAGTAGACGGTGATCGGTAATCAGTACATCAGGTATTTCGACCATTCACAATATCCATTAACGCCAAACTATTCGAATTCTCGAAAATCCTCAACATCTTTGACGGATTAACTTAAACTTCGATCTATGATTAAATTAAAATTAACGGTGTGCATTGGTTTGCTTGCTTCAAGCATTAACCTCTTAGCACAAGACCCGGCTGCACAGCCGTACGGCAAACTGATTACGGAATCTGACTTAAAAGAAAACTTATCCATTCTGGCCTCTGATGCATTTGAAGGTCGCGAAACGGGTAAGCGCGGTCAGAAAATTGCAGCTGCTTTTATAAGTACTTATTTTGAAGATATTGGTTTAAGTGCACCCGTGAACGGAAGTTATCTGCAACCGGTAGAACTTTTTGTAACCGCTCAGCCGATGGTGAGTTTAAAAAGTGGTGTTAATGAACTAAAGGAGTTTGAAGAGTTTACGTATTACGGCAACGCACAAACTGATGGGCTTAAGGAAGTTCAACTTTTATTTTTGGGCAATGGTAGTGACGCAGAATTGGGATCAACGGATATAAAAGGAAAAGCAGTAGCTTTTTTTATGGAGGCTAATGCATCTATTCGCAGAAATCCAATTGTAGTAAAACTAAGAGAGAAAGGTGCTGCAGTAGTAGTCGCGATAACGAATAAACAAGAAGATTTTTTTCAGCTTACGGGCATGATGAAGGTGTATTCAAACGGTGCGATGAGTATAACCAACACCCCAGATCAATCAACAAACATGGGTTTGTTCCTGGTTGGACCTTCTTCTTGCGAGAAGCTATTTAAAATGTCGGAAGTGAAATTAAGGAAAACAATTTCAGACAAAAAAGTCAGTAAAATAAAACCATCAACATTGACTTTTTCAATCAAGCAAAGCTATACTCCTTTAAAAACCAGCAATGTGCTAGGCTTTTTAGAAGGTACCGATAAGAAAGATGAAATCGTGATTGTTACATCGCACTACGATCACATTGGTATATCAAAGAGTGGTGAAGGCGATCGTATTAATAACGGTGCAGATGATGACGGATCGGGAACGGTTTCGGTTATGCAGATTGCAAAGGCATTTGCACAAGCAAAGAAAGATGGCAAAGGTCCACGCAGAAGTATTTTGTTCATGACGGTAACAGGTGAAGAAAAAGGTTTGTTGGGTTCTGATTACTACACACAACATCCCATCTTCCCGCTTGATAAAACCGTTGTTGATTTAAACATCGACATGGTGGGTCGCAGAGATCCTCAACATAAAGACAGTGCTCCTTATGTATATGTAATTGGTTCCGATAAACTTTCAACTGAGTTGCACACCTTGAGCGAGACCATCAACAAGGCAACAACAAATTTGATTTTTGATTATACTTACAACGATCAAAATCACCCAGATCGTTTGTATTACCGTTCCGATCATTGGAACTTTGCGAAGAACAACATTCCAATCATTTTTTATTTTGATGGAATTCATGAAGACTATCACAAGCCGAGTGATGAGGTGAGTAAAATCGAATTTGATTTATTAGCGAAACGTGCCCAAACCGTTTTCTTCACCGCATGGGAAATAGCGAACAAGGAAACACGCATTGTAGCCGATAAGAAATAGAAGAATTGAGAAAATGAAAACGCCCTTGTCAGTTAAGAAACTGGCAACGGCGTTTTGTTTGATTTAATGGTGTTATATTAAAACGACATCAATCAATTTTTCTGCTCTTTTAAAACCGACATCGGCAGTAAGTAATGGTACTTTCATAACCCGTGCCGTGGCGGCAACTACTGCATCAGGAAGTTTCATTTTTGTTAGCTTTCTAATGATGATGGCTTGTTCTTTTACATCCTGAGTCAACCCAATAAGAAACATTCTTCCAACATCGATTTTACTCTTGCTATTTCAACTTGACTAATTTTTGGAAACGAAAGCAACTCTATTTCTGTGATGACGGAGAACACCAATGTTTTCCCTTGCAACAGAATCGCGATTTTTTTATCTCCCCGATTAAGATTAATCAGCACGTTGCTGTCAACTACATATACATTATTCTTCATCTCGCCATTTGCGTTGTAAGGTTACCCCATCTTCAGGCCATTTTACTGTTCCGGCAAAACGCTTGGCATCAAACCCCTTTTTCTTCCGGCCTGCTTTAGCAGCGGCTAATTTTTTTTCGGCAGCGGCTAACTTTTTAGCCGTAACCGGTTTTTTTATTTCGATCAGCATAGTTCGAAAATACAATTTTTTCAATTGCAAAACGATGGTTTTTTTTAGAACAGTAATTAGGAGGAATCAACATTCGTTGTGTGTACTTCTGTTTTTCATATAACACAAGCTTCGCCCTCTATCATAATTTTTAATCTGGATTATCTCAGAGTTTATTTTCTAATGAACAAGTCAACAGACCTTTCAGGTTAATGACCAGAGCCTAAAGTAGCTCAACGTTTTTTTTAGTATAAAACCAAGATATGCGTCTCATCACGAAATCCAATCGCCACGGCCACTTCGTATGTGAGGGAAACAAACCATAAATAATTTATGAAAATAACAAACAAGATGAAAATGCTGGGTGCAGCATTTCTGGTTGTCGTTGCTTCTGGTGCTTACCTGATTGCAGCCGACCACATTGATGCCCCCGGAGTAACAGGAGCGGGATCGGCCAGTATTGGTTCTGACATTACGGATGTGTATGCCTTTGCAAAGGGAGATAACATTGTATTTGTAGTAAACACACAGGGGCTTATGTCTCCCGCGGCAAGTGCAACAGCAACTTTCGATGAAGAAGTTATGCTTGAGATTAACATAGACAACTCTGCAACAAAGGATAATGTTGAAGACCTAGTTATCCAAGCTACTTTCGAAAATGGTAAAGTGAATGTACACGGTCCAGTCGCACCGATTACCAAAGGCCTAACCAGTACGTTAGTAGGAGGTACTTCTGTAAGCGCAGAGGTTACTGCATATGGAGCATCTCCGGTTATTGGAACGTCAGGCGCAATGAAAGTTTTTGCCGGTCCACGCGATGATCCATTCTTCTTTGATTTGGTTCGATACAAAGAGATCATTGCCGGAACTGCTTCTTCCTTTAATGACGTTGGAGCCGATACGTTCGCAGGTACAAACGTAATGTCAGTGGTAATTGAAGTTCCCAAATCACAAGTTGGTACGGGCGCGATTAATATCTGGGCAACTTCAAACCGTAAAAACTAAAAATCGAATTAATTATGAAAAAGATATTCAATTATTTGGCATCTGTTGCGCTTATAGCAGGAGCAGTTACCTTCACAGCATGTAATGATGATGATGACAACGTTCCCGTTGTTACCTATGAACAAGAAGATCAAATGGCTCGCCCCGCGATTAATACAGTTTTTATTCCAGCAGGAACTGCGAAGGATGTATTCAACGAAACATTACCTTCAGCAATGGGCGCTGCTTATGCAACGGCTTTTGCTGTGAGACTTGATGCACTTAATGGTGTAACCTATCCTGGAAATGCATTAGGACAAAGTCGGACTGATTTTGCAGGGTTGTTGGCCACTGATGTATTGAACGTATCGTTAACTTCGACCACAACATTTTTTGATGGAACAAATGTTCTTACCGGTCGCGCACTTGGAGATGATGTTATTGATACTGAATTGCTTTTAATTTTTGGAGGAACTGCCGGCACAAGTAATCCCGGATTAACAAGTGATAACGTTGATGCGAATGACAAAGCGTTTTTAACAACGTTTCCATATCTCGCTGCACCGTTCTAGATTATTTCACATTGAGTGTTTGGGAGAATCTTTTTTATAAAGATTCTCCCGTTACTCAAACTTTAAAAAAACCCGCTTATGAAATCATTCATATTTTTTTTCGTCACGCTGCTCTTCATCACTTCATGCAGCGAACAGCGGAAACCGGTTACACACGCAGCCGATTACGAATCGTTTTTAACCTTTAAAAAAGTTAGTAACTATTCGATCGAGTCCGACATGTCTTTCTGGCAAGAACGTTTAGCACGAATGCCGAAGGATGAAGCTTCCAAACGAAAATTAGCAGGCTTACATTCCGCTAACTTTAGAAAAACAGGAAAGGTGGAAGAGTTGCAACAGTCTGATAGCATGTATCATTCTCTGTTAAAAACAACTTCATCATCAAAGACAGGATTATATCTCGGCCTTGCACAAAATTCAATTACACAACATCAGTTCAGACAAGCCGGAATATATGCAGAAGCCGCATTAAACGAAGGAGGTAACGAAGCTGCTTCATTATTGGTGATCACCGATATCGCGCTCGAACTTGGCGATGATTACAAAGCAAAAAGCACCTTAAAAAAATTCACCAATAAAAATTCATTTGCACATCTAATTCGTCAGGTGAAAGTAAAAGATCATGAGGGTGAATTGGATTCTGCAATTCTTAAAATGGAAAAAGCATTTGACCGCGTAAAAGGAAATAAAGATCTGTACTGCTGGTCGCTCTCTAATTTAGGCGACATGTATGGCCATGCAGGAAGAATTGAAGATGCGTATAAAGCCTACCTATCTGTATTGCAGAAAGATCCGTCATATGATTATGTGCTAAAGGGAATTGCCTGGATCGCGTTATCAAACGATAAAAATTATAGTGAAGCCAAACGGATTATAAACGTCCTCGCTTCACGAAGCCGCATGCCGGATGCGCATCTCATGCTTGCTAAAATTGCTGAAAGGGAAAACGATCCAAAAGAAAAAAATAGACAGTTAAATTTATTTGTAAAACTCACCGACAACCAACAGTATAAAACCATGTATGCAAAATATCTGGCGGAAATCTATGCTGAAGATTTACAAAAACCGGACGCAAGTCTTGCTATTGCTGAGCAGGAAATAAAAAATAGACCAACACCACAATCATACGACTTAAAAGCCTGGGCGCTTCTTCATCTTGGAAGAAAAAAAGAAGCATTATTCGTTGCTCAAAAATATGTTACTGGCAAAACCTTTGAACCGGGTGCGGCCTACCACGTGGGTATGATTTATCTCGCGAATGGTTTTGAGGAAGATGCAGAAAAATACTTAGAAGCAGCTTTAGAAAGTTCTTTTGAACTGGGGCCAATTGTTACTGATGATATTGAACAAGCCTTAGAAAAAATTTAAAATGAATGCTGTCCTCACAAAACGCTTACTTGGGATATATGGTGTTATCCATTATAAGTTGTGTGAGGACATGCTTCATGAAAAATAGCGTACTCATATTTCTTTTATCATCTTCAATTGCCTCTGCTCAAGGTTTATTAAAAGGTACCGTGCGCGAAGCTGGTTCTAACCAGCCACTCACCGGAGCGAGTATAATTCTGAAAGGAACAGCCTTGGGAACTGTTGCACAAACTGATGGAGCTTTTAGTCTTGCTCATGTTGCTTCGGGAAATTATGAAGTAGAAGTTTCTTTTCTGGGGTGCGTTACTGAAACGCAAACTGCTGAAATTAAAGACAAGTCCTCGCTTACATTAGATTTCTATTTAGATCAGGGAAGTATTCAATTGGCAGATGTAATGATTTCATCTTCAGCAGATCGTCCCATCAACACGCTGTCGTCAATCGATATTAAACTTCGTCCTACCAATACCTCGCAGGATATTTTAAGAATGGTTCCCGGTTTATTTATCGCGCAACATGCTGGAGGAGGAAAAGCAGAACAGATTTTCTTGCGCGGGTTTGATATTGATCACGGAACAGATATTAATCTCGAGGTTGATGGGCTTCCTGTGAATATGGTATCGCATGCTCATGGACAAGGATATTCTGATTTGCACTTTTTAATTCCAGAGTTAGTCCAGTTTGTCGACTTTGGTAAAGGTCCATACTTTGCTGATAAAGGCGACTTTGCAACAGCCGGTTATGTTGATTTTCAAACCAGAAGTTCGCTGGAGAAAAATTTTGCAAAAATTGAAGGTGGAAAATTCGGTGCGTTTCGTGGAGTGGCAGGAGTAAACTTTATTCCTAGACGTTCAACGAATCAGACGGGATATATCGCTTCTGAATTTTTTAGATCGAATGGTTATTTTGAGAGTCCTCAGAATTTTAAGCGATTTAACATCACCGGAAAATACACCAACCAATTAAGTACCTCAGACAAACTGATACTCGGTGCAAGTTTTTTCAACAGTGGTTGGGATGCTTCAGGCCAGGTTCCTGAACGTGCGGTAAACAGCGGACAGATTACACGTTTTGGATCACTAGACAATACAGAAGGAGGAAAAACTCAACGGATTAATATGCATGTAAAACATATACATCAATTCGAAGGTGGTGCTACATTCGATCATCAAGCGTACGCTGTGCATTACAATTTTAATCTGTATTCAAACTTTACATTCTATTTGAATGATCCAGTAAATGGTGATCAGATTCAGCAGAAGGAGTCACGAATGATTTATGGGTATAAGGCAAATTACAATGCTTTCTCAATTCTTTTTGGTAAAGAATTAAAATCTCACATGGGAGGTGGTGTTCGGCATGATGATGTCAAAGACATATCGTTATCGAATACAATCAAAAGGCAATATCGGAGTGACGTTCAAAGAGGCGATTTAGCCGAATCAAACGTGAATGTTTTCATAAGCGAAACGCTGATGTTAAGTGAACGCTGGTCGTTGAATGCTGCCCTACGATTTGACCATTTTACATTTGCGTATGACAACAAAATTTTTGGCGAATACAAATCAGAAAATTCCTCTATCGTAAGTCCGAAATTGAATATTAATTATAAAGTCAATGACAATACGCAGGTATATGTTAGAACCGGAACGGGTTTTCATTCCAATGATACGCGCGTAGTGGTTGAACAAAATGCAAAAGAAATTCTTCCGCGTGCATATGGAATTGATTTCGGTATGGATACGAAGTTGTTTGATAATGTAATGATTCATGCTGCATTGTGGAGGCTTGATCTCGAACAAGAGTTTGTGTATGTAGGCGATGCCGGTATTGTAGAGCCTAGCGGAAAAACTCAGCGACAAGGAATTGATTTGTCCATTCGTTATCAAGTATTATCATGGTTATTCGCAGACACGGATGTTACATTGGCTGATCCGAAAGCAAAAGGCGAGGTTGATGACAATATTCCTTTGGCGCCTACATTTTCAAGTATTGGAGGTTTGACTTTTCGAGTGAAAAATGGACTGAATGGAAGCCTTCGCTATCGTTACCTTGATGATCGTGCAGCCAACGAAAACAACAGTGTAGTAGCAAAAGGTTATTTTCTGATGGATGGTGTAGTGAATTATACAAAGCCAAAATTTGAAGTAGGGATGTCAATGGAAAATATACTTAACACAGAATGGAAGGAAGCGCAGTTTAATACAGAATCAAGAATGTTTGACGAGACACAGCCTGTTTCAGAAATTCATTTTACCCCAGGCAGTCCATTTTTTGCAAAGCTCCATGTTAGTTTTTTCTTTTGAAGATGCGCTAATAATCTAAACGATTTCAATTTTGAAATTATTAAGTAGTCCCAACTTTAATGTTGGCACTACTTAATAATGATATTACTCCAATCCCTTTTTCTTATTCTTCTTTATTTTACAAACAATCTTAAGAACTTGAGATGCCATTTTCGAAGGACTAATGTTGGTAACTTGATTCATAAGTTTGAAGTGAACAATTAAATACCACTTCATCATTCTTTTATATTTTACTCCACTTTCAATCCATCCACAGGATTTGATTTTGATACCTTCATTACCTGTGTGGAGATCACTGCCAATAAAACGACTATCAGTATGAATACAGAAAGTGTAACGCCTGTTAAACTCATGGGCATGGGATACGCAAACAGCATATCGAGATACGCCTTCGTAAAGAGATAACTGATTGGAGCACCAATAATTAATGCAACCGCAGTCAACCAGACATACTGTTTAACAATGATGGAGGTTATATTTTTCAATTCTGCACCTAAAGTTTTTCGAATGCTGAATTCTCTGACGCGACCTGATACATTCAGCGTTACTAAACCATATAGTCCCAAGCAGGCGAGTAATACTGCAATGGAAGCAATGACCATGTTAAAGGTTTGAGATCGATCAACGCTGAAAAAATATTGAGTCCAAACATCTTGCTGATGTCCTCCCTGAAAAGGAATCTCAGGGAAAAGCTTCGCCCATTGTGATTGTAGTTCTGCATTAACTTTTATTTCTGATCCGGGTTCAACTCTCAAGGACAAATAGCGATAGTCATTCTCATTTGCTATCCTGAAAACAGTGGGTTCGATTTTATGAAAGAAACTGCTGGAATGAAAATCTTTCAACACCCCTATAATTTCGTATTTAACACTATCGATTTCAAATTGCGACCCAATGGCGGTTTCTAATTTTAAATTGTTAACAAAAAGTTCATTAGCGATGAGGGTGTGCTTGTCATTTTCAGAATGTTCTTTGAATAACCTACCTTCTTTTAATTGCAACCCCATCGTTTCAAAATACTTTGCATCGACAGAAAACTGATTCACTTCATATTGATTGTTTGGAGGAGTGTGAATGATGGTAGTGGAAATACCTTTTCCGAGATGATCTTTTGATCCGGAAACGGAAAGAACATTGGGATCTTGAATCATAACAGCATTCAATTTTTCAAATGCAGCGTGATCGGGCACGATGGCATACAGGGCTTCTTTCTGATTGTAGCCCCAGCTCTGACTATACTGATATGTATTGTTCTGTGTAAACACAACAGCTGCTGTAATTGTGATACAAGCCAACACCAATTGAATACCTAAAAATATTTTCGTTAGCGGATTTTTCTTTCCGAACTGTACAGATCCTTTAAATATTTTAACCACTTCAAATTTTGAAATATAAAATGCCGGATATATTCCGGACACGATCCCTGTAAAAAACAAAAGTGCCGTTAAGAAAATCCAAAGGTTTGTATCCAAAAGACTCACTTCTAATTGCCATCCTGAAAATTGAACGAACCACGGAATAAAAATGAAAGTGCCAAGCGCAAATCCAAGAACCAATGCAAAGAAGGTAACGACTATATTTTCAGATAAGAACTGAATGATGACCCGATTTCTATTCGCGCCAATTACTTTTCTCACACCAATCTCTTTCAGTCTTTTTGCCGCAGAGACAATCGCAATGTTAATGTAATTGAAACAGGCGAGTGCTAACATGAAGATCGCAATGATGGGCATACCGATTCTTCCTTCACGATTATCATCGCCCGATATGTCATCTCTGATCATTCCTGATCGCTCGTGCAAGGTTTCTAAAGGTTCAAAGGCAAAAGAAGAAATGGCCCAGTCATGTTGTGTTTCGTTTTGCAGAAGTCTGTATTTGTCCATTCCTTTTTCGATTTGCTTCAGGTATTCAGAATTGTCAACCTGAATTAAAGTAGCATGTAAGAACTCACTCCAATCGTGCGCGTCATAATTTGGATTTGCTATTTGCAAGTTTTCAAAGTTGATCAGAAAGTTAAAATCAATAACATGAGCTTTAGGAAATGCTTGGGCTACACCAGTAACTTTAAACGCCTTGCCTTCATGCTCACTGAATTTTATTAATACGTCTTTGCCAATTGGATTTTCTGTTCCAAAATATTTGATCGACATATCTTCACTGAGAATGATGCTGTTGATGTCGTTTAGCGAGTTAGCAGTTCCCCACTTTAGAGGAAAGGTAAACATCTCTAAAAACTCAGGATCAGCATATCGAACACTTTCGTGGAATACATTGTCTTGATATTTCATCACCACATTTCCATCTTCCACACGACACACTTTTTTGATGTGCGTGAAATCTTCTTTTAACATTTCGCCAAGTGGTCGTGGAGTTAATCCGGATTGTTGAACGGTGCCGTCTATGTTTCCGAAATAGGTGATGAGGAAGACTTCCTTTTTATTTTCATGAAAACGATCAGTACTGTAGTCGAGTTTCAAAAAACTATACACCACCAGACAAATTCCAATGGCAACCGCTAATCCAAAAATATTGATGAAGGACGTGAGCGGATTTTTCATCAAGCTCCTGATGGAAGTCTTCGAGTAGTTTCTAAACATGGGGTATGGGTTTATATTTTGAATGGCTTCGAAATTTTTCAACAGAACAGGTCGGAGTAATTTGAACATCTCCACCGCATACATTCTTCTCGCTTTGCGATATGAAAACTTCTCAACGTTGTCGTAGAACAATTCTTCCAAGTCACCTTCTATTTCTTCCAGGTATTCTTTCTTCACAAAGAATCGCAGAAACTTCAGCGGCCATTGAGGAGGATGGATGCTATGTTCCATCATAACGCTTTCAATTCGTACGCAAGCTTTGGCATAGAATCCCAAAGTCCTGCACGGATATCTTTCATCTCCGACAATACCTTGTGCGCATAAGAGGTAGTAGTGTAGATACGTTTTCGTTTGCCACCTCTCTTGAGGGTAGCCTCGCCAAACTCGGAAGTAAGAAATCCTTTTTCTTCCATGCGTTTAAGAGCAGATTGTATAGAACCCACGCTTAACTTTTCTTTAATGCGAACCTCCAGTTCGCGTTTGATCTCGACACCGTATGCTTCTTGCTGCAAGGCGGCCACAGTAAGCAGTACCAGTTCTTCAAACTCTCCAAGCTTTGTTTTCTTCATAACAAGAGTATTATTCGTAATTGCAGTAAATATAGTTACATATATTATTCGTAATTGCAGTTTATATCTAAAACTTTTTTTGGAATGAGGAAATTTGTCCTTTGGAGGGAGTAAAGCCTTGCGCTAGGTTGGAAAATAAAACGCACTCGCCAGTTTTAAACTAACGAGTGCGTTTTAAGATTTTACTTTTTGGAAAGCTTTTATGCTCCTTATGCAATATTGATTTTTTGATTCAACAACTCGATATTAAAATTCACCTTGGCGTTTAGCGCTTTAAAAACTTTAATGATGGTCTCGAAACGAGCATCTGTTAAACTGTTTTCAATTTTAGAGATCTGCGCACGTTGAACGCCTATTAGTTTACCCAGCTCTTGCTGCGTTAGGTTACGTTCTTGTCTGGCCTGTTTAATAGCTTCGCCAAGTAAGTCAATACGAAGCTCATACTCAAAGATGTCGCGCTTCTTTGTACCCACTTTGCCGATGTATTTATCGGTAACTTCGTCCAACGAGTAAATCTTCATTTTCTTTCCCGCTTTCATTTTCGTTGTGTCTTTGAACCTGAAACTTCAAACCCAAAACCTCAAACCTATTCCAACCCTTTTTCCTTCATCTTCTTAAACTCCCTCACCCGTCTAGTCATTGCAATACCAAAGCCAGCCATCACCACAAGTGTGCCGATCCACAATACATTAATGAGTGGTTTTTCCAATGCTTTGATTACGACCCAATCTTTTTGGCGGGTATTCAATCCGATACTGAACTCACTGGTCTCAGGGTGAATGTTGAGAAGTGTGATGCGTAAACCAAGATCTTTGATTTCATCGGGGATTCGACCTACCATTTTATCGCGGATGAGGAAAACAGGTTCTGCAAAATATTCTCCTCTCTCTCCTTGAACACGCACTCTTGCTTTTACGGCTACATCTTTTTCTGCTAATACAACGCCATCAATTTCGAAAACACGATCAACGGATTCAAGCGTTGTTACATAATCATTGGCAAAGAACTCTTTTCCGATTTTAGTTTTAATCTCTTCGATCTTACTCCAGTCGCTTTCTTCTTCCGGATTCATAACCGAGGTAACGTGAGTATAAAGATCGGCAGATACTGTTCTGTAAATATCGGGTGAAGGTAGCAGCCCACCCATCTCCTGATTTATTTGTGCGCGTGGATACAATGTATACTTCTTATCTCCTTTACGAAGCTCAATTTCGTAGTATGTATTCTCACCATGGATAAAGATGGTGTCATTTGCTTTGTACGCATTTCCATTTACGGAGAGGTCATGCTTCGCCACTACTCTGTCTTTATCATCGGTTAATTTCACGTCACTGCTGTGAATAAATCCTGAATGCTTACGAGGTTCAAGGCGCTCGCCTAAATATTCAATGTCGTAACCCCACATGGTGCGCGTCTCGTTTACGAAGAGCAATAAATTATCGCGATTAAATTCCTTGCTAAAGTCTTTCGAGATTTGAAGACCGGTATTGTTAAGTGAAACTACTTTCGAGTAACCTGAAGAAAACATCACACCAATTAACATCATACCAATACCGATGTGCGCAATGGCTCCGCCCGATAATCCCGGACTTGATTTCAATAAGCCAATTAAAATTTTTGCGTTTGCAAAAACCGTAAACAGACCAGCAAACATTAATAACGCATACGGTACGTTAAAAACTTTTGAAATGTTGATGATGATTAACGTAGAGAGCAAAGCAGCTACAAACGGAATGAATAGTTGATTCAGTAAAACTTTCGGTTCCACTTTCTTCCACCAGAAGAATTGGCCAACGGCAGAAAGCAAACCTACTGCAATAGCAAACCAGATTTGAAACTTCGAGTAGAATGCCGGAGCATCAGTTGGTGGTGCTAGTTTGGCATCCACATTAAACCAACCGAGAATGGCATTGATTACTGGAATGGAAGTTCCGGCAATTACCTGAAAGCCCATCAAACAAAGTGTTGTTGCGCCAATAAAAATCCAGAACTCGCGCGAATAGGTAGATGCTTCTTTTTCAGTAGAAGGAATATTTCTCCAACGGACAACGGCCAGTACAATTGCCGCAACAAGAAAAAATAGAAGGTAAAGCAGTAATTGTCCAGAGAGCCCAAGATCGGTAAAGGAGTGAACAGAGGCTTCACCCAAAATACCACTTCGTGTTAAAAACGTGGCATAGAGAATTGAAATGAAAACACCAATGGATAAAATAACAGAAGCCTTCAGTGCGGTCTCGCTATTTTTATAAGTAATCATAGTATGAATGGCAGCAACAAGAATTAGCCACGGAACATACACTGCATTTTCTACCGGATCCCAATTCCAATATCCACCAAAGTTCAATGTTTCATACGCCCAATATCCACCCATTAAAATACCTAACCCTAAAATTGCTCCACCAAACAAAGCCCATGGCAAAGCAGGACGAACCCAATCACTATATTTCTTTAGCCACAATCCGGCCATGCAAAATGAGAATGGAACAACGGTAAGGGCAAAGCCCAGAAATAAGATAGGGGGGTGAATGACCATCCAATAATTCTGAAGCAAAGGATTTAATCCAGTTCCGTCTTTCGGAATAAATTCAGGTTGTGCTAAGAAGATTGGAGCATCGCGCATCGCATCGCGCAATAAAATAAAAGGAGAGCTACCAATTTTAAAATCCAGTCCTGGAATAACTACTCCTAAAATCATGGAGGCAAGAAAGGCTTGCACCAAGGTGAATACTACCATTACAGGAGCTTCCCAAAATTTGTTTGTGTTAATAATGATCACACCGAGTATGGCATGCCAGAACATCCACAATAAGAAACTCCCTTCTTGTCCGTTCCAGAAAGTAGAGATCAAATAATAAGAAGGTAATTTTCTGTCGGAGTGACTGTAAGCATAATGGTATTCGAAGTAATGATTGGAAATGATAAGGAAGAGTGTAATGCAAATACCCAATACAGCAGCAGCATGAATGTAGAACGATACTTTACCATTGGCTAACCAGCCGTTCTTCTTTTCTAAATCTTCTGTTGTTGTTGCTTTGAAATAATTAAATACAGTTGCAAGTGCGGCAATGAAAGAGGTAATAACAAAAAGATGACCGAGGTTGCCGATTAGATAATGCATGGGGTGAGAAAAGAATTACGAATTACGATTTACGAGGTACGATTTGATTGAAATAATTGATTTGTGATGAGTGATTTTAGATTTGTGATGCGTGATTTGTGGTGAACACCTTTAGTATCCCATTACCTCGTTCTGTGTCCTCACAGAACGACAAAGCCGTGGTGGAATTTAAATCACGCATTGATTTTTGTTTCCTGATATTTTGAAGGACACTTGAGAAGAATCTTGCTGGCTTTAAAGGTTTCTCCATTATAACTTCCAATCACCACTACTTTTTCTGAACGAGTGAAATCGGGAGGCATAGGTTGATTGTATTCTACGCGTTGTTCCTTGCCGTTGTCATCAATCATCAAAAAAGAAAACGAAACACGATCGGATCCTTCTTCAATTCCAAGAACATGACCTTGTGTATCTTTCGGAAGTTCTCCCACCACATGTATTTCTTTTGTGTTTCCAGCCGTGGCCATGGTGTAGGCTTCACCGAAATTGGTGTAAGTACTCGCGTCACCTGCAGTAGTTACGATAATGCCAATTGCTGCTGCGATAATAATAATGATGAAGATGTGTGATTTTTTCATAGCTCAATATTTTTCGATATCAGATACCCTAGACTACTCAACCTTTTGTTTTATCCTCCGGTTCTTTTTTCTCGAGACTATTTAACTTCTTTTCAATCCGTAAAAGAAAAATAATGACACCCGTCAGGATGATTACTAATGCAACGACAACAACGTAAATTTTTCCGTTTGTTCTTAAAGCATCGGCCATTTCAACCTGAGAGTCGCCTTGAGCAAAAATCGGGAATGAGGAAAGAAGCAATGCTATTAAACTGAGGGTCTTAAAATTTCTCATCTTTTAATCTAGTTAGTATTCGTATTCTCAATGAAATGGAAGTAAGCCAGCAACCCAGCAAAATGAACCCAATAATAGCCGTGTAAATCACCATCTTCATATTATGAGCTGTATCAAATAATCGAAAGGAAGGATTATCTCCATTTCCTGGATGAAGAGAGTTATCAACCATTCTTGGCAAAATGTAGATTAACGGAATAAATGCTGCGTATGCAAAGATGTTATATGCGGCACTTAATCTTCCGCGTTGAGTTTCATCTTCTAAAGATCCTCTTAAAACAAAGTAGGCGGCATAGATTAAAAGTCCGATAGCAGTGTTGTTAAGCTTTGGGTCTTTAGGCCAAAAAGATCCCCAGGTATAATTACCCCAGAGCATTCCGGTTAACAATCCCAATATCCCAAAAAAGAAACCCACTTTGGCTGATGCAATAGCATAGTCATCGTACTTGATATTTTGTGATCGGAGGTATTTAATCGAAGCCCAAACAGAAAAGGTAAAAAGAGACATCATGGTAAACCACATCGGCACGTGGAAATAATTAAGCCGGATAGTTTCATTCATAATCGGTAAGCGCGGCACCGGAAACAAGATTCCGGCAATAACTGTATAATACAACAGCACTATAGTGAGTATTTTCCACCATTCTAACTTGAAACTCTTCATTTTCTAAGGGTTGATTAACTCCGCCAAATATAGGGGAAGAGGAGGTAAGCCAGTGCGGTAAGAATGCAATTTATTGCAAGTAGATTAAAGAGTTCATCTACGCTTACACTTCGATCGAGTCCGTCCAAAGCATTTTTTGTGATTTTGATGGCCAATAATAAAATACCGAGCACAACCGGAAAGCTCAGCACGGCCATCAGAATGTTGCTGTTGTTTGCTTTCGAAGCAATGCCGGAGATGAGAGTTAACGAAGAAGAAAATCCAAAAGAAGTTAGAAAGAGAGTTACAACGAAAAGAAATGGATCTTGAATTGCATTTTCAATGAAGACTGAAAACAAAAAATATCCACCAAGCGAAAGCAAAAAGCAAAGAGCCGTATTGTAAATTATTTTGGATAAAATGATGGCCTGTGCGCTCGCCATGGTGTATAAGTAAATGAAAACACCCTTCTTCTCGCCAATAAAACTTTTGCCAACACTATTTACAACCGAAAAAAGAATGGTAAGCCAGAATAAAGCCGACCAGGTGGCTTCTGATATGGAGTTCTGCCGAAGACTAAAGGTGAGATATGAGATAAAAACCAAGCTGAATAAATAAAGACTGATTCCTGAAATCACAGCTTTTCGCCTGAGTTCCAGCTTCAATTCTTTTTGGATGAGGAGAAAAATTACATTCACTCGGTTGTGGTCAGACTCAGTGAGATTGGAAAGTTGCAAGTTTATGTAAAAACGCTCCAAATTATCGTTGGCACCTAAAATTATTTAGTTTTGCTGTCCGTTTTACAAACCACTTTAACCATTCAGATGTCTTCGGAAAAACTTGTTTTAGTTACTGGTGCAGCCGGTTTTATTGGTTTTCATCTTTCTCAAAAGCTTAGTAAGCTCGGCTATTCAGTTGTTGGCTTGGATAATCTGAACGACTATTACGAAATTGGACTTAAGCATTCGCGCTTAGATATTCTAAAGTCCGATCCAAACTTTACTTTTGAACAGATCGATTTAACAGATAAAAAGGGAATAGATCAATTATTTGATACCTACAATTTTCCTTACGTTGTCAATCTCGCTGCGCAGGCTGGTGTTCGTTATTCAATTGAAAATCCGTATGCATATATGGAAAGCAATATGAATGGGTTCTTGAATATTTTGGAAGCGTGCCGCCATCATAAAACGAAACATCTTATTTATGCTTCATCGAGTTCGGTTTATGGCGCGAATAAAAAAATGCCATTCTCTGTTCACAACAATGTAGATCATCCGCTTTCGTTGTATGCCGCTACGAAGAAATCAAACGAGTTGATGGCGCATACGTATTCATCTCTTTATAATTTACCGACAACAGGTTTGCGCTTCTTCACCGTTTATGGTCCTTACGGTCGACCGGACATGGCGTTGTTCCTTTTTACAAAAGCAATATTAGAAGGTAAGTCCATCGATGTATTTAATCATGGAAAAATGAGGCGCGACTTTACCTATGTTGCAGATATCGTAGAAAGTATTTCACGTCTCATTCCAAAAATAGCGCAGCCAAATAAAGAGTGGGATGGTATGACGCCTGATCCGGGAACAAGCTTTGCACCGTATCGAATTTTTAATATCGGAAATAATAGTCCGGTTGAGTTGATGCGCTTCATTGAAGTGATCGAAGAAAAACTGAGTCGCAAGGCCATCAAAAATTTATTGCCACTTCAGGATGGTGACGTGCCCGCTACGTTTGCAGATGTAGCAGACTTAATGCGCGAAGTAGATTTTAAACCGGAAACTCCGATTGAAGTCGGCATCGGAAATTTCATTGATTGGTACCTAAAGTACTACAACATAAAATTATAATTAATCATGGATAGAATAGGAATTATAGGGTTGGGATATGTAGGCTTGCCACTCGCAGTTGAGTTTGGTAAAGTAATGGAGGTTGTAGGCTTCGACATTAATAAAGATAGAATCGAAGAGCTAAAGAAAGGACACGATCGTACCAAAGAAGTTACTGGAGAAGAATTGAAAGCATCTGTTAAGATGAGTTTCTCTTCTGATACATCTGATCTAAAGAATGTAAACTATTTTATTGTAACGGTTCCTACACCGGTTGATGATTCAAAGAAACCCGATCTTCGTCCGTTGGAAAGTGCCAGCAAAACAGTAGGCAGTGTTTTAAAGAAGGGCGATATTGTTATTTATGAATCCACTGTTTATCCAGGATGCACAGAAGAAATTTGTGTGCCTGTATTGGAGAAAGTAAGTGGGTTGAAATTTAACGTTGATTTTTTCTGCGGCTATTCACCGGAGCGAATTAATCCGGGCGATAAACTTCATCGAGTTACCACCATAAAGAAAGTTACCAGCGGAAGCACACCCGAAATTGCAGAGAAGGTAGATCAGCTTTACCTTAAAATTATAACTGCCGGAACGCACAAAGCGTCCTCGTTAAAAGTAGCAGAAGCAGCCAAGGTAATTGAGAACGCTCAACGCGATGTGAACATCGCTTTTGTAAATGAGTTGGCACTAATATTCGAACGCATCGGTATTGATACACACGAAGTGTTAGAGGCAGCCGGAACAAAGTGGAACTTCTTACCCTTTAAACCCGGCTTGGTTGGGGGACATTGCATTGGTGTAGATCCGTATTACCTTACTCACAAAGCAGAAAGTTTAGGCTATCATTCGGAAGTAATTCTTTCCGGAAGAAGAATTAATGATAACATGGGTGTACACATTGCCAATCGTGTTATCAAACTTATGGCGCAAAACGATTTGCCCATTAACAAAGGAGACGTGTTAGTACTGGGTATTACCTTTAAAGAGAATTGTCCTGATATTCGCAACAGCAAAGTGATTGATGTTATTCGCGAACTGCAAAGCTTCGGTACTAACGTTGATATTTTCGATCCACAAGCAGATGCAGCAGAAGTAAAACACGAATATAATTTATCTTTAATTGCGTCATTGAGAAAAAAATATCATGCAATTGTTCTTGCCGTTAACCACGATGAATTTTTACAATTAAATTGGAGCGCCATCCGTCAAGAGAACACCGTTGTGTTTGATGTGAAAGGCTCACTAGACAAATCAAAAATTACAGCACGCTTATAAATCTAAAATGACTCTCTCAAAAAAAATTCTTGTTACAGGTGGTGCTGGATACATTGGTTCACACACAGTGGTTGAATTAATTCATGCCGGATATGAGCCGGTTATAATCGATGACTTCTCTAAAAGCGATCGAACGCTTGTAGAAGGTATCGAAAAAATTACAAAGAAAAAACCGAATGTTCAGGAAGGTGATTGCAACGACAAATTTTTTTTGCAAAAGGTATTCAAGACACAAGGTCCCTTTTCTGCTGTGATGCACTTTGCAGCATTCAAATCAGTAGGAGAATCAGTACATGAACCCCTTATCTATTTCAAGAATAATATCGGTTCGATTCTTACACTGCTTGAGGTAATGAAAGAGTTCCATGTGCGCGATTTGATTTTTTCTTCATCATGTACAGTGTATGGTCAACCGGATCACATTCCTGTAAATGAAAGTGCACCTTTCAAGCGTGCAGAGTCACCGTATGGCGCAACAAAACAAGTTTGTGAACGGATACTGGAAGATGTTTTTTCAACAGGGTTCAGAATTGTTTCACTCCGATACTTCAATCCAATAGGTGCACACCCCAGTGCATTGATGGGTGAACTTCCGATCGGCACACCAAATAATCTCGCCCCTTACATTACGCAAACTGCAGCGGGCAAGCGCGACAAACTTACGGTGTTCGGAAATGATTATAATACTCCAGACGGTTCCTGTGTACGTGACTTCATTCACGTTGTAGATTTAGCGGATGCGCATGTAAAGGCCATGGAGTATCTTACAAAATTGTCGGATGAAAATACCTTGCGCGTATTTAATCTGGGTACAGGAAGAGGCGTGTCGGTGCTGGAATTGATTGAACAATTTAAACGTGTCACAGGAGTTGATGTTCCATACGTCATCGGACCTCGCAGGTCTGGAGATATTGAGAAAGTATATGCAGACACGACAAAGGTTAGTAACGAGTTGCATTGGAAAACAAAGTATACAAGTGAAGAAGGATTACTCCATGCGTGGGAGTGGGAGAAGAAGTTGAAAGTTTAGAGTTCAACGTTTCAAGTTTCGAATTTAAAGTTTAAAGTTTCGAGTTTCCTGAGCCGTGGCCTGTGTCCTCACAGAACACATACATTGTACCATTAAGCTAAGACAGAATCTAAAAAAGTTTTACAATAAACGGTTCACCATTAACGTAACACCCGGATGGAAAAAATAAAAATGGTTGATCTGCATAAACAATATCTCCGGATCAAAGAGGAGGTAGATGCTGCCATTGAAGGAGTACTCACCTCAACCGCATTTATTCAAGGGCCAGAAGTAAATCAATTTGCTGAAGCGCTAGCGACTTATACCAATTCATCGTTTGTAATTCCATGTGGCAACGGTACGGATGCGTTGCAAATCGCGATGATGGCGCTGGATTTTAAACTAGGCGATGAAATAATTTTACCAGTGCATACTTATGTGGCAACAGCAGAAGTAATTGCACTGCTTGGTCTAACACCAGTTTTTGTTGATGTAGATCAAAAAACATTTAACATCGATGTTGCTCAGATTGAAGCGAAGATCACATCCAAGACAGTAGGGATTGTTCCGGTTCATTTATATGGGCAATGCGCAGACATGGAACCTATTCTGGCAATTGCTAAAAAACATAATCTTAAAGTAATCGAAGATGTTGCACAAGCTTTAGGAGCTGTTTACACATTTAGCGATGGAACAAAGAAGAGTGCCGGCACGATGAGTCCAATCGGCACTACATCATTCTTTCCAACAAAAAATTTAGGATGTTTTGGTGATGGTGGTGCCATGTTCACACAAGACAAAGCTTTGGCAGAGAAAATAAAAATGATCTCGAACCACGGTCAGAAAATAAAATATCATCATGAAAGTATCGGTGTAAACAGTCGGTTAGATACGTTACAAGCCGGAATACTTTTAGCCAAGCTCAAACATTTGCCGGAATACGAACGCAACCGAAATGAGGTAGCTGATTATTACGACAAAGCATTAGCAGGATTTTCTCAATTGCAAATACCGATTCGTTCAAAAAATTCAACACATGTTTTTCATCAATACACCATCCAGGTGGCTGAAAGAAGAGATGAGTTGAAAGCATTTCTAGAGAAGAATGAAATTCCGACAATGATTTATTACCCAGTCCCGTTACACTTGCAAAAAGCATATCAACGAACTGGTTTTGGTGAAGGATCTTTTCCGGTAACAGAGCAACTTTCAAAAACGGTTCTGTCACTTCCGGTTCATACCGAAATGGATGAGTCGCAATTGAATTATATTTGCCAGAAGATTAAAACTTTTTTTCAAGCATGAGTTCATCAAAATTTTATGCGCATCCCTCTGCTATCATTGATGATGGTTGTGTTATTGGTGACGGAACAAAAGTTTGGCACTTTTCACATATCATGCCCAATTGCGTGATTGGTGAAAATTGTAACATCGGGCAAAACGTAGTGATATCTCCTGAAGTAGTGTTAGGAAAAAATGTGAAAGTTCAAAACAACGTATCGATCTACACCGGTGTGCAGTGTGAGGACGATGTATTTCTTGGACCATCGATGGTGTTTACTAATGTGATCAATCCTCGAAGTGCCATCAATCGTAAAAATCAATATGCTAAAACACTTGTCAAGAAGGGCGCAACCATTGGTGCAAATGCCACAATTGTTTGTGGACATGACATTGGTCAGTTTGCTTTCATTGGTGCAGGTGCTGTAGTAACGAAGACTGTTCCTGATTATGCATTAGTAATCGGCAACCCGGCACGTCAAACCGGATGGATGAGTGAGTATGGACATAAATTGTTGTTTGATAAAAATGGAATAGCTGTTTGTCCTGAAAGCAATGAGCAATACAAATTGGAAAAAGGAAACGTAGTAAAACTATAGCAAATGAAGAACTTTGCATTGATCGGTGTTGCCGGATACATTGCCCCACGGCATTTACAAGCGATACGCGATACAAAAAATAATCTTGTAGCAGCGCTGGATAAATTTGATACGGTAGGTATCATCGATTCATACTTTCCAAATGCAGACTTCTTTACCGAGTTTGAACGCTTCGATCGTCATATCGATAAATTGAAACGCCAAGGAACAAAGATTGATTACGTTAGTATTTGTACACCAAACTATTTACACGATTCTCATATTCGTTTTGCACTTCGGCATCAAGCCGATGCCATCTGCGAAAAACCATTGGTGTTGAATCCATGGAATGTAGATGCGCTGCGCGAAATTGAAAAAGAGACAGGTAAAAAAGTTTTTACTATTCTTCAGTTGCGCTTGCACTCCAGCATTATCGCATTGCGCGAACAAGTATTGAATGGACCAAAAGATAAAATTTATGACATTGATTTGTCGTACATCACTTCTCGTGGAAATTGGTATCAGATCAGTTGGAAGGGCGACTCCTCTAAGTCAGGAGGCGTTGCAACTAATATTGGTATTCATTTTTTTGACATGTTGATTTGGGTCTTTGGCGGAGTTAAAAAAAATACGGTTCATCAGATGAAGGAAGACATGGCCTCTGGATACTTAGAATTGGAGCGCGGTCGTGTACGATGGATGCTCAGTATAAATGCAGATCATTTACCAGCTGATGTAAAAGCAAAAGGTAAACGTACCTATCGTTCGCTTACTATGGAAGGCCAAGAAATTGAATTCAGCGATGGGTTCACTGAACTTCACACGATGAGTTATCAGCACGTAATTGACGGAAAAGGTTTTGGATTGAATGATGCTCAACCCTCCATTCAATTGGCTCACGACATTCGGCATTCGGAACCCATTGGCAAAACAGGAAACTATCATCCCTATTTGAATTCGCTTTAGTTCGATCAACGAACAACCATCAACAAACAACTATCATGAATGTTCCGTTTGTCGATCTTAAAATACAATACGCTTCTATCAAGGAAGAAATCCTGGATGCAGTAGATCGTGTTTTTGAAGATGGAATTTTTGTTGGCGGAAAATATATTCAACAGTTCGAAAAAGATTTCGCGTCACTTCATAATGTTAAACATTGCATTGGTGTTGGCAATGGAACCGAAGCACTTTTTATCATCTTAAAAATGCTGGGCATCGGTACAGGTGATGAGGTGATTATTCCTGCACACAATTGGATTTCGGCTGCGGAGATGGTAACACTTGTTGGTGCTACACCCGTGTTTGTGGACAGTGATGCGACAACTTTTAATATTGATCCATCCAAGATTGAAGAAAAGATAACTCCTCACACTAAAGCTATTATTCCTGTTCATTTATATGGACAGTCCGCACACATCAATCAGATTAAATCAATCTGTAAAAAATTCAGTCTCTACTTAATTGAAGATTGTGCACAAGCAATTTTAGCAGAAGAGAATGGAAAGCGCGTTGGTACATTTGGAGATGCTGCCGCTTTTAGCTTTTATCCTAGCAAAAACTTAGGAGCGTATGGCGATGGTGGCGCCATTTTAACAAACGATGATGCGCTTGCAAAAAAAATGAGAGCATACGCCAATCATGGCATGATTGAAAAGAACGTTCACATCGTTGAAGGAATTAATAGCCGGCTCGACTCTATCCAAGCTGCCGTACTTTCGGTTAAGCTAAAACACGTTGAGCTGTGGACTGAGAAACGTATTCAACATGCTACCTTGTATTCTTCACTGCTCCTTGATGTTTCTGAAATTGAATTACCTTCGGTTCGGGAAAATGTGAGGCATGTATTTCATCTTTACGTAATACGGACCAACAGAAGAGATGCGTTGCAAAAGTATCTGACTTCAAAAGGTATTCAAACCTCTATACATTATCCATTGTCGTTACCTTTTCTGGAGCCATATCAATCTTCTAATTATAAGCAGTACGATTTTCCTGTGGCCTATCGTGATCAGCAAGAAATTATATCATTGCCACTTTATCCTGAAATGAATCAAGAACAGATTCAATTTGTGTGTGATTCGATAAAGCAATTCTTTTGATTGGGCTCAGTTTGCCAGCCAGAGATCTGTAATGGAAAAATGAGTAAATTTGAAATTATGAAAACTGGAAATAACAATATCGACTTGGGTTTTAATCAGATTCTGGATTTAGTTAGACAATTATCCAAAAAGGAAAAGATCAGGCTTTCTAAAGAACTTGAAAAAGATATTATTGATGCAAAGCTGACTTCATTATTGAAGGCATTTAAAACTGACGAGTTTAGTCAAGAGTCTATTGATAAGGAAGTGGAAAAGGTAAGGTCTGAATTGTATGCCAGAGCAAAAGGCAAATAGAGTTATTATAGACGCGAACCTTTGGATAGATTTTCTAATAGGTAAAGAGCTACAAAATCTTAAGGATTTTATAGTGAATGACAAAATCAAGCTAGTAATCACCGACCAATTAATATCCGAACTAAAGATTGTCACATCCCGCGAAAAGTTCAGAAAATATTTTGATCAGGAAAAAATAACGGAACTCATCTCTCTTTTGAACATCGTTGCTGAAAGAGTAGAAATCAAAAAGATTGAAGCAATTTGCAGAGATCCTAAAGACGATTTTCTACTCGCTCTTTCTAAAAAATCTAAGGCAAATTTTTTATTAACAGGAGATAAAGATTTACTTGAGATTGGAATTTACGGCAAAACAAAAATTCTCACTGTAGCGGAATTTAAAGAGAAGTTCAAATAGCAGATCATCATTATCAGATTAACACAGTTAGGCATTTGGTAAAATAGGCCTTATACTTTTTCATGATCTTATTTTTTTGTTCACACTACTATGAAATTCAGAAATAGCTTTTGTGTGAAACATGGGGTAGATATGCTTGTCGCGAAAAGCGGAGTCGCTTTTGTACAACGTCTCGTGTTGCACTTCGGTGTGCCCCTCTGGTGTTGATACTAATCGTATCCATTGAGAACCTTCAGCCTTGCCATGACTCATGTAACTCAGCTTAAAAAATTTTTCAGGTTCATTTACTTCTTTTATTTCGTGAGCAACGGCAAGGTTGGTAATGCCAAAAATATTCAGATTTAAAAAAATGATTTGCCCGGCTTCCATGCCGGTGTAAATATCTTCGAGGTAAGAAACTTTATCTTGTCTTCTGCAATAGCCCATGCCATACGAAACCATGTTTCCATTCCATGCTTCCGATGGGTGAATATTTTTATAGGTATTCCAAACGTCTTCAATATTTTCTTTCACTACAAAAGTTTTGAAATGGCGGGAGTAGGTATCGGCCTGATCGATGTTATATCCCACGGATCTGTAGTTTTTTAAATTGATGTGTTCGGTTAAACGATTATCAATCAAAAACTCTTTTACTTTCTTCGACTTTATACGATTTAAATCTATCATGATCATTTGTCAGCATGAGATCGTTGGGGTAAGGACGATACTCAGTCATTCAGTTAGTGGTTCGAAATAAAACTATTTTCAACGATTAAACCACAGAATTTTAATTTCTTTACAGTGCACAGCTGTTACAACCGAAATTTTTAAGACGATTATATTACCCTAACCACTTTTTAAAAGAAACAGCCTTCTCGCGACTGATGTCGATCTCGGTATTAAAGGGAGATTTTAACTGAACGGTCAGTCCTTTATGGGTGGTTTTAATTCGGGCCGCTGATTGAATGTGAATGATGAACTGCCGATTTACCCGAAAGAATATTTCAGGATTGAGCAGGCTTTCCACTTCATCCATTGTTTGATGTTCGCCAATAAATTTTTCATTGCTCATGGTATGAACATAAATCAATTCTTCTTTATGAAAGAAAGCGATTTCACTTTGGGTGATAGGTACTAAAGTGTTTCGTTGTAATGCCAGAAATCGTTCTTTATATTTTTTTGTGGAATTTCCCCATTGATCCATCAATGCTTTCAGCTGATCATTTAAGACATCTTTGTGATTCAGTGATTTATATTTATTTAAGGCAGCGGCTAATTCTTTTTGATCTATAGGCTTCAATAAATAATCGATGCTGTTGAGTTTGAATGCACGAATAGCATATTCATCATAGGCAGTCGTGAAGATGATTGAGCATTGGAGGTGTAACGTTTCAAAAATATCAAAGCTGATTCCATCCGATAATTGAATGTCAGAGATGACAAGATCGGGCATCGAATTTTCCTTGAACCATTTATGCGCTCGTTCTACGCTACTGATAACAGCAAGTGTGTTGGAGTCTGGTGCTAATGTTGAGAGAAGATTTTGTAAATCCTTTGCAACCAAAGGTTCGTCTTCGATGATGAGGATGTTCATCGCGGTTCGCTTTTATTTAAAGTTCGTAGTTTGGATTTCGCCATCCCATCGGAATATCGGCTTCGTAGGCATCGTGCGTGTTTTTAATACGCATCTCCATTCGTCCTTCAACCAGAAAGCCCAGTGATTGATACAACGCAATTGCTTTTGTATTACTCTCCCGTGCAATCAACTCTATCTTACCTACATCAGGTCGGTTGCGACCGATCTCTTCGAGAAAGATAGTGAAGATGGTTCGTCCAATTTTCTTTCCTTGAAATTGAGGATGAACAACAAGAGTTAAATCTCCCAACACATGTTCAAATACCTTAATCCCTTTTTTGTAAGCATGAACAGAAGCAATCAATTGAGTTTCATCGTCTGGACTTTCGCCAACGATAATCAATCCGCTCGAAAGACTTGCTAGCAGAAAGTCTTTCACATAATCTTCTGTTACCTCATGCTCAAGTCTTGCGATGCCATCTTCTATTCGGGCTACAGTTTTGTATAACGTAATCAAGGAGCGGAGGTCATCGATATCAGCAATTCTGTAACGCATGTTTTTGGTTTTGATTTAAAGCAGAACTTATAGCAAAGGTATTTTAACAGCAAATCTATTTTCGGTTTCTTCTACGATAACCGGCTTCACAGTTAAAAAAGAATACAACGATTTTAAGTTTTCCAAACCTTGCTTGTTCGATGTGTCTACAAGTTTACGCAATTGAAGATTATTACTTACAATCAAATAATCGCCCAACGTAAAGATTTCGATTTTTAAAGGCTTATCACGATCGACAATGTTATGCTTCAAAGCATTCTCAATCAGAATTTGTAATGTAACCGGCACGATTGCGTGGTCGCTGATGTCATCCTGGAGGGAAACATTAATTGAAAGAGCTTTCTGAAAACGAGTTTCTAATAACGAGATGTAATTTTTTATAAACTCGTGTTCTGTCTGAAGACTGACGAAGTTCTTGTTTTTGTTCTGCAATACGTATCGATAAACTTTAGAGAGCTGTTGCAAAAATTGAGAAGCAAGAGCAGGATTTTCACCAATTAAACTATTGAGTGAAGTAAGTGCATTAAAAAGAAAATGGGGGTTGAGTTGATTTTTTAAATTATCAAACTGTACAATAGATTTTTCTTTTTCTAATCGCTCGGCTAGAACAAGTGAGTCTTTCCAACGCGTAATAAAGTAAGCTGTAAAAAAACCAAGATTTATCCCTACAGTGACGAAAATATAGAGAACCCATGTTGCGGCAATGAAAAGTTCATCGAGTTTGAAGGGTAGATAGGGTTCGCCAAAAAAATAAATCAGAAATCGAACCAATATTCCGATGATTATTCCTAGAAGTAATTGAATGATAATTCGCTTGGAGAGACTGCGTTCAAAAGGGTATCGTTTGTTTAACGTGATGTTTAGTTGCCGGAGCAGTTCCCACAAAATGGAAATGAAAATGAAAGAAGCAACGAAGACGCTGATATGGAAATGAAAATTGAATTGGCTGAACTTGACCAGTCTTACTAAAAATGCAACAATCGACAAACCGAGAATGCCTCCATAAACTTGTGCGAACTCCTTTCTAGATTTGTATCCCAGCATCTTTTACTGCGGCCTTAAGAGCTGCCGCTGGCTTTTCCGCATACGTTTGTTTACGCGTTCCTCCTTAATCAATTGATTAAAATTATTTTGTGCAATATAGAATTGCTTCAGGTAAGGGTTGGTAGTGGAAAGGAGGTTGATGTTATTTTCCATAGCGGTAATTTTTAGTTATGACAACCTTATTGTCGTTTACCCTTACGCTTTATTTTCTTTTTTGTTCCTTATTTAATGATTTTTCCGTCACTCATTTCGACAATGCGGTCAGAATTGCGGGCGAACTCCTCGTCATGCGTTACCGCGATAAACGTTTGTTTATAGGTATGTGTAAGCTCTCTGAAAATATCAAAGACTACATGCGTGTTATATGAATCAAGATTTCCGGTTGGCTCATCGCCCATAATAATATCTGGATCATTAATTAAACCACGAGCAATGGCCACGCGTTGCTGTTGTCCGCCTGAAAGTTTCATTGAAGGTTTCAAAGCAAATTCGTGCATGCCCAACATTTTTAATTTTTGATAAGCACGTTCTTCAATTTCTGCTGGCGTAAGCTTTGCTAATTTAAGCGCGGGTATCATTACATTTTGAAGCGCGGTAAACTCCGGAAGTAAATAGTGAAACTGAAATACAAATCCGATATGAGCATTGCGAAATGCTGCTAATTCGTTTTGATTTTTTCCGGTTAGACGTTGCCCTGCAATTTCAAGCTCACCTTCATAATCGGTATCCATTGTAGAAAGTACATACAACAACGTTGATTTTCCACAACCTGATTTTCCGACAAGCGAAAGAAACTCACCCTTCGTCACCGTCAAATCAATTTCTTTTAGCACCTGAAATTTTTCAGGCTCATAAAAATATTTAACAATTTTGTTGGCCTTTAAAACGTATTCCATTTCGTATATCTAAAAATCGTACTTCGTAAATCGTAAATTGTACCTCCCCATCATCCTCTTAATATTTCAATCGGATCAAGCTTCGCTGCCTTTCGTGACGGCATGTATCCTGCAATGGCTGTGGTCACAACGCCAAACACAATACCTATGATGTAATACTTTAGTTTAAAGTTTACTGGAAGATGATCGATGCTTAAAATATCGCCACCATTAAAAGGTGCTTTTGAAATTAAAAATGAAAGCATGAAGCCAATACCTAATCCCATCATACTTCCAACGAAACCAATCACCACTGATTGAATCATGAAAATCTGTTTCACATCTTTTCCAGAAAAACCCATGGCCTTGAGAATGGCAATGTCTTTCATCTTATTCATGATCGTCATGTTTAAAATATTGTAGATGCCAAATCCGGCAACGATGAGTAAGGTAATGGATACTGAATAGGTGAGAATGTTTCGGATAATAACACCAAGCAACATGGTAGCGTTGGCAGATTCCCAATCTTCTGATTTATAACCAAATGATTTCTGAAATTCCGGAGCAACTGCTTTTGCAAAATGGAAATCATGAAGTTTGATATTAATGTCGGTGATATAGCTTTTGTCTTTTTGCAAAATGCGTTGAACGGTTGATATGTTGGCATAACTCTTAATATTATCAATAGCGCCCATTCCCATTTGAAAAAGACCCACAATTTTTAAACTCATCGTAAAACCTTGTGGAGTGGTAATCACAATACGGTCTCCAGTTTTGGCATTTAGTTTTCGCGCAAGACCAGTGCCCATTATAATCCCGTCTTGACTGATAATGAGATTTTCAATTCGGCCTTCTTTCATTTTATTTTTTAGATCGAAGAGATTGTCTTCCTCCAAAATATCTACACCGGATATGGTTCCGTTAAGTTGAATCGGACCATAATTATAAAATACCTGAGAGGTAAGTTGAGGAGATGCACCACGCACTAATGGATTTTTACGAATCAGCTCTGCCATCTTAAAGGCATTGCGGATTTTAGGCGTTTCGTTTTTTGGTTTGGTGTGATGTGTAACGTTAATACCCGATGGATTTACCTCTTCTAAAATAGAAGAACGATCAAGTGTTATATCATTATAAATCCGAATATCCGCTGATGATGTCATGGCTAGATTTTCTGTCATGTCATTTAACCCCGTCATCATGCTTACCATGGCGATGAACATTCCAATACCAAAGGTAACGCCAAGCATTGCCACTAGAGTTTGCTTGGGCTTTGCTAATAGGTGGGTCTTTGCTATTTGAAATGTGAGTGACATTTTTTTTGGTTGTTGGATGTTCGTTGTTCGACTGAGTTCTATAATTTTAAATGGATCGTGTATTCCTTTCAACTATTTACCATCAACGAACAACAATTAAAACAGCATTACTATCTAATCCTGAAACAATCTCTACCTCGTCTAATGTTTCAATACCATGCGTTACCTTTATTTTCTTATCACCATTATCGGTTTTAATCCAAACAGAATCTCCGGCAAGCAACGCAGCTTTTGGAATTACAATGGCTTTTTGTTTTTCTTGAATAACAATGTTGGCCTCAACGGCAAGTCCTGAAAAACTTCCTGGCAAGGGTTCGCTGAAGTTGGCATCTACGCGAATCGATTGTTGTTGCGCATTTACAATCGGATAGATTTTGGTAACGCTCGCTTTAAACACATGATCAGGATAAGCATCAATCTTCACCAGCACTTCTTGCCCTTTTTTTACGCGATGAATATCTAATTCGTCAATGCTGAGTTGAAGGTAAAATGTATTGTCTTGACCCACTACAGCGATGGCTTCGTTGCGTCTGATCAACTCACCTTTTTCTTTCATCGTTTTAAATACTTTACCATTTACTTCGCTGCGCACGGTATACCGACCTTGCTCATCATTCGAAATCTGCAATTGACTTTTTGCATTTTGTAATTCGATGTAGAGTTGATTTTTTGTTTTTTGTTGACGGCTCTTTTGCGAAATGAAATCGTTCTTCGAATTTTCGTATGTTAGTTTCATTCGATCGAAATCTACTTGCGAAGTAGCATTGCTTTTCAATAAGTTGGTGTAGCGCGCAGCATTAAGAGAATCGAAAGACATTTTGGTTTTAGCAGATCCAACAGCTGCATTTAATTCGCGAAGGATCGGAGAATCATTACCCGCATTTCTAACGGCCATATTGTAATTTTCTTTTGCCAATGTATAGCGCGAGGATTGCTGATCACCTTCAATAACAAAAAGCGGTTGGCCCTGTTTTACTTCTTCTCCATCTTCTACTAGCTTAGCCAAAAGAGAACCTTCTACTTGAGAAAATACCTGATATTCATTTTGAGCGACCACAAAACCAGAAGCATAGATGGCTTCCATCAAGGGCTTTATCTGTGGCTTTATGGTATTCTCTTTTTTACACGCAGAAAGAAAAAATAGAATAACGATGCAATACCGAATGATCATACTCGTGAATTAGTAAATGAAAATACGAAGAATCAACTGGAAGGATTGTGCCTTGGTGGTGAAGTGTTGATTTAAAAAAGGGAAGTGTTTTAAAATGCTGGCGAGGTGTAAAAAAAAATGCTTGCCGAATCATTGTCCGACAAGCATCGATAATAGGAGAACTGAAATTCCGAGTTAGATATTCGGCTGAGGTGTTGTTCTTAAATACGGTTTAACACGTGTATGTCCTTTCGGGAATTTAGCCGCGATGTCTTCATCTTTAACCGCAGCAGTAATGATTACATCGTCACCTTGTTTCCAGTTGGCGGGAGTTGCAACACTGTAACCAGCGGTTAACTGAAGACTATCAATTACACGAATAATCTCATCAAAATTTCTACCGGTCGCGGCCGGATAGGTAATCATAAGTTTTACTTTCTTATCGGGACCAATTACAAAAACAGAACGTACTGTGAATTTATCGGTTACAGCCGGGTGCACCATGTCGTATAAATTGGCAATCTTAAATTCAGGATCAGCAATCAATGGATAGTTGACAACTGTATTTTGCGTTTCATTGATATCGCCAATCCATTTCATGTGCGAGTCTAATGGATCAGCACTCAATGCCATTACCTTTACATTGCGTTTCGTAAATTCTCCGCGAAGTTTTGCAACAGCGCCAAGTTCAGTAGTACATACTGGTGTAAAATCAGCAGGGTGAGAAAACAAAACTCCCCAGCCTGAACCGAGCCATTCGTGGAATTGAATTGTACCTTCGGTAGTTTCCGCTGTAAAATCGGGTGCGATATCGCCTAATCGTAATGACATATATAAAGTATTTTAAGGTTGAACATTATGAGGCTAAACTATAAAAGGAGGAGATTAGTTTAGGCTAAAAGAAAGTTACTTTTTATAAACTATATTGAATAAGTAGTTTTTCTACTTTTTTTTCTTGGCTTTGAGTCTGTTTTCCGTTTTCACTAATGTCTCCAGAGTATCTGATTTCAACATTTCGACAGTAGCATTTCTCACTTGCAGAAACGCGGCACGCACGCTGCATGTATTTTCATCTTCGCACTCATCACACGATTCGTAAAATTTATGGGTAGCACAGGGAACTGCGGCAATAGCACCATCAAACAAGCGAACAACTTCTGCTAGGTTTACATCAGCCGGTGCTCTTCGCAAAGTATATCCACCTCCTTTACCTTGTTTGCTTCCTAAAATTCCGGCTCGTTTTAAATCCAATAAAATGGCTTCCAAAAATTTCTTCGGAATATTACAGGCAGCAGAAATATCTTTTATCAGGAATTTCTCTTCTGGGTCTTTAGCCATGTGCACGAGGGCATGAATGGCGTACTTACATTTCATTGATAGCATAACCGTGTCAATTTAGTAATTTACGGAGTATGAAATGCGATTTGATCGAGAGCTTTGGTTCTATCTTTTGATCGCTTACTTTTGAAATACGAGTTTTGCTAATTCAAGGCTTAGCTTACAAGTAGAGCATCCGATTAACTTTCGGGGAAGTCGTGATTCAGTCCCATTCTGTTCTCTCCTTTATTAATGAATGAAATGATCAAACTTTTAGTAATTGGTGTTGGCGGTTTTGCCGGCAGTATACTTCGATATGTGATTGGAAAATCGATCGATGGAAAGATAAGTTCCTCTTTTCCATTGGGAACGCTTACAGTAAATATTGTAGGCTCTTTTATTATAGGATTTGTTTACATGCTTGCTATGAGAAAGGTAGGCATTACGGAAAATTGGAGATTGTTTCTTGGAGCGGGTTTTTGTGGAGGCTTCACCACCTTTTCCGCTTTTGCCTGGGAGAACGTAAATCTATTGGATCAGAAATTACTCGGAACATCATTGATTTATATCAGCGCCAGCATTGTTCTTGGATTGTTGGCCATCGTTGCAGGAGGGTGGGCCAGTCGTTTTTTATAAAGCCTTTGTTAAATCTTTAAAGCTTGTTACTTTTGTCGCCCTTGCACCGTTCCGCAAGTGAAATGCCCAGGTGGTGAAATTGGTAGACATGCTACTTTGAGGTGGTAGTGCCTTTACGGGTGTGCAGGTTCGAGTCCTGTCCTGGGCACTCACGAAAACCCCTCTCTTCCGGAGAGGGGTTTGGAGTGAGGATTTTATAAATGCCGAAGTGGTGAAATTGGTAGACACGCACGTTTCAGAGGCGTGTGGCGCAAGCTGTGAGGGTTCGAGTCCCTTCTTCGGCACATCATTTTTAGATTATATCTTTTCTTTTGCGTGTTTCACTTCCTGATTTTTCCTGAAGTTTCTATCGATTCGTTGTTTGAATTTCTGTTAGCATCAAGCTTCCTTTATTGCCTTCCCTTTTGTTTTTCAGAGAATTACTAACAATCACATCAACATGCAGTGTATGCATTGTGCTCGAAATAAAAACATAATCCCCTTGCTACAATGGAAGAAGACCTTCCTAATTTTGCTGAGCGTTGCTTTTCATTTTCCAAACGCCCAAAGCTCAGTGGCTCTTGAATCAAATGCGCCAAATCCAAAATCGATCTTATAGTTATAGTTAAATGCCTCCGCGGGCAATCCCTGCTTCTTCACTCGCATGCAACTGCAATCGAATTCTGACTTTTAATTTAATTGTCTTGTTAATTCTACAACGAATGGGGCTGTAGTAAACCGTTTAAAGAATGGCTGCCACCTTAAAGGCTAAATTCCATTCTGAACGAAGCAATCACTACCTGCATCCAGTAACTTGGGGCGCCTAGGCCTGTGAAAATTTGATCAAACGAAATTAAAAAGCGAACCTATTAATAAACACGCTTAATTAAAGAAAAATAATTCCTAACTTTCTCCGTATGAATAAGGCTTTAATCACGGTGGGGTTGCTGAGCTTAGCAAAAATAAGTTGTGCCCAGGTTGTAAGTACCTCGGCATCACAACTCTCTACCGTTGCCGGATCAGAGATTTCTATCAAAACCACAGGCAATGTTACCTTAGTACAAGACGTATCAAATGCAAATGTAAATCTTGAACTCAGCGGCTCAACGCAGGCAATAAGTGAAAATCTAACGCTGCGAAAGTTACGTCTTTCAGGAAGTGGTGATAAAACGATAGTCAAAAATTTAATCGTTACCGAACGTATTGATTTTGGTTTGGGTGTTTTAAAAACGTCTGCATCAGGAAAAATTCTATATACAGGTGCTCTTGATGGAATTACTGGGGGAAATGATAACTCCTATACAGACGGATTTTTTTTTAATAAGAGCAGCGATGCTCAGGTTTTTCCGGTAGGCGTTTCCGGTATGTATTCTCCAGCTACTTTAATAACGGGCAGCAACCAAAGGGAGGTAGGAATACGAGTTGTTAAGCAATCTCTCAATCCAATACCTTCGACAGATTCAGACATTAAGAAAATTGATCCGGATCATTATTGGGAAGTAAGATCGACTAGTATTGCTGATATTGATTCACGCATAACCTTAAGCCTAAATGGTATTGATCCTTCTTTGGCATTCGATCAAGGACTGACTTTAGCAGTAGTACAAGCTGATGACACCACCAATCCGGTTGACGGATTAGGTAGTTCGTCTTATGACAACACGTCTGTAACCAGTCAACAATCTTTTTCAAAGGCGCTGCTCGGTGTGGGCGCTTCTGAAGAAGTGGTCGTTACCGTTATTGACATTATTACACCGAAAGCCGATCAGCACAACGACTTCCTTAAAGTTTTGAATATTGAAAAGTTTGATATCCGAAAAGTAAAGTTGCTTGATCGTTATGGATTCAGTATTAAGGAATGGGCTGATTTTACAAATTATGATGACTTGAACAATCCCAATCAGGATGGATACGATTTCAATAAATTGAGCTCAGGTAATTACATCTGCGTAGTTGAGTACGGAAATGTCGAAACAGCGATACGGTCGATTCAACAAATGGTATCGGTTATAAAAAATTAAGAGGCGTTGCGTATGAAAAAAAATCTACTCCTTTTACTCTTTGTTACTTCACTCTCATTCGCACTCCAATTACAAGCACAAGATATTCCGTTGTTCAGTCAAAAGCTTACGAATTCATTTGTTTATAACCCTTCCCTTGCAGGGCTTACTTTTGGTTCACTAACGTATTCGTACAAACAGAATTATTCAAACGTAAGTGGTGCACCTCAGAATCATTTCGTCAGCATTCACACGCCTCTGGGAAAACATAAATTCGGAGTAGGCGCTAATTTTTTTCAGGAGGATGTTACCTTTCTAAGTAATCGATATATCTCTACTGCCTTCGCTTATCACCTTCGTTTTGATAAGTTAACAACACTCTCGATGGGCGTTTCAGGTGAATACAATTCTATTGGATTGAACGGAACACCCAAAGGAGATGAGTACCTCACGGATCCCGATTACTTGCAGTTAAAAAATGGACGATTCAATAACCTGGATTTTTCGTTTGGTATGCATTTTCAAAATCGATATTTAAAGGGCGGTATTGCTGCCAATCGATTGGCTTCAAATTGGAAAACTGATACAACGTCACTATCCCTCACAAACTTCTATTCCAGTTTTGTTCAAGGTCTCATTCCAATACGGGGTGGCGAAGATTTATTAGAACCCTATGTAGCCTTCCGAAAAATGTCTGATGTCAACAATACATTAGACTTCGGATTATTCTATACCTATAATGATAAGATTACAGCAGGAGTATCCATGCGTAGCGGACAAGTATTGAGTGCGACTTTGGCTTTCCGTCCATCAAAATATTTAATGGTTGGTGTTTCGCGCGAATCCATTACTAGTAATGTGGGTGGATTTGTAGGAGCTGCGTATGAATTTACGCTTCGTTACGATTTTAATAACGAAAGCTACAAGGAACGTTTTCATTCTGATTACAAATCAGCTATGGCATACCGCAGAAAAACGTTAAGTGGTCCGATAGGCAAAGCGGGAGGAAGGTCTCCGCAGCAACTGCATAAGAAGCAAAAGAAGATTGCTCCCTACTCACCTAATAAACGCTACCAAAATATTAAGAAGCTCAGTGTGAAGTCCAAGGCACCCGGTAAAAAGTTTAATGCTCAGAAGAGAAAGAGAGCGAATTACAAACGAAACGCAAAGAAAAGAAGGCGTTAGAAATAGTGCCGGCATCTGAGTTATGTTACTCCATAAAGGATTATAGGTATTATAGTTTGTTTACAGAAAAATGCGGGGAACTGAAGTAGCACATTCTTCGAGGTTAAGAATTTTAATTGAAATTAATATTAATTGTTTATGAAGGTACTTATCTCAATGGCGTTATTGATTATGTCAATGACCTTATTTTCGATCCAAACCAACGCTCAGAATTCTTCTGTTGCCATTGGAGATGCTACACCGAAATCAAATGCAGTATTGTATTTGAAATCTCCCGGTGGTAATCAAGGTTTGATTATTCCTGTGGTGGGTGGTACAGGGAGTTTCGGAGAAGCAGGGATGATTGTTTATAACAGTGGCGACCAGAAAGTATATTTTCATAATGGTTCTGCCTGGGCAGCTCTTGGTGGCGGTGGTGCTAGCGCTGGCAGTTATACTTTGAGTATTTCAGGCAACAGCTTGTTATTAAAAGACGGAGCCACAACGGTGAGCACAGTGTTGATAGCAGCTACTGCACCAACTGCGGCCAATCAATTTTTAACCTGGGATGGCACCAAATGGGTAGCGACTACTTTTTCGCAGGATGCCACCAATGCCAATGGAGCGATTACAGTGAATGGAATAAAAGGAAAAGCAGTACCGGCTTTGCCCTCTTCAACGCAGGCCCTTGTGTACAACGGAACGGCTTGGATTTTTCAGGCATTATCGGGTGCAGGTACGGTAACAAGTGTTGCAACAGGAACAGGCCTTACGGGTGGACCAATTACTTCTAGTGGAACTATCGGTGTTGATGTAGGAACCACTGCTGGTAAGATTGTTCAATTGGATGGAACGGGGAAGCTTCCAGCAGTAGATGGTTCACAACTTATCAATTTACCGACAGGAGCAGGCGACATTACGGCAGTAACAGCGGGAACAGGATTAACAGGAGGTGCAACAACGGGTGCTGCTACATTGAATGTTGATGTAGGAACAGCGGCCAATAAAATTGTACAACTTGATGGTACAGGTAGATTACCTGCGGTGAACGGATCACTACTTACTTCACTGCCAGATCCAAGTGCAACCAACGAAATTCAGAATCTTTCCCTTACAGGCACGGGCTCAGCAACAACAGGTGAAAGTTTCCCACTTAATATTTCTTCCGGAACAGGGGTTAGCATTCAGGAAGGTTCAAATGTTCAAATCACTCAAGCATCGAATGTTCTTACTATAAATAGTGTGGCTGGAGGATCGGGAACTGTTACAAATGTTTCAGTTATAAATGCAAATGGTTTTAATGGAAGTGTCAGCAATGCTACGACTACGCCAGCGATTACTTTATCTACCTCTGTAACGGGAATTATAAAGGGTAATGGCTCGGCAATGAGTACAGCAGTAGGAGGTACAGATTATTTAGCTCCAAATGGAAGCGCTGCGGCCCTAACAGGTTTTCCAACGCTTAATCAAAATACTACAGGAACAGCTTCATCTATAACTGGAAACATTACTCAAAGCCAGGTAACGAATTTAACAACTGATTTAGCTACTAAGCTAATAGGGAATACAACCATTACTCCAGGAACTAATACCAAGATCACTTATGATGCAAAAGGATTGATCACTGCAGGAGCAGCATTAACGGCAAGTGATTTACCCGTGATGACAGCAACAGTTGGTGGAGCAGTACCATCACCACCCAATAATACAACATCATTTTTACGAGGTGATGGAACATTCGCGACTCCAGCAGGAGGAGGAACCGTTACTAGTGTGTCGGGTACGCTACCTATTTCTGTTGCAACACAAACCACTACTCCGGTAATTAGTATTTCGCAAGCAAGTGCTACTACCAATGGTTATTTAGGTTTTGCAGATTGGTCAACTTTTAATGGTAAAGGCTCCGGAACAGTGACAAGTATCGGCTTAACAATGCCGTCTATTTTCACCGTTGCAAGTTCACCTGTTACATCTTCAGGAACAATTGGCGTTACCTATTCTGGAACAGCCTTACCCGTAGCCAATGGAGGTACAGGTAGAACAACTTGGGATGGACTTTTACTGGGTTCGGGGAGCAACATAAGTGATATTTCTACGGGTACTTCTGGCCAAGTTCTAACGGTTGTTGGCACTTCTCCTTCTTGGGCGAATCCTGCATCTGGCGGGTGGGGTCTTACAGGAAACACCGGAACAACTTTTGGAACTAATTTTTTGGGGACTTCAGATGATGTGAGTCTCTCGTTGAAGACCAACAACTTGCAGAGAATGTTTATCAATAATGACGGAAGAATAATGATCAACATTAATAACACCAACATTCCATCTTTACATGCCAATGCCATACTGGATATTGTTCCCAACGGTGCAGGCATTGGTAATATGGTTTTGCGCGGAAGCTTTGCAACCCCGAATGATCCTGTTGATATTGAGTTTAGAACCTGGGATGGTGCCACTGCTCTTGGTAAAATTTTCATGAATCCAAACGCTTCTGATATGTTGTTTGAGGCTAATGGAGTTACCCGCCTTGCACTTCAGAATGATGGTGATGTAGGTATAGGAACTACCAATCCAGGTCAGAAACTAGACGTTGTAGGAAATGTTAATTTAAGTTCTGCAAGTACGTATATGATTGGGGCAAGCACCGTTCTAAGCAATACAGGAACGGGTAACATTTTTGTGGGGACAAACAGTGGACTTTTAAACACTGCTATTAGTGGCACTTTTCTTGGAACCGCTGCGGGTAGAGATAATACTACTGGGACTGATAACACTTTTATAGGCAGAAATTCTGGGCTTGTTAATGCGAATGGAGCTTTGAATGTAATGGTGGGTTCAGGTTCTGGGCAAGCGAGTACCGGTTCCGGTAATACGTTTGTAGGTTATAGAGCCGGTTTTGTAAATACTTCTGGAATACGCAACACAATAATTGGAAGAGAGGCGGATGTGGCTTCCGCAAATTTAACAAATGCAATCGCCATCGGCTATCAGGCCATTGCAGGTGCAAGTAATACATTTGCACTTGGTGGTACCGGTTCAAACGCTGTAAATGTTGGTATTGGAACATCAACACCTCATGCTCAGCTTCAATTGGCATCTACAGTAGCCAATAGAAAAATTGTTTTATATGAGAATACTAACGATGACCACGGATTTCTTGGCTTTGGAGTTAGTGGAACAGGCGATCTGAGATATCAAACTGCAGTGAATACAAACGATCACGTCTTTTTTGTAGGTGCTTCTTCTACTTCGAGCACCGAATTGATGCGGATTAAGGGAAATGGTTTAGTGGGCATAGGAACAGCAGCTCCTACCTCAAAGCTTTCGGTAAATGGAACAGCAGATAAAGTGGGAGGAGGAACTTGGGGAACATTTTCAGACAGACGAGTGAAGAAAGACATTCATTCGTTTAATGATGGTCTTGATGTGCTGATGAAGTTTAAGCCTGTTCAATTTAAATACAATGGCTTGGCTGGATATTCTGATGATGGTAAAGAATATGTGGGAGTCATTGCGCAAGACGTATTGCCAGTTGCGCCCTATATGATTTCAACAGTAAGAACAAAACTGAACGCATCAGATATGCACGAAACAGATGTTTTAAAATATGATGCGAGTGCTCTTACCTATGTTCTTGTAAACTCAATAAAAGAGCAACAAACTCAAATTGAAGAATTGAAGAAAATTATTCAAATGCTCGAAGCAAAACTTAGTGCGTATGAGCACAATGAGAATTCAGAATTAGCAGCGATACGCGAACAAATAAAGAAACTCTCAGAAGCGGTTGGGATGGAAGCAAACGCTGAGAAGAAAAAATAACTTAATTTCCAATCACCATTTGTTTAGGAGGCTCAGTATAAAACACTGAGCCTTCTTTTATGGTGAGCAAATGATAAGGTCTTTTAATGCGTTGTGATTTTTTATGAATGAGCATCATCGGCAAACCCACGGCAAGACTTGAAAGGGAGATACTTACAGTCCGATCATCTAAAGTAGCTTTCTCTCCTTGAATCACAATAGTATTCAACTGGTCAAGAGCAAAGATACCCACACCGCCAATCACCAGTAATCCTCCAATCATATTCGCATACGTTGAACGTTTGAAATAGATCCGATCGATTTTATGAAATGGAACAAGCGTGTTATGTGCTAACACGGCAGTGTCATATAAATTATTGATATAACTATGATAGACATCTTTTTTTCCTTTCAATGAAAAAACAAATTCATCTCCTGGGTTAAGGCGCAGAATTACCTTTTGCTTTTTGAGCAACACAAATTGTTTCTGTCCGTGTGCATGGAAACTCATGCAAAAAATCAGGAAAAAAATGAAGTGTATGTTTTTCACAACAAAGGTGGAATACTTCATACTTACGTTTCGGTTTTACAATATACCTTCACAAGATACAGATCGCAACCTGTAGATCAATGGAACCTCGTATCTCTTAAATCGCGCACTATTAAAAATCACATTCGTGGTTTCCATGGTGTTTCTTCTGCGCCTAATTCGTGTGTCATTTTTCGGCTTAACATAAAAAGATAATCTGAAAGACGATTAAGGTATTTAATAACGAGTGGATCAGTTACTTCTTGCGCATTCAAAGCAATGGTTAGTCGCTCTGCTCGTCTGCATACAGTGCGTGCTACATGGCAAAACGAAATGGATTGATGTCCACCGGGGAGAACAAAAAACTTCATGGGTGGAAGTTCAACTTCCATCGCATCCATTTCTTTTTCCAACAGAACGACATCCTCTTCCAACAAAGAAGGTATTTTAACTTTCGTATTCCCCGGTTCCGTTGCCAGAATCGATCCGATGGTAAACAACCGATCTTGAATTTCAACCAGAATATTTTTTCGCTTGATATTCACTTCCTGATCGCGCACCAATCCAACGTAAGAGTTCAGCTCATCAACTGTTCCATACGTATCAATGCGCAAGTCTGCTTTCGAAACACGCTTACCCCCAAAGAGAGCGGTTGTTCCGTTATCGCCTGTCTTGGTATAGATTTTCATTTTGCGTTAGACTTTAGATAGTAGCCATAAGATGTTTGGCTGATGCAATTATATAACAAGTTCGTATTAATTGGTGGTGATGTAAACCTGTTGGGAAAATAAACTTGTGGATGTTCCATTTTGTAACCGTGGGTGATGAGACATTCAATGTCGTCTCCTTAAGTGCCGATGACATCCTCTCTTTGGGATAGAAATGAGGCGAAGCCATAAAACGTTTAACTAAACTACATTGAACGGGAAGGGATAATACACTTTGTGAATCTTAACGCCCTCATATATTAATGCATAAAAATTTCTGAAAACAAAAAACCCCGGCAATGTGCCAGGGTTCTTCATTTCTTTTTTTTCATTATTTAGCGAATTACCTCTTCGCCACGATTGATGTTTTCGTTCACACGATCCCACTCAATTAATCCATCGCGCAAGCGAATGATACGGTGTGAGTAATGAGCAATGTCATCTTCGTGTGTTACCATAATAATGGTATTTCCTTTATCGTGAAGTTCCTGAAACAACTGCATGATGCCATACGATGTTTTGGTATCCAAATTTCCTGTCGGTTCATCAGCTAATATAATAGAAGGATTGTTCACCAAAGCGCGCGCGATAGCAACACGCTGGCGTTGTCCTCCTGAAAGTTCGTTGGGTTTGTGGTGATGGCGGTCAGCAAGGTTTACACTTTCAAGTGCAGCCATTGCCATTTCGCTGCGTTCGGATTTTCCGTAGCCGGCATAAATTAGCGGAAGCGCCACGTTATCTAAAGCACTGGCGCGAGGCAACAGGTTAAAGGTTTGGAATACAAAACCGATTTCTTTGTTACGAACTTCTGCTAACTCATTTTCAGTCATCTCACTTACAAGCTGATTATTCAGTTTGTAGGTTCCGCTATTCGGAGTATCCAGGCAACCGACAATATTCATGAGGGTAGATTTTCCTGAACCGGATGGACCCATAAAGGCTACGTATTCACCCTTGTCAATAGAAATTGAAATGTCCTGAAGGGCATTTACAATGTTATCGCCCATTTTGTAGCTTCTGGCTAAGTTGCTGGTTTCAATTATTTTCATGCTTGTTCTATTTTAATGGTCTCAAGGAATGACCGAGTTTAGTATCTGGTATTATTTTGGAGTTAAGACAGGTCATTTCACCGGCTTATTAGTTTACAATTCAACGCTCGAATTACAAGGATGCGTGTTAAAGTTAAAAAGTTTATTCCTCCTAACTGATGTACGGGTTATTTGTTTCATGATCGGCTAATTAACAATACTTGATAAGCTGTATTGGGTTACAATTACTCCTAATTACCAGACTACTCTTCCTTTATAAATGTTACAACTTGCTGAATAACATCGTTGTCTTTTAAAATCCGCGTATGCCCCAATCCTTTTGTTTTTATAAGCCGAGCTGAAGGATATACTTTTATCAATGCTTCGGCATGAATGAGTTTCACTTCTTTATCCTTTTGATCGTGAACAAGCAGCAGGTTTATGGCTGTTGGCAAATGTCGGATAAAATGCATGCATGTAAACTCATCGAAA
>JBKJOF010000144.1:0-5415 GCA_046595655.1 Chryseolinea sp. | reverse complement strand
AGTATCAATAGCAAGACGGAAGGCGCCCTCTTTAAACGGTTGTAAAATTTCTTTCGTGCGATTCTGAGTTCCTTCAGCAAAAAGCAAGATGGAAATGCCTTGAAGCAAAACGTCTTTCAATTTATCGAGACTCCTCTTTTTGCTCTCACCACTAGATCGATCTACAATAACCGTGGCGCCTCTGGCAATCCAACCAAACAACGGAATCTTTAACAACTCCTTCTTTGCCATGGGACGAAACTCTCCCGGTATCATCATCGTAATGCCGGGTAGATCTAGAAAGGAAGTGTGGTTGCTGACATAAATGTAGGCCTGATCTTTTCGGAAATTTTCTTTTCCATGAAATTCATACCGTATAAAAGTGAGGACACTAAATATCCACGACCAAATGCGAAGAAAAGAATATCCGATCCATTTGAATCGCTTACCTAAAGTGAAAGGTATTGTCAATCCTGGTAGGAAGAGAATCATGAAAACGGTAAATACAATTAGAACCCAGACTGTGTAAAGTTTGAGAAGAAGATTTTTAAGCAGAGCCAAAACGTTTTGGTTTAAGGAAATAGTATTGTTTATCTCATTTTCAAAACAAGACTCACATCTATGTAATGAAGGATGAGCATAAAATAAAACGGTAAGTTCTAAAAGTTTTGGGAAGATACAAGCTACTTTGATGCGAACACATCAGCACCAATCTTGTTACGGAAGTACCGTTTTAATAGGGAGATCAATAACGCTGCATCCAGTGGTTTTTGAAGATGTTCATTTATGCCTGCATCCTTTATCTCTAAAGTATGTTGTAGCGAGCCGTAACTGGTAAGGGCAAAGATTGGAATGTCGCGATAGGCTTTATTCCGGTCATCCCGTATCCAACGAGCCGTATCCAATCCATCTTGTTCAGGCATGTTGATATCCATTAACAAAAAATCGTAAGTCGAATTTTTTAATCTTACCAGAGCCTCAAATCCATTGTTGGCGATATCCGATTCAATACCTAAGGAGGTAAGCAGTTTCTTATTTAAGAACTGAACCAACTGTTCGTCATCAACAATTAATGCCTTAAGATTCATAATATATATTTTACGAACAACAAAAATTTGGTAGTCTCCAACACATCAACAGAAGCAACCAGTAACAAGTTCGCTATAGGTAATTGAAAATTTGCTAAAAACGACCTCCCAAATAATTCAATGGGCATACGTTAATGCAACTTACTTCTTCCCTTCAATAATTTCAATCTCCGTTCTTCGGTTGATGGCGCGACCATCTGCTTCATCATCATTTGAAACAATGGGGCGTTCAGACCCAAAACCTTTGGCCGATACCCGAATTGCCGACATGCCTTTTGAAACCAGGTATTCAACTACTGAAGATGCACGCTTGAGCGATAATGCTTTATTACTTACAGCATTTCCGGTGTTATCAGTATGGCCGTTGATCTGAACATTCAACTCTGGATTGTTAACCAGAAGCTCACGAAGTTTCTCAATTTCAGAAATAGATTCTGACTTAAGAGTAGCCTTACTAATATCGAAGAATACGTTTTTCAATACCACCTTGGAACCAATCTCTGCCTTCACCATAATGATGTGCGTATCGATTTCCTGATACTCTGCAAACTGAGGTAGATTAAAGTTTATTGAGTTAAAAAGATATCCATCCTTTTCTGTAGCCACACCATAGTTGCCTCCATGCGGAATGGTTAATTCAAAATTACCAGTGGCTGGATCAGAATTAATTTTGGCAATAATTTTATGCGTTTGGTTGTTTACTAATGAGATCACTGCACTTAGGGGCGCTGTTGTTGTTTCATCAATTACCTTACCTTTTAGTACTGTGACAATTTTTAGGTCTTTATGAAACTGAATAATCGGATCAACAAAATCCTCTGTCTTGACTTCTTCTTTGGCAGGTTCTACGGTTTCTTTTGGAGCTTCAACTAACACCACTTCTTTAACCGGTTCTGTTTTTATAGACTCCGTTTTTATCGGTTCTTCTTTTTCTGGTTCGGTCTGTTTTTGTTCTTTCACAATTTCCGAAGAAGTGCTTACTAATAATATGGGTTTCTCTTCAGGTAATGGTTCAAGAAAAGTTACAGTATAAATATCGGCACTTCCTAAACCGTCTTCACGTAAGGTAGAGTAGTATCCCGTTTTTTTATCTGCTGAAATGGTAAAGAAGCCATCGTATTCAATGGAGTTGATGGGGTAACCAAGATTTGCCGGCTTCTGCCATCTGCCATCTTTAAATTCACTTTTAAAAATATCGTTACCACCCATAGTAGGATGTCCATCGGAAGAAAAATATAATGTTTCTCCATCGGGATGCATAAAGGGTGAATCTTCATTGCCTGATGTATTTATAGTACTGCCCATATTAGCCGCTTTACTCCAATCACCTTTTGCATCCAATTCACTTACATAAATATCGAGTTCACCTTTTCCTCCCGGGCGATTACTGGCGAAGAATAATTTCTGCCCATCGGCTGAAAGACACGCAGAAGTTTCCCAAAATAGAGCAGTGTTAATATTCTTGTTGAGCGGAACCGGTTTTGACCAATCGCCATCCGTCTTTGTTGAAATATAAATATCTCCGCCACCGTTTTCATAATACAGAAGTAATGTATTTCCATCTGCCGAAAGAGAAGCTGCAGCATCATTAAATTTGATGTTGATATTCGGACTGATTTTTTGAGGTTCATCCCAACGCTCTCCCTTACGGTGAGTGATGTAAATATCTTCGAAGTTGGTACCGCTTTTAATTTTGTAGTCATCGGTAGATCGATTCGAGGTAAAGATCATTGTGTTGCCATCAGCGGAAAGGAGTGGAGAATATTCGTGAAAGCTGGAGTTCACGGCACCGCCTGCATTTTCAATTAATACATGAACTGGCTTTCGGGAGAGAGAATCAGCGATAATGCAAGCCTGTATTTTTTCTTTGGCAATCGCGGCTAATTTCTTGTTATTCTTTTTAAATATTTCGTAATGAACAATTGCTTTTGAGTATTGATGATTTTGTTGATACGCCATACCCAAATGGTAATCAATGTCAATATCTACTTTTGGATCGAGTCGATAGGCTTTCTCCAAATAGATGGCGGCTTTCCATTTGGTTTCTGAATAGAGGTAACACATACCTACCTTTAAATTGAGCAGCGCATCGTCTCCTTTGGTATCACATGCTGGCAGATAGACCTGCAACGCATCGCCATAATTTTTCTTGACATACAAGCGATCTCCTTTGTCAATCAAGTCTTTTGCACTTTGACCGAAAGCAGATAGTGTAATAAAAATGAAAAGGGATATTAAAAATTGCTTATCCATACCAATGGATAGATTGAATTTAGTTTAAAAAAGTAAAGTAAATATCGAAAAATAATTGGCATTAATGCAATGTTGTAAGCGTAATGCAACTGCCATTCTAGTTACTCATAAATTATTTGCTTCGGTAACCCGGACCCCTCACCACTCGACCTGGTTTAGCAGAGGTATGTTCACCATTGTTGAGCACTTGAATTCCATTGATGAACACATGCACCATACCGGTGGCGTATTGTTTTGGTTTTTCGAATGTAGCATGGTCTTGAACGGTAGTGGCATCAAACAATGCGAGGTCTCCGTAATAACCAATCTTTAAGCTTCCGCGCTTTTTTATTTTAAGATTCGAAGCAGGAAGTGACGTTAATCGTCTGATGATTTCTTCCATCGAAACCAATTTTTCTTCGCGCACATATTGACCAAGTACCCGGGAGAAAGTTCCATAGGTACGCGGGTGCGTGCCCTCTTCTAGATTTTCTTTGGTGATCGCTTCAGAGCCTGCGTCCGATCCAAAACTTACATAAGGCAATTGAATTATTTTTTTCAGGTTGTCTTCCGCCTGCAAATAATATATCGCTTCAATCCTTGACTTATCTCGAACAATAAGATCCACAACAGTCTCATCTGCATTTTTTCCGTGGAGGCGTGCTACTTCATCCAAGCGCTTGCCCTTGTACAATATATTCAATGAATCAAGACGGAATCCCATGAGTACCACATTGGCAGGATCAGAATTTTTATACGGTATTCCCATCTCCATTTCGTATAAAACTTTTTTACGGATCGCTGCGGTTCGTAATCTCTTTCTCATTTCTTTCGCTCCGCCCTCCTGAACCCATGTGGGTAGGCGCGAACTAAGGCCAGTGCCGCTCGCTGTGTACGGATACATGTTGGCTGTAATTTTCAAACCTGCTTTGCGTGCACTATCAATTTTTGCTATCACGGTGTCGATCTTATTCCAGTTGCGCGCAATGTTGATTTTTAAGTGATAGATTTCGATAGGGATGTTTGCTTCTTTTGCAATGCGCATCGTTTCGTTTAGTGCATCTAAAATAAAATCGCCCTCGCTTCGCATATGACTGATGTACATGCCGCCATAGCGTGATGCTACCTTTGACAAAGCAATCAGTTCTTCAGTTGAAGCATACGCAGCGGGAGGATAAATTAAAGATGTGCCTAATCCCATGGCGCCTTCTTCCATGCCTTGCTTCACCAGTAATTTCATTTGACTGAGTTCTTCCTCGGTCGGCTTTCGATTATCGTATCCCATCACATAATTGCGAATGGAGGTTTGCCCGATAAAAGATGCAACGTTTGGTGTGGAGCCTTTCTTCATCAACCAATTAAAATATCCGTCCAGTGTTGTCCATAAGCTGTCAACCGGAATTTTGGTTTTACGTTTCATAGGACCAGGAGACCAGCCTTCACCAAAAACTTCAAGGGTGACACCTTGTTTAATGTCGCTCATGGATCGACCGTCTTTTAAAAGATTTTGATCCGCCCAACTGAGCATGTTAATGAATCCGGGTGCTACTGCTAATCCTGTGGCATCTATTTCCTTTTTACCTCGCGCATCTTTTAAATCACCAATCGCAGCAATAGTATCTGCCTGAAGGGCAATGTCTCCAACAAATGATTTCGATCCTGATCCATCGTAAATCGTTCCATTTCGAATTATGACATCAAATTCTTTGGTAGTGGGTATTTGCTTACAAGCTAGAATGATAATAACCGTGAGGGATAAAAGAAAAACTACGCGCATAGCAAATCTGAAAGTAAGGCTATGATAGGCAGGATTGTGGACAAATAAAAGAGGATGCCGAGTCTGTTTTAATTATTTTTTATGCACTCGGTTGTTACTGAAAGATTTTACCCAATATCAGAAAAACAGTCAAGGTTAGGGTTCGCAAAAATCCAGATGCTCAATGATCTTTCAGGATTGTAATCAGAATAGTGGGATAATACCTTGTGCAATAGTCATTCTTTATTACTGTCATCCGACAAAAAATAAGATAAAATGAAAAGGCGGAAGTAAAATTACTTACCGCCTTTTTTTGTGATGTTTGAGTTACCAAGCAAAAACATCATGGGCAAAAATATC
>JBKJOF010000138.1:0-25222 GCA_046595655.1 Chryseolinea sp. | reverse complement strand
TCAATCCCCATGCGCCCAGATCATGGACATCAAATGTTAGATGATCTACACCGCGAAACCTATCCTGGTTATTCTGCTATTGGACGATTACGGGGATTAGCAGAGCTTCGTGGTTTGGAGTTCGGTATTCAGAGTTTAATTACAGACTAAATTACGGGATATCTAAGAACTCATTTTTTAATGACGTCATCAGTCTCCTTCTCCCGATAGGGAAGGATAAGCGGAGTTTTTGGAGATGCCTTAAGCAGTCTTGACTTTAGAATCTTATTTCTAAAGTCTAACGTCTAGAATCTATAGTCTAGCGCAGCGAGTAATTCAAGACTTGAAACTTTCCTATCTTCGCGAATAAATTATGTTCTATGAAAAACGCACTAATCATACTATTCATTTTGGTTTCCTTTTGCACTCAGGCTCAGCCTACTGTTTACGGAAGTTTTAAAGTGGCAGATCAGGAAATAATCTATCAGAAAATTTCTGTGGCTGATTCAATTACACCCGCAAAACTTGAAGCGTATTACAAAGCTCTTCCATACATCTCAAATATTACTCTTCAACCAGACGGGCTTTCGTTTGATGTAACCGACATCATTGTTGATTATAGAAAATTTCAATTCAGTCAAGTGAATTTGCAACCCATTATGCAGACTGGAAGATTCAGCGGTTCTGTTATTATTGGTGTGAAGGATGGCAAATATAGAATTACGATGCGCTCGATTCAGATAACTGGAGATATGGGTTATAAAAAAATTGCAGCACGCGAAAACCTGACCAACTACGCTACTAAAAATAGCGGCACCGTTTTGTCAGTTGATTGGTGCAAACCCAACATGCTTGGTCTGCTTGATCAATCCTTTAGCGACAAGCTTTTATATGTTGAGAAGAAGAAAAAGGATGAGGGAGATTGGTAAGAAATATTCTTCGACCACGATCAACCGTCAATGATGATCAGTCTACCGTGAACCATTCACTTTTTAAGTCGCGATTCGCTCGTTATATTAGTGGCCAGAATTCAGTAATAAAAATTTCATGAGATTAGGTCAGCTCGCCAGGAAAATATCTATCCGCCAATCTGATATGGTAGATTTTCTGGCTAAAACAGGTGTAGTAGTAATCAATGAATCAAATGTGAGATTGGAAGACGAGCACGTTAAAAACATTCTTCAGCATTTCGCCCCCAATTTTCTTAATGAGAAGATAGAAGAAGTTGAAACTGTAGTTCCTGAAGCAATAGTAGTTGAGCCTATCTTCCCTTCTCCAGTTCAGGAAAAAGTAGTACCGCAGGAAGAAGTAGTTTTAAAAATTGGAATCCCTTCGATTGAAGTAGAACAGGAAGAAAAAACAGAAGTAATAAAAGCACCAAAAGTCGATTTGCCAGGACTAAAAGTACTTGGAAAGATTGAACTTCCTGAGCCTAAAAAGAAAGAGATTGCGCCTTTAGAGGAGGCTGATAAAGTTGAAGAACAAGTAACTAATTCTGATGTAAGCTCTAAACCACAAATCCAACGGTCTCGAGTTCTTCAAGATAATAAAAGAGAAAGACCAAACCGTTCGGCTGTTAACTCGATAGCACTTCAACGTGAACACGATGCCAGAGCTGCTGAAGAAAAGAGAAAGACCGATGCGATTCAAGAAAAAGAAAAGCGAACAGAATATTATCTAAAGAGAGTGAAGGTAAATGCGCCTACAAAGGCGGCTCGAATATATGCGGAGCCCGTTGATCAATATACTTCCAGTCTCATGAAAGAGGAGCCGAAGACTTTGCTTGGGAAGTTTTTAAGATGGCTCACTACTTAATTTTAAATACAGGACTTAACGAAGAAGGCAACTCAATTATTTGGTTGCCTTCTTCGTTTAAGATGCCTTTCAATTACATATGGGTACCTAATTATTGAGTGCTCCATCATCTACCCAACAAGCAATCAGATCAATTTGATTTTGAGGAAGGCCAGTAGGAGCAATGTCTTCTGGCATTGATTTATTTCCTGTTCTGGTTTTAATACCCGCGGCTTTTGCTTTAACATTTGCAAAGACACTCCAGTTTCTATCCGCGCCATTATCCCCATTATGGCATCCCGATTTTATACAGTTGGTTTCTAAAATGGGTTTTATATCATCCTGAAAACTTATGCCCGTATTGCTTGAAACTTTAATATCACTTACAGTGAACTCACAATTCAATTGATCTTTTACAGTTGCAGAATAGGTTCCACTTTTTAGTGCTGTGAAAGAATTTGATGCACTAAAGGTTCCTGTTCCAAGTTTGAATTGATAAACTCCTTCACCACCTGTAGCGGTGATGGTAAAAGAACCGTTGGCAGTAGTACAATCTGTGTTGGTTTCAATATTCGCAGCTTCGGCAGCAAGTGTAGAGCCTGGAAATATTACATCTGCTGTTGTTGTCCTCGTGCAGCCGTTTGCATCTTTTACAGTTACTGCATAAGTTCCAGCCGACAGATGATCAAAGATTGAAGTTGTAGAGAAGTCTTCAGCATTAAGACTAAAAGTAAAGGGAGTTTTACCGCCAGTTGCATTCACTGCAATACTTCCATCTGCCGGAGAACACACAGTGACATTGCTAATTGATTTTGTAATAACCAGATCGGAAGTTTCGCAGTCGATTTTATTAATGTCATGATTGACGCACGAGAAGATAAATGATGCGCTAATGACAATTGCTAATCCTAAAATAGATTTCTGAATCATATGTATTGAGTTTGGGACTTTGGCCAAAGTTAAGAGGATTCTTCTTATTTTTCTTTTAGTAGAAATTCAAAAACATACTGAACACTTTCGTTGGGTAATTCCTCCATCGAAATATGTCCTGCGTCTGGTATGGTTACAAGCGTTGATCCTCGAATAGCTTTATTAAACTGATGAGCGGATTCTAATTTTATCAATTTATCTTCTTCACCCCAAAGTATAAGGGTAGGGGTATGGATGAAAGAAAGACTATCGATGGGAGGTTTTTGAAGTTGTTGAAATCGTAGCCACGTAGCATGCCGATTACCTTGACGCAACATTAGTTTATAATATCGATCTATCAATTTCGGTGTAATTAAATTGGGGTTTGCATAAACCTGTTTCATATTCAGGCTAAACATCCATCGAGGTGTAATATGCTCTATTGTAAAAGCCGCATGTTTTGATCTTAGTAATTTGAAAATGAATGGAGCGTGATTGTTTTGCTGATCACCGGCAGCAGTAATAAAACCAGCGGCATCGATTAAGATGAGGTTCGCAATTCGATCTGGATGATGTAAGGCTGCTTGCCAAGCCACTTGACCGCCCATCGAATTACCTACGATAGAAAAGGTATAGACATCAAGTGAATCGGCTAACTCAAAAACAAGTCGTTCAAAATTGTTGATGGTGTAGTTTTCTGAATGGCTTGGCCCCGTTAAGCCATGGCTTGGAAGATCAAGCGAGACGGTTGTGAACTTTGTACTTAAGGTATCTTCCCATGCTTGCCAAGTATGGAGAGAAGCAAGGCTTCCATGAATCAAAAAGAGATGTGGTCCATTTCCGCGAATGCGAACATGCACTTTTGCATCGTGAAGTTGAACGTAGCGCGACTCTGGTGTGAAATATTGTTTTTCTAATTCTTCAACCGGGATATCTTTTCTGTTTCCAAGAATGAATAAACCAATTAATATGGCAGCAGAAATTGCAATACCTTTTAGAAGTTTACTGAACATGCTAGTTAAAAACGTTAACGGTTAGTGTGTCACCCGCCTTTAACGCAAAGGTCTTGGAACCTGTGTACTTACTTCCTTTGGTTTGCTTTACGCGGAAAGCAATTTTGTATTGCCCGGGTAATAAGGTAAGAGAGAACTGGGGCTTTCGGTCATTGAGATTGCAAATCCATTTTTGAGTTCCATCTCCTTTTATTTCATACAAACTTCCGTAACCAGAAGCAATGGTATTGAAGTTTACAATACCGGGCGATGGCAGTAAAATGTTTTGTGTTTTGTTCGGCTGAATATCAACTTGAAAAATTCTTCTCGGAAGGGTAAGTGTTTCCAATTCGTATTTTCCAATTAGATAGCGAAAGGTCTCATTGCTCTGTTGTGTATTTAAAATTTCACCATTGTCTTTTAGTCTAACAACAGAAGTGAGATTGCCATCCTTTCTTCCTTCTTGTTGAACTACAAGATTACCTTGCGGAACAGAAACACTAATTACATTATGTTTTCCAATGTTAATTGAAACGTTCCGTTGAGTAACAGGAGGGATGGTATTGACAGTAATATTGTAGTCTACCACCGGATCTACCTGCACCGTGTCTGACTTCCCTGTCTTATCACGAAAGTGTACGAACTCATACATTGAATTATTGGTAAGTGCATTGGTGAACGTTACATTCACATTGGTTTCTGTTGGTTGATTGGTAGCATCTAATAATTCAACACTTACCGTTGTTTTGGCAAAGCTTGCTTCTATCGCTTCATTTAATACTTCGTGAAATTTTCCGGGCGTATCAGCATCTATAAATTTACCGGCACATTCTAATGTCTTCTCGGCCTGAAGTCCAATACCGATAATGTACGGCCGCAGGAAAACTCCTTTTTTTTGGAGGGCACGCGATGTTGCACAGAGATCTCCACCACATGATTCAATACCATCTGTAATTAAGATCACAATATTTCTATAGCCGGTACTTAAGGGAAAATCATTGGCAGCTTGTTCGAGCGAGTAGGTTATGGGCGTAACACCTTTTGGTTTTATTTCTTTCAGTTTGGCGATGATGGCATCATGGTTTTTGGCTTTAAACGGAACTTCAAGTTGTGTGTCTTTACAATTGTTTATCTCGCGAGGCGATCGGTGCCCATAGACGCGCAAGGCAAGTTCCAGGTTTGAATTTTGTTTTAGTGAATCAATCAGTTGAGAGAGAATGGATTTGGCAACACTGATCTTCGTTTGGTTCTTCACTTTACCCCACGACTCCAACATGCTTCCAGATCCATCAAAGAGAAAAAGTATTCTTGTTTTCTCCGGAATCTTCTGCTGTATTTTTGTCTGCGAGAACGAATTGAAACAGAGTAACAATAAGGTAATGATGACAAACGTTGATCGGTATGTGCAGGATTTGGATTCCATCTTTTGTGTAACAATCGTTAACTTTTTTAATTGTATGAATGACCACTGCGAATAATCCACAGGCGACCGTAGTCTGTTGACAATGTACTTATAATTAACCCGCGTGTAAATTCTACATTCTGTATCCTAACTCCTAAAATCTGTGCTGCAAATTCTGACCGCGCATGAAGTAGGATGATTACACAATTTGGTTTAATTTTAGGCAGTAAAAGCCATTGGTAACAGGCTGCTATTTTTTAGATTGGAAAGCTTAACCCTAATTTTCTGAAGCGAAATATCCTACTCTTTTGTCTTATCTGTGTCAGTCTCCTTGGCGCAATAGATACTTTCGCTCAGGATGACATTGCTATTCCGTTGGAAAAGTTTTACGTTGATCGAAGAGGTGTGGGGCTATTTCGAAAAATCATTAGTAAGGTTACCATCGGGATTAGTAGCGGCTATGGCAGTACAAAGTTCAACCATAAGCTTGATGGGTTTGGTATACTCCAAAATCCTGATTCTTTACCCCGTATTTTTGCGGGAACAAATCTTTCCAATGTCAATACCAATTGGTTTAATAATTCAGTCTATTCAAATGCCTCGCAGCAACCGGGCAATTTTCAAGTACACTCTGATACTGCTAAAATAGGTTTCAAGAGTAAAGCATTTAACATTCCCATTAAGGCTACACTTCACGTTGAGTTCGATCGCTATCGCATTGGAGGTGGCTACTCCATTGAGTATACACACCTGGGTGCATTCACACCAACTTCTTTTGGTAATAAGCTTAGTAACTATTCTCCTGAATTCTCCAGCATTTGGTTGAAGAAATACTTCGGTATGATTGGAGGTATGGTGTATCGCTACTATGAATACTCACTTGTTGTAGATGCGCAAGTAGGTGGATATGGACTTGGAAAAAACTTCAACAAAGCGCTGATAAAAAAGGGAGTATTCATCAATCTAGGGGCAACGGTTGAGCGTGATTTTTCAGAGTACTTCCGGGTTTTTGTACGGCCTTCATATGAGATTAAAAGTTATAAGTTAACACTGCCAGAGTTAGGCCAGAGTGTTACTCATAAGTTCAATGCGTTTTATATTAATGTAGGGGCGAGTTATCGTTTTCCAGAACTTAGAAGATGTGTTGTGAAGACTTGTCGTGCGCAGATGAATCATGCACATGGTAATAGAGAGTATAGAAGTCGGGCTCATGCAATCTACAAGAAACAGAATCCACATTATGGGGAAAATTATCCTACACTGATCAAGTACAAAGGAAAGAACAAGAACAAACTTGATCCTTATTAATATGAATTGTTGAGTGTAAATTGTCGTGAGAAAATAGCTGGAATAAGCGCGTTTACATTTGCATTTTACGCTTCAGAATTGACAAATTTCACTATCTTGCACAGCTTTAAAAAGCGCGAAATCAAGCTTAAAAACATCGATTATTCATGGCAGAAGAGACAGGTGGCTTACCTCCCGTAAGACAAAGTATAATCCCGATTAACATTGAAGACGAAATGCGCGGTGCCTACATCGATTACTCGATGTCGGTTATTGTTTCCAGAGCATTACCCGATGTGCGTGACGGTCTAAAACCCGTGCATCGTAGGGTGCTGTATGGTATGCAAGATTTGGGCGTGAACTACAATAAGCCTCATAAAAAATCAGCTAGAATTGTCGGTGAGGTATTGGGTAAGTATCACCCACACGGAGATGCATCTGTTTACGATACCATGGTGCGCATGGCACAAGACTGGTCGTTGCGATATACATTGGTAGACGGCCAAGGAAACTTCGGTTCAGTCGATGGAGATTCGCCTGCTGCGATGCGTTATACTGAGGCGCGTTTGAAACGCATTGCCGAAGAAATGCTGGCCGACATTAATAAAGAAACGGTTGACTTTCAACCCAACTTTGATGACTCCTTAACAGAGCCTACCGTACTTCCGGGCAAGATGCCCAATTTATTAGTGAATGGTTCTTCTGGTATTGCCGTAGGTATGGCAACCAACATGGCACCTCACAATCTTACCGAAGTAGTCAATGGTATTCATGCTTACATTGATAATAATGAAATAACCATACAGGAGTTGATGAAACACATCACAGCTCCAGATTTTCCTACAGGAGGTATAATTTATGGATACTCAGGTGTTCAGGAAGCGTTTCTTACAGGAAGAGGTAAAGTAGTGATGCGCGCTAAGGCTGAGATTGTTACATCGCCTACAGGTAAGGAACAGATCATCGTTACCGAGATTCCATACATGGTGAACAAAGCCATGATGATTGAGAAGACTGCGGCCTTAGTAAATGAAAAGAGAATAGAAGGTATTTCGGATTTGCGAGATGAGTCAGACCGCGATGGATACCGGGTTGTATATGATTTGAAGCGTGACGCCATTCCAAACGTGGTACTCAACAACTTATTCAAATACACTCAACTTCAAACTTCATTTGGTGTAAACAATGTGGCCTTGGTAAAAGGACGCCCACAGACACTCAACCTGAAAGACTTGATTAAATACTTCGTTGAGCACCGCCATGAGGTGGTTATTCGCAGAACGAAATTTGAATTGGCAGAGGCAGAGCGCAGAGCGCATATTCTGGAAGGATATTTAATTGCCTTAGATAATCTCGATGAAGTGATCAGCTTAATTCGTAATTCGAAAGATCCGGATGAAGCAAGAGTAGGATTGATAACCCGCTTTGCATTATCTGAAATTCAAGCCAAAGCAATTTTGGAAATGCGTCTTCAACGCCTTACAGGTTTGGAGCGTGATAAAATCCTACAAGAGTACAACGAGATTAAAGCACTCATCGATAAATTAAATGCTATTCTGAATGATGAGGCATTAAGGATGCAAATCATCAAAGATGAATTGTCTGAAATTAAGGAACGCTATGGCGATGCACGCAGAACATTAGTAGTGCACAGCGATGACGATATTACGATGGAAGATATGATTCCAAATGAGGAAATGGTGATTACGATTTCCAATCAGGGTTATACTAAAAGAACATTATTATCGGAATACAGAACGCAAGGCAGAGGAGGCATTGGTTCAAAAGGTGTGGTAACGAAGGAAGACGATTTTACGGAACATCTCATCATAGCACATGCACACAATAACCTTTTGATATTTACTGATCAAGGTAAAGTGTATTGGAAAAAGGTTTACGAAATTCCGGAAGGTAATAAGACCAGTAAAGGAAGGGCGCTTCAAAACCTGATTAACATTGAACAGGGCGAAACCGTTAGAGCCATTATCAATATCAAGAATCTATCGGACGAAGAGTACATCAACAATAATTTTGTGATTCTCTGTACCGAAAAAGGTGTCATTAAAAAGACATCGCTTGAAGCGTATTCAAGACCACGTCAAGGAGGGATTAATGCCATTACTATCCACGATGGAGATCGATTGTTAAATGCTTCACTAACAAATGGAAAGAATCACATTGTAATTGCGAAGAGCGAGGGTAAAGCCGTCCACTTTAATGAGTCAGATGTACGACCAATGGGTCGCATGGCTGCAGGTGTAAGAGGCGTAACGTTAGATTCAGAAGATGACAAAGTAATTGGTATGGTTTGTATCAATCGTGAGGATGCAAACTTGTTAGTCGTTTCTGAAAATGGATATGGAAAAAGATCTCTTATAGACGATTATCGCATTACGAAACGCGGAGGCAAAGGAGTGAAGACGATCAACGTCACCGACAAAACTGGCAAGCTTGTTGCCATCAAGCAAGTTGTAGATGAAGATGAGTTGATGATTATTAATCGTTCAGGCATCACCATTCGAATAGCAGTTGGTCAACTTCGGATAATGGGAAGAGCAACACAAGGCGTTCGACTTATTAAACTGAATGATGACGACAGGATTTCATCTGTTGAGAAAATTCAGAATATAGAGATACAGAAAACAGATCAGGAAACTGAAAAGAACGATCAGGAAACTGAAAAGGGCGATCAGGAAACTGAAAAGAACGATCAGGAATAAATAATTTTGATTTTAACGAACAACCCCAATGAAGAAAATTCTAATAGTCGCGTTTCTTGCTTTACCAGCAGTTGCCTTTGCACAGAAGGAAGTAAAGCCGAACATCAACAAAGCATTAACTGCTTTAAAAGCAGGTAAGTACGAGGAGGCTAAATCTACGATTGATGCCGCTACTACCTATGAGAAAACCATGAATGATGGTAAGACTTGGTTTTACAGAGGTGTGATATACGGAGCACTAGATACCACCGTAGCATACCAATCAACCGAAGATTTGACGTCAGTTGCAGCAGCATCATTTAAAAAGGCAGACGAGGTTTCAGGAGGAAAATCAGGTTCATACTTTACTCAGGACGCTGCTGGAGGTATGCTGTTATACGATCAGGCGAAGAGTTCTATCAGCCAACGATATTTAGTTAATGGCGATAAGTTATTTGCGAAGGATCAGTTTAAAGAGGCATTAACTCAGTTCGAAAAAGGACTTAAGTTCACTGATGGAGATACTGTATTCTATCAATATGCCGGATATGCAGCGTACAATGCTGACGAAAGAAAGAAGGCCTCAGAATATTTAAGAAAGTACGTAGCGAAAGGAGGCCGTCAGGTGCAAGCCTTAACAATGGCTCCATTGTTGGAATATGAAGACAAGAACTTTGAACAAGCATTAATAGATGCTCGTTCCGTATTGGCGATTATTCCAAACCAAAAAGATATGAAAGTTATTGAGCTTAATTCGTTGTTTGAATTAAAGCGATACGATGAGGCGTCTAAAATCATTGAATCAAATCTTGCAAAGAATCCGAATGATTCTCAGGAAAATTATTTATTAGGAGTATTAAATAATGAGTTAGGAAAAGAGAAAGAAGCGAAGAAGAATTTTGAGGATGCATTAAGACTTGATCCGAAACATTTTGACGCTGCTATAGCACTTGCTCGGTTTGCCTATAAAGATGCAAAGGTAATTAAGGACGAGATGAATGCTCTTTCTATTTCTGCTGCCGACAAGAAAAAAAGATATGAACTGGATGCAATCTATGTCGCAAAGCTTAAAGAGGTTCTGCCATACTGGGAGAGATGTGAAAAACTAAAGCCAGATGATCAAACGGTTTTGGATGCTTTATATTTGATGTACACAGATTTAGATAATCAGCCACAATTGAAACGGATTGAAAAGCGTTACAAAGAACTAGGCATAGAAAACTAACTAGGCCAACGGATAGGTAAAAGAAAAGGGTGACAATTTTGTCACCCTTTTCTTTTTATGTATGAACCGATGACGTGTGCAACCTTTGCTTGATTTTGATTTCTGCTTATCTTTCAACAAAGTAGAATCAAAAAAACAATATGGAATCGACAGCACTTACGAAAGAACAAAAGAAAACACTCTGGTTTGTCATTGCTGCTTCATCTGTTGGCACACTCATAGAGTGGTATGATTTTTACATTTTCGGGGCGTTGGCTACTATTTTATCAGAACAGTTTTTTCCTAATACAAATCCAACGGTTTCATTTCTTGCTGTGCTTGCCACATTTGCAGTAGGATTTATTGTGCGTCCTTTTGGGGCAATTGTATTTGGCAGGCTTGGCGATTTGGTTGGACGGAAATATACTTTTTTGGTTACTCTAATTTTAATGGGAGGCTCTACGTTTGCTATTGGATTAGTTCCAGGCTACCAAACTATCGGAATATTCGCACCTTTACTTGTCTTAATTCTAAGATTGTTGCAAGGGCTGGCGCTGGGTGGCGAGTACGGAGGTGCGGCAACGTATGTAGCTGAACACGCACCTGCAACACAACGTGGTTTCTATACAAGTTTTATCCAAACAACAGCTTCTCTCGGCCTCTTCGTTTCCATAGGTGTTATTCTTTTTGTTCGTCAGCGTATGGAGATTAGTGAGTTCAATGATTGGGGATGGAGGATACCGTTTATCCTTTCATCTGTATTGGTTGTTGTTTCTATTTTTATTCGCATGCGGATGAGTGAGTCTCCCATGTTTGCCAAACTGAAATCAGAAGGTAAGGTTTCTAAGAATCCGATTAAGGAAAGTTTTGGAAATAAGGAAAATCTCAGACTGGTGCTTATTGCTTTGTTTGGTGCCACAGCCGGTCAGGGAGTGGTGTGGTATACTGGTCAATTTTATGCAATGACGTTTATTGAGAAAACCTGTAACATTGATTTTGTTCAGACCCGAAATATCATTGCCATCGCGTTGCTTATTGGCACACCACTATTTATTTACTTTGGATGGTTGTCCGATAAAATTGGTAGAAAGATGATCATGATGATCGGCATGCTGATGGCCGTAATTCTGTATCGCCCTATTTACATTAAGATGTATGAGTTAGCAGACACCTCAATTAAGCAGGAGATGGTGGAGGAGACTAAATCATCGGTAACTTCTACTATCAACTCAGCAGGTGATTCTGTTGTCGTTACTCTGGTGCAGAAGAAGTTTACAGATGGAAGCGCTTTGAAACAGACCTCTACATCGTTGATACCAACAATGAAGTTAATTAATAAACCCGTAAAAGATGAAGTAAAAAAAGAAGTGACACTTGGCGATGAGCCATATTGGAATATAATTGGTTTAGTGTTGATTCAAATTGTTTTAGTTACTATGGTATATGGACCTATTGCAGCATTCTTGGTAGAGTTATTTCCAACAAGAATACGTTACACCTCCATGTCCCTTCCATATCACATAGGCAACGGTGTGTTTGGTGGCCTTACACCTTTTATAGCAACCATATTGTATGAAGCGAGTAAGACTGATTTAAACCCTTCAGGTGATCCATTTGCTGGCCTTTGGTACCCTATGGGTGTAGCTGCTTTGTGCTTTATTATCGGTATGATTTTTCTAAGCAATCGTAAGAAGGCAGATGTTGATTTAATAGAGTAGGGAAAAATTCTAGGATGCTTATTGCATTTCAGTTTTTTTTTCCGATATATGCAATCGTTACTACTGATAAACTGAAAAAAGTATTTGCCATATTATTCCTTGCAGTCTTCGTCTTTCAGATGGTTGGATATTATTTTGTTTATCTCGGTTTGCGTTTTCAAGCGAATACGGAGATGGCTAAGCGATTGGATTCTGAGTCGTATGCTGCGGAAGAAATCACTACAATTAAAATTCCTTTAGCTCTTCCATACTGGTCTGATTCAAAAGGATTTGAAAGGATCAACGGAGAATTTGTTCATGGTGGAGAGTTTTACAAATTAGTTAAGCAGGAATTAAAGAACGATACACTTTATATTGTCTGTATTCTCGATCATAAAGAGAAAAGAAACTTTAATTTCATGGCAGGATTTGCCAAGCTTTCAACCGACATACCTGTATCCTCTAAACAAACTCTTAAACTTTTTGGCAGTCTTTTGAAAGACTTTGTTCCATCATCGTATTCCATTTTTAAGGTAAAGCCGGAGTTGTCAAACCACACTCCATATTCTGCGCAGCAATTCGACTTAATTGAAGTTGCGTATCCTGTTTTTTCACCACCTCCCGATTTTCTTTCTTAAATCAGTTTGATCTTGCTTTGAAGTAAGTATTAGAATGCACTGATATTAAGTTATTGACTTAATGTCCTGCTTTCTGTTCATACTCTTCATAGCCTGTAGCAAATTGTGTCGGCCAGCAATACCTGTACTGGCCTTTTTACAAGTTTACGCTTGTGCCTCATTCATTTTACATCATTCGCGAAAACATAATAACACTTGGTTAAATAAGACGGTGCTCCGTAGACTTTTTGGGTTAAGCCTTGCGGCTACGTTTTTGATTTCTGAATTTCAATTCAACACTATGCCATACATTAAAGTAGAAGAACACTTACCGGGAATAACCGGCCTGCTTGAATATCGAAAGGATACAGCAGAACCTATTCGAAACCTGACTCAATTCTTATTGCGTGGATCGAATACATTAACGGAAGGTGAACGCGAACTGATTGCCACCATTGTTTCACACCGGAACGAATGTGAATTTTGCTCAACAGCCCATACCGCTGCAGCTGATTTATTGTTGGGCGAATGTGATACAACAAAAAAAGTAAAACAAGATGTATCCACTGCTCCTGTAAGTGAGAAGATGAAAGCATTGCTCATCATTGCTAGTCAAGTGCAGCAAAGCGGAAAGAATGTAACTACAGCATCAATTGAAGCCGCTAAATCAGCTGGAGCCTCAGACGTTGAAATTCACGATACTGTATTGATCGCGGCATTATTCTGTTTGTACAACCGGTATGTAGATGGTCTTTCAACTATAGCTCCAACTGACCCTGCATTTTACAAAGGGTTGGCAGAGCGAATCGCAAAGGGGTATATGCGATCGCCAACTGGATACGATCATTTAAAGAAGAAACCTTAAACCCATTTCATACATAAATCTTAAGCAACTGCCCATGAAAAAAATTCTACTATTCATCTTTCTCTTCAGTTCACTTGCGATACATGCACAGCAAACGAACTTGAAAGGATCCATAAAAGACAGTGAATCAAACGACCCCATTATTGGAGCTAACATTTCCATTAAGGGTAAAGTGGTAGGTACGATTACAAATGCAGAGGGAAATTTCTCCTTCGCTTCTTCAGTACCTGTTCCTTTCACACTAGTTGTTTCCGTAATCGGTTATCAACGTCAGGAAATTGAAGTGATAGATGCCAGTCAACAGATTGCTATCAGTCTCGTTCCCCAAACTGAAGTAATGGATGAAGTTGTTGTATCCGCTTCGCGAGTTGAAGAAAGTATTTTAGAATCTCCTGTAAGCATTGAAAAAATGGATGGCAAAGACATTCGACAGACTGCTTCTATGAGTTTCTATGAAGGATTACAAAATATTAAAGGCGTAGAAATGGTGACAAGCAGTCTTACTTTCAGCCAAATTAATACACGAGGATTTAACAGCACTGGTAACTCACGTTTTTTACAATTGGTCGATGGTGTTGATAATCAAACACCAGGATTGGGTTTTGCTGTTGGCAATATGTTGGGTGCTTCTGAATTGGATATGGAAAGTGCTGAACTTATTCCTGGAGCGGGTTCTGCGCTCTATGGTCCGGTTGCTTTCAATGGCGTACTCATGATGCGCACCAAAAGCCCTTTTCAATATCAGGGTTTGAGTGCTCAAGTTAAAATGGGTGTCAATCACATCAATGAGAAGTATGCTGATGCACATGGGTTGTATGACATTGGTATTCGATATGCTAAAGCATTCAACAATCGTTTTGCATTCAAAGTAAACACATCCTATTTCAAAGGATTGGATTGGTTTGCAACCAACTATGAAGATGTTAGCGATCCAGCAGAAAATCGTAATGAAACTAACCCGGCTCGTAATGCATTGAATATTTATGGTGATGACGAAGCAGTATCAATCCCAAATGTTGGCCGTGTATCCAGAACTGGCTATGAAGAACGCGATGTAATGGACTACAATGTTTACAGCTTCAAAGCAAACGCAGCGTTGCATTATCGAATCACCGATAATATGGAGTTGATCTACCAATATAATTATAGTCAGGGAACCGCTGCGTATACAGGTAGTAACCGTTTCTCTATAAACAACTTTTCATTTCAACAACATCGTGTAGAGTTGAAAGGTAGTAACTATTTTATTCGGGCATACGCCAGTCTTGAAGACTCTCACGACTCTTACAACGCAAAAGGCTTGGGGCAGTTGATCGGCAAAACTTGGGTGCGTGATATGAACGGAAATGTAGTAAGTACTGATAAAGCTGATAGTACCTGGTTCAAACGATACGAAGAAGCTTTTTTAGGAAATGTTAATGGTGTAACAGAAAGTAGTCATTCCGATGCAAGAGCCTTTGCCGATGAAGGAAGATACTTGCCTGGGTCACCGGAGTTTAATGTGGAGAAAGACCGTCTCATAAAAACGCAAGGTTTAAATGGCGCGGGTATACTGAGTCAAAGCAAACTTTTCCATGTAGAAGGTCAGTATGATTTTAGCGATAAAATAAAAGTATTGAATCTTTTGGTAGGAGGTAATTTCAGACGCTATAAAATGTTCACCAATGGAACATTGTTTGATGATAAAAATGGCCCAATCCTTATTGATGAAGGAGGAGCATTTGTGCAAATTTCCAAAAAGTTGCTGCACGATAACCTTCGCCTTACCGCCTCAGCTCGATATGATAAAAATCAAAACTTTGATGGACGAATTACTCCCCGTGCTTCAGCTGTATATACCGTTGCAAAGAACCATTACTTTCGCACTTCATTTCAAACTGGATTCCGAAACCCAACTCCGGGCGATATGTATATTAAATTAAATGCAGGCCCTATCACCATTTTAGGTGGAGCTCCTGATAATATTGCGGGTACAAACGCATATGAAAACTCGTTTACAACGACTTCCCTTGGTCCTTTTTTTGGTGCATTTCAACAAGCGTTGCAGCAGGGCACCCCATTTCCTAATGCAGTTATACAGAGCAAAGATCTGCTAGTGAAATCAAATGTTCCATTGATTAAACCTGAGCAGGTGAAAACATTTGAAGTGGGTTATAAGGCCTTGCTTGGTGATAAGGTACTGATTGATGCAAATTACTATTTCAGCAGCTACAAGAACTTCTTACTCAACCAAGTGGTCATGCAACCGGGAAGTCCTGTATTAGCCGATGATGGAACGATTAATCCTGATGCTGCATTTGATCTTGTAAATGGCAATAGCCATCTTTTTCAGTTATACACAAACGCGAGTGATCGTGTAACATCTCAGGGTGCAACGTTTGGTATTACCTACATTCTGCCCAGGCATTTTACACTAGGAGGAAACTTAACATGGGCTGATTTTAATTTAAAAAATGCAAATGCTAATGATATTCCAGCCTTCAACACACCAAAGTATAGAACTACTATAACGTTTGGCAACAGCTCGGTTACAAAAAATATAGGATTTAATGTGGCGTGGCGTTGGCAAGATGCTTACGATTGGACAAGTACATTCAATCAAATGAGACCGGGACGAATTGATGCATATTCAATGGTAGATGCTCAACTAAGTTACAGAGTTCAACCTCTAAAGTCGATTGTGAAAATTGGTGGAAGCAATATCTTTAACAATCAGGTATATCAAGCGTATGGATCTCCATCCATTGGTGCGGTGTATTATGTGTCAGTTGTGTTCGATCAATTTTTAAATAGACAATGACAACCGAACTAAATTTATCATCTTCTAAAGTAAGCACTGACAAAATCAGTGCTTACCATTGGTTGATGTTCATCATTTGTTTCTTCGGCAATGTGATGGGAGGAGCAGTGTCAACATTAATGTCAGTTTACTTACCAGTGGTTGTGAAAGATTTACTTGGTTCGGTTGATAGTGCACAGCTCAATCATGTAAGTGCCTACATTAATGCATTGTACTTTGTGGGTTGGGCAATCGGTGGATTAACATGGGGTTTTTTGGCCGATCGTATTGGAAGAATTCGTTCGCTTGCAATGTCGATTGGTATGTTCGGGCTATCTACTTTTTTGATTGGCCTTTCGTCTTCATGGGAAATGATTGTGCTCTTGCGTTTTATTTGTGGCTTTGGTGTTGGAGGGATGTTGGTGATTGATACTACACTTTTATCTGAGACATGGCCGGAAAAGACAAAAGCAGTTTTTATCGGTCTACTTTCAATTGGTTTCCCTGTGGGAATTTTTTCTTCCGGTGCGGTGAACTTTTTTGTATCCGGATGGCAACAAGGTTTTATGATTGGGCTGCTACCAATAGGCATTGCTATCATTATGATGTTGGTTTTGAAAGAATCGGAAAAATGGAAAGCATCGCGAGAGCTGTTAAAAGAAAATAAGATAACGGTAGACCTGCGCGATTACCGGAAAGACCTCATAAACGGTTCCATTATTTTCGGCTCGATGCTGATCGGATTGTGGGCCATATTCTCCTGGGTTCCTACGTGGGTACAAAGTCTAATGACTACTTCAGATGGTCAACGAGAAAGAAGTCTTAGCATGATGTTACTTGGTGTTGGAGGATTGTCAGGCGGTTTTTTTTCAGGATGGGTTGCTAATGCATTAGGTACTCGCAACGCAATGCTACTTTGTTTTTCAGGATGCTTCATTCTTTCATGTTTGCTCTTCAAGAGCAATACCTCGTTTACCATGATTACGATGGTTGAGATCGGATCTCTTTCGTTTATGTTTGGAATCAGCCAAGGGTTGCTTGGCGTTTATATCACGTTACTTTTTCCTGTTTCCATTAGAGCATCAGCAACTGGATTTTGTTTTAACATCGGAAGATTTTTTACGGCTACCGCTGTGTTCTTTGTTGGAACCTTGGTAGCAATATTTAATGGATATGGAAATTCGCTCTTTGCTTTTTCATTCGTATTTCTAATGGGTTTCATCTTTCTATTATTCTCTAAAAAAATAACCAACTAATCATGGCACATATTGCAGTTCCAGAAGGAGTTCCTGGTATTCGAAGTCTGGTAATGTTCCGGCCAGAAAGCGGACAGTATTTGTATGAACTCGCTCAAATATTGTTGCGTAGTGAATCACCCTTAAGTGAAGCCGAGCGTGAATTAATTGCTGCGTACGTGTCATCACGCAATGACTGTATGTTTTGCATGAGCAGTCATGCAGCGGCAGCACGCTATTTTTATAAAGACGATAGTAAGGTTGTTGATTTTGTTTTGAATGATTATCGCACTGCTCCCATAAGCGATAAACTAAAGGCCTTGTTAAACATAGCAGACAAAGTTCAACAAAACGGAAAACTAGTTTTAGAAACAGATGTGCAGGACGCGCGCAAGCACGGAGCAGATGATCGCGATATACATGACACTGTTCTGATTGCCGCAACTTTCTCTATGTTCAATCGATATGTTGATGGACTTGCAACATTAACACCAACCGATCCGAAAGAATACGAAGCAATGGGCGAACGGCTTGGTGAAAATGGATACATCTCGCCAAACAGCAAGACGTAAGTAGCATTACATAACTATCAAGAGTGAATGCGCATTCGTCTAAATACTAACCTCTCCATTAAAGTCGAACTTCTAATATCTAATATCTAAATACTAAACTATGGCACATATAAAATTACCTGAAGGACTTCCGGGCATTCGTGGACCAATGGCATTTCGACCAGAAACAGCCCAACCTTTGAATGAGTTAGCTGAAATTTTACTCCGTGGTGAAAATTCTCTCACAAGGGGAGAGCGTGAATTGATTGCTACATATGTATCTGCGTTGAATGATTGCTTCTTTTGCCAGAATGCACATGGAGGTATTGCTCAACATTATCTTCAATGCGATATATCCTTCATTGACCAGATTAAGAAAGACTACGAGTCTACTACAATCTCTGATAAGTTGAAATCGCTTTTGTCCATTGCAGGAAGTGTTCAGAAAGGAGGAAAAAATGTTATGCCTCAACAAATTGAAAAAGCCAAAATCCTCGGTGCAACAGATATGGAAATTCACGATACGGTTTTGATTGCTTCTGCGTTCTGTATGTTTAATCGGTATGTAGACGGACTAGGAACATGGGCTCCTCAGGATCCAAATATATATGTAGAACGTGGAGCAAGACGTGCTGAAGAAGGGTACCTTAATTTTGATTTGTATAAATGATGCTCAAAGTCAATAGCTTTGTGAAAACTGATTGAAATTAATATATCGAGAAATGAAAAAGATTTTCTACATCGGAATTGCCGGCATCTGTTTGTTCGAAATTCTGAATGTCTACTTCATCATGCCGATGCCAGGAAGTCAGCGGATGGAGAGTATTGACATCGCCTATTTTCTATATTCGTACCGGTGGTTCTTTCGAATCGCTTTTGGACTTTTGATTTTAGCAGGCATTCTTAGTGCATTTAAGTCGAAGCATAAATGGATTCCATCATTCGCTGTGTTGATTGCTGTAGCAATCGTCTACCTTTTCAATTTTTACATGTCGGCCGATAGCATGTTCAAACAACCGAATGTACTCACCTTTAAATCACAAAAAGAAAATGTGCTGAATGATAGCACAGTTGTTATTGGTGTAGAAAACAACGGTGAGGCAAAAGCATTTCCGATGAGATTTCTCACCTATCACCATCAAGTGCAAGATGTGATTGGAGGTAAGCCGGTGATCATTACCTATTGCAGTGTTTGTCGAACCGGCAGAGTATTCGAACCCCTGGTAAAAGGAAATCATGAAACATTTCGTCTTGTTGGCATGGATCACTTCAATGCCATGTTTGAAGACATGACTACTAAAAGCTGGTGGCGTCAGTCAACAGGCGAAGCAATAACGGGTTCAATGAAAGGCGCAGCACTTCCTGAAGTAGAGTCAACACAACTAACGATTGGAACGTGGTTTCAATTACATCCTGATGCCGTTGTGATGCAACTTGATGAAGCCTCAAAGTCGAGTTACGATACATTAGGAAGATTTGAAGTGGGCAGAAGCAAGGGCGATCTTACCCGAACAGATAGCTTGTCGTGGAAAGATAAGTCATGGATAGTAGGTGTTCAGATTGGTAAAACAAGTAAAGCTTACGATTGGAATCTGTTGAAAGAGCATCGTATCATAAACGATAAAGTAGGAGATAGACCGATTATAATTGCCTTGTCAGCTGACGGGCAGAGTTTTGTTTCATATGAAAGACCATCTGATGCGGAAACTTTCATCATTCGAAATGATTCACTTATTGCTAACGGTCGGGCTTACAATTTTGCAGGAAAGACTGCCGATACAAATGAATCATTGAAAAAGGTATTGGCGTATCAAGAGTTCTGGCATAGTTGGCGCACCTTCCATCCGGACACACAGATGTATAACTATGATAATAAGAATTGATTGAAGTGGTTTAGATAAAAAGGAAACCTCAAGATAGTGACGTTTCCCTTTTACTTTTAGGTGATTTCGTAAAATCAAAACTGAACTTTATTTTTTATATTTAGAATCCTTTTTGTTGAATTATGAAACGACTCGACAGCATTGATTTTACCAGAGGATTTGTAATGATTATTATGGCACTGGATCATACGCGTGATTTTGTCCACATTCCAGCGCTCACACAAAGCCCAACAGATTTAGCAACGACTACTCCCATATTATTTTTCACTCGATGGATAACGCATCTATGTGCGCCAACATTTGTTTTCCTTGCTGGAGTATCAGCTTATTTATATTTTAAAAGTGAAGGCATTGCAAAAGGTCGACAGTTTTTATTGAGCCGAGGTATTTGGTTAATCGTGCTAGAATTTTCGATTATTAACTTTGGGTTGTGGTTCGATATCCATTTCCACGTTCTTTTGTTAGAAGTAATAGGGGCAATAGGAATCGGATTTTTATTGCTAGGCTTATCGCTGAAAGCATCCGCCAAAACATTATGCATCATTGGGCTGGCAATTATTTTTTTCCACGATCTCTTACCTCTTATTCCCTTTGCTGAAGGATCAATTTTAAAAATGATATTATCACCTTTGTTCTTGCCATCCACGGTCGAACTTTCTCCAGGATATTTATTTGTTATCGGGTATCCTCCAATGGTGTGGCTGGGTATTATGTTAGTTGGCTTTGGATCTGGAATGCTGTTTGAAGTTAGTGACTCCAGCAGAAAGAGTTTATTGCTAAAAATTGGATTGAGTTCATTGGCGCTTTTTGTTATTATGCGGTTCATAAATGTGTATGGAGATGCGCCATGGTCATCTCAAAAAGATGCTGTATTTACTTTTTTGTCTTTCATTAACGTAACGAAGTATCCACCTTCTCTTTTATTTACGCTTCTTATGTTGGGCATTACCTATCTGATATTATTTTTTTCCGATGGAGCAAAGGGTAAGGTGATAGACATTGCAATGGTATACGGAAGAGTACCCTTGTTTTATTTTATAGTTCACTTTTACCTATTGCATTCGCTGATGCTGATCATCATGTTGTTGCAAGGATTTCAATGGTCTGATTTAAATTTTGGAGCTTTTGGTTTCGGCAGGCCAAAAACGGAAAACGGATTAGAGCTTTGGGCTGTTTATCTTATATGGATCAGCGTGGTAGTTGCATTGTATCCAGTTTGTAAATGGTATGGAAAATATAAAGCAGAACACAAAGAAAAGAAATGGCTCAAGTATTTGTAATTACCTCTCCATAATTATTATTGACTCGTATTGGAATTCAATTCAGAACAGCGTCACGATTGTACCGGTTTCTATATTCAAGTGGCGATAGACCTGCAATTTTTCTAAACACATCGCGGAATGCTTTGTTGTCGGTGTACCCGATGTCATACATTACTTCGTTGATGGTTTTTCTTCCTGTCTCCAATTGCTTTTTGGACGCCTCAACTCGTACACGTTGAATGTATTCAACCACTGTATTGTTTGTTGCTTTCTTAAATCTTCGTTCCAACGTTCTTCTTCCTATGCCAAACTCTTCAGCCAATTCATCAACTGTAATTTTATCATTGAAATGTGCTTCAATAAATTCCTGTACTTTTATGATGTCATCATCCTGATGAATTTTTTGTCCTTTAAAAATACTAAAAGGTGATTGACTGTTGCGGGCAATATCAAGTACAAAAAATTTAGAGGCGAGTATGGCGATTTCACGACTAGTATACTTCTCAACCAAATGCAGAAGTAAATTCCAATAGGAACATGCACCACCACTTGAGTACAAACCATTTTGTTCTGTCACTACCTTATCATCAACAAGGATGACTTCCGGAAACATTTCTCTGAACTCATTTACAAACATCCAATGTGTTGAGCACTTTTTGCCATTCATCAATCCGGTGGATGCGAGTATGAAAGCACCCAGACAAAAACTTGCTACCTCCGCTCCGTTTTTATACTGATCTACAATCCACGGAAGAAATTCTTTATTCATTTTAATAGCGGATTCAATATGACCACCGATGGCAGGAATAATAATAAGATTAGCCTTCTTTGCATTTTTTAAAAGCAGATCGGTGTGCACGGAAAATAAACCTTCACTCAATTTTACTTCTTTACGTAGACCAACCAGTTGAACATTAAACAACGGAGGCTTACCCGCACTTTTCAAAAATTCATTTACAGCCGTGAACATGTAACGCGGATCAACAATCGCGGCAAGCACTGCATTCTCTGGAATAAGGATCATTACATTCTTCATAGATTGATAGACTGATTTACGATACGAAGGTATTAATCAGTCCTGTCGCATACAACCCCTTAGAATGACGCATTTGCATACACTGCTTCATGAAATAGACAATTAGGTTTGCATTGTTAATCAAACAACAAAGCAATATGACAACACAATTATCAGCCTACCTTAATTTTAATGGCAATTGCCGGGAAGCAATGACGTTCTACCACAACTGTCTAGGCGGAGATCTCATACTTCAAAGAGTTTCCGAATCACCCATGGCAGCACAAATGCCGTCAGAAGCTGCAGCGAATATTCTTCACAGCACGTTAACAAAAGAAGCATTGGTTTTGATGGGTTCCGACATGATTGGATCAAGCTTGACTAAAGGTAATGTCATTAGTTTGTGCATGAACTGCGCGAACGAAGAAGAGATGAGCGAATACTTTTCAAAACTTTCGGTAGGTGGAAATGTAAAAATGCCCCTACACCAATCGTTCTGGGGAGCAACGTATGGCGAGCTTACCGACAAGTACGGAATGAATTGGATGTTTAACTACAGCAAGAGCTAAATACACAAAACTCGACTATATGAAAGAGAACAAAATTATCTATTGGGTATCAACAACAATTATCTTTTTATTTGATAGCGTGATGCCTGCTCTTACATCACATACCGAACTGGCAAAACAAGGAATCAGTCATCTGGGCTTTCCGGATTATTTTCGGATTGAGCTTGTAATTTTTAAAGTGCTTGGCGGACTAGTTTTAATTATACCAAAAATACCACATCGATTTAAGGAGTGGGCTTATGTTGGTTTTAGCATCAATTTGATTTCAGCAAGCGTTGGACATTTTGTTGTTGACGGAATAAATTTTCAATCCTTTTTTCCATTAATCATATTCTCCATTCTCATCGTATCATATGTTTATTATCATAAGATCAAAGACAGCGTAACATTGGAAAAGTAAAAGAACTATCGCTATGGAAAAATTTTTAATCGATAACGATATAATCGTGCTATGTGTATCGGCAAATTCTTTTCCTGAGGGAGTTTCCGAAGCACATGAAAGATTGCATTCACTTCTGCCTAATATTCAGGGAAGAAATTTTTACGGACTATCCAGTCCAAATCAACTAGGTGAAATTGTCTATAAGGCAGCAGTTGAACAGCAATATGTCGGTGAGGCAAAACAACTGAAATGCGAAAGTTTTGTATTGAGAAAAGGAGAATATATTGGTTCGATAGTTTATGATTTCCCTAATCACATGCAAGAAATAGGCAAGGTATTTAATGACATTCTGGGTGATCCTCGTATTGATCATAAAGGTTGTTGTGTTGAGGTGTATTTGAATGAAAAAGATGTGCAATGCATGGTGAGAATAGATTCATCTGTTAAATAGAATATCAGCAATCGTGGTCGAAGTTTTTAAAACAAATGTTAATGGTAAACGAGTGGCAAGCAAGATCTCCCTTGAGCTTTGCCTTCTTTTTCCGCATGCTAAAATTAATTTTGATCTGGATGATTGCGATCGAATTCTCAGAATTGATTGCATCAACCTATGTGTCGAACAAGTAATTGAAGTAATGAGGCGCAGGGGATTTGATTGTGAAATTTTGAATTGAAACTAAGCCTGGATGGGAAACAGAAAAGTATTTTAAAAACTAGGGACTAAATTTTACAAAGAGAACTTGAAGTAGATTTTTTATTCCATTGACAGGAACTATTTTCATGCGCTTTTCATTCTCTTCTTTTAAAATTCCCGGATGGCTCAATTTAAACTTAATACTAAAAGTACTAAAAACATTTTCTCCATCGCGATCAAGTCTATTGCCTTTGCCTGGCAGACCAATCGGATTTTATTTCTGCTGCTACTTGCATTAAATGTTTTTCAAGGCGCAATTGTCTATCTACAGTTCACCAGCTTCTCAGCCATTGTAGATGAGATCATTGGAATCAAACAGGGATTAATCACCATGGATGTACTAATACGATCTTCGATTGTGTTAGGATTGTCATTCCTTGTTCCCACCATCGTTGGTAATTTCGTTTCGCATTATCGTATGCGGTTTAGAATGCAATTGGGTATTCAGCTGGAGATGTATAAAATAGATAAGCAAGGTGCATTGGATATTGGCACGATTGAAAGTACCTCATATCAGAATTTATTACGAGGTGCGAAGGAGTGGGGAAATGGTAGTGTTCTTAATCTTCAGGATTTTATTTTTAATTCGGCCACGAGCTTTGGTGGAATCATTACCTCTATTGTAATACTTTGGTCGTTGAATGCCTGGCTGGTGTTGTTCGCTATTGTTGCTGCTGCGCCCATTTATTTTTTCTATAAAAAGTACAGTGTTGAGGTTTTTAGGATACGACATTTCTCATTGGATGATCACCGCGTTATCGGTAATCGGATTTCACATTTTGAAGAGCTTCAGAAAGCGGTTGATGTTATTTTACTAAAACTTAAAACATGGTTAAAGGATCAGATAAGAGATCGAAAGATTTCATTCAATAAAAAAATAATTGTGGCCGAACGAAAGAAATCCATTTCGTACGGAGTTCTGAGTTTATGGTATTTGCTTTTTCTTTTTGCGGCAATTGCTCTAATGACTCGTGAAGCACTTATTGGAAAAATGGCTGTGGGTGCGCTTCTCCTTACCTTCAATACATACACTCGATTTTATCAAACCATTAACGGTTACATTGAATCCATTTCGGTTACGGAAGAAGCAGCGCGCTACGCAGCGCGGTGGTTTGAATTGTTTGAGCTTAAGCCAAAAATTTCATCGAACGAAAGTGCCAAACGGTTTACATTCAATGATCCTCCATTACTAGAGTTTAAAAATGTTTCGTTCCAATACCCAAATGATAACGGAGAAAATCCTGCAGTGTTACAGAACCTTTCATTCGTAATTAAGCCAGGCGAAAAAATCGCGATTGTTGGAGTGAACGGCTCCGGCAAAACGACACTCATAAAATTGTTGTGTCGCATTTATGATCCTACCGAAGGAAGCATTCTAGTTAATGGAGTTGATTTGAAAGATATTCA
>JBKJOF010000050.1:0-1895 GCA_046595655.1 Chryseolinea sp. | reverse complement strand
ACGTGCCATTGTCGAATTAAATCTTGGCCTGGAACAGAAAGTAATGGAACGAACGAACCAGCTGGCATCGGTAAATAAAGAACTGGAATCTTTTTCCTATTCTGTTTCTCACGATTTGCGCGCGCCATTAAGAGCCATAAATGGTTACTCCAAAATGCTGGAAGAAGATTATCAAAATGTATTAGATGATAATGGAAATCGACTGCTTCGAATTATACAGGAAAATGCCAAGCAGATGGGAAATCTCATTGATGACCTGCTCATGTTCTCTAGGCTGGGACGCAAGGAAGTTCAAAAGACCGAAGTGAACATGCTGCTTCTAACTGAAAGCGTGGTGGCGGAAATCAAAACCACTAATCCAAAGGTGGAAATAAAAATCATTCCTCTTCATTCCGTCTGGGGAGATATTGTCTTATTGAAGCAAGTGCTATGCAATTACATTTTGAATGCTGTAAAGTACTCCTCTAAGTCAGAAAGCCCGCTTGTTGAAATCAAATCAAGATTCGTGAATGACGAACTCATATTTTGTGTTACCGACAATGGTAGTGGGTTTGATATGCAATACGCCCACAAACTCTTCCAGGTGTTTCAAAGGCTTCATACTCAGGAAGAATTTGAAGGTACCGGAGTGGGCTTGGCTATTGTCCACCGTATCATCACTAAACACAACGGAAAGGTATGGGCAGAAGGAGAAATTGAAAAAGGAGCAACCTTTTACTTTAGTCTGCCCACCAGACAAGCAAGTATACAAGCCGAAACAATTAACAACTAAAAACATGCAACAACCAGAAGTTGAAATTCTATTGATTGAAGACAATGTGAATGACGCTGAAATGGCCATGCGGTCGTTGAAGAAAAACAACGTAACCAATAAAATTCTTCATTTAAAAGATGGAGCAGTGGCGCTCGAATACATTTTTGGAACAGGAGCATATGAAGGACGAAATATTAATGATAAACCAAAGGTAATCTTGCTGGATTTAAAGATGCCAAAAGTAGATGGAATGGAAGTTTTGAAGAAGATAAAATCAGACGAACAGACCAAAACAATTCCTGTGGTTATCCTCACATCATCTAAAGAAGATCCAGATATAAAAACATGCTATGCTCTTGGAGTCAACAGCTACATTGTAAAACCCGTTGAGTTTGAAGGTTTTCATAAAGTGGTAATGGATCTCGGATTGTATTGGGTACTCATCAATCAGCCTCCTGTTTAATTTTAAGTTGCAAGCGGTAAAAAAACCTATGGAGAAAAAAATAAAAATACTTCACCTTGAAGATTTACCAACAGATGCCGAATTAGTGGCACGTGAATTAAAAAAAAGTGGACAACAGTTCGAAATCTCCGTGGTTGATACTGAACAGGATTTTATCCAAGCGTTAACCAATTTTTCGCCAGACATTATTCTCTCGGATCATTCGCTCCCAGCTTTTAGCTCTTTAGGTGCATTAAAAGTGTTGCTGGATCGGGGAATCAAGATTCCTTTTATCTTAATTACATCAACAACATCGGAAGAAACTGCGGTGAATGTAATGAAGGAAGGTGCGTGGGATTATATTCTCAAAGATCGGATGCAGCGTTTGCCTTTAGCGATTACACAGGCTCTGGAGAAGCATGATTCAAAACTAGCAAAGAAGGAAGCAGAACGCGCATTACTGGCAACACACGAACGACTCATCTTTCACCTTGAGAATTCGCCTCTGGCTTTTATCGAGTGGGACAATCAATTCCATGTAAAATATTGGTCTACTCGAGTGGAAGATATCTTTGGATGGACTATGAAAGAGTTCCAAGATTTACAAACTACAGGATACATCCCTGTATTCATTGAAGATTACGACAAGACCCTTGAACTAGCACAAGAGCTCATGTCCGGAAAAGTTTCGCGAAGCCA
>JBKJOF010000216.1:0-13692 GCA_046595655.1 Chryseolinea sp. | reverse complement strand
GCCTTTCGTTTTTCTCTTACAACTTTTATTTCACACTCCTTATTTAGAGATTCCCAAAGGTTGATATTTCTATTGTCAATTAGTCCGTCAATCTCCATTTTGATTATTGCTGCCAACTAGCGAATATATACCATAGTGGTATATATTTCACATTTATCTTTTTGAGAATGGTATATAGCCGCCTATTTTGGATGGCTATATACCACTCCACTCAAATATCAAGATTATCCAAAGGGCTTCTTATCTTGTCAAATCCCTTAGTAGTTACGTGCGTATAAATTTCTGTGGTCTTACTCGAGCTGTGTCCAAGTAGAGCCTGTATATACCGAATGTCTGTCCCGCCCTCCAACAAATGAGTCGCAAAACTATGTCGTAGCGTATGCAACGTTGCCTCCCGTTTAACACCCGATTTCCGCAAAGCTTTTGAAAACACTTGTTGCAGACTCGTAGCAGAATAAGCTTCTCCAGGCGTTCCCTCAAACAACCACACCTTTGGTTTATAGCTCGTAAAATAAATGCGCAATAAATTAAGAATCTTTTCCGATAGCAATGTAATCCTGTCCTTCTTCCCTTTCCCTCCCAATATGTTAATTACCATCCGCTTCGAGTCAACATCTTTCAACTTCAGGCCAATCAACTCACTCCTTCGCAGTCCTGCAGCATAAATCAGCCACAGCATGGCTTTGTGCTTCACGTTTTCAACCGATTTTAAAATCGCCAGCACTTCCTCTTCACTCAGCACCTTCGGCAGCTTGCTCTCTTTCAGCGGCCGCTCCAGTGCATATACTTTCCGTTGCTCCTTGCGCACGCGCTCATAATAAAACTTAATCGCATTAATCGCCTGGTTTTGAGTCGATGCTGAAACCTTTTTGGTATGCAGCAAATACTTCATAAATACGTTAATCTGATCTTCCGAAATTTCATCAATGGCGGTCTCCGGAAAATAATTGATGAACTGGCCAAACAGACCAACATAGGTTCTCTTGGTGTTCTCGCTATACCGCATTCGTTCAAGCTGCTCAACAAATTCCACAGGCATAAATCGCCTCACAGGTTCCTGTTTTTCAACAGATGCCGTCAACAATGTGCCACCCGTTTTCATAGACGAATAATCAACCCAAGCCTTACCCTTCATCACGCCTAAAATTGCAGGCAACACACTTGCATTGTGCGTCACATACCAACAACCATGAGTCCGGCTAAACCGAACGCCAGGTATCTTCTTCACCTCACTATTCAAATCCATATTTTTTTCGAACCGAATGGAAACGCAATTCTCACCTCGATGAAACAAATTTCCTAATGTAATAACAGTACTCTTCTGTTGCATAACATAAAAGCATTTAAGCGAACGATCGCATACAAAAATAAAAACAAATCCAAAACCACAAGCATAACAACCAGCCGCACAAATTACTTCACTTCATTGTTAATTTCGACATTAAAACCCAAAAACAAAACTCAAGATTATCTTCATCCCTTCGCAATCCACTGGTGTATGGAATCTAAAGGCTAACAATATGAAAAGATTTGGGCTTCTATTCGTGGTCTTCCCGCACAGTGCTTTCAATGTAATTCCCCAGCTTTAGTTAATGTTGAGAAAGTAAGTACTGGTGGTAATCCTCAATGGTTATCTCCATAATTTCTGATGCCGACAAAAGTGGAAACAATAGAGAAATAATTCAAGCGCATTTCGAAAACCTTCGTCTACAATACTCAATTCAGACAACGGATGGGTGACGGTCTTTAAAAAATGAGTCTTTGCCCTTAAGCGATCTCCGGAATTTCCATCTTCACAATAGTTCCCTTTCCTACCTCTGATTCTATGTTGATTTTTCCGTGCAGCTTTTCAATCGTCTCTTTCACAATGTAAAGTCCTAGGCCAGAGCCTGCGCCATCATCGGTTGCCCGATAAAACATTTTGTACACGTTTGGTAAATGATCTTTCTCAATTCCTTTACCATTGTCTTTTATAGCCAGTGTGGCACCGCTATCCAGAATATTTACATCTACTTCTATGATCGGATCTCTTCCATTGCGATAACGAATAGCATTAGAGATGATGTTGTTCAGAATAACTTTCAACCGCCAGCGATCAGAATAAAAAGGCTTCTCTTGTCTAACATGAATTACTTTCTCAACCGACTTACCTGTGCTGGTTGCAAATTGTAATTGATTAAATGTTTCTTCAATTAACGGTTCAAAAAGAATTTCTTCACGTTTCACTTCTAATCTTGAATTTCGAGATTGATCCAGAATTTCTTTTATAAAATTATCCTGCTGCAGAGCACTCTTGTGTATCATATCCAGGTACATATCTTTCATATTACCATCCATATCTTTTTTGGCCAGATTTATTAACCCCAAAACCGAAGCTATTGGCGCGCGTAAATCATGAGAAACACTATACACAAAATTATCGAGTTCGGTATTTCGTTTGCTCAGTTCATGATTCGTGCGATGAAGGGTTTCTTCGCCTTGTTTTCGGGTTCCGATTTCATCGTTCAATTCTTTCGTGCGTTCCTGCACCATACTCTCCAGGTTGAAATTAAATTCCTTTAATTTCTGCTGAACCTCTGCACGCTCTTTTACCGTTGCCGAAAGAATAATAGTGGAGATGCTAACAACACCGATAAAAATCTGAAGCAACACCATCGAATCATAAGACTCTACTAACACAAAAGATCCACGACCGATAACCGTAACGTAAATTGAAAATAAAGAACTCGCAAGTACACCCGCAATGGCAACCATCAAGTCAAAACGAAAGGCAAGCCACAATAAAAATGGAAGCACTAAAAACGGAAGGGCATGCTCCAGAGTAGGCCGAAGGTATTCAACCTGAAGCAGCGAATAAATTCCAACAATAACGACTAGAAAAATTCCCACTTCAATCCCTTTCTCTAACGTGAATCTAAAGTCATGCTTTTGAGCAATCGCCAACACAAAAGGCGTAAACAATAATATGCCTACAACATTTCCAACCCACCACGAGAACCCAGTTTTTAATAAATTTTCTAGAAGCACTACCTCATTAAAATACAATGTCCATGTACCTATGCTTGCGCCAATCAAGCACATCATCATCGTGACAAACAAAAAACGAAAAGCACTCTTTGTGTTTTTAAATGGATAACTGTCTTTAATCCAGGCATGCACCAAATAATTTCCAATAACGGCTTCAAGGGTATTGCCTATGGCGATAAAACTACTAATGGCAATTATGGTTTGGGGCGGCAGACCTGGCGCATTCCAATACGCCATGATGTTCGCAACCAACGCGCCAATGGTAATGCCAGGCCACGAAGACCTCCCCAATAAAATAATGAGCGCAAAAGCAATTCCTGATGGAGGCCATGCCGGTAAGGCGTCCGTGTTTTCAAACGCAAAAAAATACCCCAACCTGGCAAAAAGGTAGTAGAGCAGCGCTACCCCAATAACTTTAATGTCAAGACCGTACTTAAGTGATAATTTAACCTTCATAAATAATAAGCTCATTATCAGGTAAATATAGAATTGGAAAAATGAAATGTCCAGCATAAATGGAACGATCGGATGTTTTCAAAGACGGGTAGCCGATTTTTATGGTTCAAGCGACTTATCAGCTCACACCAACCGAGCTTAACTAGGTTATAATTTTCTAATTCCTTTTAAAATATGAATCTGGTTAGGGTCTTGTTCTCCATAAATTGAAAACCCTATCTTCACGAAGATTTTTAATTCAATATGGATCTTACCATTCTGTTCTCACCGATTGATGAATCGCTTTATGCTGATATCACTTCACCATCATCGTTCTACAAAAACATTCGGGCATTTACCGAAAAGATGCCCGACTACAGAGGTGCTCATATTGCTATTTTTGGAGTTAAAGAAGAGCGCGGAACACTTACAAATACAGGCACATCATCCGCACCAGATGAAATCCGAAAAAAACTATACCACCTTAAAAAAGGGACAGGCTCCAGCCACATTGTTGATTTAGGAAATCTAAATGTTGGTCACGATCTCGAAGAGACTTACGTGCGCATTAGTGAAGTATGCAGAATGTTATTAGAAAGTAACGTGCTACCCATCATACTGGGCGGTTCACACGATCTGGATTATGGGCAGTATTCTGCGTATGAAACCATGGATAAATTGGTTAGTCTATTGAACGTTGATGCCTTTCTCGACCTTGAAGAGAAAAAAGAATCTGGAGCAAGTCAGCATCACATTCATAAAATATTATTGCACGAGCCTAATTTTCTTTTCAGTTACACCCATCTGGCGTATCAAAGTTATTTGATTGATCCACTTTCAATTTCGATTCTGGAAAAATTATACTTCGAAGCATTTCGTATTGGAGAAATGCGCACCAACATGAAAGAGATTGAGCCCACTATTCGTAATGCCGACATGTTATCGTTTGATGTTACGTCCATTCGTTCATCAGACGCACCTGGCAATAATAGGGCACAACCTTTTGGATTGACGGGTGAAGAAGCTTGCCAAATTTGTTGGTATGCGGGGCTAAATGAAAAACTGAGCTCGATTGGTTTCTATGAATACAATCCTCAACTAGATGATGTTCAGAAAAAAACCGCTGCAGTAGTGGCCACCATGGTCTGGTATTTTGTTGAGGGATATTATCATCGTAAAAACGAGCAGAATTTTAGAAGCAATGATTTCTTAAAATATTCTGTAGCAATGCCGGTAGAGCCGGAAGTGATTACCTTCTATAAAAGTAAGTTCAGCGAAAAATGGTGGATGGAGGTGCCCTATCCCGCTGGCCGCGAACGTTATTCAAGAAATAGTATTGTTCCTTGTAGTTACAGCGATTATCAAACTTCCGTAAAAGGCGAAGTACCCGAGCGTTACATTAGTACAATTGCAAAGTTGATTTAGAGAATTTCTAATAACGTCACTTAGCGTTCTCGTTTAGGCGAAGCAACGACAAGCTTTAGTTGGTCTTAAAAAGAACTCGCTTACAAATCAAATCATTCATCACAAGTCAATTAATCCAAACCTTTTCCTGCTATCTAGAATATGGAACCACGGCTGGTATATTTAGACCGCCTACAATATATTATTCAATTGTTCCTTAATCTTCTCTAATTCTTCTTTCATTACAACCACATGCTTTTGAATGCTGGCATCATTTGCTTTTGAACCAATAGTATTTATTTCGCGGCCAATTTCTTGTGCAATAAAACCGAGTTTCTTTCCATTGCTTTGAGATTCATGAAGAATTTGAGCGAAGTAGTCAAGGTGGGTTTTAAGACGAACCTTCTCTTCGTTTATATCAAGTTTCTCTATGTAGAAAATAATTTCTTGTTCCAGTCGATTGGTGTCATAGCCTTCTTCACCAAAGAAAGAAATAATATTACCTTTTAGTTTTTCGCGAATTCGCTCCGCACGTTTAGGATCAAGCACCTCAACATTCTTTAGTTCTGTTGCAATTACACCAATGCAATCATGAAGCATCTTTTCTAATACATTTCCTTCTGCCTTACGGAAATCCTGGCATTTAAATATGGCCTCCTCAAGACAAGCTCTTACTCGTTTCCATTCTTCATCATCACCCGTTTCTTTTACATTACCTTGAATTACATCTGGCGAGTTGAGTGCCAGTTGAAAAAGCGGATCATAGGGTGCTGCTACTTTATCGGCTAGCTTCTTGAATTCAGCATAGTATGCCACAAATAATTTTTCATCGTACGATTGCTTTATGGTTGAATCTCCATGACGCATGTATTCAATGGCCAGAGAAACTTTTCCTCGCTCCAGTTTTTCGCTAATGAGATTGCGAACTTCAATTTCCTTATCGGCAAATATTTTAGGAAGACGTAAACTAAGATCTAAGAATTTTGAATTAAGGCTTTTCACTTCTACATTAATCTGCACCTGGCCATCATCAAAATTCGATTGGCCAAAACCCGTCATTGACTTTATCATGATTGAATCCCCGATTTAATATTTAGGGGACGCGCAAATTACAAAATCACAAACAGAAACGAAGAAAGAACAATGGATTCTGTTGTGCAGTTTAAAAATCGAAGCCCAACGAAACTTGTAATCGTGGATTTTTCACCTTATAGTTTTCAACTGGCCACGCAAGATCCGCCTTCATATAATAGCCCAGCAAAACAGTGCGTACACCAAAGCCATAACTGTATAACCATGGGTTGAGAAAGTTTTTTATCTCTGCTTTGAAAGGTCCACTGGTTATCTCTGTAACACTTACACTGGTGCTAGCACCAGACGAAAATGGAGGCTTGCCACTCCAACTTGTGCCTATATCATAAAAACCTACAAACATCAGGTTCTTCATAAAATTCGATGTGATTGGACCATTCGTGAGCGCACGAACAAAGGGCACGCGTAACTCAACACTGCCCACCATAACACTATTGCCAAACAAGGTAGAGAGATCAAATCCTCTAAGACCGGTAGCATATTCAACGAAAAGAATATCTTGATTTTCTGTTTCAACTCCTAATGGGTTGAGTTCACCTTGACTGGTTCTTCCTCCCACCTGAGTACTTGAAAGGCTTCTGTCCATCCCTCCTAGCAAATATTTTTTTGGTGCGTTACCAAAAAATGTTCCTGCATAGCCATGCACAGCAATGACAATTTCTTTATACAGTTTTTGATAATGACGCACATCAATCGATGCCTCACTAAAACTTAAGTCTGCATTACCTAACCCTTGATGATGTTGAAAAAGTATTTTACCTCGCGTTCCTTCAATCAAATTCAAACCTGATGAAATGGAATTATCATAAACCAATTCAGATTGAATACCCGCATAATAATTAGTTTTAGGAACCTGAGAGACGGGAGTTGAAGGATAATCTGTTTCGCCTAAATCGACCGATCGGGCTGCCTCTCCAAATGGTTTGATCGCAAACCGCAATCTATCCGTAATCGGCAGTGATCCACTTACCTCAATTCGATTGAGTGTATACTTGTAAGAATTACTTGGCTTCTGTTGTGGCAACGTCTCCCAACGAATAGCTTTTCTATCGAATCTTACACTGAAGTCAATAAGCGATGGCAGGTATTGAAACTCAAGATATACATCTCCTCCTCTTAGATTCAAAGGAGTATACAGCCCTCCATGCAACCGATAATTCTCAAGCATGTCATTCATTTGAGTTTCCAACTGAATGCCCAGGCCCCGCATGTTATCAATTGTTAACGCTGTAACCAGATTATCGGCACTGAATTTTGGTTGGTACGGGAATGGTCCTTTTATCCGACTCTTATCCCGAGCCTTGGTATAGCGACTTAAAAATGATTCTGTTGGCTTAGCGGCAGGCTTAGGGGTTTCATCTTCAAACACATAATTATCTGTATTAACATTTTGCTCTTTTGTTGGCGGAGCCTGAACGATTACCGTATCCACCTTAATCGAATCGGTCACTACTACCAGTGAGTCTGAGTTGATTTCATCTGCCTGTTCCTCCTTCGCTTCCTTCAATCGATTATTGAGAAGTTCCTTAACGCTCATAGTTTTAGGCTCTTCTTTTTTACGCTTCTCACGTATAACGCGTGCCTGCTGAAGTTGCTTACGAGTAGTGGCAGGTGTAAAGACCTGTTTGTTTGTAGTAAAATCGTGACTAATAAAAATATTTTCTCTTAAATTTTTTAATGTTACCCACGCCATCATGTTGTTGGCGTAGTTTAGATCATACACCTTAACGCTAGAAGCAAAATTGGTAACTTGAGAGTAAATACCGGTAAGGCGATTGAATTTAAAAAGGTTAACAATACCGCGTTGATCAGTGAGGTATAAGAAATTATTCTCATCAATCGCAACGGGCATAATATCTTTACTAACCGTGTTTGTTACGCGTGTGAGTTTAAGATTGGTGCTATCTAGATCGTAAATGAACAGATTGTAATTATTTGTTAGTTGTTGAAACTGTGGCTTAACAACGCTACGCAACGTGTCGGTTGATCGGTTCGAGCTAAACACAACTCGATTTGAATTCGGGATGAAAGTCGGATCGAGATCATCAAACAAATCGTTGGTCAATCGCTTTACACGATCTCGTCTGGTGCTCAGCAAGAACAAATCACTCTTCCCTTCAAAGTCAGCACTCATAATAATTAATCTTCCGTTACCCGAAAAATCAAAACTTCTGATATTGCTAAACTTCTCAAGCTCACGCGGTAATTTTGTACGTGTGTTCAAATCATAAAGCCAAAACACATACTGTCCGTATTTAACCGCTATAACACCTAATGTATTTGCATCAGACCAGGCAATAATCGGTTGACGATAATCCACACGCTGCCCTATCACTTTACTTCCACCAGAAATAATAGTTCTTTCCCTGCCACTTTCTAACGAACGAACTTTTACTACATACCTTCCTCGGTCATTTTCTGCATACGCGATGTTGCGCCCATCAGGACTGATTTTTATGGTTGTAAATTCTGTTGTGCGATTGTCTTGTCGTGTAAAATGCAGGGAATCATCTGGCTCTACATACGACTGAGCCACTACACCTTCCATCTCAGAATAATATCGCTGCCATTCACTTAATAACTGGCGGAAACTAATTCCCAGCGTAATCACGATGCTCTTCTCTTCATTGCGCGTAAAGCGTGTATAGTTTAAGATGTTGGCCATGCTACTTTTGCCATACTTCTCTGTAATAAAATTCCAAATAGATTGACCAACAAAGGCAGCTTGCTTTCCGGTAAGTTTTGTAGCGTGTTTAGCTTTACGTGTTTGAATAAGTTGACGGATGTAATCATCCATTTCAATGCTCCAACCTTTTGCAACATACAGTGAAGCTCCCTGAGCAAACCAATCGGGCAAGTTCTGTAAGATGGCACTCTGAAAAATATCTTTCAGGTTTCCACCATACATCATTTCATTGATCATCAGCTCCGACATTTTAAAGAGTAACTCATCTTTAAATTCCTGAGTAGTTCCCAAATGGGCAACCTCAATATATGGTTTTATAAAGTTGGTCTCTCCGCTTGTCTTATACGTGCCTTTATTCAAGCCAATATTACTTTGGCGTAGATCGGCAAGTGAGTTGTAAAGAAATACCTTGGTTTTAAAATAGGGAGGATAGTCAATCTGGTCTGTTATGCGATCAAACTCAGACTCCAGAAATTCAAGAGCTTCCTGCGCCACACCTTTACGTGCATCGTAATAATAAACGTCAAAATTTTCGCCACTCAGATATTGCCAGTCAAACTGCCGATATTGAATTCGGTTTTTACCAAATACCTCATCTGCTCTTTGTGCCTGCGATTCTAAAAAGGTGACAACGGTTATCACACCAATCAACCCACACGCAATGAAACTTCTTTTTATAAAACCCATAGCTATAATGACGAACTCGAATATAATGATTTATAACGCTCAATATCCACCTCTTTGTTTACCGATACTCGATTTTCTGTTAAGCGGATCAAAACCTCTGAAAAATACGGAGCCAGACTTACTCCTTTAGTGCCTAAGCCATTTAAAATAAATACCGATTTCAGTTCAGGATGCTGCCCCAGCATTGGCCTTCGATCTGGCGTAGCAGGCCGAATACCCCATTGTTGGTCTATTATAACGTATGGAAACTGCGTAATAGCATTCACTTTTTCTTGTAATTCTTTTCTCGATGATTCTGTAATTAACGGTTCGCTCTCATGAAAATTATAAGTAGCGCCCACTCGCCATTGATTCCCGGCCATGGGCAAAATATATACTCCCCGATTAATAATTGTAGAGGATGTGATTTCCGCTTGAAGTGTTAACGTCTCTCCTTTCAGCGGTTTTATAGGAATCCAATTGAAAAACGGATTGTTATGCGCGCCATTACAAAAGATAATTTTATCGGATTCAATGTTCTTGTAGCAAATGCGTCCCTCTTTCATCACAAACTTATTGAAATCAAATGCCTCTTCTAGATAATATTCAGTTTGTTCAATTCGCGTGCGCAAGGCTGTCGTGTATTGAATTACATCTAGATAGCCGCATTGTTTAAGTAGCAAGCCACCAAACTCATCTTTAACTTCTTCAAAAGTAGATTTCATCAGAACACGATCAATGTAAGCGACAAATGCAGGCTCTGCGCTTTTTGCCATCCATTCGTTTTGTTCTTCAACCGATATGAAAGGACGATAGAGTGACATGGGATGAAAAAAAGAAGCACCAGTAAATGCTTCTGCTTCGCGGTAAAAACTTTGGAGGTAGGGAAATAGTATGTCGGCCATCCAGGTCTTTATCATTTTCTTTCCGGTAACCGGATTAAACAAACCAGCGGCCACTGCAGATGCAACATTTTTATCGGGTTGATCAATAACCGCTATCTTCTTTCCGATCTTTAAAAGTTGAATAGCAACAGCAGAACCTGCCAAACCCTGACCTACAAGAATGTAATCTACCTTTATTGTTTGCTGCATAAATTAGGGGCGCAACCTAACGAACCTTCATCAATATTTAATAGAAAATACAGGTAGTTTTTACGGTCTGGAATTTAGTGTTTGTCTGGATAATATCTGAAGTCAATTCAGGAGACAAAACCAGTTATTATCTAAGGGCTTCTCGAAAAACCTCCGCTTGCCCTTCTCAGCTGGAGAAGGGAAAGGGATGAGGCTAATAGAAAAAGAGTTTTTAGAGATGACCTTAAAATATTAACATCAATCCCCTGATAAAATTCAGCTATTTTTGCAGCAAAATAATACCATGTTAACTGTTCAGACTTTTGTCTTTAATCCCTTTCAGGAAAATACCTACGTTTTGTTCGATGAAACAAATGAATGCGTCATAATAGACCCAGGGTGTTTTGTAGACAATGAGCGAAAAGAGTTGACTGATTTTATTGAAGCGCAAAACCTTACTGTAAAAATGTTGTTAAACACCCATTGTCACATCGATCATGTGCTGGGAAATTACTTTGTGAAAGAGAAGTACAAGACAAAACTTTACATCCATCAAAAAGACGAGCCGGTATTGAAAGCGGTAAAGGTATACGCTCCTAACTACGGTTTCGCCACCTACACCGAAGCGGAAGCCGATGGATATCTAAACGAAGGAGATCTTATATCATTTGGCAACCAGCAGTTTTCTGTGCTCTTTGTTCCAGGACATTCACCCGGACACATTGCTTTTTACAATGAAAAACAAAAAAAACTTATCGCTGGCGATGTCTTATTTTTAAATAGCATTGGCCGAACCGATTTACCCGGAGGCAATCACGCTACCATAATAAATAGCATTCAACAAAAACTTTTTCTTTTACCTGATGACGTAACCGTATATCCGGGTCACGGCAGCGAAACAACCATTGGTTTTGAAAAAAGAACGAATCCATTCTGTGCGCTTGAAAATGTGAAGAGGTAAATGCGTTTAGAAGAATACAGAATTTAGGAGTTAGAATTTAGAATCACAGATTGCTTATAATTGAAAATCACATTTCGCAAATCTTAAATTGAAAATATTTTATTCATGCTAAAACACATTCCCAATTTTTTAACCTGTTGCAATTTAGTGTGTGGCTGCCTGGGTGTACTTTTTCTTTTTGAAGGCAGCACAATTCCTACTGCTTATTTTGTTTTGATCGCCTGTGTTTTTGATTTCTTTGATGGATTTGCCGCACGATTATTTAAAGCAAATTCACCAATAGGAAAAGAACTCGATTCACTTGCTGATATGGTAAGTTTTGGTGCCCTTCCTGCGCTTTTTATGTACAAGACACTTCTCAGCGAATCACCCAATACCTACCTACCTTATCTTGGTTTATTAATTGCCGTTTGCTCAGCGCTGCGCCTGGCAAAATTCAATATTGACGAAACTCAATCTGATTCTTTTAAAGGATTGCCAACCCCAGCCAATGCCATCTTTATAACATCAATCCCATTTTTAACTCAACCCGTTTTTGATACAGTCCATTCTGCCATCGCTTTATCCATAATTACCGTGGCTTTTTCTCTTTTCATGGTTTCGAGATTTGACTTGTTCGCTTTAAAGTTTAAAAATTTTAGTTGGCCCGATAACAAAATCAGGTTTACCTTCCTCCTGCTTTCGGTATTGCTAGTAGTCGTTCTCCATTGGGCCGCGCTGCCGCTGCTCATACTTTTATACATCGCTATGTCGTTGAGCTTGCAGTCGATTTTAAAATAAGAGTTAATTTTCAGTTTAAATCAATAACGTTGAAGTTGGTTAAATCCATTCGGGCATTTCTAATGGGGGTTTGCGTGGTGGGATATTTTTCCATCACTGCTCAATCCTCAATGTTAAGTGAGGGGAACTGGTATAAGGTATCAGTGGAAAAGAATGGTGTTTATAGAATTACCTATGACCTTTTCAAACAAATGGGGTTTGACCCCGATAAAACCGATCCTCGAAAAATAAAAATTGCTGGCAATATTGGTGGCATGCTTCCACAAGGCAACAGCATCGCTCGACCTTCTGATCTTACAGAGAACGCGATTTTTGTCAACGGTGAAAATGATGGTGTCTTCAACCGCGAAGATTTCATTCTTTTCTATGCCGAAGGTGGCGATGGAATTCGATTCAACGCTTCAAAAAAAATTATAGCATATCAACACAATCTCTACAGCGAAAAAAATTTTTACTTCGTCACTGTTTCAAATGATAATGGAAAACGAATTGCAGTGTCGGATGATCTTGGTGTTGGCTTTCCGGTTGTAAATACTTTTAACGATTTCCTTTTTCACGAGCTTGACGATTACAACGAACTTAAATCTGGCAGAGAATGGTTTGGAGAACGTTTTGATTTTTCTACCGAACAAACCTTTCTATTTGATGTAAACGGCATCACTACTAATTCCGATATCACGTGGGTCTCTGACGTGATGGCGCAATCTTTTAATGCCTCATCATTTAAGTTGCTTTTCAACAATACGCAGATCGGAACACAAGCCGTCTCTGTAATACCGAATTCAAGTTACGGCTCAAAAGGCAGTCATAAAAGAGATACGATTTCATTTAGTTCTGCAATAGCAGCTGCAACAACGCAGGAAATAAAATATCAATTCTCAAAAGCAGCTTCAGGAAAATCCATTGGCTTTATTGATTTCTTTCTGATTGGATTAACACGAGACCTTTCACTTTATGGAGATCAAACCTCCTTTCGATCAGTCTCCAGTGTCGATCAAGTCACTTCTCAATTTGAAATTACCAATATTAATAATACCTGTACCTTTTGGGATATTAGCGATCCAGCAAATGCTTTGTTACAAAACTTCAATCTTCAAAGCAATACTGCTACGTTTTCAACGGCAACCACTACAGTAAAAGAGTTTGTTATTTTCAACAACAACGTACCCGCACCAACTCTTGTGAGCCAGGTCAGTAATCAAAATCTGCATGGCACCTCTACCCCCAATCTTATTATTGTAACTCACCCTGATTTTAAATCAGAAGCACTTCGCCTCGGTCAACATCGAGAAGCGCACAGCGCCTGGACAACCATGGTGGTTACTCCCGAAGAAATTTATAATGAGTTTTCTTCTGGCCGGCAAGATCCAACGGCCATTCGCGATTTTGCAAAATACTTATATGCTAAAAATCCATCAGCACTAAAATCCGTTTTGCTTTTTGGAAGAGGTTCTTATGATTACAAAGCACGAGTTGCGTACAACACAAACTTCGTTCCTGCATACGAATCTCGCAATTCTCTTTCACCACTGGAGACCTACTCATCTGACGATTACTTTGGCTTCCTT
>JBKJOF010000122.1:0-40319 GCA_046595655.1 Chryseolinea sp. | reverse complement strand
AGTGGCAAACCGAACATCGCACCGCTCAACCACCTACCCTTGCTACCTTCCGATCCTAGGGGAGTTCAGCAGGAGCTGGTCGTGCCGATTTGCCGGTGCGAATCTACAATTGATATTCGGAAATTGATAATGCGAATCAAAAATGTTTGACATTTGATTAGGCAAGTCCCGAGAAGTATAAATTAAACTCCAAGGCACTTGATGGTTCGAAGCCATCCTGTTTTAAGTCATCAAAGATTTGGGCATCGAATTCAAGCTCACGCATCTCCGTCTCTCCATTTTTTGAAATAGAGATTTCTATTCCTTTAAATTCAATAGGATTTACTTTTACAAGAATCTGATCGCCTTCAAATTCCTTTTTAAAATACTGATGAACAATATTGTTGCTTTTCGCCATTCGATGTTTATTTGAAGATGCTTCAACTGAATCTTCCGGAGAAACTTTCCACTGAGCGCCTGGTTCTGCAGCGGCTAAGATACGAAGATGCAGAAGAAATTTTTTATTCCTATGCCAGCAAACCACAAGCCACGCGATTTGTTTCGTGGCCAACGCATCAATCGCTAGATGATACCCGATCCTTTCTTAGTTATGTTATAAGTGCCTGGAGTGTTGGTAAAGATTATTCATTTTCCGTCAGACTCAAGGAGTCAAATCGATTGATCGGAAGTTTTGGAATTATGAATGATGAGGGAAAAATTCAGTTTGGATATACATTAAGTCCTACCCAATGGGGAAATGGATACGCAACGGAAGTTTGTACTTGCATGATGAAACTCCTAAAGAAAACAGAAAGTGTAATTCGTGTACAAACTTTTGTTGATGTGGACAATGTAGCTTCCGCAAAGGTGTTATTTAAAAGTGGACTTGTAGAAGAAGCTCATCTTGTTGGCTATTTTAAATTTGTAAATCAAGGTAATGAAGCGAAGGATTGTATTTTGTTTAAGCTTCCGTAATGGTTAGCTCAAATTCTGGTAAGGTAATCCTATCAATCATTTTTGATTCCAATACGCTCGCCCAGGTATTCAGGTAAGTAACAACATCAGCCTTAATGTTCTGTTTGAGATTACGATCAGAAATAGGTAACACACGAAGTACCTCTCCATCAGAAAGTCTTTCTAAATTTTTGAGATCTTCCGAATCAAAACCAAAGGCTAACATCTCTGAAATCAAATCATCCATAGGTAAGCCGCTAGTGGGACAATAATCATTAAGCTGTTCATTCCAATCACCGTGCCTCTGCATAGCGCGCGTATGAATTTCTTCTTTCTTTAGATTGGTAATTTCCTGCGCCAGAAAACCACAATTACATAACCCCATGTGTCCCCATTGATATTGATGGCTTGCTTCAATTTTCTTAGCTGCGTTACGAAGTGCTTGAATAAGCTCGATGGTGATTGTTGCCATGTTGATTTGTTTAAAATGTAAACACAGCAGAAACCAATATTGTTCGCTAGAACCGTAATGTAAAAATCGTTTCTACGTCAGGTTCAGACTCAACGTTTATAGAACCATTATGCATCTGCATGATTTGACGCGAAAGACTCAGACCAATGCCTGAACCGGTTCGCTTAGTTGTATAGAATGGAACAAAGATATTGTCGATGGCTTCTTTAATAATTCCAGAGCCATTGTCGATTACTTCAATCTTCACCACATTCTCTTCATACTTTCCAATGAGCCTAAGCTTTGGCTTTTCTGTTTCAGTCAACGCTTCGATGGCATTCTTTAATAAGTTAATTAAGACTTGCTCAATCATTTCGGCATCGGCCTGAATGGTTAGGTATTCTGAACCGCACACGAATTGAAAATCGATATTCGTTTTCTTTAATTCCGTCTTTAGAAGCTGTGCTACCTTTTCAATGAGATCTTTAAGAAGTACACTTACGATAACCGGTTTGGGAAGCGAAGTATATTCCCGATATGCATCAATGAATTTGATCAGGCCTTTGCTTCGGTTTTCAATGGTGCTTAAACCTTCGCGTAAGTCTTCTGCTCCCTCTTCCTGAAGTTCAAAGTGATTACCTTTTTTTTCCATTTCCTTATCCAGAATTTCTCGAAGGGTAGAGGTAAGAGATGAAATGGGGGTAATGGAATTCATTATCTCATGGCGCAACACACGCGTAAGATTTTGCCAGGCTTCCAGTTCTTGTTGTTGTAATTCAGGCTGGATATTTTGCATGGTCACCAGCTTTACATCAATTCCGCGAATGCGCAACTCTGTAGCCTGCACGGTCAAATACATTTCGTTATTTCCTTTATACAACTCACCCTTTCCTGGTGCTACGCTGTTTATAGCGTGATAAAGTTTTGGATTGATGGAAATGAGTTCATTGATATTTTTGATGCTAATAACGCCCATAAATTTTCGCGCATTCGCATTTACCAATTGAACATTGCCTTCTACATCGAACGATAAAATACCAGTGCGTACTTGCTGCACAACTGAGTTAAGATATTGCCAGTGTTCTTCTTTTTCCGAGCGTGCTTTGCGGAAAGCTTCTAGTACTTCGTTGAAAGCAGTGTTTAAATTTCTGAAACTTGTGCCGAGTTTATTGTCGTTCGCAAAACCTGAAATGAAATCAGAATACTTTATAGATTCTAAAAATCGCGTGAGCTTTCTGTTGGTCTGACTAATGAATCTAAAAATTTCGACTAATTGAAATATGATTATAATCCCCGTAAGAGCCGCAGCGAAAATCATGTTCGATCGCGTGATCATATACATAAGCGCAGACATGGTTAATCCCAATAAGACGACTCTTAGTATAACACGGGTACGAAAATCATTAAATCCAAGATTCAAGATTAAAAGGGATTAGATGCAAAGGTAGGTTATTGATTCGTTGATTTGATAATTCGTTGATTTGATGATTGGAAGATCGGTGAGGTTTTGTAGTGTTTATTTGAATTCCGAAACCTCAAACTTGGAACTTTAAACTCTAATTTTTATAGGCCATACTTCTCCAACCTTCTATAAAGCGATGATCGTGTTAGTCCAAGTTCGGAAGCAGCTTGCGTTATGTTACCGTTATACTTCTTCAATACTTTTCGGATCAGGAGTTTTTCAACTTCTTCCAGGTTGTATTGTTCGAGATTAAGTTGTCCTTCTTCTTTTACAGGCGATACATTGAAGTTGAAATCTTCCGGTTGAAGCACACTACCTGAACTTAAGATCACCGCGCGCTCGATTGCGTGTTGCAGTTCGCGAATATTTCCTGGCCAGGTATGTTTATGCATTCTTGATAAAGCGCCTTCACTAATTTTCGTTACACTCTTTTCGTATTTGTTGCAATAGTGTTTTAAGAAGTGATTAGAAAGAAGTGGAATATCTTCAAAACGATCACGCAACGGAGGTATCTCAATTTCTATTGTGTTGATTCGATAAAGTAAATCCTGACGAAAGCGATTCTCTTTCACCATTTCATACAATGGAAGATTGGTGGCGCAGATCAAACGAATATCGAGATTAATATCTTTGTTGGCACCCACACGACTCACTCTTCGGTTTTGAACAACGGTAAGCAATTTCGCTTGCAAAGGCATTGATAGATTTCCGATTTCATCGAGAAAGATGGTTCCATTATTGGCTAACTCGAATCGTCCAGCACGATCTTCTTTAGCATCAGTAAACGATCCTTTCTTATGTCCGAAGAGTTCGCTTTCGAAAAGAGTTTCGGTTATCGAACCGAGATCTACACTCACAAAATTTTCATTTTGGCGAATGGAGTTTTTGTGAATAGCTCGCGCAATCAATTCTTTCCCTGTTCCATTTTCCCCTAAGATCAACACGTTAGCATCTGTCTTTGCTACACGATCGATGGTTTGAAATATCTTTTGCATAGACGAACTCTGCCCAATGATTTCGCTATAACGATCATTTAGTGCCTGATTGATTTCATGATTTTTACTTTTCAGTACTTCGATTACATCAAGCGATTCTCGCAAACGCATGGCGGAGTAGAGTGTGGCCAACAGCTTTTCATTCTCCCAAGGTTTCAACACAAAATCTGTTGCGCCTGCTTTAATGGCTTTCACCGCCATCTGAATGTCTCCATAAGCAGTGATGAGTACAACAACTGATGAGGGGTCAATCTGCAAGATGCGTTCAAGCCAATAATATCCTTCGCTACCGCTACTCACATCCTTCGTAAAATTCATGTCGAGTAGAATAACATCGTAGTCTTCTTGGTTCATTAAGGCTGGTATCGCTTCTGGGTTCTTCTCAATATCGACTTGCGCGAAGTGACGCTTAAGGTGCATCTTCGCAGCTTTTAATAAGTCTTCATTATCGTCAACGATGAGGATTTTGCCTTGCTTGGATTCGGACATGGTCGAGTTTAGAGTTTAAAATTCAGGTCTTAGTTTTGGAGTTTAAAGTTTCGAGTTCGCTGAAACTCGAAACTTTAAACACGAAACTGTCAAAGCCTGTACCGAAACCGATACAGTGCCATTAGGCTTCAAAAATAGGATTTAGGTTCAAACTTCAACGAAATTTTACGTTCGTATGCGGACACACGCGTTCACATGTGAACGAACACTAGATTGAATTAATGCCCTTTAAAGCTGAAATCAAGCTTTGATACGCTTGGCATACTTGTTGGCTTTGCGGACAAGTCTGCTATCTAACTTAGGATACTTGACGAGCACTACCAATAGCAACTAACAGATAACAGAGAACTGATAATGGATAAGAAGATCGAGAAGAAGTATTGGACGTTGAAGCGAATTGCTACCTATGGTGGCGCTGCTCTATTAGTTGGGTTTATTGGCTACCAGATTATTTTTGCTGATAGACGCCAGACCTTAAAAATAGAAAAGGATAAAATTACAATCTCTGAAGTAAAGCGCGGAGTGTTTCAGGAATTCATTCCGCAGACAGGAACCGTAGAGCCCAGCCGCACGGTATACTTAGATGCTGTTGAAGGCGGAACCATCAAACGCGTTGTGGCCGAAAGTGGTGCGATGTTAAAAGCGGGAGATATTGTTCTGGAATTAAGCAACCTTAACAGAGAGATTAGTGTCTTAGACCAAGAATCAAATCTTACTCAAAGTATTAACAGAGGAAGAGAAACGAGGCTTCAGATAACTCAGAATGCTTTGCGCCAACAAGAAAGTTTAGTAACGATTGATAATGCATTAGCAATTCTGACACCTCAATTTGATCGGCAGAAAAAACTTTTTGAAAAGAAATTGATTTCTAAACAAGACTTTGAGAAAACACAAGCTGATTTTCAAATGAATGTTAAACGTAGGGAGATTACTTATGCAGCATATAAATATGATTCAGTTGATCGGGTTCGCAACATGGAACAACTGGATAGATCAGAAAGGAAACTCCTTCAGAGTTTGGAAGGCGTAGGTAGAATTTTAGATAACCTCATTATTCGCGCTCCACTAGATGGTCAACTTTCAAGACCTCAATTGGATGCTGGTCAGAATGTAAATCTAGGCCAACGCTTAGGGCAGATTGATATTTTGGGAAGTTATAAAGTTCGTGTTCCTATTGATGAATTGTATTTGCCTAGAATAACAACAGGACTGCATGCAACAACAACACTTAATAACAAAGATTACGAATTGCAGATTACTTATATTTATCCAACCATACAGAATGGAAGGTTTGAAGTTGATATGAATTTTATTGGAGCAAACCCCGATGGTATTCGCAGAGGTCAATCGCTTCGTCTACGAATAGAGTTAGGTCAATCATCTGAAGAATTGCTTTTGCCTGTCGGTGGATTCTACAAAGATACTGGAGGCAATTGGGTGTTTGTTCTGGATGGCGCCAATAAAGCAGTAAAAAGAGAGTTAAAACTAGGTCGCAAGAACACAGAGAACTTTGAAGTTTTGGAAGGACTTAAACCCGGAGACAAAGTCATCACCTCATCGTACGAGAACTTTGGAAACAACGAAGTACTGATATTAAATTAATGTGACTATTTAAATATAAAGGATTCTAACAGCCGTGCTGAAGTAACTTTTTAATTAATGCCGAGTATTCAATAAAACTAAATAATAGAATAATCACTCTAACTATAAACACTGCCATGATCAAACTTAAAAACCTTGAAAAAGTCTACACTACTGAAGAAGTAGAAACAACGGCTCTAAACCATATCAACCTCGACATTAAAGAGGGAGAGTTTGTGGCCATTATGGGTCCATCAGGTTGCGGTAAGTCAACCTTGCTAAATATTCTTGGTTTATTAGATAATCCATCAGGAGGAGAGTATCACTTTGGTGAGCACGAAGTGGCTCAATATTCCGAACGTCAGCGCGCGCAATTACGCAAAGGTTCAATCGGATTCGTATTTCAAAGCTTTAACTTAATTGACGAGCTTACTGTATTTGAAAACGTAGAGCTACCATTATTATACATGAAGGTTCCTGCAGCCGAGCGGAAGACTCGTGTTGAAGAAGTTCTTGAGCGCATGAACATTATGCACCGCAGAAATCATTTCCCTCAACAGTTATCGGGTGGACAGCAACAGCGTGTCGCGATTTCACGAGCGATTGTAGCAAAACCAAAGGTAATCCTTGCCGATGAGCCAACTGGTAACTTAGATTCGGCTAACGGTGAAGAAGTAATGAAGTTGTTGTCACAATTGAATGAAGAAGGAACAACCATCATCATGGTTACTCACTCTCCATACGATGCCAACTATGCGCACCGCATCATCAACTTATTCGATGGTAAAGTAGTAACAGAAAACATTAAAGAGCAATTTCACATCTAATTGATATAGAAATCGAAAGCTGTTTCAAATTGATTTTTGAAACAGCTTTTTTATTTTAAAAGCGAACGCAAGATTGTTCGACACGGACAATGATTCCTGCACAGTATCCGTTATCTGTATGTACCGCGCGTTTCCTGATTGGTATATTATTGGTGTACGCAATCCTTGATTATTGTTCCTGTCCTTTAAATGTATTAACCCTCACGTTTCATGATCAAAAATTACCTTCTCATTACTTTGCGCAGCATGAAGAAGAACAAACTCTTCATCACTATCAACATTCTTGGAATGGCCATTAGCATCGGCTGCTGCATTGTAGCTTATTTTAATTGGGAATACGATGCTCAGTTTGATCGCCATCATAAAAATGCGTCCAGTATTTATCGCGTAAGTTCTGTTCGGGAATTTGAAAAAGCCAGTACCCTATACGGTTATGCTCCAGTGCCTTTGGGTGCTGCCATCAAACAAAATATTCCAGACGTAGATAAGGTAGTTAGAATGTCGTGGTCTTATTCCAATTTCAAAGTGAAGGATAATCTCTTTGAAACCAGAATAGCCTATGTTGATACTGATTTCTTCAATGTATTTTCATTTGATTTATTGTCAGGACAGGCTTCTGGACTGAAGGAGAAGTTGAATGTTTTCATAAGTGATGAAATGGCCATTCGTTTATTTGGTTCGGTTGATGTTTTGGGTAAACAAATCACACAAGTTCTATCGAAAGATTTAAAGGAAGTGGTTGTGGGTGGAGTCTTTAAAAAGCAACCTTCTAATTCGAGTTTTGGAGAAGATGCTTACATGGAGTATGATAATGTTTTCGATGATGCTACAGATGATTTTACTGAAGACTCATGGAAAAACCGGAACACACTTTTCGTGCAGATCAACGATCCAAATAGGGTAGAGGCAGTGCGTAAACAAATTCAGGTTTACAGTGAGAATAACAATAAGGTAAGAGAAGATTTTCTCATCAAAGAATTTGCACTTGATCCTTTTGTGGGCATGGCCAGCCGTGATGAATCGAACGATATTAATTCCTGGACAAGAAGCTCTAGTCCACCTGCTGCAGTTATCTCTCCAATCATAATGGCAGCACTTGTGTTGTTAATTGCTTGCTTCAATATGACCAATACATCAATCGCTATCTCTTCAAGGAGATTGAAAGAAATCGGTATCCGAAAGGTAATGGGTTCTATGCGCGGTCAGTTGATTGCGCAATTTATTGGCGAGACCATGTTTATCTGCTTCATGGCGTTGCTCGTTGGATTGTTCTTTGGAGAAATCTTGATGTCAGCATGGAACGCACTTTGGGAGAATATGAAACTTGAATCCCATTATTTTGATCGTCCAGCGTTCATCATTTTCCTGGTAAGCGTTTTAGGGTTCACTGGTTTAATGGCAGGAAGTTATCCAGCATTTTACATTAGCAAATTCGAACCGGTTAGTATATTAAAAGGCACATTGAAGTTTGGTGGTACAAATATTTTTACAAGAGTTTTATTAGCACTTCAATATGCCATCTCTTTAACGGCCATCATTTTTGCTATTGCATTCTATCAGAATTCAAACTATCAGCGTGATTTTGATTTAGGGTTTAATCAAAAAGGAGTAATCATAGCATATGTTAGCGATCAAAATGAATTTGAAACCTATCGAAATGCATTGTTAGCAAACACAGATATTGTTTCTATTGCCGGTTCGGAGCACAGTATTTTTTCGTCACGCTATAACGATCCTGTAAAGTTTGAGTCCAAACAACTTGAAGTTGATATCATTAACGTAGGCGATGACTATGTTAAAACCATGGAACTCACCTTGGTTGAAGGTAGAGATTTTACAAAAGAATCGGAGACTGATAAAAAGGAATCGATAATTATTACCGAAAAATTCGCGAAGAGTTTTGGTTGGGACAAATCGATTGGTAAAGAAATTTTATGGATGGACACTGTGAAGCTTTACGTAGTAGGCGTTATAAAAGATGTTTACACGCAAGGCTTATGGCGCGAGATGGATCCACTAATGATTCGGTACACAGGTCCTGAAAAGTATTCGCATGTGATTGTGAATGGACCAATTGAAAAATTAACCGCCATTAATATGTTCATGGAAAAAGAATGGAAGCAAGTTTTTCCTAACAAGCTGTACAATGGCCGTTACCTCAATGACAGCATGGTAGAAGCAACAACCGTTAATAACAACATTGTTAAGATGTTTGTATTCTTTGGTATTGTGGCCATGCTCATGTCGGCCACTGGTTTATTCTCATTGGTATCGCTTAACATTATAAAGAAGATGAAAGAGATTGGGGTACGAAAAGTTTTAGGCGCATCGGTATCGAACATCACACGCATAATCAACACCGAGTTTGTAGTGATACTTTTAATCGCTTCAGTACTTGGTTCAGTTATGAGCTATTATGCTGTAGATGCATTGATGGACAGCATCTGGGACTACTATCAATCCATCACCAGCATTACCTTTGTCGTTTCCATTATTGTGCTCTTTCTGGTTTCTTTATTAGCGATAGGCTATAAGGTATTCAGTGCAGCATCTATGAATCCGGTGAATACGTTGAGGGATGAGTAATAACTGATAGGTAATCTCAATCAATCATTGTTGGACTAAAGCAGAGAGGCTTGGAATATTCCAAGCCTCTCTGCTTATTTTCGATAAACTTAGTGAGTGATGACTACTTTCTTCCTGACTATTTCACCCGATGAGGTCTTGATTTGGATGACGTATATTCCTGAAGCAAAATCCGATGTGTTAATTGATTTCTCCTGCTCTCCAATTTTAAATTCGTTCGAGTAAACCGCTCTTCCAAAATTATCAATCATCATGAGCGGTGATGATTTAATTGGAGCATGTGGTAATCTGATATTCATAACTCCTTGAGCAGGATTAGGGAAGACGCTTACCTTTTCAGCTAATGTTAGTTCAGCTCCGGTGATGATGGTTGGTAGGTTGGTCGGGTTCTTAAGTATCTCTGCTTGGTAAACTTCTTTGGTCAACTCGTCCTGAACGAAAGCCACGATGGCAAACTTGCTGGGATCAAAATTAGGTGACCAGGTAAAAGGACCAACAATTACACTATCATCTTTTGATAAGGGTAAAGGTATTGGTGTCCCTGCCGCATTTGGAAGAAGTTTACGTAATACAAATTCATTATTCCCCGCAACCGTATCTACTATTGCCAGATGCACTACAGGCTTGCTAAAGAGTGGATTTGAAATAAGACGAAGCGCCTTAGCCGAAACAGAAACAGTCAACTCATTTGAATTTGCAGAAGGAATTGTTTCGATGGTAATTGAAAATGGAGAGGTTTTTAATGAGCGTTTCGCTGCGAAGTTGGTAAACCAATTTGTAGTTAGATTTCCATTACTCTCACCGTCAACATAGACTCTCGGAATAATTTGTGCGCCATTTGAAATTCCATAGTAGGCCGCACGCGCATTGGGGTCGGCTTCATTTTCCGGATAAATCGCATCTGCGCCTGGAAACGGTAAATGGTATTGTAACTTCACAAGTTCGGAGGTTGATAAGGCTTTAAAGGCTGTGTTGTTTGTAGTGTAAAGTGGATCCGATTCGTTTGTAAAATTCTCAACAAGAATAAGCCTGTTTCTTTCAGTAATGGAGAGGTTTGCAAATGCGAAGCCTTCACGTTGATCATCGCCATTACTACCAAATGCCATCCGAAGTCTTAACTTATTTCGTTTGATTAATGGAATAAAGGCATCAATTGTGTGTCTCGCTTCAAGCCACTGATTAGAGGGCTGTTCAAATAAGTCACCAGACCAACCCACCAAGCTATTGCCAATCTTGCCAGGTACAAATGAATTTGTGTTGAACCAATTCTGACCAGTAGCTTGTTGACCAAAAGCACTCCAGGTTTCACCATTATCGATGGAATACTCTAACACTGCGCCATCGTAATTTTCTTGCGTGTTCGAAATAAAATCCATGGAAAGGACAGGTTTTTGAATACCTGAAATATTCAAGCAAGGACTATTAAGAACAGAGGCATCGTTGGCCTTATAATTTCCAGTTGCGTTAGTGACCCAGGCGGAAGAGGTAGACTGGATAATTGTTTTGCCTGGAATATTAAATTCCCATGTTGTACTATCTTTAAAATCTTCCAATGTCCAGAAGCCTCGTCCACCATCAACCAAACTCATGTCGTATGGATTGTCGGAGGTGTGAGTTACGTAATTCAAAATAGAAACTATTGTTGAGTCAGTACCAAAACAACCAAGAGCAGTGTAAGCTGTCGCTCTGACTTTATACTGCCCGGCTCCAGAGGCAAAGTTGTAATTGGTATTTTGAAATGCCCCAGGTCCAATAACTACCGGAGATGCGTCATAAAATTCCCATTTATATTGACTAACGGCAATATCGGTTGAAGCAGAAAATTTTGTGATATCATTTTCGCAAACAAAATTATAAGTGAAAGACGGTTTAGGATTTAATCCAACCGTGATATTTCTTGTGGAATTACTAATACAGCCTCTACTACTAGTAACGATTAGATCGATAGTAAATGGGAAGGATCCTGTTCCTGGACCGTAATTATAAGTTGTCTGATTATCATTTAACACACTTATAGTTTCTCCAACCTTAAAGGTCCAATCATATTGTTGGTATGGCACAGAGATATCCAGTGGTCCAGATAACATAAAATCTCTATTCTCACAAATTGGTGGAGTCGTAAAGTTAGCATTCGGAGCAGGTTTTATTGCGATGTCAACAGACTTTGTAGCGCCTTCACAACCCTTGTAGCTTTGGGTAACATAAAATGTTTTTATCACTGGAGTTAACCCTGTGATGCCAGGTGCTGTAAACACAAAATTCACAGAATCCAAAACGGGATTCGTTGTGCGATCACTATCGAGCACTGGACTAGTTCCATACCAATATGGGTTTGTTCCTGAGCCATTTGGACTTGCAGTAATGGTAAAATTTTTAGCTGAACCAGGGGGCGGAATCTGGCAGTAAGATGTGTCTGTTGCAATCGGTGCGCTTGGTTTCTTTACCCAATTGAAATTTCGCACTGTTTTATTCGAACATCCGTTTAGATCGTTATAATCCAATGTAATTGTTAATGGAATTTCATCAAAACCACTACTCATTATTGAACTATGATTAGGCTTTAATATTTCGTCTTTCACACCTGTGAGCGAGGCGTTATAAGGAGAAGTAATATCAAAATCATTAATACTATATCCACTGATGGATTGGGATAAGGTAATTGTCGGAGCATCAGAGCAAATATTTTGCAGCTCTTTAATACCAACAATATTAGGAGGTAGGCCTAGTGGTTCTATTCGGAAATAATTGTAAAGAACTGCCTCATCTACATATGTTACATCTAGATTATTAGAATCTCTTCCGAAGACAACAACATAGTAGTAGGTATCAGGTGGAGCTATGCCATGCGTTGTTTTTATTCCCTGAATATCTAATCTATAAACATCGGGTTGCGGGCCAGGATTGGGTTTGGAAATTAAAGGTTGATCATAGTAGTTAAAGACATAAAAATTAAGTACGGGATCCCGTTGATATTTTAGAAACCGAAAGCGCGTAAAGGTGTACGTAGGGTAATAGGTGGATAAATAATTCTTTCCAAGGGTGCTTAGGGATAAGTCACCACTAGTCGTTACGTTCTCACAATAAAAAGCTTTCAACCCATCAATAAAGGTTTGAGAAACTCTGAAGGTGGTAGTTATGCTTTGTGAGCAGTTTCCGTTAAAATAAGTATATGTAATGGTGTGTGTGCCGTTACCTGCTAGCTGCGGGTTAAAGAAATATTTATTACTATCAGACAAAGCTACCACTCCCGGGCCGGAGAAGGTTGCGCCAGCATTGATGAGTTGACTTGGCGAAGCATTTAATTCAAATAACTTATCTTGGTTTGTATATTCTGTTTGAACAGTGGTAGAACCATTCACGGGTTGAAAGCTCACAGTAGAAGAAGGAAATGTGGTAATATAAACTGAATCTTTTGCCTTATTAGCCGAGTTATCACTAAGGGTTAAAACATACCAACCCGTTCCTGCCGGGTGTGTAGGTGTAATACTTGGACTTGAACTATTACTGGAGAATGAGTTTGGACCTTTCCACGAAAATTGATAGTAGCCAGTCCCACCGCTTGTTGAACCAATAAGTATAGAGTTACTCCCCGCACAAACAGATGTATTGGTTGCACTTACTGTGGCAGAAAGAGATGCCACCGTTAATGTAAATGGAGTATTTGTAAGCATTCTGGTTGTACATCCGGCTCGTGATACATCAATCTTGTAGGTGTAACTGCCAACAGCTGATAAATTAGGTGCAGTGTTTAAAGTACCCGTTCCGTTGTTTCCAACTTCGCTATCAATCGTTGCAGGTGGTGTTGGAGTGTATGCACCTGGAGCTGCCATTAGTATTAAGGAATAAGTATAATTATTATCCTGTGTGCTAGCGACATCAACGTTTACACTGGTGTTTTGAGCCGGACTTAATGTGGCCGGTGTAACCGTTAATCCAGTATTTATCTGCGGGTTTACGGTCAATGCACTTCCATTGCTGGTGAGATTATTATCCGAATTGTCAACCGTTACATTTCCAGTCACTGCTCCAACCGGAACGGTCAAAGAAACTGTGGTGCTACTGTATGTGGTTACATTTATTGCAGGCACCAATACTCCATTTATTCTTACTTTCGGTTTTGTGTTGCCAGATCCGCCTGTGCCCGTAAAACCAGATCCGTTAATGACCAATTGATCACCAATACAACGTGTTGTATTAGATAAACCAGAAATATCTGGGGAAGCTTCTGTTGTAAAACTCCAATTGGTGTCGTTTGTAATTCCGGTAAAGGCATTTCCTACAGCATCTTCAAAAACGGAGTTTCCAATTTGAATGGCGTATTCAGTGCTTGCAGTGAGGGTGGCCGTAATTGTTATCGTAACAGTATTACCCGCTACACTTACATTAGCGAGAGCAATGGTTTCAATAAAAGTTCCTCCTCCAAGATCATGAAGCCGGATGCGGTGATCATCATCGGAGTTATCGCCAACAAAAGTTACATTTTCATCGAAGGTTAATTGTAAGGTATTTAACAAGACAGTTACTCCGGTTGCGTTGTCAAGAGGTACTCGTGCAGTTATTACTGGAGGAGCGGCATCAATAAAAGAATAATCCGTTCCGGTAACAGTAATTGGTTGTACGGTTCCATTGGAGACTGAAACATCGTTCTCATCAAATGATAATTCAAGTTTGGGCGTAGAAGCATTTACTGTCGGTACAATATCTGCCACTATAAAAAAATTGCTTGTTGTACCGGATAACATCTCAGAAAGTCCCGTAAAGACAATGGTACTGGCAGTAACTGAAGAGGCGGTAGAAATGCTTAAATCTCCACCGTTAAATGAGTTATCATTAGTACTTTTAAATAGTCGGATATTGGAGAGTTTGCCAGATGGATTGGATGATGTGTTTATAGTAATATCAGTGAAGTCTGGGTTGCCATTAGAAGTGAGGGAAAAACCGAGCAATGCCTGATCAGTTGCGGCACTTCCAAGCGGATCAGGTGCAATACCTGTAGTAAGCTGATTAATCGTTATCGTAGCATCAGCGAAAGCATAATTAATAGCGGTAACAGTGCCTGCTAAAACAGTAGAAGTGGCTGTAATTTGAGCCTGTGTTACCGTTGCCTGAATAGGAGTTGTTGCAGCTGTAACAGTTGGATCCACATCAACGACCATAAAAAAGTGACGAAGTGTTTGTATGGTGTTCCCTCCAAAATCGGTCAATGGAGAAGCAGTAAACGTGATTGAGGTAGCGCCAAATGTACCTGTTGCAGCCGAGACATCTGCTGCGTCAAAGACAGCATTATTACTAGAGCGAAATAACCTTGCATTTAAATAGCGTCCCGTTGGGTTTGCACTTAGGTTAACAACGATAGTAGTAACGGATGACACCGTTGGATCATTTGCCTTATCCAATGTAATGCCAAACACTACCTGCCCTTTTGCACCAGCGATGAGTGGCGAGGCTGCAGCCGCATTTGTATTAGCACTAATTGTTATGTCCTGTGCAAAAAGAAAGGCGCTTTGAAACACCAATGCTAGGAATATTATTTGTTTGGCAATAGTATGCTTAAATAGATTTCTGCTATTCATAACTTTGTTCTCGTTCTTATCAATCAATTTATCAACTCTCCGTTTTTATCTGTCTTAATCAATAGAATGGAAGATTGCCCCCCTAATGATTTTGATCCGCAAATTAAAAAGCCACCATCGCTTGTTTCGCGAATGGAGGCAACGGTTTCATCGGTAGATCCTCCAATAATTTTGTTCCACAATACATTGCCATCAACATCCAGTCGAATTAGCCAGATGTCTTTTCCACCATTACCGCGTTGCGGTGTAGTGGTTATAGTTCCTCCCAATAAATAACCTCCATCTTTCGTGGAGGTAATTGCGTCACCGGTATCTTCACTCACAGAGGTGGTTGAGTCTGCCAGGGAAATATTGTCTTGAGAATCGACTCCATCAAAGTATTGTGCAGAGCCGGGTTTGAAATTCCCGCTGTTATCCACTTTGATAAAAAACAAATTTCCTTTTTGCCCATCGGCTTGTGATGTTGTACCGATGGCACAATAACCAATAGCAGCGGGGCGAAAATCATTTACAAAGAATGATCGATCACTTATTTCGCCATAGTAATTACTGTTAATAAAAGTGGAACTGTCTTTTACCACGGGAATGGTGAGGTAGCCACGACTTAATATGCCTTGCGTAATGGTGAGGGAAGAAGCCCACAAAATATTTCCTGAATTATTATAGTACACACCTTTTGCTAACGTGTAATTTCTATCAATATAATTGTATTGCTTAGTCCAGATCGTATCTAGAGTAGTCGGGTTCAGCGCTACAACAAATGAATTCTCAGTGGTGCCAGGAATTCTAAAAGTTCCCAGCGTAATCAAATTACCCTGATCATCTTTTGTGATGGACTTTGCATGAAAATCAACATGAATATCAATGGTATCGTTTGGATCGTCCTTGATGATTGCAAAGGACTTGTCAGATTGAACTGCACCATCTGAAGAATTTAAGGTTACCATACGAGACCAATTGTTTACAAGCTCTGCAATCTTTTCGCTGTTGGGATTGAGTTGAATACTATCGCCCAAAACGATGTAACCATTTGCAGTCTCTAGTATACTATTGGCGCTACCTCCATCGATAATTTTTTCCCAAACGGGTTGACCGAAACGATCTGTCTTTATAATTACCATTTTCGAATCAGTCACCTCCCCGGCCACCAGAATAGTTCCTACAATAACAAAACCATCGGAAGTAATTTCTGCAGCTGAGGCCTCATAACTGTTGCCACCTTCATAAAAATGCATGAAGGTATTTCGGTTATCGATTGGCGCATCATCCAAGTTTTGACATTGCTGGAAGAGTATGGCAGTTATTGCAATTAAGAAAGGAGAGAGCTTCTTCATTTGCGCGTACGCTTTTTAGGATTAAACACGTTGTAAACATACCCTATGGTGAAGCTTACTGAATTGATAGAAAAAAGAGCATCAACATAACCATCTGTAGGAACTGATTTTGTGTAGAGGTCATACAGATTTTCAGAATTGGTAACGGGTGTAAGACCATACGCAAAGCGCGCCTCAGCTACTGCAAAACCATTGGGCACTTTAATCTTGATGCCTGCTGATGCCAGCGCGCTTATATTAAACTGATTACGTTGAAAGGTAATGTCTTCTGATTGTTCATCGTATGAACTACGATCTTCTTTAGACCGTGAAAAAGTATTGTTTGCTTTCGTTAGGTAATCAACCGAAACGCCAAGGCCGAGGTATGGGTTGAGCTTGTTTTTCTTTTTTATAAATGAATACTGAACAGACACCGGAATCGAAAGCCAGGTTTGCTTTTCTTTACCCGTTGTTGTGTAGGTGATAAGATTTTCTGGAATTGTAGGATCGTCTCCTTTGACGAAATCCAATTTGTCTACCTTATTCTCGTAGTTAAAGGATTTCAACTGGAGATTGAGTTCGGCACTGAGCACAAAATTCTTTGCCAGCGGAAACTCACCCACAAAGCCCGCTTGAAAACCAATTCCTAAACTATACTTTGCTGTTCCTTCATTGGATGGAAGATAACTTTTTACGTTTGGCTGTGAAGCATTCGCTCCAATCTTGGCACCAATGCGATAGATTGGATCTGTGCGAAACGTTCTATACAAGGCAATGAACTCGGCAGGGTCATCTTTCAAATTCACTTCATAATAATGATCGGTTTGCAACAGGCTTAACATTGCCGCGTCCGCCTTTTCTGGTTCTTCTAAATAGATATAGGAAAGTGTAAGCAATTTGTACGCTTCCACTTTTTCCTGTTTGTTGAATTTAGATAGGAAGTTTTCTAGTATAGAAGGAATCTCATGTAACCTACCTTGTTCGTAAGTAGCGCGTGCAAGTCGTAAGGTCTGCGCACCGGAGGTGAGTTGCGCATAACCAGTAGCTGATAAAAATATAAATAGGAGAGAGGGTAAAAGTCTTTTCATACTTCATTAGTTATCGTTGGGAGGGAGATCTGTGCAGGTTTTTTCATACGGTAAATCATCGCCTACATAAGTTTCCCATTCATCTTTGTTCATGTTGCGTTTTACATCGCCACATAAAATGCCGGCCATGCTTGGTATTTTTGTTGGCCAGGCATGTATGGTGTGCTCAACACCTTTCACCGTTTCTGTAGAACTGTGAACACTGGCAAGAAGTTGTTCGTCATCAGGAGTAAAGGCAACGCTCCACACCCAATCGCGGTGATCGCTTAATTTGATTGGTTGTTCTTTTAATCGGTTCATGTTCCAAAGACGAACGGTTTTGTCTTTACTAGCTGTTGCCATGAACGTTCCGGCATGATTGAACTGAATCTCTTCTATTGAAGATTCGTGGCCAGGTAAGGTGCGGATAACAAAACCACTTTGACTGTCATAAATTTTTAAGAGGCCAGTGTTATCACCAACAATAATTCTTCGACCCTCGGGTGCAATGGTTACGGAAGTAAGATGCCTACCTAAATCCTTAATCTCGGTAAGAGCAAAACTGTTCTTTACATCCCAAATGTATAAGCTTCCATTTTCGCCAGCCCCGGCAATTTTATTTCCGTCTGTGCTAAGATCGATGGCGTTTATTTTTACGGGAGCCTTAATCACTTCTTTGCTGGTGGATAAATCAGAATACTTAATGCTCTTACCAGAATTATCGCGGGCATAAAATCCTTTGCTGTCGGCAGTAAAATTTACATTTTCAATTGCATAGGTATATCCTCTGATTTTTTTAGGTGCGGCCTTCATGTCATTCAGATTGTACAACTCAACATAGTTGCTGGTTTCATTGCTGGGAAATAATCCCGCGGCAGCGAGCCAGTTTCCATCGGGACTAACGGCAATAGAATAATATTGATAATCGTTGCTGGTAATCAATATCTCTGATTTCCATTGATTGTTTTGCTTCGTCCAGCGGATGATTTTGCCATCGCTTCCGCCAGAGAAAATCTCATTGGAAGACTGACGCGTAACCAATGTTCTCGCTGCACCGCGATCGTGAGCCTCCAAACTTTTGGTTAATGGATCATCATTGTTTTTTAATGCAGCATAAAGACCGTTGTAAATATCATTGTCATAGATGTAGCCAACATATTTTGTATTGAATTGATACGCTTGTTGAGCAATGAGCGCTTCCTGTTCAGGGTCAGTAAGTTCTTTCGATTTCACTGCCATCGATTTAGCAATCGCGAGGTAGCGTAGACGCTGCGCATCGGCTGCACTCTTAAGAGCGCTGGCTTCTTGTCTTTTTGCTTCTAAAGCACTTAGATTTGCTTTATCTTCATTTAATCGGGCTGTAATTGCATTTCGTTTTGCCTCTTCAGCATTTTTCTCAGCTAACAATTCATTTTTCTGAGCCAATAATTTTGCAGCATCTGCTTGTAGACGTTGTTCTTCTTCAGCTTCTTTTGCTTTTAAAGCAGCATCACGATCTCGTTGCGCAGCATCCCTTGCAATAGTTGCAGCAGCTTTTGACTCTTCTGCTTTTTTCTGAAGACTAAGGGCCCGTTCAGTTGCTATGTCAGCTTGCGATTTTTGATAAAGCGCAAACACCAAAAATAAAATAGAGATTACTGCGAAAGTACCCATTACAATTCCAAATACGCGGGCTCGCTTAAGCTTGTTCTTTTGCTCAAGCTCCTTAATGCGTTGCTCTGTCTCCCATTCTTTCTTGGAGTATTCCAAAAAGATAAGCGTACGCTCAAAGGCTGGATGGTAGCGCTGCCCCCAAACTAAAGTAGGTTTATGTTTGGCTTGCCAGTTTAATGCTAATTGTAAATCGGGTGGGCGCCATAAACCAGCCTTGCCTACCTGGTACATCGATGCGGCTTCTGCTAAACGCGTATACATTTGTACAGCTTCTGCTTCATCATCAACCCAATTTTTTAATCGAACCCAAATGCGCATCAAGCTTTCATGCGAGATGTCGACCATGGATTTTGAAGTGATCGTAATACCATGCGCTGGTGTAAGCAGTGAACGTCCTGGCTCTCTGAATTTATCTACAACATCAGCTACATCTTCTTCCGATACATTCGCGATAGCAGCGATCTCATTCAGTTTGGTTGGCCTGCGTATTCCAAAATTCTCACCTCGTTTTTCAGTGATGGCTTTGAAAAGTATTTCACAAATGTGTTTTTGATCTTCTGTTAATTCATCAAACGCTTCGTTGGCGTGCATCGACAGCGCTTCGGCCATTGTACCGATGGCTTCGTAATGTTTTAAATCAACGGACTCTTCAGAAAAATCTCGATAAGAAGACCAGTAACTCCAGGTGCGCATTAATGCGTGCTGAAGAATAGGTAACTGATCGGGATTATCTCCTAAATCATTTAAAAGTTGTTGAACAAGCCGCGGTGCAATCTTCGCTCCACCAACAGCAACTGGTCCTTCAATAGCGTTGCGTTTTTGATCGCGCGTTAATTGAGGAATAAGGTAATGACTGTCGTTTATTTTTCGGGTGAGTTCAGGAAACTGTGCACAATCACCGATAAAATCGGAGCGCATGGTAATGGCAATATAGATGGGAGCGTCAGGGTAGTTAACGGCTTCCATCAATAAATTAACGAATGCTAATGTTTCATTAATTGAGTTGGCATCGTGACCTTCTTTGAAACGGAAAAGTTCTTCAAACTGATCGACTAGCACAAGGTAATTTACGTCAGCTTCTTTTCTGGTTTGCTCAATAGCTTCTACTAACCCTAACGAACTACTTCGAAGTAATGTCGAAAAGATGGTGCGTTTGATTTTCTTTTCTTCAGTTTCTGAACCAACGTATTCTGGATTATTTTTTAACAACGCTTCCGCGAGATTATCAATTGGTCCTGCACCCGGGCGAGTTACAATTACTTCCCAGTTGGGACTAGCATCCGTAAGAAAACCTCCGTAGAGAATGGGCATTACGCCACAATAAATAAAGGATGACTTACCGCTTCCAGACGGGCCTATTACACCTACAAACCTACTCTTCGAAAGTTTAAGCAGCACTTCGTCACTTTGGCCTTCACGACCAAAGAAGAGATGACTTTCGTCAATTTTAAAAGGACGAAGACCAGGAAATGGATTGCTGGTCTCGACTATTATTTCATCAATAACGTTACTCATGGTTATGATTAAGTATTAAATTCCTTCAAAAAAGATTTTAGCGACTCTATCGAAGTGGAAGCGTCACCTTCAATCACGCGCAAGTTCTGGGTTCTGAAACTTTCGTTATTTAAGTTCGATCCGGGAGTTGTAAAAATAGCTTTCGCTAGTATCGGTTTTTTTCTTCCGAAGCCCGGAGCTTTTAATAAATCAAGTGCCTTCATTCGCACCCACTGTTCGTTTACGTTGCCCTTATAAATAATAGCGCCATCTAGATTTTTTAAATTGTTAATGTGTTGCTGGCGAAGTTCAAGCAACTCGCCTTCGTATTCAGGAACCAATACATTGAAACCTGATTTTTTCATTTCATCAATAAATGGCTTTACGGCAACACGATCTACTTTATCATGCATCATATAAATACTACGGCCACCGTATTCTTCAACGGTTTTCTTTTCTCCTACATCTACCAATTCTTCGCGCATTATATTTTTAAAATCTTCCAATGAAGTTTGTAAAATATCAGCGCCTTCCTGCACCTCTGCATCACGTTTAATATTTTCAATAAAAGCCTTTTGTTTTTCGCTTGCGTGAGTAAGGTTTGGTGAGATCCAAACCAACCGACCAAACTCTTCGCGTTTTTCTTTTGCCTGCAAACTTTTTTCTGCCGCCAGTTTGTTTTGAATGTCTACCACGGAACGATCAGAGCCTTCTGGAATCTCTCCGTAGGCACTACCTATTAAGTGGATCGAAAGAGAGGATCCGTCAAGGTCTTTTCGCACGATGCGTTCCAGTTCGGTCGCATTACCCGGCAAGGTTTGATTCGGTAATACCTGATAGCCGTGACGCTGCAATTCGCGCTTGATGATGTTTCGTTGTACCGAAAGATCGTGACCGGTTTCAGCCAGGTAAATGGTTTTACGTTTGTAAATATTTTTTACCTCAGCGCTTGCTGTTTCGTCTTTTAAATAAAGTAGGGTTTCGTAAATGTCATAGGCAAGATCAACCATCTTCATCCAATATTGACGTTCGGCTTCTGTGCTGAAGTAGTCAGTGTATTCCTTTGTTTCACCAGATTCAGGATCGAGTTGATACATATCGTAACCAATCGACTCGCGCAAACGAGGAGGTTGCTCCTGTACGCTGAGTGGCGTTTTGAAAACTTTAAATGCGCGGTTCTTCTTTTTCGATGTTGATTCTACAGCTTTGTAAAATGATTCCACATGGTCAAGGCATTTGCCAGACTCAATAAAATCTTTTGATAGTATGGCGACAAATACACCAACATTATCCAGTTTCGGAGAGACTAGATTATCATAATCAGCTTTGATTAAAACGTTTGGTTTTTCACCCAGCACCTGAGTCAGCATCAGCTCTAGAAATTTCTTGAATTGCGAAACCCAACCCAACTCAGTCTTAGAGATTGACTCGTTATCGCGGTCGGCAAAAGCAATCAATACATCAATTTCAAATACCATGAGGTCCGTATAGTTAGTTATGAATAATGTTTAATCTCTTCCGTTATGTTCTTGATAAGCCCTTGAACAAGTTCGTGGTGATTGGCCATTACAAAATAGAAATCCATAAGGTTAATCTTGAATACAATTGAACGCTCCGTTGCTTCAATTGAATTGGCCCGAACGGTTGGTCCGTTTTGAAACAGATCGCCATAAACATTACCTTTCTTAAGCGTGGTGATAATGGTGTGATCATTTTTTAAACACACTTCACCGTGTGCCACAATAAAAATCGGTGTGTTGTGATCGTCAGGATTAAATTTGGAGTATTCTCCACGATCAAGATCCAGAGGTTTGATTTTATCAGCCAGATCACTCAGCAATGCCCCGTGAATATTTTTGAAGATGGGTGATTGCTTGATGAACATCACCATTTCTATTCCAAGAAAAAAACCATCATCTAATCCATCAAGTAATTGATTTTTTTCGATAGAGGAATCGATGAATTTTTTATCACGTTCAGGCAAACGCTCACCGATGGCATCGAACGCTTTTTGATCTTTATTATAGATTACCCACGCAGCTGTCTCTTGCAATACCCGATCAGCATTAAATACCTGAGCAATTAAGCCGCGGCTTATTCTGAAATCTGGAATGAATGCTGAAGCGTGAACAGCACAGGCTTTTGTCCAGCGGTTGTTCTGGTTGAAATCACGATTGAGGATGTAGTTGATTACCTGAATGGGATTGTAGCTTTCTCTTGGAAAATAAATCTGCAAGAGTCGAAGCTTTTCAGAAATAGAAATGTCATCAAGAAGCGGAACCAACTTTGGTTTTAATTCCGGATCGATAAAGAGATCCATCAACTCCATAGCGAAGGCAATATTATCTGGATCGCCTGTCTCAATATTTTCTCTTACGAGTTGAATGGATTCCGGATCATACAATATGGAGAGCAGCAAACTGATCTGATCGTAATTTTCAACTACCTCTTCATTCAACGCTTCACGTAAGTGACTGAATTCATTGGTTGTTGGTAACTCTTCCAGAGCGGCCAGATTCCAAATGGTTTTGCTCATCTCGGCCTCAAGTAAATCGATTACATGCCGTGCCTCTCTACCTTGTGCCTGATAATGAATGTAGCGCAGAGAATATAGAATTTGTTTTACAATTCTTTTATCGGGGTAGTCTGCTTTCTTCCATAATAATTGCAAAGCATAGCGTCCACCAATGCGACCCATAATCTGAACGATCCGCAACATTACCATATCGCTTTGTCCTGATTTATGAAAGGCAGACTCCAATGCTGCCAACACAGGCTCTCCAACTTCTTTCAAAGACGATGCAGCCAAATGACTGTATGAAGGTGAGTTTAAAAGTTCGATGAGTACCGGCCACGTTTCCTGACGTTTTACTTTGCGGGCGGTGAACAAAGCTTCAAAGCGAACTTTCGGATCGACATCACGAAGCAATTCAAGTAAGATAAAAATGGTTCGAGCGCTGATTAATTTTCGAAGAAGTTTGGCAGCCAGAATCCGGTCGGCTTGCCGAACCGATTTGCTGAGCTTGAGTAATTTTTCAGGAGAAATAGAAAGTAAATCGCTGTCTTCCGATTCTGCATTGGCTTTCTCCGCTAATGCCCGAATCTCAGTTTTCTTATTATCCGATCGAAGATCTAATGCTTTGATCTTTTCTTCCGCAAAGGCCTTGATGATGGGCGCGTTGCTATCGGCCAACCGGATAATAGAGTTTTCAAATAATGCCGGCTCCAACTTCTCCATCAACTTCAACCCGTAAATTGCTTTTTCTTCCGCGGAGCTGTTTACTTCTTTTTCTAAAACGGTTTTGATAGTGTATTCTTTCTCGGTGTGGCGATTCATCTTCGTCTTGTTTCGCGCCAGAGTGCCTTGTAAAGTTTTTCGATAGTTGTTGTGCATGCGGTTGGCAACAAGAAACCACACAATAATTACTGGAAGTGTAAACAGTGTAATGTAAATCACATCAAAGAAGTCAACTCGCATGATAAGAATGATCAATCCACCGGCTATTACACTAGCGAATGCTGTAACTAAACCCTCAATTTTGGTCTGAACATCAATTCGAATACTGCCTTCAATTGGCAAAAGGTAAAATTTAAAAGTTGGGCTATCTAAAGCATCTTTTAAGGAGCTGGCAAACAATCGCGTTACAGCAATGAGGATAAAAAAGAATATAAAAAGCTTATTGCCTGGGGGAAAGATGGCGCCAAGAATAAGTGCTGCTATTGTAAAGAAACCTAGAAGAATGGGGCTCACCAACAATGCAACACGCATTCCATATTCATTAAGAATTCTATCTGTGGCGAATACATCGAATAAGAATCCAAAGACAACGATGGTCAATTCGAAGTAACTAATGAATCGAGTTAAACCTTCTGGGTCTGTATAAAAACGCGGAGCTACGTTTAGGAATGAATAATTAATAAAACTGATTGCAATGGTAGAGAATATTACAAACAAAGACATGAACAAGATGTAACGGCTTTGAAAAAACTCTTTAACTGTCAGCTTTTTATACTGAATTTTTTCCTCGGCAAAAGTTCGTGTCTTGGCAAGATAGGCGAAGGCCAGAAAGATGAAAAGTAAGGTAAAAATGGAAATGCTAACCAGACTGATGGTATAAAGAGTTACCGTGTCTACTCCTTTTAAAGCCAGAAAAGCGGGTATGGAAAAGAATGCGATAAAGGATGCAATCATTGCACCCTGATCCACTGCTCCGACTAACCTTTTAGATTGTTTCAAATTAAACAATCGACCGAAGGCTCCCCAAAAAACCAGATAGGTAATAAAGGTGAATGGTATAATTAATGTAAAACCGAGAAAAAATATTGCATCGGGATCGCTGAAGTAGCCTTCCCCAAATTCAATAAAGGCAGTTAGCCCCGTAATAACAACCAGGCTGGTAACGCCTAGCACAGGGAAGGGAATTCTGTTCTGTAAAAAATTATAGATAAACGTTGCCATCACACCAAACGCACCAGAATACAATAGTGCCTTGGGCAGATCTAGCTCATCTTTGAAGTGCTGTAAGAATAATGACTGAGAGGCAACACTTATGGTTGCCAGAAACACTCCCATGAAGAAACTCATTACAAGAAGCATGGCCACGCGACCAACTTCTCCCGGTTGAGCATCCATGATTCGTAGTAACAATCTTTTCATAGACTTATCCTGATACCCTAAAATTCGGTAGAAATCAATTTAAATCCTATAAAGTGGTGTAATTTTGGTATGGATAAATTTGGGCTGCAGTTATTGAGTTGAGGAAAAGCACATTAAAGAACCCTAGAAGTGATGATATTGTGAGCAAAATTCAACTGTAATGCTCTGGCCTAAAATGAATAACGACTTCGTACAGATTATTTGTAGTATTGAAATTAAAATAAATGTTATATGATTCGAAAGACCTACTTTCTCAGTGTTGGCTTACTATTTTCGGTCTCCATGCTCTTTGCGCAGGGCAACAAGTCGCTAGCGGATGCTGAATATTACTTTAGTGTTAAGAGCTATGATCAAGCATTGCCAAAATTTCTGGAGGTAATTCAGGGTGGAGATAAAAATCCGCTGGTACATTATAAGACTGGTGTGTGCTACGAGAAAATGTTTGATTTGACCGATCAGGTAAAAGCTATTCCGTATTTTGAATTCGCTCTTCAAAACGGAAAAGAGATGCCGACCTCGCTTTATTATGATCTTGGTTCGCTGTACCTGAAGGATGAAAACATTCCCAAAGCAACATCGAACTTTGTAAAATTCAAGGAGTTAACGAATAAGGCGGATAAGAAAACAATTGCACAAGCCGATGACGCTATTAAGACATGCCACAATGCGCAGGTGTTGATGTCAGTACCGCGCAATTTTGTTGTCCATAACTTCGGAGAGATCATTAATACAAAATACACAGAGTATAATCCTGTAGTATCTGCGGATGAAAGTGTGATGGCCTTCACTGCCCTACGCCCCAATACAGGTAAGACACGAACAGGCGATAAGTTTATAGAAGAGATTTACATTTCCTATAATAAGGGAACATGGTCAGAGGCTAAAGAAGTAGTTATTGCGCATGATTATAATGTTGGAACAGCGGGCATTTCACCAGATGGTTTGAAGATGCTCATCTTTATGGGCGGAGCGACCGATCCGGGTAGCTTATTTCAAATTAACAAAGCAGGTGAGGGGTGGTCTAAACCCAGTCTTATAACACCCTCAATTAACACCCCCAAATTCCTGGAGTCAACAGCCAGTATCACTCCTGATGGAAAGACAATCTATTTTGCTAGTGATCGCTTAAGCGGCCTTGGTGGTTTGGATATTTACAAAACTCAGATGTCTGCAGGGGGAGCATGGAGCGCACCGGTCAATATGGGACCAGGCGTTAATTCCAAGGCGAATGAAGATGCACCATTTATTCACCCGGACCAAAAAACTTTATTCTTTACTTCTGACGGACATAACTCTATGGGGGGTCGCGATATTTTTGTGTCTCGATTGGTGAATGAAAAGTGGACATCACCTGAGAACATGGGCTATCCTGTAAACACAACAGCGAACGACAATTACTTTACATTGATTGCCGATGGAACACGTGCATATTTTTCTTCCGATCGGAAAGGCGGCAAGGGAGGACAGGATATTTACTACCTCGATATGCCTCCTGAATCTTCTAACATTCCTTTAACCATGATTAAGGGAAAAATTCTGAACGGTGAAACTGGTAAACCAATTCCTACAAAAATTTATCTGATCGATAACGACACAAATAAGAAGCTTGATTTTGTTTATGATCCCGATCCGGAAACTGGAAACTATCTCATCATTCTCCCTCCTGCAAAAGATTACGATATGGTGATTGAGTCGGAAGGATTTTTACCCTACACACTTAACATCAATGTGCCGAACCAATCATACTTTTACGAATTGTATCAGCAAATATTTTTACGCACTATTAAACAGTTTGATGTAGTAGTTGGTCAAGAGGTTCAAGTAAAGAATGCATTTTATGATACCGACACCGATGTGAAGACAGAACTTCGCAAAACCCATGAATCGCAGTTGGTGAAGAGTGGTAATGTAGATGTGTATGATATGATGCTTGATTTGATGGCCGCGCCTGATAAAGATGGTATTGCCTACTTGGTTGATCTTATTGAAATGAAAGATCCAATCGATGATGTAAACTTCAATGAGAATGAGAATTCAAAGATAGAGTCTGCCGTTCGCACATATTACTATGACGAAAGCGATGAGAGTAAATTTGAACAGAAGAAATTTGAAGATAAAAATATCTTCTCGCTTCCTACTTTTAAGGTAACAGAAGAAGCAAAGAAGCAGAAGGAGCAACCCAAAAAATCGGCTTATGACAAAGCTGCTCTTACCAAGTTCGTAAAAATATATTTTGATGCAGGCAAGAGCGACCTCAAAGCACAATACAACGCGCAACTGGATGTTGTTCTCGCAGAGCTGAAGAAATCACCCGATCTCGGAATTGAAATTTCTGGTTTCGCTTCTGCAGAAGGATCAGAAGAATCGAATCGCGAGCTTTCGAACAAACGTGCTATTGCTGTATTAGATTATATCAATCATAAAGGTATTGTGCGAAGAAGAATTGTTGCAAAGGGATATGGTGCCACTAAAGATCAAGCAGCAGCCAAAGAAGAAGGAAGAAGAGTGGAGGTAAGAGTTATTGATTTGAACCTTACCACCACAGGGAAAAATTAGATTTTAAGTTGCCACGAATGCAACATGAAAGTTTATTCGCGCATTCGTGGCAGTTTTTTTGGAATCAGCATTGAACTATCACCATAACTTAAGAACCGATAATCATTTTCAAGAGCTGTTGTGTATATTTTTTTCCAATCTTCTCCAATAAAAGCAGAGACCAGAACAATTAAAGTTGAACCCGGCTGGTGGAAGTTGGTAATTAAAGCATCGCATACCTTAAATTCATATCCTGGAAGAATGTAAATGGAAGTTTCTCCCTGGAGTATATCCAATTGATGTTCATCCATGTGCTTTAAAATTCGTTCGAATGAATTTTGCCTGGTGAGTTTCGTGTACTGATTGCTGTAAGGATCAGTCTGTGTAATATGAAATTTTGCGTGTGCATTGTGAGCAAGCTTAACACCAAACCAATACAAACTTTCCAAGGTTCTCATAGAGGTTGTGCCAACGGGAATTGTGAATTTATTCTGAAGCAGATTAACTAGATTTTTTCGTGTAATAATTATCTGTTCAAGATGCATGATGTGTTTATCAACCTCATCTGTTTTGATGGGCCGAAACGTTCCGGCACTAACATGCAGTGTAACGAAATCGGTTTGAACGCCTTTCTGTTTTAACTTTTCAAAAACCTCAGTTGTAAAATGCAACCCTGCGGTTGGGGCCGCCACGGCACCTTCATAATGAGAATATATAGTTTGGTAACGCTCGCGATCTGAATCTTCGGCATTTCTTTTTAGGTATGGCGGCAGGGGTGTTGCTCCTACTAAATTTACCACCTCGGCAAATGAATATTCGCCCGACCAAATGAAGGTTACAATCCCTTCTTCCCGATTCTGAAGATTTGCCTCTAATGAAAAATTATCCATTAGTTTGATAAGGAGTTTTCCGTCATTCCATTTCTTTAAATTTCCGATCGTGCATTTCCATGAACATGTTTTTGTGGTTTGCATGGCTTCCACCACAAGCACAGAAGGTTGAATCGGGCTGAGTAAAAAAATTTCGATTTCTGCACCAGTATCTTTTAAAAAACGAAGCCTTGCAGGAATAACTTTTGTGTCGTTGAAAAAGAGAAGCGATGCGGTAGGTATGTACTGGTCTAGAGAACTGAATTGTTCATTCTTTATTTCGCCTTGATTGTAAACAAGAAGTTTTGACTCGTCTCTTTTTGCTAATGGATATAATGCAATTCGTTCTTGTGGAAGAGTATAAGTAAAGTCTTTCAGATTGAGATTCATGTGGTGCAAAAGCACAAAGTTAAACTGAAAACCTTATTTTAGTTTTTTGTTTTTATGCTACGAGCCTCCTATTCTAAAAAAGTATTTCAGTTTGCATTCAAGGCAAGAACATCTCGTGGCTTGATGAATGATAAAACTTCTTGGTTTGTAAAGCTTTGGGACGATACACAGCCCAATGTAGCGGGAATAGGAGAGTGTGGTCCATTACCCGGACTCAGTGTGGACGCGCGTCCTGATTTTGAAGAAGCGTTACAATCGACAGTTGAGAAGTTGAATCAGCTTGAACTTAATAATCCTACAGTTCAAAATCTTTTTGAAATTATACCACCACACTTTCCGTCAATTACCTTTGGATTAGAAACTGCATTTCTAGATTTTGAGAACGGAGGCAAGCGATTGATTTATAAAAATGGATTTACAAAAGGACAGAGAATACCCATCAATGGTTTAGTCTGGATGGGCGATCTGGATTTTATGATGGGCCAGATAAACCAGAAAATTGCGCAAGGTTTTAATTGCATCAAGTTGAAGGTAGGTGGTTTGGATTTCGATCGCGAATGCGACATTCTTCAGTATATCCGCAAGCGATATTTTAAGAATGATATTATCATTCGCTTAGATGCGAATGGTGCATTTAAAGTGGATGATGTGTTATATAAACTAAATGAGTTGGCCAGGTTTAATATTGAATCTATTGAACAGCCTATCAAACCCGGATTAGTAGAGATGGAAGAGCTTTGTCTTAAGTCGCCTATACCAATTGCTTTTGATGAAGAATTGATTGGGATAGATTCTGTTGAAGAAAAGAAACAGCTATTGACAAGATTAAAACCTAAATACATTATTCTAAAGCCCACGTTGCATGGTGGTTTTAAAGGTTGCGCAGAATGGATTGAAATTGCAGCAGCATTGAATATTAGTTGGTGGATTACCTCTGCACTCGAATCGAATATTGGATTGAATGCTATTTGTCAATTTACAAGTCAGTATAATGTAGAACTTCATCAAGGTCTTGGCACCGGAATGATTTATTCGAATAATATTGAGTCACCTCTGCAAATAGATAAAGGGACTATTTTTTATGATGACCAGTTGCGATGGGAAGATGTTATTGATTAAAAGAATTTAGAATTTAGAATTTAGAATTTAGAATTTAGAATTTAGAATTTTCATAACACCCGAAACTTTAAATGTGATCGATGGCTATTTGAATTAACTGTTATCAAAAAGTCTCTACCCCTTATTGCGGAAACTGCTCTCAGCCAAATCCGCCAAGGAAATTAAATTTGTATAAATAAAATTCAACCTCGCTAACTGAAATTTATGAGGTGTGTCGACACCATTGTCACTTAGCAGACATTCGGATATGTTGAAACCACATACTTTTGATCATGAAAACTTCAATCCTTCTTTATTGGGCTGCTCGAATTTTGGCAGCCATAATCTTGTTGCAGACTTTATACTTTAAATTTACAGGGTCTGACGAATCCGTCTATATTTTTACCACTGTTGGTATGGAGCCTTGGGGAAGAATTGGAATTGGTGTACTCGAACTAATCGCTGCCATTTTACTATTGATCAATGTAACGGCTTGGCTTGGTGCTGGACTTGCACTTGGTATTATGTTTGGAGCAATAACCATGCACCTGACCATATTAGGAATCGAGGTGAAAGGTGATGGAGGGTATCTTTTTCTCTTATGCCTTATCGTTTCAATTTGCACTGCATTTGTTCTGTTTAAGAACAGAGATAAAGTATTGAGATTACTTTCTATGGTGGGGTTTAAACTGCGATAGAATATAAAGAGAATCTGTTGCTTTAGTTTAGTTCTTTCAGAGCATTCTCTAAGTCAACCTTCAATTCAGTTGGGTTGATAATACCCTTCAAACCATCAATCAGAAAATTAGGTACCTTTTCACTTCTGGATAGTTTGGCCTTAATTTCAATAACCATCTCCATTGCATTGGCCTTACCATCAAATTCAGATTGGCCTTTTAATTTCTCTTCTAGCAAATCCCAAGCAGTCATTTTTTTTGCCTGAACTTCTTTCTGCACAATTAACTGAGCGTGGTTAATCGATTTACTGGCAATGCAGCTATTGAATGCATCTATTATTTCATTAAGCTGACGCTTACCGAGATCTCCTTTATCAATTTTCCCTGTAACATCGCTGCATTCTTTTAAGAAGTTAATCAATGTCTTTTTGAATGCCAGGTTTGGAACCTCAATACCGCTACCATCCATTTTTGCAAGATAATATCCATCGAACGTATTTTGATTGGGAAGCTGGAAGGAGTAGAGTGAAAGGTATCCGGCTTTTTGAAGCTTCATAAAACAATATCCATTTGGACCTTTTACGGGTCGGTATTCCGAGTTTTTAAAGTAGAATGATTTTACTTGAAAGAGTGAATAACTTGTTTTCTTTTTATTAGCGTCTGTAACAATCACTTTTGATGTTGCGCCTGTTATCTGAGGTTTTACAGATCCCTTGACAGTATCACCTTTTACATCAACGACAAAGTCTTGCGCCTGTAAACCAGAATAAATTAACATGGATGCCAGGAATGCGAAAGCGATGAACGCGGTAGATTTTTTCATACAATAAACAATTGAGCTGCTAATCTACTTTAAAATTTCACTTGAAGACGTGAATCAAATTTCATTTTCTTAAACACGTTGATAATAATTCATTCTAAACTTCCGTCCATCAAAGAATCGCCTTTAAAATTGTTTGCGTGTTTTTCTTCGTTCTATATTTGTGGTCCTAAAAATCAGACATGGTAAGATATAACCCCAAAGCCTGGATCGGGCTCATATTTCATTCGTATAGCAGGCTTGTATTGAAGACGTTGCTGCCCGTATTGGCTTTTATGGTAGGCTTTGCTGCACTAGTTTGTTATCTGATTCTGGATTTCTTTGATCTGCAACCTCACGAGTTTCAAGGAAGCACTTCGGTACATTCATTGTTGGGTATTGTGTTGGGTTTGTTTTTGGTATTTCGAACCAATTCTGCTTATGAAAGATGGTGGGAAGGAAGAAAGATGTGGGGAGGCATGGTGAACAGCAGTCGTAATATGGCGCTTAAAATTCATGCTTATCTGGGTGTTCAACATCAGGCGGATCGTGAGTGGTTCGCTCGAATGATTCCAAATTTTGTTTTCGCTGTGAAGGAGCATCTGCGGGATGAAGTCTTGATTTATGATCTCGATATACCAGACAAAAAATTTCTAACTGAATTGGAATCAGCGAATCATAAACCAAATAAGTTGGCTTCTGCTTTATATGCGTATGTCAATCAACTTTATCAAAATAAAGTTATAACGGGCGATCAACTGATCAATCTCGATAAAGAACTTAAAGATTTTGTTGATATCATGGGAGCTTGCGAACGGATTAAGAATACTCCTATCCCATATTCGTATTCCATGTTTATCAAGAAATTTATTTTTATTTATCTCGTTACCCTTCCCTTTGGATTTGTTACCTCTTTCGAATATGTAACAGTGCCTGTGGTAATGCTAATCTCATTCATACTTCTAAGTGTCGAGCTCATTGCTGAAGAAATTGAAGATCCATTCGGACGTGATGTAAACGATTTGCCTACAGATGAGTTGGCGATCAGGATACGACATAACGTGAGAGAAATCTTATTGAATATTCCTGAGTTGAACCATTAATCTTTTTTTGATTGGTGTCGATAGAAATGTTTCGATTATCATCATCATCATTTTAAATATCAAAATCCATTGACACTAATCGCAGGTGTAATTTACCTCTTAAAAAAACCTTTATCCAGTTTCTGATTTTCTCCGTTAATTAGCACCAAACCACCATTTGCATGAGGCACATCTTTTATATTCTCCTTCTCCTTCCAATCAATTCATTTTCGCAAAACCATCAACCCAATGCGGCACAAATCCAACTTAAACTTAGAAAGTTAAATGTTCTGGGTTCAGCGTTGTACGTAGCAGCTCATCCTGATGACGAGAACACCGGCATCATTACCTATCTAGCCAACGGCAGATTGGTAGAGACTGCATACCTCTCTATGACACGTGGTGATGGCGGACAAAATCTGATCGGTTCTGAGCTTCGTGATTTATTGGGATTGATCCGCACACAAGAATTGTTATCCGCCAGACGGATCGATGGAGGCAAACAATATTTCACAAGAGCAAATGATTTTGGTTTCTCCAAATCGGCAGATGAAACCTTTAAGATTTGGAATAAGGAAGAGGTACTTTCAGATGTTGTAAAGATTTTTCGTCAATATCAACCCGATGTAATCATTACCCGTTTTCCGCCAGATGAACGCGCAGGGCATGGGCATCACACTGCTTCGGCTATTCTTGCACAGGAAGCTTTTAGTGCTGCGGCTGATGCAAAGATTTTTCCGACCCAGGTAAACGAGTTTGGAACTTGGCAAGTAAAGCGACTGTATACTAATACAGGTCGTTGGTGGAATACTACAATCGATGAAAATACTCCTGGAATTATTACGCTGAATGTAGGAAGTTATAACACAGCATTGGGGCAATCATACACAGAGATTTCAGCCATAAGCCGCAGCCAACATAAGAGCCAGGGTTTTGGCTCACGTGGTTTGCGGGGTGATCAATTGCAGTTTCTCGAACATGCAAAGGGTGATAGTGCTAAGAAAGATATTTTCGAAGGTATTAACACAACTTGGACAAGAGTAAAAGGCGGTGAGAAGATTCAACCTTTGGTGGATAAAGCAATTCAGGGATATGTAATTGATTCGCCATCATCGAGTGTTCCGCTCTTGTTTCAGATTAGAAGTGAAATCACAAAACTGGAAGATGGTATTTGGAAGAAAAGAAAGTTGAAGGAAGTAGAAGAACTTATTGATGACTGCCTTGGATTATTTTTAGAAGTTACGGCTGATACTTATTTTGGAACTCCCGATCATCAGGTTGTAGTCAATTTGGAGTTGGTAAATCGTTCGCCCATTGATGTACAGATTGAACGCATCGAATCCAAGAGTTTAGGAATGGACTCAGCATCGTCAATCGTGTTAAAAAATAATGCATCCATTCTTCTTAAGACGAAGAAAAAAGTTGATCCTACTCTTGCATATTCTGATCCCTACTGGTTAAAAGAAAAACACAGCACCGGTTTATTTACAGTTAACAATCCTACATTAATTGGTAAACCAGAAAATGAACCCGCCATTACCTTTTCATTTTATATTAAGATTGGTAACGATAAGCTGATTATTAACCGACCGCTTATTTACAAAACCACTGATCCCGTAAAGGGCGAACTCGCCAGACCGTTTGAAGTTGTTCCTCCTGTATTTTTAAATCTGTCAAAATCGGTTTTCATCTTTAGTGACGACAAGCCACGAAATGTCGATGTTAAAATAATATCAAGTCAAGGTAATGTAGCTGGTACATTAACGTTGCAAGTACCAGAAGGATGGCGAGTGCAACCAGCGTCATTGCTTTTTGATATCAAAGTAAAAGGTGAGGAACAAGTAAAGAGTTTCACTGTTTTTCCCGCAAAGTCGGAGATCACGTCTAGCATAAAGGCGGTTGCTGAAATTAATGGAAAAGAATACAATCACTCCTTGCTTTCTGTTTCGTACGATCATATTCCACCTCAAACCTTGCTGCCAAAATCTGAAGCAAAACTGGTGCGCCTTAATTTGAAAAAGGCCGGTAATATGATTGGATACATTAAAGGTGCTGGCGATGAAGTTCCGGCAGCGTTGCGCAATATGGGCTATGAAGTTTGGGAAATGAAAAATGGAGAAGTCAATGCCGAAAACTTGAAGCGTGTTGATGCCGTGGTGTTAGGGATTAGGGCAGTGAACACCAATACTCGCATGGGCTTTATCATGAGCGAATTGCTTACGTATGCAAAGAATGGAGGAACAGTGGTAGTACAATACAACACCAATTCCGATTTAGAGACAACTCAATTCTCTCCATACGATTTGACTCTGAGTCGCGATCGGGTAACGGAAGAGGATGCAGTAGTACGGATACTAAAGCCAGATGACGCAGTGTTGAATACACCGAACAAAATAACATCAAAAGATTTTGAAGGTTGGATTCAAGAACGCGGCCTATACTTTCCGTCAAAATGGGATGTTAAATTTGAAGCGATACTTTCCATGAACGACAAAGGAGAAGCGCCAAAAGATGGTAGTTTGCTTGTGGCCAAGTATGGTAATGGCTATTACATTTATACTGGTCTTTCGTTTTTTCGAGAATTACCTGAAGGTGTTCCGGGAGCCTATAAACTCTTTGCCAATTTGGTGTCGATTGGAAAAAAATAAGTTTCGAGTTTAAAGTTTCGAGTTTAACAGATGAACCGGCTCGAAAATTTCACCTTAAACTTCGGGCCTTGAACCTTTAACATTCTAGTTTCTATATTCTAACAACAAAATTCTCCACCATCATGTCAGACAACGAGATTCCTCCCATCTTCAGTTCCTGGAAAAAATGGTATTGGCTTGTGCTCGGAGCGCTGGCCATTCAAGTTGTATTGTATTTTTGGTTAACCCGATCTTTTGCATGAATTACCTTGACTGGTCAGTACTGATAGGTACCATCCTTTTTATTGTAGTATACGGAGTTTGGAAAACGCGCGGCAATAAAACGATGGAGTCGTATTTAAAAGGCGACAACTCCATGAAGTGGTGGATGATTGGAGTTTCTATTATGGCAACACAAGCCAGTGCTGTTACCTTTCTGTCTACACCGGGTCAGGCCATTGAAGATGGAATGCGTTTCCTTCAATTTTATTTTGGCTTACCCATCGCGATGGTTATTATTTCAGTAACGATGGTTCCAATTTATTATCGACTAAAAGTTTTCACTGCATACGAATATCTTGAAACACGATTTGACGTAAAGACGCGTTCGCTCGCTGCTATTTTATTTTTGATCCTCCGTGGTTTATCGGCAGGTATTACGCTGTTTGCTCCATCGCTTGTACTCTCAACGATTTTAGGTTGGCCCATTTCGATTACAACAGTACTGATTGGATTTCTTGTGATCATTTATGTGGTGTCTGGAGGAACAAAAGCCGTTAGTCTTACTCAACGTTATCAACTTACCATCATCATGGGAGGAATGATCCTTGCCGGAATTCTGGCATTTACAATGTTGCCGAAAGAAATTTCTTTTGGTGATAGCGTTCAGCTTGCCGGAGAACTCGGAAAACTTAATCTCGTAAGTTTTGAATTTAATTTGAGTGACCGATATAATATCTGGTCAGGTTTAATTGCAGGAACATTTTTGTTTCTATCCTACTTCGGAACAGATCAATCGCAAGTAGCACGTTACCTGGGCGGAACTTCAGTTACAGAAAGCCGACTTGGGCTTATCTTCAATGGCCTGCTTAAAATTCCAATGCAATTCATTATTCTTTTTATTGGGGTGTTGGTGTTTGTATTTTATCTATTTAATCAAAGTCCTGTTTTTCATAATCAAGTGTTGAAAAATAGGGCCATGCAAACGGAGCAAGCCGACACGCTGATGTTGTTAGATAAACAATACAATACCTTATATCGGCAGAAGCGAACTGCGGTTGATAATTTGGTGCAAGCCATACATGCTAATGATGAAGTTGCCATAAAAAAAGAACGCGATAATGTAAAGAGCTTTCAAAAAAATGAAACAGCGATCCGCGATTCTGTAAAGTCAACGATAGCGAAAGCTATTCCGGGTGCGAAAACGCAAGATCGAGATTACATTTTCTTAAACTTTGTGTTGAGTTATTTGCCCCACGGTATCATTGGTCTATTGTTGGCGGTTATGTTTTCCGCTGCTATGTCATCCATGGCCGGAGAGCTTAACGCATTGGCTTCAACGACCACTGTTGATATTTACAAACGTGCTGTAAAATCGTCCGCTACGCCAGAGCATTATGTAAAAGCATCCAGACTTTTTACGGGCATGTGGGCTTTGTTGGCCATGCTCTTTGCCACACTCGCTAGTTTTGCAGAGAACCTCATTCAGTTTGTAAACATTGTCGGTTCGTTATTTTATGGAACGATACTCGGCATTTTTCTAGTGGCATTTTATATCAAACATGTGCAAGGTACTGCAGTGTTTTGGGCAGCGATTATAGCCGAAGCCTTTGTACTTTATTGTTTCAGGTATACTGACATCGCGTTTCTGCTCTATAACATCATCGGATGTGTTGCAGTAATTAGCATTTCACTCATCTTCCAAATGTTAATGCCAGTAGAAAAGAAACTTTATAAGTAGTGACGCAGGATTTGAAAAAGCAAAAACAGATTCAGAGCATTTACGCATTAAAAACTTGAGATGTTGGTTTTAATGTTTCTTTAATAACTGATTTAATTCCTATTTTTAGCGACCTCGACCAAGACCATGAGTGAAGAACTTCTTCGTGCCGTTATCCAGCTTTTTGCCATCGTGGCGCGCGAGCGTATTACGGATGACGAACGTGCGAACATAAAAGAATTTCTCGGCCTTCATCTAAACCGAGAAGCTGTTCCGGCCTACCTAAAATTGTTCGATGAACTCAGCCAGTCCCAAAAGGTTGAAGGCCCTCAAGACCTCAGCTCACTTGATATTGAGACTCAGCAATTTGTGGAAGACTGGGCGAAGATCATGCAGATTGCCAAGAAGGTAAATCAAGCCCTCACGATGCAGCAGAAACTGGTGCTCGTAGTGAAGATGATTGAATTGGTATTTGCAGATTTTGAAATTTCAGAGCGACAAGCCAATCTTATTTATTATGTAGGGCAGGCGCTTAAAATTCCGCAAGCTGTTATTCACGAATTAAAGAATTTTGTAACCGGCCAGGATATTGAGGAGCTATCTTCTAAACATGTATTGATTGTTGATGAAGGATCGGGTGAAGAAAATCACCCTGGGCCGCGCATAACAGAAAAGAATTTAACAGGTCTTATTGCCATTCTCTGGTTGCCGGATGGCGAAATGTATTTTATCAAATACCTTGGCATTACCACACTCTACCTCAATAGTATTTTACTTCGAAGCAGAAAGATTGATGTCTTCCCCACAGGTAGCACCATACGAGGTGATAAGGTTGATTCGATTTATTTCAGTGACGTTGTTGGAAAATTTTTAATTGACAAGAGCCAGGCGGAGATTACGTTTACGGCCGATCACATCTTCTATCATTTTAAAAGTGGTAGAGCAGGTTTGCAAAATATTAACATTGCCGAACATGGTGGTAAACTTGTCGGGTTGATGGGTGCCAGCGGTTCAGGTAAATCTACTTTGTTGAGTGTGTTGAATGGAAGTGATAAACCATCTAGCGGACGTGTCACTGCAAATGGTATTGATATTCACGAACACCCTGAGAAAATAGAAGGTGTTATCGGATACATTCCACAAGATGATTTATTGATAGACGATCTTACTGTTTTTCAAAATCTATATTATGCTGCGCGATTGTGTTTTGATCATTTGTCAAAAGAAGAAACAGCGGCATTAGTAGAGCGTGTTTTGCTCAGTTTAGGCATGACTGAGATTCGTGATTTAAGAGTAGGAACGCCCATGGACAAAACCATTAGTGGCGGACAACGCAAAAGATTAAATGTAGGCCTTGAACTTTTACGAGAGCCAACCATTTTGTTTGTAGATGAGCCTACCTCAGGGCTTTCATCGCGCGATTCGGAAAACATAATGGACTTGTTGAAAGAACTTGCATTGCGTGGCAAAATGGTTTTTGTAGTAATACATCAGCCCTCGTCTGATATTTACAAGCTGTTTGATACGCTAATCATTTTAGATGTTGGTGGGTTTCAGATTTATTACGGAAATCCAATTGACGCGGTGCTCTATTTTCGCGATATGGTAAACGCGGCCAATAGATCGCAAGGTGCTTGCCCGGAATGCGGTAATATTAATCCGGAACAAATCTTCAGCATCATCGAGACCAAAGTTGTGAATGAGTATGGTCGGTTGACCAACACGAGAAAAATTTCTCCTGGCCAGTGGTATCAATATTTCAAACAAAAAATCAAGGTTCCGAAAATACTACACTCTGATGACATACTTCCGGTAGCGCAGGAGATTCCAAACTGGTTTAAGCAATGGAGTGTTTTTAGTACGCGCGATATGTTAGCCAAACTTGCTAACCGGCAATACCTCTATATCAATATGCTAGAGGCACCGGTGCTCGCGTTCTTCATTGCATATATGGTGAAGTACTATAATATTTTAGGGGGACAAAAAATCTACAGCTTCTACAACAATCATAACATTCCGGTTTATTTCTTTATGAGTGTTGTGGTGGCATTGTTCTTCGGACTTACTATGAGTGCAGAGGAAATTTTTCGAGATCGCAAGATTGTGAAACGGGAAAAGTTTCTCCACTTAAGCCGAAGCAGTTATTTGGTTTCCAAAGTGGGAATTATGTTTTTGATTTCGGCCGTACAAACTTTTTTGTTTTTTGTGGTTGGAAATTTTATTCTGGAAATACCATTGAGTGAGGGTAGGTATTGGCTCATACTTTTTAGCTGCTCGTGTTTTGCGAATATGTTAGGACTGAACATTTCATCGGCATTTAACTCTGCCGTTACCATTTATATTTTGATTCCGTTGCTCGTTATTCCTCAACTGTTATTGAGTGGTGTAGTAATCAGTTTTGATAAATTTAATCCACGTGTAGGAAAGCCTATTGGTGTACCTTTAATAGGAGAGGTAATGGCTTCACGCTGGGCATTTGAAGCCTTTATGGTTACGCAGTTTAAAGACAACCCATTCGAAAAGCAGTTTTATGATTTAGATAAAATTTCGGCAGAAGCGGAGTATAAAAGAGTTTATTACATTCCGGAACTCGAATCAAATCTTGCTTATTGTCTGAACAATCGTACGGATTGGCGTAACGCTAATTCTGAAAAGATGACTCAATCGCTGTCTTTACTGCGAACGGAAATTTCGAATGAAATAAAATCTGTTGGTACCGACAAATTTCCTGAAGTAGACAAACTCGCCATTGGAAAATTTGATTCAACGGTTTATGTAAAAGCAAATCACTTCCTTACAGTATTAAAAGCATATTATAGAAATAGATCAGATCAGTCGGCTGCTGCAAAAGAGAAATTAATTGAAGAGGCAACATCGACACCTGAGAAATTAAGCGCATACAATAAGCAAAAGGAGAGTTATGCGAATCGAGCGGTTTCAGATGCAGTGAAAAATATGAACACCTCCGAGCGTATTGTAAAACTTGACGCGCAGTTAGTTCAAAAAATCTATCCCATCTATACGGATGATCATAAGCCTCGTCATATTGCTGATTTCCGGGCAAATCTTTTTCAACCAACCAAACATTTTGGTGGGACTTCGTTCGATACTTTGTATTTTAATGTGGCTGTTATTTGGAGCATGACCGGAGTTTTGTTCATCACACTTTACTTAGATGTATTAAAACGGTTTATGCAATTGCTGGAGCGCCAACGAAAAATG
>JBKJOF010000075.1:0-4419 GCA_046595655.1 Chryseolinea sp. | reverse complement strand
CGGGGTACGAGCTCCACATAGTTGCCACCGAAAATCCGATCGAACACCGGGCTTATGAAAATTTTAGGTAATAGGCCGCGGGCACTCACAGCACTTTCGCCATCCTGCGCGCGCGATTTACCTTGCCAATAACTTTTTAATTGTTGCCGGTCTTGATATTGTTTAAACTCAGTAAACGACATGGATGACGTTGGCCGGTAATTGAGGTTACCGATTTTTTCATAAATGGTATAGTTCAATGCGGTGTCAATCTCCACATCGAGCTTCATCTGATTAGGATCTTTCAGAAATAAGGGTGATGCTGTCGGGGTATTCGAAAACGGATCACCATATCGATCGGTCTGTCGAAAGGTAGGTCTGCGATTGGATTTGTAGGTTGGATTTTTAGTGGTGTCTTGTTCGTTTACAGGCGTGATAACCTGCGCGAAAACCTCAACGGGTGTGCATAAAAATCCCAGCCACGCTATTAGCAATCGCCCAAGGGTAAGGGGAATTTGTTTCGATGTACCGAGCGTCAAACGTACCTATGCGTTTTTGAGTGCCTGCTTAACTAAATCTTCTAAGGTAATGGTATTTCCTGATTTTTTCAGGACGGTATCCACACTTTTCTCTGCCGTTGCCTTAGGCAGACCAAGTGTGAGCAAGGCAGATAACGCCTCTCTGCGAACGGTATTGTGTGGCCCGACAGAAAGAGAAGGATTGGAGTCGTCCCAACTTTCTTTTTTGAGCTTGTCTTTCAATTCGATGATTACCCGAAGGGCAGTCTTTCCACCAATGCCTTTAATTTTTTGCAAGGCCACAGCATCATCACTTACGATGGCTGTTTTAATTTCCGAGCTGCTCATATAGGATAACATAACAATGGCCGTGTTCGGACCAACACCATTAACGGAAATGAGTTGTTGAAAAAGTTTTCGTTCGGCTTCGTTACTAAATCCAAAAAGTACATGCGCGTCTTCGCGGATGCTCAAGTGAGTGTAGAGCAAAACATTTTCCTGATCTTTTATTTCGGAGAACGTTTGCAATGAAATGTTGACATGATAACCAACACCACTAACATCGATCACAACATGCGTTGGATATTTTTGGACGAGTTTACCTTTTAAGAATGAAATCATGTTAGCGCTTTGAGAATTTCTAAACTTCTAGTCTGCTGAAATCGGGCCGCATACTTCACACCGCAAGCTTGCAGCCTGAAGCGTGAAGCTTGTAGCCTTGAATTAAATAGATTTATTTTTCTGAAGGTCATTTGCAATTCATTAAAGATGATCATTCTGATCATGCAACTGAGCATCCACCACTGCAATGGCGGCCATGTTTACAATCTCACGAATAGAACTTCCTAATTGTAAAATATGAACTGGTTTTTTCATACCTAATAAAATAGGCCCGATGGCTTCTGCTCCTCCAATCTCCATCAATAATTTATAGGCAATATTTCCTGAAGCAAGATTTGGGAATATTAATGTGTTGGCCGCCTCTTTTGAAAGTGCACTGAAGGGATACGTCTCTTGTTGAATCTCCGTATTCAATGCTACGTTCGCTTGAATATCACCTTCAACAATCAAGTCAGAATTTTTTTGACGTGCTAGTTTTACAGCGAGTCTTGTTTTTTCCGGAACTTCCCCTTCGGATGAACCGAAGTTGGAATAAGAAAGTACAGCAATGCGCGGATCCATATCGAAGAACTTTACGCCACGTGCTGTCAATTCAATAATCTCAGCCAGCTGTTGCGCATCTGGATTTAAGTTAACAGTTGTATCCGCAAAAAAGAATGTACCACGTTTGTTGGTAATAATGTACATACCTGCTACGCGATTTACACCTTCAGCAGTTCCAATAATTTGAAGAGACGGAAGAATGGTTTTGGGATAATCTTTTGTAAGACCACTCACTAATGCATCAGCGTCTCCAAACTCAACCATCATGGCACCATAATAATTTCGTTCGTGCATTAAGCGAACACAATCTTGATAAGTAAGTCCTTTACGTTGACGCTTTTTGTACAACACTTCAGCATAACGATTTACAATTTCATCTTCTTCGCGCGGATAGAAAATTGGACAATCCTGAAGATCAAGATTATGCTCTTCAATGAGGCGTAGTATTTCTGCTTTGTTACCTAATAGAATTGGTTGCGCAATACCTTCATCTTTTAGAATTTGTGCAGCCTTTAAAATTTTATGATGTGTTGCTTCTGCAAAAACTACTCGCTTCGGATTTTGCTTCGCGCGATCAATTACCCTTGACATTAATTTCTGATCGATGCCAATGCGTTTTTGTAGTTCAAGATTATAAGCTCCCCAATCGGTAATAGCTTTCTTTGCTGTCCCCGAATCCATCGCAGCTTTTGCAACGGCTGGGGATATTGTTGTGATCAATCTTGTGTCTAATGGTTTTGGAATTAAATATTCACGACCGAATTGAATTTTGTCGGTACCATATGCTTTTACCACCATATCAGGCACAGGCTCTTTTGCAAGCGTAGCTAATGCATGAACCGCTGCAAGTTTCATCTCCTCGTTTATTTCTTGCGCACGTACATCCAATGCACCACGAAAAATGTAAGGGAATCCTAATACGTTGTTCACCTGATTAGGATAATCAGAACGGCCGGTTGCTAAAATCACATCGGGGCGTGAAGCCTTTGCCAGATGATAATCAATCTCCGGATTGGGATTTGCCAATGCAAATACAATCGGATTGTCTGCCATGTTCTTTAAATCTTCGGCAGTTATAGCATCGGCAACAGAAAGTCCAACAAATACATCAGCACCTTTCATTGCTTCTTGCAAGGTATCAACCGTAAGGTCGGTGATAAACTGCGATTTAATTTCATCGAGGCCGGTGCGTTTTTTATTCAACACACCTTTGCTGTCGCACATTATGATATTTTCTTTTCGCGCGCCAAGAGCCATGTAGAGCTTAGTACAACTTACTGCCGCTGCGCCTGCACCGTTTACAACGATTTTTACATCTTCAATTTTCTTTTCAACAATTTCAAGTGCATTTAATAACGCAGCACTTGAAATAATTGCGGTACCGTGCTGATCATCGTGCATGATGGGAATGTTCATCTTCTCGCGCAGCTCCGTTTCTATTTTGAAACATTCTGGTGCTTTGATGTCCTCAAGATTAATACCGCCAAACGTAGGCTCTAGTGATTTTACGATTTTAATAAACTCATCCGGATCTTCTTCGTCAATCTCGATATCAAACACATCGATGCCAGCAAATTTTTTGAAGAGTACTCCTTTACCTTCCATCACCGGCTTGGACGCTTCTGGTCCGATGTTGCCCAATCCTAATACGGCCGTTCCGTTTGTGATTACTGCGACTAAATTTCCCTTGGCTGTATATTTATAAACGTCTTCCTTATTTGCTGCAATTTCTTTACACGGCTCTGCCACTCCTGGCGAATAGGCGAGTGCTAAATCGAGTTGTGAGCTGAGCGTCTTTGTAGGTACAACTTCAATTTTTCCGGGTTGCCCTTGAGTGTGATAGTCAAGCGCATCTTGCTTTCTGATATTGATCGACATGGGTCTGTTGTTAAGTGGGCAAAGATAATAATGCAAACATCAATCGATTCAATTATTGAGCGCTGTTTTATAATGAGATTTTGCCTTGATTTTCAAACCTTCGTGGCTTCATTGCGCCTTCAAAATTTTGAGATAAACATCCACGCTTTGCAACAAGGAAAGAAAGTCACGAATGTTCAAAAGGATGTTTTGTGCAAAGATAATTTAAGCAGAACCCGTTAGGAAAGGGGAGGATAATGATGCTGGTTAAAAGGTATTGTTTGTTGATTACCTTTTAACGCATCGCTTGTTTTGAAGTGGGTGATATGCTTTGTAAATGGATAAAGTAGGACGAATTTATCCTCTATGTCTTAATTCGAAAAGCGAGATTTAAATGCCGATAATTAAACGTTGACCAGCTTTAATTTTACTGTCACCCAAATTGTTGAGGCTTTTTATTTTCTCAATAGTAAGCCCTTCGTATTTTTTGGAAATATCCCATAAGGTATCACCCGGTTGAACTGTATACGATTTTGAATCTGGGATAGGAACTGGAGTTGTTGTCTTTGCTGCAGAAGCCAGAACAATTGATTGTGGCGGACCTTGCTTCGACCAGATGTTTAATCGTTGGCCAACATGAATGATATTGCTTCTCAGATTATTCCATTTTTTAAGACTCACTACACTTACTCCATGGCGAATAGCAATAGATCCCAACACATCACCACTTCTAACGCGGTATACAATTCGATCACGACCATAGGTGCTGCCTTCTGTGTTCCTTGCGAGCAATTGTAATTCGCTCTTGCCTACTTTCGATGCTGAATCTAAAATGGCAAAACGATCTAAATCCAGTTTATTTTTTGATTCGGATGGGATGCGCAATACAAATGTTTTATTC
>JBKJOF010000061.1:0-6456 GCA_046595655.1 Chryseolinea sp. | reverse complement strand
GCATATTTACGTTGGTTCTGTCGATGCTTCATCCCCACACGAAGCAATGGCTGTTGCCAAGCAACGATTTAACTCTGGAAAAGTATTTAATATTTGGGTTATCGCTCAAAACGAAATTAGGTTCACCTCATTAGACGAAAAAGAACTCTGGCTTACCTTACCAGAAAAGAAATTTCGAGATGCCGCAGATTATAAAGGTGGAGAAAAGTTGCAGTCATTTTTAGAAAGTAGAAATCAAGAGTCTAAATCTAAATCCAAATGTCAAATCTCGCATTAAAAGAACTCCTTTATAAAATTGCAGACGATCAACTCATCCTCGGTCACCGAAATTCGGAGTGGACAGGCTTTGGTCCATTGTTAGAAGAAGACATTGCGTTTTCTTCAATGGCACAGGATAAAGTTGGACATAGCCAGGCGATGTACACCATCCTTCATCAATTGGGTGAACAAGCTCCCGATACCTTGGCCTTCTTGCGTCCTGCAAATCAATTTCATAACTGCATTTTAGTTGAATTGCCAAATGGCGAATATGATTTTAGTTTAATCCGTCACTTTCTTTTTGACACAGCGGAAGCAATTCGTTTTGAAATGCTGAGTCATTCTTCTTATCGACCCTTGGCAGAACTCGCACGAAAAATAAGGGGCGAGTTAAGGTATCATACTCTACATGCTAATACTTGGATCAAACAATTAGGATCTGCTACTGAAGAAAGTATCTCTCGTTTACAAAAATCATTAAACGATTCTCTCCCCTACGCACTCGGCATCTTTGAAGAATCTTCGTTCGAAAAAGAAATAATCGATACAGGAATTTTTGAAGGAGAGAAAGAGTTACAAAAGCGCTGGATGAAAAAGGTGGAAGAGATTATTCAGCAAACTAATCTCTCATTGCCCGATTGGAAAATTATCTCTCCTGTTTTAGGAGGACGTACAGGAAAACACAGCGAGCATCTTCAGCCCTTGGTAGATGAAATGTCGGAAGTGCTTCGGATTGATCCGGGGGCGGAATGGTAGGGTTAGGTTGAAGTTCAGAGTTTAAAGTTTAAAGTTCAAGGTTTAAAGTTCAAGGTTCACAACGATGAAAAATACTGTTCAGGAATTAGACAACATCATCGATCAGTTTAAAAATAAGATAAAAGAAATTTCAGATGCAGATTTTGCGGCTAAGCCATTACCAAATAAATGGAGCAAGAAAGAAGTCTTAGGACACCTGATTGATTCTGCCCACAATAACTTACGTAGGTTTATTTGCGGACAGTATGAAACACCTCCATCAAAAATTGTTTACGATCAGGATTTTTGGGTGAAGGTGAATGGTTATCAGTCTGCTAAAAAAGAAGATGTGATTTACCTTTGGGTATTAATGAATAACCAAATCTGCAGCGTATTGATCGAGATGAATGATCTAAATTATATCAAGGTTTCCGATACAGGCAAAACAGAAATTAAGCTGTGCTCACTTCAGTTTCTGGCTGACGATTATGTAAGACATCTAAAACATCACCTCAATCAGATCATTCCAAATTCATTTGATATTGTCTATTCATAAAAATGAAAACGCTCACAGTCGATATCATTTATACCTGGCTTGAGGATGTAAAAGATCCAGAGATACCTGTGTTGTCGCTCGTTGATTTGGGCGTAATTACAGAAGTAAGTATTGATGGAGCTGTCGTTAACATCGAGATGACACCAACGTTTGTAGGATGCCCTGCCCTCGACTTGATGAAAGAAGAAATTGTATCGGTTCTAAAAGGCAATGGCGTTGAACAGGTAAACATTAAAGTGAGTTTCCGAAATGCATGGTCATCCGACAAAATATCACTCAAAGGAAAACAAGCCTTAAAGAAATTCGGGCTTTCACCTCCTCCATCGAATACTGTTTTCACAGATCTCGAGATACTAGAACACGCAGAATGTCCGAGATGTAGCGGGAATAATACCGAGATGAAAACTCCTTTTGGACCAACACTATGTCGGGCTATTCACTATTGCCATGACTGCAGGGAAGCATTCGAGCAGTTCAAACCTTTATAATTATTCAAAAACCTTACATATATTACAAATTGAACAGAACACGACTAACATTTTCGTTCTTCGCAGCGTTCAGAACCCAAGCCCAAAGTGTTTAACCTATGAGATTCCTTGTTCCTGTAAGTGCATTATTTATTAGCGGGTTGATAATATGCTGTGGCGAAAAGAAGAATACCCCACAGGACACTGCTTTTACTAAAGTAGATTCTCTTACAGATTATTATCTCGCAATTCAGGACAGCATGCTTCAGGCTTGGAACGTGATGACGCACGATGACAATGAAAAGATCCTGGCCATGCATAATCTCGTGCATGAATTAATGATTACAAACTTTACAGACAAAGATATTCTCATCTCTTATGAAGAAAGATTAGACCAACTCAAGCACATGCGTTATACTCAAAAATCTATGGCTAATCGTGACGTTGTTGAAGAGTATGATTTTGCGTCTAATTCTTTGGTAAGTGAACTCGTTAGTCTGGCTGAGTCGCGCACCGAATTTACGTACAACACCACATTACAAAAATTAGCCGATGATATTAGATCTGCCGATCAACGCGTAGATACCTATCGCGAAGAGTATGATATTATTACCCTCCACTATAATCAGTTTCTGGATCAACAGAATAAATTCCTAAAGGAGATAGACCCAAACCAGACATTCGAAAAGAAGCCTATCTTTCAAATGGTGTCAGGCGAATAGCATAAGTCGTTTGCTAAGTTATTACCGGTCATCTCTTTGAAGCAAAGAATTCGCATTGATACACTTTTATCAAGCAATAAAAGTTGTTGTCGTTAATACAGAGTCATTCACCATTATAATTTAACTTAGAGTAAGTAATGCCGCAAGGCGGGGTATTACATAATCTCTTTAGATGATTTAATTTGCGAATGCTGTGGGTATGAAGGTTCTTTTCATTTCAATATTTTATTTTCTGCTATTTGTGGTTTCGGGATATGCCCAACCCACACAGTACTCTTTGCGAAATTATAAAGCCGTTGATGGACTTCCGCAATCTCAAGTAAATATCGTACTCGAAGATGTTAACGGGTATTTGTGGATAGGAACCCACGGAGGAGGACTTGCCCGTTTTGATGGAAACCAATTTAAGGTGTACACAACACTGGATGGATTGCAAAGCAACATCATTAACTTTCTTAAACTCGATAGCAAACAAAACCTGTGGATCATCCACCCGAGAGGTATTACAAAATTTGATGGTCATACTTTCTTAAAATTTCAGCAGCCAGATGACCCTGCAAATACCAAGCGCATAAAGCGAATCTTTGAACATAAAGACACGCTGTTTTTTACGATTGGCAAGGGAGAAATCGGAAAAATCCATAATGATTCCATTTCTTATTGGTCTCGCTCCATTACAAATAACAAGAACATCTCTATTTCTTTTTTTCATAAAATGCCATCGGGCGAAATTTTGCTTTGTATGAACGACAGTTCTTTTATTGTTCGCGGCAATACGGGCGACTATCGCTTAAGTCATAAGGAAAGTTTCAATGGCCTGAAGAATATTTTCAATTATAAAGGTGAAGTATGGATTACTACCGATCGCGGATACTTCTCAATTGATTTCAAAAAAAGAAAATTTAATCCCCGAAACCTGGATATACAAAACCACATCATACTTTACGATTCGGTTGCCAATGTTTTCTGGACCCGCGAGGATAATAATTTACTGAAGGAATCTTTATCGAAAACAGAACATCACATCGATACAGTTTTGCGCGATACAGAAATCAATCAGGTTCTGCTGGATGCAGAAGGCAACACGTGGTTCGCCACCAACGGTACTGGTATTTATAAATACTTTATACAGGATTTCGATCGCTGCAGTTCTGACAATCTCCGCGCCATCATGGCCATCTTTAAAGATCGGGACAGTGCCATGTGGTTAGGCTCTCAAACAAAAGGGTTATGGAAAATTCATAAGGGTAAAATTTCTTCTTATCCCAGTGAAGATGAACCCAGTCGAAATGTTATCAACATCATAACAGAAACTAATGATGGGGTTCTTTGGGTAGGCACTACCTATGGCTTAGGTAAGTACAACAAAGCCGATGATACGTTTCGATGGTTCACTCGCGAAGACGGATTATCCAGCAGTTCTATTGTCAATCTCGAACCCGATCCTTCTGGCGGCCTTTGGATTGGAACGTTTGGGGGTGGATTAAATTATTATGACGGAAAAAAGTTTACACACTACACCACAAAAAATGGGCTTACTTCAAATTCCATAATGGCGCTAGAATATTCACCTTATTATAAGAAGATATTTATCGGCAGTGATTTTGGTCTCAATGTTTTTAGCAAAGGGAAAGCAACTCCCATTTCTATTCCTGGAATCGAGAACGCATCGGTGTTGTCCATTAAAACATTCCGCGATTCGTTGTTGCTTATTGGCACCGGTGGATCGGGAGTCGTTGTGTTTAACCCCAGAACAAATGCAAAACGATTGCTCACCACGCACGATGGTCTCGTTTCTGATTTTATTTATTTTATCGCACCCGATACCCAAAATGTTTTTTGGATAGGAACTGAAAAAGGTATTACCCGCATCCGTCTCAATGGTACGTTTGATCTCGAAGAAAATTTACATTATGGATTCGACAACGGCTTGACCGGTGTGGAAACAAATCAGAATGCCTTTTACATCAATGGTGGTGAAAAGTATTTCGGTTTGATTGATGGACTGTATCAGTACAATGATGTAGCAAAGCAAAACAAAAAATCGTTTCAACTCCACCTTACCGATGTAGAACTCTTATTTGGAGAATTGAACCTGCGCGATTATGCCGATAGTGTTCACGGATTTTATAACATACCCAATAATCCAAATCTACCGCCAGACAAGAATCACATTACCTTTCGTTTCAATCGGGTAGATAAACGTTATCCTAAATCTGTACGATTCCAATATTTTCTAGAAAACTTCGATAAGGGATGGTCACTACCTTCCTCTACAAATGAAGTTATTTACAGTAATCTCCCGCCAGGTGATTATATTTTTCACGTTAAGAGTACAAACAAACAAGGCAGCTGGTCGTCAGAAATTAAATATCCCTTTACAATTCAGGCACCATTCTACCAGACTGCTTCGTTTATCATTGGAGTGATTGTCGCGTGTACGGGTTTAATCATTCTCATTTTATATGCGCGTGTGAAGGCACGTGTAAACCGCGCGATTTCAACTGAGCGAATTCGCATAAGGGAACAAGAAATATTACGCAAAGAAATATCGCGCGACTTTCATGACGAAATGGGCAATCAGTTAACGCGCATTATTAACTATGTGAGTTTGTTAAAATTAAATGGAGCAAATGGAAATGGTCACTCAAACAAAAATGGAAATCATCACGACCTGTACACAAAAGTAGAAGACTCTGCAAAGTATTTGTATTCCGGCACACGGGATTTTATTTGGGCTATCGATCCGATAAACGATGAGCTCTCTAAACTCTTCATTCACATTCGTGATTTCGGTGATAAACTTTTTGAAGAAAAGAATATTAGCTTCAGAGCATTTAATCAAATTAAAGAAAGTATAAAATTACCATATGGATTCAGTCGTGAGGCTAACCTTATTTTTAAAGAAGCAATGACCAACGCTTTCAAATATTCGCAAGCTCAAAATGTTTCACTTCGACTTGAGCGAGCAGAACACGTGGGGTTTCAATTAACATTAGAAGATGACGGCATCGGTTTTTATACAGGCGATATTGATAATTTAAACGGATTAAAGAATATTCGTGAAAGAGCAGACCGAATCAATAGCGTGGTACGCATAACAAGCATAAAGGATCAGGGAACCAAAATAGTATTGGTATTCACACTCACTAAAACATTAAAATATGGCCTTACCGTTTAAAAAAAGAGTGCTCATCGTAGAAGACGATCAGGAAATTCGTAACAGTTTTACATTGATTGTTAACAGCTCTCAAAAGTTTACAGTCGTAAACGCATATGGCAATTGTGAAGGTGCTATTGAAAATATTCATCGCGATAAGCCCGAAATTGTTTTAATGGATATTGAGCTGCCGGGTATGAATGGTATTCAAGGAACAAAAATAATAAAAGATAAAAATCCTCACATTGATATCATTATGGTTTCGGTGTATGAAGATAGCGACCTTGTCTTCGAAGCACTTAAAGCTGGAGCCTCGGGTTATATTACCAAGAGCTCAAATTATATGGAGTTGCTCTCTGCGCTGGAAGAGATCATAAAAGGGGGAGCGCCCATGAGTAGCCGAATTGCTAGGATGGTGATCGATAATTTTCATGTCAATCCCAATTCACCTTTAACAAAAAGGGAAACTGAAATTTTACAATTAATATCAGAAGGAAAAACCTACACGCAAATTTCGGAAGAACTTTTTATTTCGAAGGAAACATCAAAGACACACAT
>JBKJOF010000024.1:0-3157 GCA_046595655.1 Chryseolinea sp. | reverse complement strand
ATTGTCTGGTTCTTTGATGCTGGAAACGATGCGATAGATATTGTCCGCATTTTTATGATACCGATCATAACTCAGTTCATCGAGAATGTACATGAGCAGGAACAAGCTACAGGTAATTCCAATGGTAAGACCTAAAATGTTGATAGCGCTGTAGGTCTTGTCTTTGCGGATGGTGCGAAAGGCAATAGTGAGTAGATTCTTAAGCATAGGAAAGGTGTTAATACTAATGTCTGGATGAAGAGAAGACTCGCAAAGTTGTAAATGGTTACAGAAATATCAATAAGAATAACTTGAGAGATCTTTTATTTTAGATTGAGCCCAAAGGAAAAGTGATAGGAGGTAATTATACCGGCTTTGATTGATGTTTTAGCTTTTGAATTTTGAGTTGGAAGGAATTTTTATCTGGATTCTCCAAGTAATTTTTATCCTTCCAATACCACCAATTTAATTTTTCTTTGTCGTGTTTTCTCTCCGTGGCAAAATACACAGCGCAGCGAAAAGTATAGAGCATGCAGATGTCGTGGGTTGCGCCACTGTATGCATTGAGTTTTTCATAGAGGACTTTTGGATTTTTTTGATTGAGATCGGCAATACTCCTGATGCCAATGTTCCAAAGATCATACGAGCAGGCTTTACCTATTCCGGGTATGGTTTGAAGTTCTTTAAGAACTTTTGATTTTATGATCTGTTGATCCTCGTTTTGCCGCTGCATCTTTAATAAACATTAAAATCCATCATCAATGGGTTCCCATAATTCAATTTTATTTCCTTCCGGATCCATAATCCAACCAAACTTTCCATAAGGATGTTCTTCTATCTCGCCCACAACTTGAACACCTTCTTCTTTTAAAACTTTTAGCAGGTCTACTAAATTCTCAACCCGATAATTAAACATGAACGACTTTTCACTCGGTGAAAAATAGGTTGTGTCTTTTTTAAACGGACTCCAAATAGTTTGGGCCGGAACTTTTGCTTCAGGCTTTTCAAGATCAGTCCATTTGAATATATCGGAAACACCAAGATGTTTTTCGTACCAAGATTTTAATTGTTTAGGATCTTCTGATTTGAAGAAGACTCCGCCCAGCCCTGTAACACGTTTCATATGTATATTTTTAAGGTTGTTTTAATTTATATTATCAAGTTCAGTTTTTAAAAACTCTTTCTTCCGAAGCAGAGCCGCGCTGATGAGCGATATTAATATTCCAACGGGCAAAATTTCTGCTAAGGTAAAACCAAATCGAACAATGGGATTTTTATACATCTCAGCAAATTCCTCCGACTCCTTTTGCTGGCTTGCAAGTTCTTCCACACTGGCTCCGGCATCTTTCATTTTCTGAAGCGTATAGGTATTCCAATTTTGCATATAATCAGACGCCACGGTGTTGAACATAACTTCCCATGTTAATGCGTAAATAACACTGGCAATAAGTGTAATGCAGACGCCAATCACAAAGGCCTTTGCGAAAGTGATCGCACCATTCAATTGATTATCTCGATAAGACTTTACTCCAAAGAAGATAAGCGAGAGGGCAATAACCATGGTAGTGTAACCCACCAACATGCCAGACTCAGGAGTTAACGTTCCGTTCTCATGTAGTGGCCATGTAGCAACGAACATTCCGCCCACAATAACACCGGCTATTGAGCCGAAGACTAGTACAATTTTTTTCATGTTGTTTAGATTTTGTTGGAACGAAATACTGTCAGAATTCGCTTCAATCCATCACCCGAAAGAATGATTGTTGCAAAAGTTATGAAAATACGACTAAAGCGTGGTCGAATATTTTATCAATTGAGAAGGTTGAATGATTTAAAGGCGTCTCTAAAACCTCATGTATTAATGGCCTCATTCCTTTTAGCTCCGCATGCAGAAGGATAAGCATGTTTTACAAACGCATTTACGGTATGAGCATCAGTTCTTTTGAGCGTTGGATGGCCTGCGTTCTACGCTTCACATCAAGCTTAACAAATACATTTGAGGAATGTGTTTTTATGGTGTTGACCGACACAAATAATTTATCAGCAATTTCCTGGTTCGACAATCCTTTCGCCATTAACCGAAGAACTTCCAATTCGCGTTTGCTGATGCCGAGGCGATTACATTCTAAGTCATTAAAACTGAAAGCAGTCTGAATAACAACCTTTGTCTTTCGCTGTGTAAATTTTAACCCGACCCAAATGCCGACTGAAGTAAAAACAACGGCTACAATACCAAGGTAAAATTCAAGGGATAAATCGCGTACAATAAAACCAAACTGAAGCAATTGCAATAAAAAAAGCAAAAGCGCTAAGGCCAAGCCGTAAAGAATGATTGTTTTCTTCATCAGTGGTAAATTAGTCAAGAAGATGAATCCTATTCAAAGATTGCCAGAATTATTTCCGTTTCGGCAAGCGCTACCAATTAGCGAGATTTTTTTTATGTAGGATGTAACTGCACCTTCTCTATCATTATTGAGCGCAGTTAATTTTCTCCATTCCATTAATAACTTGGAACTGAGAACCACATTTTAATAAAATGGAATTACAATGGATTGAAAGTATAAAATGACCAGTATAAAATTTCTGAAAAATTAAATGGCTCCGATGGATTGAAGATTTAAATCAATTTCTGGTTTGCTACCTACCTGTTGACAATTAATAACGTTGCTTTACAAATTCGATCCATCCTTTTTCAAACTCTGCTTCAGTTACATTCAGCACCTTCTTTAAGTCGACATAAGAGGTAATTAATTCGGGAAGTTTATCCTTGCCCCATTTTTCAACAATGTATTCACATAGTGTGTAGCCTAGATTATAAATTTGATTACTGTTGTTAAGGTAGCTGAGGGTTGGTTTTTTACGCATCGCATATTGAACGCTGAATGTATTTACTTCTTTGGCTTGGTAAATAGAGAGCGCTTCCCAAAACCATTGTGGGTAATCGTTGCCAAATTTTTTTTCAAAGGCTTTATTAAAGGTTTCTTTGTTCTCTGTTGGATTGGCTCTGCGTGCCTGTTGAATAAGAATATTTAACTGAACGCAATGCGTGAATTCATGCAGAGCGGTTTCCTGCGGATCGTCAGGAAAAATACTGTTGTACCAGTTTGTCCACAGAATATGAAATACCAACGGCCCGCGACTTGTTCCGTTCGCATTGCTATAGAGCAATCCAGTTGCC
>JBKJOF010000070.1:0-13303 GCA_046595655.1 Chryseolinea sp. | reverse complement strand
CATTTTCATCTCCTTCATTCCCCCCCAAGGTGTTACTAACTTATCCGTGTAGTGGTGTTCCATATTCAAAAATAGGACACTTTGTCGTATTTATTTCCTACTGCAAAATCTGGGTTCAATGTTACGGAGAAGAATAATGCTATTGTATTTGAGGTACTTCTGAAGATTGTGCAGATACCTCCGGACATCAATCAGTGAATCTGTGGCTATTTACTTTGTAGTAGTTATAAAATCCCTTGAAAATCGCCTTTTATACCCTATTTTTGGAAGCTTAATTCGAAAAACATTCCTGCAAAGGTTTGCAAAAGGATATTAGCGGATCGATAATCTAAAATCAAAAGAAGTAACATGGCAGAAATAGTACGCATGCCCAAGATGAGCGATACCATGACAGAAGGCGTGGTAGCCAAGTGGCACAAGAAAGTGGGAGATACCGTAAAGTCGGGTGAGTTGATGGCGGAGATTGAAACGGACAAAGCCACCATGGATTATGAATCGTTCAACACAGGTACTGTACTTTATCTCGGTGTTCAGGAAGGTAAAGCCGTAACTGTAAATGGTGTGCTTGCTATAGTAGGCAACAAGGGAGAAGATTACACAAAATTATTAGAAGGAGCATCTGACGCGGCATCAACAGGTGGCGCAGTAGCAGAGACTAAATCTGCTCCAGCCGCAGCCCCGACAGAATCTGCTCCAGCGATTGATACTTCTGGAATAAAGGCTGAGATTGTATTGATGCCGAAGATGAGTGATACCATGGTTGAAGGTGTGATCGCAGCATGGCATAAGAAGATTGGCGATACTGTAAAATCAAATGAGTTGTTGGCTGAGATCGAAACCGATAAGGCTACAATGGAATATGAATCATACAATGCCGGTACTTTATTGTACATCGGTGTTGAGGCCGGTAAGTCAGTTCCGGTAAACGGAGTGCTGGCTATTATTGGTGAGAAGGATGCCGACTGGCAAACCTTATTAAAAGCGCACGAAGCAAAAGGTTCAGCGCCTGCAGTTGCTGCACCAGAGAAAGCTGAAACGCAAGCTGCGTCTACTCCTGCACCTGTAGCGGCAGAGGTATCAAATGATGCATCGAATGGTCGCATCAAAGCATCACCATTAGCAAAGAGTTTAGCAAAAGAGAAAGGTCTCGACATCAGTAAGATTGCAGGCTCTGGCGAACAAGGCCGCATTACAAAAAGTGATGTTGAAAATTATAAACCATCATCAGCACCTGCTGCAGCAACGTCTTCTAAAGGATCGGCTGCACCAGTAGTATTACCACAAGTTGTAGGAACTGAAAGCTTTGAAGAGGTTACCGTATCGCAAATGCGCAAGACCATTGCGAAACGTTTAGCGGAAAGTAAATTCACTGCGCCACACTTCTACATTACCATGGAGATCAACATGGACAAAGCAATTGAAGCGCGCAAGAGCATGAATGAAATAAGTCCGGTGAAGATTTCTTTCAACGACATGGTGATCAAAGCAACTGCAGCAGCCATTCGACAAAACATGGATGTGAATGTAAGCTGGCTTGGTGATAAGATGCGTAAGAATAATCACATTCATATAGGCGTTGCGGTAGCGGTGAAAGATGGATTGCTTGTTCCGGTAATTCGCTTTGCGGAAAATAAATCATTGTCTCATATTGCTGTTGAAGTTAAAGACCTCGCACAGAAAGCACACGATAAAAAACTTCAGCCATCAGATTGGGAAGGTAGCACGTTCACCATTTCAAATCTTGGTATGTTTGGAGTTGAAGATTTCACAGCGATCATCAATCCTCCCGATGCTTGTATTCTGGCAATCGGTGGAATTAAGGAAACTCCAATTGTTAAGAATGGTCAGGTAGTTCCAGGTAATGTAATGAAGGTTACATTGTCTTGCGATCACCGAGCTGTAGACGGAGCAGTAGGAGCAGCATTCCTCAAAACACTCAAAACACTTTTAGAAGAGCCCGTTCGAATTTTAATTTAATAATTGGATCAAGGTTTCAGGTTCAAAGTTTCAGGTTAGCAGTGCCATCCCACCTCTGGTGGGGTGGCACTGCTGTTTAAGACTGTTCATTATGGAGAACCTTGAACCTTGAACCTGAAATTCTAAATTGTTTAGCATTTTAAATCTAGTACGATCCATTTCATCGTATCTTCCATATTCAAAATGCTAAATTCGACATTCTGAAAATTGAACTATGAGACTAACACAAAACGTCATTGCCCCCACCTTTCATTTAAAGGATATCTATGGCAGAATGATTGACCTGGAGGCATACAAAGACAAGAAAGTATTTCTTGGTTTTTTCAGACATGCCGGTTGCCCGTTCTGTAACATTCGCGTTCACACATTGACCAAAGTGCACCAAGAGCTAAAGGCAAAAGGTTTAGAAATGATTTTCTTTTTTGAATCGAAAGAAAATGTATTGTTGAGAAGTTCTTTCCATCAGGAAGTATCACCCATTCCGCTTATCTCTGATCCAGAAAAGAAAATCTACGGAGCATATGGACTTGAAACTTCAGGTTATAAATCAGCAGTAAGTCATTTAACCACTTTTGTTCAAACTGCTTTTAAAGCAAAGTCTTTGGGTGTACCGATGCATACTATGGCCGATGGAGAATCCATTAGCACTATGCCTGCGGAATTTTTGATTGATAAAGGATTAGTGATAAAAGAACTTCATTATTCTGAACGACTCAACGACAGAATGAATGTTGATATGATTCGTGATTTTGCGAAAGCGTAGGGATCCGGTGGTATTCAGGTTGCGATATTAAAAACGAAGAATAAAACCCGTTACCTGACTTTGCTCCACCGTTAAATTAATCTCAAGCTTCCAGCGCCTTTAGGCATTTGAGTAGATTGTTGGTGCCGGTTAAAACATCACTGAAAATATCGCCCATTTTTTCAACACGCTGCGCCACATTCTGAATTGTAAAATCCAGCGGTTTCAAACCATGTTTTACTTCCTTCCAATGCAAGGGTGTTGAAACACTCGCACCCGGTACCGGCCGCAGGCTGTAAACCGAAGCAATGGTCTGGCCTCTTCGATTTTGTAGAAAGTCAATGTAAATTCTTTTGCCGCGCTTGCTCAATGAGCGCTCCAGTGTTGTGAAAGAAGGAAGGATCTCAGTGGCCAACGAAGCAATGTGCTCGGCAAAAGGACGTGCTTGTTCGTAGGTATATTTTGCATGCAACGGAATATAAATGTGCATGCCGGTGGCACCCGAAGTTTTGCAATAGCAGGTTGCCTTGGCTTTATCCAGAATTTCTTTTATCACCAACGCTACATCAATTACCTGATTGAATGTGTTTTGGGGTGAAGGATCAATGTCCATAATGAGATAATCGGGAGAGTCGGGTTTTTGAATTCGGGCATTCCATGGATTGATTTCAATGCAACCTAAGTTAGCAAGGTAAAGTAGCGTAGCTTTATCATTGCAGAGAATGTATTCGATATCTTTCTGTGTGCTTTCTGAATAAAACGTTGCTGTCTTCACCCAATCAGGTGCATGATCACCTGCATCCTTATGATAGAAGGATGATCCCAATATTCCATTCGGGTTTCTTTTAAGGGACTGCGGCCGGTCTTTTAGATATGGTAAAATGTAAGGAGCAATGGTATTATAATATTTCACTACATCACCCTTGGTAAAACCTTCCTTTGGCCAGAAAATTTTTTCTTGGTTTGTTAATTTTATTTCATGTTTATCAATGACAATGCTCGTTTCGTTTTTTAGGGTGGCCGGTTTCGATTTTGTTTTCGATGCCGTTAGATCGGGATGATCTACTTCATGGGCTGCTTTATCAATGCGTAAGCCCATAAAAACAGGATGTCGCATTATGCCGTCATCCGTTAGCTGTGTATACCGAACGTTGCATACGAGCTCCGGTTTCATCCATGTAACTGGAGCATTAACAGGAACGTTTAAATCAAAGGGAGATTCCTTTACTTTCAGGGGCTGAAATATATCAAAGAGTTCCTTCAGTAGCTTGTCTGTAAAGCCTGTTCCGGCATGACCACGATATGTTAACTTGCCATTCTCGTAACTACCCAGAATTAGCGCACCAAAATATTTCCTGCTTTTCTGAGGAGCGGTGTAGCCTGCAATGACAGCTTCCTGCGTATTTAGATTTTTTACCTTCAACCAATTTTCAGATCGCCTTCCCTTGTCGTAGGTACTGTCCGCTTTCTTCGCGATCATTCCTTCCATACCTCCCAGCTTTACAATTTCGGAGAAGAATTTTTTCCCATCTTTCGCTATGTGATCGGAATATTTTAGAATATCACTTTTCGGAAGGAGTTTCTCCAGCATCGCTTTTCGTTTAAGAAGGGGTAGATCGGTCAGATCCTTTCCATTCCACTCAAGGCAATCAAAAATATAATAGACCAGAGTATCCGTTTGATTTTCTGCATGGTGCTGTAGTTTTTGAAAGCTCGGCCTACCTTCTTCGTCCAGTACAACAACTTCTCCATCGAGAATAACATCGTGTTTTATTTTTCCCAGCTCCGATGCAATGGAGGGATAGAGTTCCGAAAAGGACAAACCATTACGCGAATAGAACTTTACTTTCCCTTTTTTAATTTCGGAAATGCCACGGTATCCATCCCATTTTATTTCAAAAATCCATTCCTCATCATCAAAGGGTTTATCGGCAAGAGATGCCAGCATCGGTTTAATTGTATGTTCTAATTTTATGCTGTTTGAAAATGCAGCGCGAAGCGTTTTTTTGATCGAGGAAGATTTCGACTTTTCTGGGATCGATTCAATATCAAATCCATCCACAGCAAATTCATCACGATGTTTAATGAGGAGCCAGTTTTTTTCTTTGCCATCTTTTAAACGAACCAAAGCAAATGAACCCTTTAACTTTTCACCCTGAAGAATAAATTTTAGAGAACCTTCTTTCAGACCTTTTCTCAAAGCCGATTCAGGAAACTTCTCATCGTTATTCTCAGGAGTATAGAAACCAGCATCATAAATTTCTACCGTGCCTGCACCATAATTACCTTTCGGTATAGTGCCCTGAAACTTTCCATACGATATTGGGTGGTCTTCTACCATCACTGCAAGGCGCTTAACCGATGGATCTAATGACGGTCCTTTTGGAATGGCCCAACTTTTTAGTACGCCATCCAACTCCAATCTAAAATCATAATGTAGATGAGAGGCATTATGACGCTGAACAACAAATTGTAACTTATTGAGAATATTTTTTTTCTGATCAACAGGCTCGGGCGTTGTCTTGAAATTCCGTTTCTTTTTATACGTGGTTAGACTCATGATGCCTTCTTCAGACTGGCTTTCAATTGCGCCATGAGGTCGGTTGATTTACGGTGTGTTACTCTCAATTCGGGTTCCTTCACCACTTTACCTTTACCTTTTGCTTTGATCAGTTTCATTAACTCTGAAGTATAAGTATCCTTGAACTTGTCAATATTGAATTTGGTGGTCAGCTGGTCTATAAGTGAGAGCGCCATTTTGAGTTCTTCCGGTTTGGGTTTTGCGGAAGCAGGAATTTTTAATGGAGAGGTTTCTCTGATCTCTTCTGCAAAACGAATTTTGTTCAACACGATAATGTTTCCATGTGGCTTTATCAAACACAAGTTTTCTTTAGTGCGCAACACAAAACTTCCCAAGCCTGCCTTGCCACTTTTTTGAAGTGCAGCGTGTAACAACGCATATGCCTTTTCTCCCGATTTGTCGGGTTCGAGATAATAAGGAGTTTCAAAATAAATGCTGTCTACTTCGTCTTCCTGAATGAATGCCGTAATGTCGATGATCTTACTTTTTTCTGGACTGGCCTTTTCAAAATCTACATCTTCTAAAACGACATAACTACCATTAAGGTCATATGCCTTTACAATATTTTTCCACTCTACTACTTTTTTGGTCTGTTCATTTATGCGCTGAAACCGAATGTGCGCATGATCTTTTTTATCTAACATGTCTAGATTGAGTGAGCTCTCCTGTGAAGCGCTGTATAATTTTACAGGGATATTCACTAAACCAAAACCGATCGAACCTGTCCAAATTGACTTCATATGATTTGCGTTTTTTTGATATTCTTTTTATTTCCTTGTTGCCATAGTGGCTTGTGCAATTTCATAATGAAAGGAACTTGCGCAAATCCACCAGGCAGAAGGAGCCGAGTCATTTCCATTACACTCAGCATGAAACACTAATTCAAAAATATGCCAGATTGTAAGGGATAGAAAATGCCAAGTTGTACTTTATAAATGTGAGAACAGAAATAAATTAATGTGGAAAAAGATGAACGATTGGGTATTTTAATCAGCAGAGGAAATACAAGCAAGTTGAATAATGCAATTGAAAAACAAGATCCTAAAATTCAAAATGCATTGGCTGGCAAATTGTATTTCTGTTTCTAGAAAACAAATACTCTTCATATGAAAGCTTGCTTTATTTATCGCATTGGATTTTCTGAGCAACGCTTTTTTGGATCGCGTAAATTCAATAATCGAACATTGCAATGAATTCAACAATTCCAGATCAGAAGGAAGGAAATGAAATGAATGTGGAGGAGACTTTGATTGCTCCGTCACACGAAGCGGCAGAATTACTTTTTAATGCTGCTATGACACGTTTGATTCATGTGAATGATTGGCATACACTTACGCATCACCTGCTGTCGCGATTTCAGTTAACTGATAGTAGAGGCCGTGAACTTTTCCGAGAAGTGCGAGAAGGCGACCTGATAAGAATTGATATCCCGGCTCCTCGTACAAAAGCAGGAGAAGGATTTGATTGGGTTAAAGTCGAGGATATAGATTATCGTTTTGAAAAGGAAAAGCAGGGTGTGTCCATTCGTGTGCGTCCGGTTTGCAGTCCGTTTCACCCCGAGGACGGAGTGGCTCATTTTTTTGGTGGTGATGCCACCAGTACGTTTAAAGTAATTAAAGTAAACCTCAAGATTATGGCGGGGATATACGGCCGAAATGAAATTCCAAATGTGAAATCAGAGAAGGTGATAGACAACATCAGAAATATTGCCGTTGCCACTGGAGCGATATTAGGAGCATCAAAAATTCAGTGGAGCAGTCTGGTAAACGGCATCCTGAATTTCAAAGAGTGAAAATTGAATATGCATTGATGAGGCTGGCATTGGTGTATTTATCGATCAGTAGTCAGGGCAATAAATTCTCCGCATAATGTTACGCCACGCTTACTTCATTGTTGTGCTTGAAATAATTTTCTATATTTTTGAAATCGCTATCATTTATCATTAATTATCAACTAGCCGAATGAAAAAATCAACCATTACACTTCCTTTATATTCCAAATTATCACAGATTATTCTGGGCATCATTGGCATATTTTTCATTTTATATATCGGCCGAGAAATTATCGTTCCGCTTGCGTTTGCTACTATCATTGCAATCCTATTAAATCCGGTGGTGAATTTCTTAGTTCGCAAAAAGTTGTCGCGCGTTTTTGCTATTTCAATTGCACTGGTGGGTGTAATGATTCTGTCGGTGGTTGTAGCATATTTTATTGGATTCCAGCTTGCCAAATTCAGCGAAACATTTCCACAGTTCAAGGAGAAATTTAAAATTATTGAGCAAGAGACCATTCAATGGGTAGCCGAAACTTTTAATATTAGTAAGATCAAAATTGAAGCATGGATAAAAGACGCGAAGAAGGGGGTTGACGGTGCAGCAATTATAGGGAAGACATTGAATACGCTTAAGGGACTCTTGGTTTTAGTAATACTTCCGATCTATACCTTTTTAATATTGTTTTATAAACCGCTTATCCTTGAGTTCATCGCGAGGCTTTTTAAAAACGATGATCAGGGTGTTGTCAATGAGGTATTAGGGGAAACGAAAGTTCTAATTCAAAGTTACCTTATTGGTCTCTCAATAGAAGCAACCATAGTGGCGACTCTTAATTCTGTCACACTTTTAGTCATTGGAGTTCAATACGCAATTTTACTTGGAATTATCGGTGCCTTGCTTAATCTCATTCCTTACCTAGGTGGTCTCATTGCCATAGCCCTCCCTATGTTGGTAGCAGTTGCTACACAAACACCACTCGATGCGTTGTGGGTGCTTATTGGATATATCATTGTTCAGTTTGTTGACAACAATTTACTTGTTCCGCGAATTGTCGCTTCAAAAGTTAAAATAAATGCATTGATCTCGATCATTGTAGTATTGATAGGAGGGGCGTTATGGGGCGTAGCTGGAATGTTTTTATCTATACCCATAACAGCCATCATGAAAGTTATTTTTGAGCGTGTAGAACAATTAAAACCATTTGCGCTAATACTAGGTGATGAACTGCCAGGCGAAAAACCTTCTAACTTCGGGAAAAGCAAAAAGTAATGTTGCTTTCAGATAGTTAATGACTAAAGTTCAATAGACGGAAATTGGTTTTTGAAGATTCAGTAATTGAAACGAAAGCCAGATAATAATTTTCAAAATTTGACTCTCATTACTAAATGACGTTAGGTAAAACGATGTAGAGAAAGCACTACAAACCGGGGAAATCTATAATCAAGTCCTTTTTCTATTTATGGTATTATAAGTTATCACAGTGACCTTTTTACGTTGGCACAAATTTAAATGCGTGAGCGTAGATTATTTATGGCAAAGTCCAACCAACTAAACTACCTGTGCGATGAAAAAGAAAACCCACATACCCAAAGTTCAAGACAAGAAAACGCAAGATCTTGCTCAGAACACAAGCGATGCTACTGATCAATTTTTAACGACCAACCAAGGTCTAAAAATAAATGACAATCAAAATTCTTTAAAGTCGGGAGAACGTGGGTCAACGCTTTTAGAAGATTTCATCCTTCGCGAAAAAATAACACACTTCGATCACGAGCGTATTCCAGAAAGAATTGTTCATGCTCGAGGTTCTGCAGCGCATGGCACATTCGAATTATATCAATCCATGTCTGAATTTACAAAGGCTGGATTTTTACAAAAGGCGGGAGCCACTACTCCCGTCTTTGTTCGATTCAGTACGGTCGCAGGTTCAAGAGGTTCTACCGATCTGGCAAGAGACGTAAGGGGATTCTCCGTTAAGTTTTATACTGATGAAGGTAACTACGATTTGGTAGGCAATAATATGCCGGTGTTTTTTATTCAGGATGCCATCAAGTTTCCTGATCTCATACACGCGGTTAAGCCCGAACCTCACAACGAAATGCCTCAGGCTGCTTCTGCTCACGATACCTTCTGGGATTTTATTTCGATGATGCCCGAAAGCATGCACATGATTATGTGGGCCATGAGCGATCGTGCGCTGCCACGAAGCTTGCGCATGATGGAAGGATTTGGCGTGCACACATTTCGTTTTATTAATGAAGACAATAAATCCACGTTCGTAAAATTTCATTGGAAGCCCCTGCTGGGAGTGCACTCTGTTTTATGGGATGAGGCTCAAAAAATTTCAGGTAAGGATTCTGATTTTCATAGACGGGATCTTTGGGAAGCCATCGAGAAAGGTTTTTTTCCTGAGTGGGAATTAGGCGTTCAGTTGGTACCCGAGAAAGATGAGCACAAATTTGAATTTGATTTACTAGATCCTACCAAATTAATTCCGGAAGAGCTAGTACCTGTTAAACGAATTGGTAAGCTCACGCTAAATAGAAATCCAGATAACTTTTTTGCTGAGACCGAACAAGTGGCATTTCATCCTGGTCACTTGGTTCCAGGTATTGATTTCACGAATGATCCTCTCCTGCAAGGGCGTTTATTTTCTTATACCGATACACAGTTGTCAAGATTAGGAAGTCCTAATTTTCACGAGATCCCCATCAACAGATCTGTGGCCCCTACACATAATAATCAACGCGATGGGCATATGCGACAGACCATTAATAAAGGACGAACCAGCTATGACCCTAACTCCCTAGCACAAGGGTGTCCTTTTCAGGCGAAGGCTGTAGACGGTGGATTTACTTCTCATGTGGAACGAATTGACGCAAAAAAAATAAGAGCAAGAAGCGCCAGCTTCTTTGACCATTTTAGTCAGGCAACATTATTTTACAACAGCCAGAGCGAACCAGAGAAAAATCATTTGGTTAATGCTCTATGTTTTGAACTTGGTAAAGTAGAAACGGTAGAGATTCGTGAAAGGATGTTGGGTTTACTAACGCAAATAGATAAGAGTCTTGCTGCTGTAGTGGCAGACTCATTAGGAATGCCAGTACCCAAATCGCCTGTGAAGCCAATGAACCACAGTATTCCTGCGGATGGTGATCCACGAAAGTATCAACCTACTCAAGTGCAATCATCACTTCAAAATTCGCCAGCGCTGAGTATATCGAAGACCGTAAAGAATACAATCAAATCCCGCTGCATTGCTATACTGGTAGGAAATGGGGTGGATGAGGACACACTAATGAAAATGAAAAATACGTTAGAAAGTGCCGATGCTCAGACAAAGATTATCGCCAAAAAGTTAGGCACCGTAAAAGGAGACAAAGGAGGATCAATAAAAGTAGATCAGAGTTTTCTGACCACTGCTTCTGTTTTGTTTGATGCTGTATATGTTCCGGGAGGAAAAAAGAGTATTGAAGAATTACAAACTGAGCCCGCAGTGAAGAAGTTTCTGAGTGAGGCTTACGAACATTGCAAGGCAATAGCAGCGGATGCTGAAGGGGTAGATTTAGTTAGCGTAGTTATGGCTAATGAAAAGGATGATACTTCTTCAAAAGGCAAGGACGGTGTACTTTTTAATCAAACTTCGAAGTCATTTATTCAAGCCATTGCTCAGCATAGATTCTGGAGTAGAGAAAAGAATTAAAATAGCATCTTCATGAATAGCTGGGCGGTAATACCATTTTATAATTCAGCAGAAGAATGTCTCGATGCGATTTGAAGATGAAACTATTGTGGGACTTTTGGCGAGCGCGCTCACTGCATTTTCTTTAATGCCACAGCTGGCAAAACTCATCAAGGATAAAAAGCCGGAAGGAATATCGATGACTATGCTCGTTACTCTCTTTTGCGGTTTGGCCGCGTGGATTTATTATGGTTTTTTAAAAGAAGATTATGTAGTGATCATTTCAAATTCTGTGTCAATAATAATAAACGGTATTATAGTTGGCTTCACGATAAAATATAAGCGGTAAAATCACAAAAATAAAATAGTCCATTTAACATATTACTAAACCAAATTAACCACATTATTATGAATAACATTTTCAGAGGATTGATTGCAGGTTACGGAGCAAAGAAATTAGGAGGCGGTTGCTTAGGCACTGTTCTCGTGTTTATTATTATTTGGGTGGTGCTCGGTCAGTGCAGCTAACCTCTATGGAATAGATGTACATATTTTAGCTTGAAGGATTCGAGGTAGTCAACATGTCCTGTCATGATTACTTATTTATTGGTGCGTATTTTTTTCTCACCTGTTACAAACATTCCTCAGCGGAATTTTAAAAATCGTATTCACAAGCACATTTTATTGGTTTTTCAGTTTGGCATATTTATTCCTCGTATCAGAATATAAGGTCAAACCGGATTTTGATAGCAACAGCAATCAATGATGGAGTTTAACTGAATTGAAATTTTAAAAACTAAAACATTCAATACGATGGAACCAAATGAAAAATCAGCCGAAGTACTTAATGACTTGTTAAAAATTAACAACGATAGAGTTGAAGGTTATGTAAAAGCAATCCATGAATCACACGATTCTGATTTAAAAGGACTGTTTATGGATATGGCAGATGTGAGTAAAAAAATAGCCATGTCATTAACGCAGGAAATTGTAAAAAGAGGTCGTGCCGCTGAAGTAGGCAATACAACCAATGCTGGTAAAATTTACCGGGTGTGGATGGATGTCAAAGCAAAGTTTACTGGCGAAGATCGTGAGTCAATTTTAAATTCATGTGAATTTGGAGAAGATGCAGCGCAGAAAGCCTACAAACAAGCGCTTCAAGAAGACGGTTTGGAGGATGATGTAAGAGAACTGATTATTGAACAAAAGGATGAGTTAAAGGAAGCGCACGACCTTATCCGGGACAAACGTGACGAGGCCAAAATGGTAAAACAGTAAAATTTTAATTGAAATAAAAAAAACAAACTTAAAACAAAACATTATGAAAAAAATATTGAATAGTCTATTCGCTGTGTCAGCAGCCATGTTGTTGACCGTTGCGACATTTGCTCAAGATCGTGATAACTACGATCAACGCGTAGTCACGGATCAAGCACAAATTCAGAAGTTAGGTACGGATTTAAACGTACGAACTCCAGCGACTAAAGATCAAACTGTAGGATGGTCGGAGACCGCATATGGATATACTGGGATGTATGTAATGGATAAAGCCGATTACATGGTGAGCTATGACAAAAAAGGAAATTACATTGAGACCTTTAGAAAGAAAGAGTGGAACGATCCAGCAGTTTCATCTTCTTTTAAAACGGCTTTCGGTGCAAGTCAGTATAAGGACAGCGAAATAACTAGCTATTGGGAAGCTGCTGATCCAAATAGAAAAGGGTATTACGTGGAGTTAAAAGATAAGTCAGGAAAAAAATCAAGAATGTGGGCAGACGATAAAGGTAAATTTTATGACAAGCCATACAATTCAACGGATGACAAAGCAAAAACTCCTAATGGAAATTAAATTGTCCGTATCTAAACCATAAAAAAAACCGGAATGATCTTCCGGTTTTTTTTTTATGATCTGGCCAAAAAAAATGTATTTATTCAATTGTTAAATGCGATTTAGTTTTAGTAGATATTAAAAAACTAATATATTAATCCCATCATCCTCTGCCTCTCTCTATGGAAAGATGAGCGCATTCTTTTAGAAGTTTGATTTTGGAAGTTCGGATGGAGTTAACGGAAAAAGTCGTTCTATGTGTAGTTCTTCAATAGCGCGAGTGACGTTGATTTTCCATCTTGAATGTGCTCTAGCCGAAGCACGTTATTCTGAATAATGGCTGATCACTTTCTAGTATCATTGCCATTCCCCATCGTTACAATAGATTGACAATCGTTGGTGCAAAACGTTCCATCTTGCGCTCCAAAAAATATTTCATCACTTCTAAAAGTTCCATTAGAGAAAAATTCTATACTGCTTAAGAGGAAAGGGGTCTGGAGATCTCGCTGGTATTTATAAATCACCCAAGTATCCAGAAGTATTTTGTTTCAGACGTTGGGAGTGAGGGAGGATTTCTGAAGGTTTGTTGGAGTAAGAATGGGCATATGTATTAAATGAAATTGAATGTTTCCTTAAACCCAGATTTTGCAGTAGGAAATAAATACGACAAAGTGTCCTATTTTTGAATATGGAACACCACTACACGGATAAGTTAGTA
>JBKJOF010000193.1:0-48195 GCA_046595655.1 Chryseolinea sp. | reverse complement strand
TTTCGATTTACTACAAGCTTTCTCACTTCGTCAAGTGTAAACCCGGCTTGATTAATGAGTCCGCCTTCATGACTCACGATACCTACAACCTTAACACCTGATTGCGCAAGGTAAAATCCGGCAGCGGCACCTACATTCCCCCAGCCTTGAATTACGGCACGCTTGTCTTTTAAATTACCTCCCCACAATTCATAGTAATGTTTCACTGCTTGAGCGACTCCATATCCAGTGCACATATCGGCTACCGTATACTTCATTTTTAAAGAGGGCGAGAACTGTTCGTCTTCAATCAATTTTACAACTCCTTGTCGCAGTTGACCAATACGATTTACTTTCTGAGGTTCTGTCGGTTTATAGTGACCTGTGAATACACCTTCTTGTGGATGCCAGATGCCCGCATTTTCTGTTATGGGAATTACTTCGTGAATTTCATCAACATTTAAATCACCACCCGTTCCGTAATAATATTTTAACAATGGCATTACAGCCGCGTACCAACGCTGGAGTACATCATGCTTCCGCGGATCGTTCGGATCAAAATTAATACCTGACTTTGCACCACCAATGGGAGGACCGGATACTGTAAATTTTACCTCCATGGTTTTAGCAAGCGATTCTACTTCGCGCTTGTCAAGACCTTTGCGCATGCGTGTGCCACCACCGGCAGCGCCACCACGTAGGGAATTAATTACGACCCAGCCTTCTGCTTCTGTTTCGCTGTCCTTCCATTCAAATACAATTTCAGGACGTTTATTTTCAAACTTTTGTAGAAGTGCTCGCATGGTTCAAATGAAAAACGAGAATTATAATTTTAAAATCCGATACGTGCGCCTCCGCTATTATCGCGTGAAGCGTGCGTTACACTTTTCAGGCAGTTTACTTCATCGCGCACACGCAATACACCAAGGAAGGCAAAGACAATTGCTTCTTTGAATTTCACCACTTCGTCTTCTGGCATAATTAAGGTAGCATCGTCAGCACAATGGTCGAAGAGTCGAGCCATCAGAAAGGAATTGAAGACGCCCCCTCCTGTACACAACACGAGAGGATTTTTTTTGGCAGTAAACGCAAAAGCAATTTCTATAGCTGTCGACTCTACCAAAGTTCTAAGCTTGTCTTGCAACGAAGATTTTGATCGATTCAAGATTGGAATAATTTTTTTTTCAAAAATCTCACGTCCAAGGGATGGCCTTTCTTTGCGCAGACTTGCATATACTTTATTCAAAGCCTTGAGCAGCACAACATTTATTTCGCCACATGCTGCACGCTTACCTCCAGCATCAAATTCTTTTTTTACATCGGCCATTAAATAGTTTAAGCCCATATTACAAAAGCAGATGTCGTAAGCCTGGCGTTTACCTTTTATATCTACAGAAAGATTTGCTATACCACCAAGGTTTAAACAGATGTCATATTCAGCAAACAGAAAGGCATCACCTGCTGGCACAAGAGGAGCTCCCTCGCCACCCAGTGTCACGTCCAGATTTCTGAAATTATAAATCACCGGAAGATTTGTAGCAGCATGAATGCTCATACCATTTCCAGCTTGAAAGGTTAACCCTTTTTTTGGCTGATGAAAAATGGTGTGTCCATGCGATGAAATAAAATCAACCGATCTGATTTTATTTTTAGAAATAAAGGAAGCAGAAATTTCTCCTAAATATTTTCCATACGCTACATCCAGAATCAATAAAGATTCAGCGGGTAAGGTATGCGCTTTTTCTAAATTCTTTTTCCAGTTGGTGGGATACTTAATGGTTTCGGCATACTCAATTTTATAAGCCCAGCCTTTTTCCTTCTTTTGAAAAGTACAACATGCTAGATCAACACCGTCTAATGATGTGCCCGACATGATGCCGATAACTTTATATTTCTCTTTCGAATCCATACTTTTAGACTTAATTGAAAAAGCGATAGATGAATTTGGTTGTTGACTACGGAAACTCTTCCGCCAAGGTAGGAATTTTTGATCACCACGAATTGGTGCGCAAAGATGTGTTTGCCGAACCTGATAAATTACAAAATTTTCTGGAAAACTTTTCTGCCGATCACATCATCATTAGTTCAGTCACGATAGAGGCAACACTCATTTCTTCGTGGGCAAAACAAGTGAAAGAAAAATACATTCTTACGCATGCACTTCCATTACCGATTAAAAATGGATATGCAACACCAACCACATTAGGTGTTGATCGTATTGCCGGAGTTTGTGGAGCTAATCAACTTTTTCCAGACCATCATTGCTTAGTCATTGACTCAGGCACCTGTATTACCTACGATTTCATCGATCGCCATGGAAAATTTTTAGGAGGAGGAATATCACCCGGATTGTCTATGCGCTTCGATGCCGTTCACACTTTTACAGCTAAGCTTCCATTAGTCAACAGAATTGAACACGCGCCACTTATTGGAGATAGCACGGAAAGCTGTATTCAAAGTGGAGTAATTAATGGAGTGATTGAAGAATTGAATGGAATTATTAATCGATATCAAGAGAAATTTGAAGGTTTAAAGGTGATTTTATGTGGAGGTGATGCCCGTTTTTTTGAAAACAAACTGAAAGCGTCCATATTTGCGCTCCCTGAATTAGTACTTAGCGGTTTAAACAGCATTTTAATTTATAATGTCAGTAGGTAAGAAGGTTATTTTAGTTTTGGCTGTTGTAGTGGCTTCGGCAAATGCATGGGGTCAATCAGCGCGATCGCCAATTTCAAGTTTTGGGATAGGAGATCTATATGGTAATGGATTAGTCCATAATCAAGGAATGGGAGGAATTGGGGTTAGCCAACCTCAAACTTGGTTCCCCAATAATCAGAACCCAGCCTTATTAGTATTCAACAACCTTACGGGTTTTGCTGCGGGTATATATGGAGAGAAGCGTACTGTAAAAGGAGATACGTTAAGCGAGTCAAATATTGGCGGCACATTAAATTATCTCATTACTGTTTTTCCGGTTAAAGTAAACCGCTGGACTACTTCTATTGGATTGATGCCATTTACAAATGTTGACTACGGGTTTACGTCTTCTGCTCCTGTAATAAACCCAGATACAGGCCTTCCCATTGATACCGTTTCTCAAAGTCGTATCAACACTGGTCAAGGCGGTTTGTCTCAATTCTATTGGTCGAATGGAGTTCGCATTACTCCTGATATAAGTGTGGGACTTAAAGCTTCCTATTTATTTGGATCAGCAGATTATATTTATGCAACGACCGCGAATAATACAGGTCAGCCCATTCCTTACATTGTTACAGTACAAGAAAAAGTTACGGTAAAAGATTTCACTTTCGGATTAGGGTTTTCTTTCAGTAAGGATTCCTTATTTGCAAAACAAGATTATCGCTTGAGCATTGGTGGAGTCTGGAACTTTGGGACTGATCTGAATACTAAAAGAGCAGCTAATCTTTTTAGCACAACCTCCTCTAACGATACAGTCGAATTTCAACAAATATCGCTCCAACGCGGTTCCATCCATCTTCCTGCATCAATCACCGCTGGCGTTTCAATAAGCAAAGGTTTAAAATGGAATGTCGGTACTGAATTTACCTATTCGGACTGGACTAGTTTTAGAAGCGGGACTATTTTGTCTGACTTAGAGCGTGGTAAAGGAAAACAATTTAAAGCTTCCTTGGGTGGAGAGTATACACCTGATGCGCAGGCACTGGAAAGCTTTTTAAAGCGCATAACTTATCGTATCGGAGGGAGCATTGAACAGTACGCATTTTTAGATCTTAATAATAATAAGATTAAAGACTATGGATTTAATTTTGGATTCTCGTTGCCAACAGGAAGATCGAGTATTGATCTTGCCTTTAAAGTGGGCAAGCGTGGCGACAAAAAGATAAATGGTTTAGAAGAGAACTACTTTAAAGTCTACTTAGGGTTCACGTTTAATGACCAGTGGTTTATTAGACGGAAATTCGATTAGACTTAACTCGAAAACATGGGTAGTAAATCTAGTGGCCTCATTTTTGATTTGTTTTGTAATGGCTAAATGGCCTCAGCCTACTCTCTTTATATGATACCTCGCTTTATTTTTATACTGTTTATTCTTTCGGCTTGTAATACAACCGAAGTAAAAGAGTTCTTAGAGTACACAGGGCCGTTACAAGAAGCAGAAAATGTTGAGCTTTTATATTCAGAGAATGAGCAGATAAAAGTAAAAATGAAAGCCGAACTCCTGTATGAATTTCAAAATGGAGATCGGGAATTCCCGAAAGGTGTTTACATCGAATTTTATAATGAGTTCGGAAGACTTGAATCTACATTGAAATCCGATCACGCTTTTTATTTTAAGAGCGATGATCAGTGGCGTGGACGCGGAAATGTAGAAGTAAAAAATATTGAAAAGAACGAACAACTGAACACAGAAGAACTGTTCTGGAAGCCCGTTAAAAAAGATATTTTCACTGAGAAGTTCGTAACCATTCGCCAGCAAGGCGATGTAATTTATGGCACAGGCCTTACTGCGAAACAAGATTTATCAGACTACACCATCGGCACACCGGGCGACACCCTGGGTGTTCATGGCGAATTTGATGTGAAAGAATAATTTTGGATGGAGGTTATTGATGGTTTGTCGTTGTAATTATAATAACCGTACCGCCTAGGAATCTTGAACCTTGAACTTTTGACTCCTTAATGAAGCTCTCTGAAATCATTATCCTCTCCCTCGCCTTTGTACTTTTTATTATCGGGATACATCAAACTATAATGCATGGCTTTGGTAGTGCGTATTGGGCAATTATGCTATCCTCTGTTTTGTTTTTTGTCTTTCTGTGGAGGAGGAAAAAGTAGCGTACCTTCCACTATCCTCGCCTTTTTTCGGTGTTAAAATCAACAAGCATAACGTAACTAAAAAGCTGCATTTCAATAGATGCAACGGTTTGATTTCAATTTTTTCAACCTTCCACCCGTTTTTTAAGGTCGATATTTTTCTAATACAGATAACGGGTTAAATTTGCGGCTCTTTAAAAATAGAACTATGGCATTTATTGGAACTTTACGCAGCAAAATGGGTACCTGGGTGGTGGTCTTTGTGTTTGTTGCGATAGCAGCGTTTACATTAGGCGACATCTTTAGCGGTAACTCATCCATTTTAAACTGGGGCAAAAATTCTGTTGGCGAGATAGCCGGAAAAGAAATTACATACGATGAGTTTCAGTCGGTTCTAAAAGAACGCGAAAATAGTTATATCCTAAATACTGGTCGTGAACCTGGCGATAGGGATCTGATAGGTCTTCGTCAACAAACATGGGATTTATTGATTGCACGCCACGCCATCGAACCTCAATTCGAAAAAGTAGGTGTTGAAGTAACTGCCAATGAAGTGGTGGATATGATAAGCGGAAAAAATATTGATCCAAATGTGATGCAGGCCTTCACCAATCAAGAGACCGGTCAGTTCGATCGTTCCATGCTGGGTAATTATATTAATCAGCTGAAGACAATGCCCGTTACTTCGGAGCAACGTATTCGTTGGGAGCTTTTTCAGAAAGATTTACAACCTGGGCGTGCTCGACTTAAGTATGAGAACCTTCTCGTTAAAACAAATTATATAACAACAGCAGAAGCCGAGCGTGAATATCATTTACAAAGTGATGTAGCGGAAGTAAAATATGTTTACGTTCCATTTTATGCCATTAGCGATTCGACAGCAAAAGTTACAGACAGCGATCTTCAAGATTACTACAACAAAAACAAAGAGAAATTTAAAACAACCAAAACCCGTGATTTAAAATATGTCAGCATTCCAGTTGTAGCTTCCGCGGGCGATTCTGTAGTTGTGTTTGATGATTTGAAAAAAGCAGTAACTGAATTTAAGAATGCTTCAGAAGATTCAATCTACGCTGCGGCAAACTCCGATGGAAAAGATGCATACACACAATATACAATTGCAACGCTTCCTTCGTTCGTAAATCAGGACAGCTTAGTTCAGGGAAAAGTTTTTGGACCATTTCTGGATGGCGAATCGTATAAAGTAGTAAAGGTGTCAAGTATTTTTAGAGACACAACTTCAAACGCACGTGCCAAGCACATCTTGATTCGTTGGGCAGACACCAGCGATGCCGCAAAGAAAGAAGCGAAGACAAAGGCACAAAATATCTTAAAGGAAATTAAAGGAGGGGCTGACTTTGGCGCCAAAGCCCGAGAATTCGGTACTGACGGAACTGCTAGCCGTGGTGGGGATTTGGGTTGGTTTCCTTCTGGACAGATGGTAAAACCATTTGATGCTGTAGTGTTTAATGCAACAAAGCCAGGTCTAATAAATGATGTTGTAGAAACCGAATTTGGCTACCATATCATTGAAGTTACAAACACAAAAAATAGCAGTGCTTACAAGCTTGCAGTAGTAGAACGTTCTATCACACCAAGCGATGAAACTATCAATGAAGCGCTTCGCAAGGCAGAAACATTTGCTACCGACATCTCTGGTATTTCGGATTTTGAAGAACGTGCAAAGCAATCTGGCTTAACGGTGTTGGAAGCAAAAAATGTGAGTGGTGCTGATCGCAGCATCGGTACCTTGGATAATGCACGACAAATTGTGCAGTGGTTATTCCGTGATGCTTCTACAGGAAAATTGTCGCAAGTATTCGATCTGCAAGATCGAAATGTTATAGCGATTATGACAGACGAAATTGAAGAAGGTTATAAACCTCTTGATGCTGTTAAGGCTGAAATTACACCGGCCGTTCGCAACGAGATAAAAGGTAAATTGATAATCGAAAAATTAGCAACAGCTACTGGTACACTTGATGAAATGGCGAAAGCATTTGGTGCGGACGCGAATGTGTATTCAAGCAGCGACTTGAAAATGAGTAGCAACTCTATGCCGACTGTTGGATTCGATCCGCGAGCTGTCGGATTGGCGTTCTCTTTGGAAAGTGGAAAACGCTCGAAGCCTGTTACTGGAGAAAATGGTGTGGTAATGCTTGAACTTCAAAACAAAACCATTGCTCCCTCCATTCAGGGCTACGCTGCCTACAAGGATCAACTTGTGCAGAATGTTTCAAGCCGCAGTGGTTTGAATATCGCGGAAGCCATAAAATTGAATTCGGACATTGTAGATCAACGCTATAAATTCTTTTAGGTAAATAATACCTTTTGAAAAAGCCTGCCTATTTATTTAAGCAGGCTTTTTTATTACGTCTCATTCCAGAAAATAAAAACCTTCCGTTATTTTACTTTTTTAAAAATCCTGTGAATTTTGAATATGGAAATGGATAGCAAGTGGAGAGATTCTTTCCGCCAAAAACTCGACCAGCATTACTCATGGCCATCGCTTTATATGTTTAAGTTCATTGTTCCTTCGGGCAAAGAGGGCGAAGTAAAAAATCTTTTCCCGAAACATACACCTACTGAAAAAAAATCAAAGAATGGAAACTACACCAGCATTACCTTTCAAATGATGATGGTTTCTAGTGATGCAGTTATTGATGTGTATGTTCAGGCATCTCTGGTTGAAGGAGTGGTGGCGCTTTAGGTGGCGATGAAAAGCAACTAGGTTTTGAGATTGATTCGCGAAAGCGTGCAATCCTCCTTGGAAAATTGTAAATAGGATAATCTAAAAGGACACATTCAAAACCTCAAACGTATATCATCATGAAATGGAAAAAAGAAAATGATACGCTCACGAAAACTTTTAAATTTAAAGACTTCACTCAGGCGTTTGGCTTTATGACCAAGGTAGCCATGGTTGCGGAAAAGATGAACCACCATCCAACATGGACAAACACATGGAACACAGTTTCATTTAAATTATCCACTCACGATGCCGGAGATATTGTAACCGATCTCGATCGAAAGCTGGCAAAAGCGATTGATGCAATGAGCGCTTAGATTTTTTTGAATGGCTGAACACACACCTGAAAAACCTGCGCTCTATATTATTCCAACCCCCATTGGTAATCTGGGTGATATTACCTTGCGCGCACTTGATATTTTAAAAACGGTTGATCTCATTCTGGCAGAAGATACACGAACATCCGGTTTTTTACTGAAGCACTATCAAATTACAAAACCACTTCAAAGCTTTCATAATTTCAACGAACATAAAATCCTTGCCGGATTAATTTCACGATTAGAGAAAGGCGAAACAATGGCACTGGTTTCAGATGCGGGTACTCCAGGAATTTCCGATCCGGGATTCTTAATTATTCGTGCTTGTCTTCAAGCCAATTTAAAAGTCGATTGTTTACCAGGAGCAACCGCTTTTGTTCCGGCTCTGGTTAAATCCGGACTGCCGTGTGATCGTTTTGTATTCGAAGGATTCTTACCGCATAAAAAAGGCAGACAAACCATGCTAAAAAAATTAGCGGAAGAAGAACGTACAATGATCTTTTATGAATCGCCCTATCGTCTGCTAAAATCACTGGAGCAATTCATCGAATATTTTGGAGCCGATCGAAAAGCTTCCGTATCACGAGAACTTACCAAGATGTTTGAAGAAACCGTAAACGGATCACTTGAAGAAATTCTCAAACATTTTCAGGCAAAGGAAGTAAAGGGTGAAATTGTGATGGTCGTTGGCGGTAAAGAAAGCTAACGATCACCAAATTATATCAATCAATTTAATACTCACCATTCTTTTCGTGGTATTCCTAATCATCTATTCGCTGAACCTTTCAAATCCGGCAATAATTAAAATGAATTTAACATTGTTTTTTTTCGTGCTATCGAATGCCTAATGCAGAGTATTGAAATGGAGAATTAATATCTTGTGGAGGTGCATGGGTTTACATGCCGATCGCTATATTCACCTTTGTAAAAGTAAGGCCAAACAAAACTCAAATGAATTTACAAGCTATTGAAAAAAGTGTGATCGATATCTGTGAAGATGTGGCTGCGTTTATTCGTAAGGAAGGTGCAAGCTTCGACCTTTCGCGCATTGAAGAAAAAGACGGCTTCAATAACTTAGTATCGTATGTTGATAAAGAAGCGGAGAGAAGATTGGTAGAAGTGCTTGGAAAAATTCTTCCTGAAGCAGGATTCATTACAGAAGAAGGAACAGTTGAACAATCAAAACACAATGAGTTTAACTGGGTTATCGATCCGCTTGACGGCACCACAAATTTTTTACATGGCTTGCCTATTTTTTCCATCAGCATTGGATTAACACAAGGTAACAAAACAATTTTAGGAGTAGTATATCACATCATACGACAAGAATGTTTTCATGCTATTGAAGGTGGTGCTGCGTATTGCAATAACCATGTGATACATGTTTCACAGATTGGCACATTGAGTGGAAGTTTATTGGCAACTGGTTTTCCATATTATCATTCCGCAAAACAGGATGTCTACCTCGATATCATAAAACAGTTTTTAGAAAAATCGCATGGCATTCGAAGACTCGGCAGTGCAGCAATTGATTTAGCATATGTAGCTTGCGGCAGACTGGAAGGATTTTTTGAATACAACCTCAATTCGTGGGACGTAGCCGCGGGAGCATTTATCGTTCAACAGGCTGGAGGGAAGGTTACAGATTTTTCAGGCGGTGATGCTTTTTTATTGGGAAGAGAATTGTGTGCAGCGAATTCTAATATTCATGCCGAAATGTTATCAGTTATAAAACCGAAATGGGGATATTAAAACATTACTTAAAAAATCTTACAGCAATACATCTAATCAATACTTTTCAAATTTAAAAAACTAAACCTTCGTTGCATGAAAAAACAAAGTCACGTTTTAAAAGCATTTCAACTCCTGTCGTTGATAGCCTTTCTACTCATCAGTCAATCGGGTTGGTCGCAGACAAAACCGGAAGACAAACTACCGATTGATCCCAATGTAAAAATTGGCAAACTGGCTAATGGACTTACCTATTACATTCGCAAAAACGCAAAACCAGAAAAGAAGGTGGAACTTCGGTTGGTTGTAAATACGGGATCAATTTTAGAAGATTCCGATCAGCAAGGACTTGCGCATTTTACTGAGCACATGGCATTTAACGGAACCAAAAGTTTTAAAAAGAATGAACTCGTAGATTTTCTTCAAACCATTGGTGTTGAATTTGGTGCCGACCTAAATGCCTACACTAGTTTTGATGAGACGGTTTATATCCTGCCAATTCCAACGGATAAACTGGAGAATGTAGAAAAAGGTTTTTTAGTGTTAGAAGATTGGGCAAGCACTGTAGCATTTGAAGATGCAGAGATTGATAAAGAGCGTGGCGTAGTGCTGGAAGAAATGCGGCTTGGTAAAGGCGCGCAAGACAGAATGAATAAAGTGATCTTACCAAAATTACTTGCCGGTTCTACCTATGGCGACCGTTTGCCAATTGGTAAAGAAGACATTCTGAAGAATTTTAAGTATGATATTATCAGAAGATTTTATCGCGATTGGTATCGCCCGGATTTAATGGCAGTTGTTGTTGTGGGTGATATTGAAGTTGCCGCTGCAGAAAAGATGGTGAAGGCTCATTTTGAAAAATTAAAAAATCCTTCAAAGGCACGACCACGTGTTATCGCTCCTATCCCTCCAAGAAAAATTACTGAAGCTGCCGTTGTAACCGATAAGGAGGCAACGAATACAGTTCTGCAAATTTACTATTCAACCAAACCATCGAAGGATGAGGTGACGGTTGGAGATTATCGTCAATCTATTGTAAAGAATATTTTCCAAACCATGTTAGGTCAACGGATGCAAGAGCTAACGCAATCCGCAAATCCTCCATTTGTTTTTGGAGGAAGCAACTTAGGTGGTTTTTTACGCGGATATGAAACATTCTCTTCCTTTGCTTTGATAAGTAAAGCTGGTGTTGAACCTGCAGTGAATGCAATCGTTCAGGAAAACGAACGGGCGCGTAAATTTGGGTTCACTGCTTCCGAGCTTGATCGCACAAAGAAGAATCTAATGAAAGGTATGGAGCGCGCATTTAGCGAACGCGACAAAACAGAATCTGAAAATTATGCTGATGAATACATTCGCAGCTTCCTGGCAAAAGAACCCATTCCAGGAATTGAAAATGAGTTTGCCTACTACAAACAATATGTAGACGGTATTACATTGGAAGAAGTGAATAAGTTTGCAGCAACGGCAATCCCAACAGCGGAAAATAAACTTGTTGCGCTTACGGCTCCAGAGAAAACGGATTTCGAATTGCCTACAAATGAAAAACTTTTGACAATGGTTGAAGCCGCTGCAAAGATTGAGATAAAACCGTATGAAGAAAAAGTTGTAGCCGCCAGTCTTATTGCAGAACCACCCGCTCCGGGTCGCATCATGTTCCAAAAGGAAAACAAAGAAGCTGGATATTTTGAACTTACCTTAAACAATGGTGTGAAAGTAATTTTAAAGACAACTGATTTTAAAAATGATCAGGTGGTGATGAGTGCCTTTCGCTTTGGTGGGCAGTTTTTATACGAAACAAAAGATCGTTACAACGCAGAATATGCCGCTTCAATAGTAGGCCAAATGGGTATCGGTGAATTTTCACCAACAGATCTCAGGAAAATGTTAGCAGGCAAAGCAGTTAATGTTACGCCCCGTATCAGTACTACATCAGAAGGATTGAGCGGCTCATGTAGCTCTACAGATGTTGAGGCCATGATGCAAATGGTTAACCTCTACTTTACCAAGCCGAGAAAAGATGATGAACTCTTTACTTCTTTTATTACCAAGCAACAAGCCATGTATCAAAACATGATGTCAGACCCTCGTTCTGTTTTTCAAGATACCTTGTTGCGTACGGTGTACAAGGGTAACGCACGTGGGCCACACATCCCAAACTCAGAGAACTTTTCAAAAATTAATGAGCAACGTGCACTTGAAATTTACAAGGAGCGTTTTGCAAATGCCAATGGTTATACGTTTGTGATTGTGGGAGCATTTGATATTGCCAAAATCAAACCGCTCATCGCTACCTACATTGCAAGTCTACCTTCAAACAAGGAAGTAACTTCCACTTTCAAAGACATTGGAATGCGTTCGGTACGTGGTGTTGTAAAAAAAGAAGTTCGCAAAGGTGCTGAACCGAAAAGTTTTATTGCTATGCAATTTACTGGGGAAGCAAAATATTCAGATGAAGAGAATTTAAAACTTCAAGCGTTAATAGAGTTGTTAAATATTAAACTCATTGAAACGTTGCGCGAAGAGTTGAGTGGAATTTATGGTGGTGGCATGTATGGATCTATGAGCAAGGTTCCCTATGAAAGTTATTCCATTGGCGTTTCCTTACCATGTGGACCTGAGAATGTTGACAAGCTTATAAAGGCAACTTTCGAAGAGCTTGACAAGGTGAAAACAAAAGGCCCATTGGAAGCAGATTTAAACAAAGTAAAAGAAACCTGGAAGAAACAACATCAGGAAAATATGAAGGACAATGCATTCTGGATGCATCATCTTCAGCAAAGTGTTGAGAATGCAAGTAATGCTGCCGAAATCTTTAACTACGAAAAAAATGTAGATGCTTTAACCGTAGCTGATCTTAAAGCAGTAGCCAATAAATATCTCGACATGAAAAATTATGTGCAGGTAGTATTATATCCAGAAAAATAAAGAAACAATTAGCAGTCACAGAAAACCCTGATGTGAGAGGATATCTTTTACATCAGGGTTTTTTATTTTTTAATTTGATGGAATAGACTTTTGCTTCAGGATTAATGAAGTCGATTGAATTTAATTCTGAACCTGTATCGTCTCTCTCTTCTATGCGATTTGGGTAATCTTTCACCACTTGTTCGATCGTATGCTTTTTGCTTTTGTATTTGTCTTGAAGCTGACCAATAGTAATTTCTTCTGAGTACTGACGGTAAAAATGCCATAAGAAAAGTACAGGAAATTTCAGAAAGAATATCTAATAGATCACGCCAATGCGAACGCGAGTACCACAGGGTTCCGAATTGTTTATCAGATCATGGACTTCAAACACCACATTATGCTTTTGATTAATCAGTTGCAAACGCTCTTCAGTTACCTTAATTCCCATTGATTTATGAGCAGGGAAATTTTGTTCACGCAATTTCATGGCAGCTTCGCGTCCGATGCCATCATCTTCAATTTGAAAGATGACAGTATCATTTTCTTCATAGATATTAATCTTTAAAGTGCCAGTGCCAACTTTATTATAAAGACCGTGAAGGATAGCATTTTCGACATAGGGTTGTATTAATAGAGAAGGTATTTCAATTTCCTCAACATCTACATCGGGATCTACCTCTAAAGTGAAATTGAATTTATTTTCAAACCGAACCATCTCGAGTTGTACATAATTCTTCAGCATATCGATCTCATCCACTAGTCTAATTTTATTGTTCACCGAATGGGTTAGAATGCTTCGTATCAATTTAGAGAATGTAGATAAATAAGTAATGGCATTTAGCCGATCGTTCTTTGCGATAAAGAATTGAATGGAGTTCAATACATTGAAAATAAAATGCGGGCTCATCACCGAACGGAGCGCCATCAATTTTAATTCACCAATTTTTTTATTGGCTTCTGCCAATTCACGATCCTGCGTTTTTCGTTCCGTCACATTATCTGCAAAAATGCTCACACCCGTCACCATATTGTCTTCAATAATCGGACTTAACGAATATTGAAAATCAAAACCAAATCGCGTCTCTTCCAATGTTACGATTTCACCGGCCAATGCTCGTGTGTAATTTTCTTTCCACCTTGATTTTATTTTTTGTGTTTCATCATCATCAAGAGGATCAAAAACTCTTCTTCCAATTTTGGGTTCAATACCATAATGATTCTTAACATATTCAAAGAATGGGATGTTGAACGTAATTAACTGGAACTGTCGATCGACAGACCAAATCAAAACTTCGGTATTGTTGATGGTTGCTTTTAAGTTGGCTTGTGCATTTGCAAGCAATTCTTCTTCGTGCTTGAGGGAAAGGTATTCCCCCAGCATTTCGGCAATCATATTTAGAAGATTTCGCTCCTCAGCCAGAAAAGGCCCCTCTGATTCAATCGGCCTTTCTTCTGTGTATATAACTTCTATACTTCCGTTTTTGCCAGGTTGAATTTGAAATTCAGTGTATTGTTTATCTTTGGTAATGGTGTAATTGGCAGAAACATATTCTTTTCCATCAACAACGATTCGTGCACCAGCTATTTCAGGATGTTGCCAGCCCAAGGGTAATATTGAAACAATATCACTTAACATTTGCGGTACTGATTTTTGCTCGTCATGAAGAATTTGGCGCGTCTTATATAGTGTGGTAAGTTCTTTAATTCGGAGATTCAACTGGTAATGCGCATATTCTTTTTCTTTCTCAACTTGCTTGCGTTCTGTAATATCGTGTATGACAACAATAAGATGATTTTCGTTTGAAAGTATAATCTGTTGGGCCGAAACAATAGCATATGATTCTTTTCCATCTTTTCTTTTAAGCTGCGCCTCCATATATACAATCTTATTGGATTGATATTTTTCAAAGAACAATCTCCGCTCTTCAATATTTTTCCATATTGTAAAACCCTTTTCTTCAAAATTAACGCCAATTACTTCTTCTCGTTTAAAACCGGTTATGTCAAATATTTTTTCATTTGTTTCCTTCAATACCATATCGCTTTCTCGAAAAATAAGCATCAGGTCAGGACTCAGATCAAATGCTTTTATAAATTTTTCTTCTGCGGCTTTCTGCTCTGTAATATCCTGAACAACTGACATTCTGTAAAAATGCTCATCAATGCTCATGCGTATCCCAGTAATTTTTACCTCTATGATGCGACCGTCTTTTCGTTTCCAACGACATTCATACTGGGAATATCCCTCAACTAAATAGCTTTTTATAAATGACTTACGTTCTTCTTCATTTAAAAACAAATCCATGGCCAATGAGGAACGACCTATAACTTCTTGTTTCTCGAATCCTAATACATCAACAATTTTTGGATTAACATCAAACACCATAAGATCAAACTCACGTACCACCATAATTAGGTCGGGATAGTTGTCAAACACTTTTGAGAACTTTGCTTCCCCTGTGCGTAATTTTTCTTCTGCTTCTTTAAAGAATGTTATGTCGTGACAGATTCCTCGTACGCCAACAATATTATTCTGCTCTAAAATGGGGAATGCATAAATGCGAAACCACTTGTTGTATCCAATCGGTGTTTTAGTTCGTATGGTAATGTCAAAGAGATTTCCAGTTTTCAATAAGTGCACCGTTGCTTTTGTTAAGCGCTCACTTCCCTCTTTACCTAATGCTTCATCGAGTTTCCCTGTTCTAATATTAAAGTTTTTATCGAGTCCAAAAATGTCGTACATCTGGTCAGACCAAAACAAAAAATCATTTTCTATCCTGTACTCCCAACTTCCTATTTTTGCAATGCGCTGCGATTGATTTAAAATAAATTCACGCTCACTTAATTGTTGTAGATTTAATTTGAGCTGATCGTTCAGTTGAAGCACTTCTGTTTCGGCTTGCTCTCGAATGACTCTGTTCTTTTCGGCCAATTCGTCTAACAGGTTTTGATTCAGTTGATCACCTTTCGCAATGATGAAATTCAATGAAAGGCTACTAACACTAATGATAAGGTAGGATATAAAGGCACGGATAGGGGTAAGCGCATATCCGGCATCTACTATTCCTTTTACATTGTAGCCAACACCTGTTAGATCGAGAATTAAATCACAAAAGACAGTACATGCTAATCCAGGAAGGATGCCGGCCACAAAGAGAAGCGCGTTGTCACGATCCATTAGTATATATGGAATACACCCGAATGCCAAGAGATAGAATCGCAATCCATCATAGGAAGAAACTGAAATGTTGATGGCGTATCTCATCCCAATGGTCGTATACCACATTAGTAGAATGGGAGGTAGCCAACACAAATACAGTCGACTGATATTCGTGAATGAAAAATGATTTAGTAGAATGGCGAAGGAAAAAATGACAGCTCCTATTGTCATTTCAGTGAATCCTCCCCAATTATGATTTTGGGGAATGATTATAAAAATTAAGTAGCATGAAATCGACAAGATTAGAGCAATGTAATTCGATAGAACAATTGCTCTCTTTTTGCGAGTGCTACCTCCATGGGTTATTCCACTTTCTGTAATTTTTTTAAACACTGACATCCCTGCTAAGATCATGAAAATATAACTGATTTAACGAAGGTCGTTGTTTTAAAAATAGGCAATTACCCGCTTTGGAATTTCGTGCAACGACAAAACTTGATCCGCTGCACCAATCTTGATCGCTTCTTTCGGCATGCCAAACACAACACAACTCTTTTCATCTTGAGCAATGGTTTTAGCTCCTGCCTCTTTCATGTTCAGCAATCCTTCGGCACCATCTCTGCCCATGCCCGTCATAATTATGCCAACAGCATTTTGGCCAGCATGTTTGGCTACTGAATTGAAAAGCACTTCAACTGAGGGTCGGTGTCTATTCACTAACTCCCCTGTACGTATCTTGATAAAGTATTTTGCGCCACTCCTGTACAGTTCCATGTGTCTGCCTCCTGGCGCTATATATGCATGTCCCCTCATTACGCGTTCACCATCACTGGCTTCCTTTACCGTTACTTCGCATATCAAATTCAAACTATCGGCAAATGATTTGGTAAAGCCTGCAGGCATGTGCTGGGTTATTAAGATACCTGGAGAAGTTGCAGGAACATTTTTTAGAAAATAACGCAATGCTTCAGTGCCGCCAGTGGACGCGCCAATGGCGATTACCTTATCCGTTGTTTTATAAATTTCAGAACTTGCGCTTGCAGGAGCGGGTTTTACAATGGCAGCATATTCTTGCCGCGCACTGCCCAGGCTTGTTCTTTTTACAGGCGCCATGTAAGCCGCTTTAATGGCATCGGTAATTCGTATTCGCGATTCTTCCAGGTGCTCTTTTGTGTTTCTGATTTCCGATTTGGCTACAATTTCAACTGCACCAAGTTCTAATGCACGCAACGCTAAATCACTTCCGCTTTGTGTTAAACTAGAAATGATGACCACCGGAATAGGATATTGCGCCATCAATGTTTTGAGAAAGGTAAGTCCGTCCATGCGAGGCATTTCCACATCTAATGTGATAACATCTGGGATGAATGATTTTATTTTCTGCGCAGCAAAATACGGATCGGCAGCAGTGTCCACTACCTTTAGTTGTGAATCTGAATTGATGATATCTGTGAGGGTTTGTCGTACCAGCGCAGAATCATCAATAACCAAAACCTTTATTAATTTTTTCATTGATGTCAGTTTCTGTTTTTATCAATAAGCGCATCCGCACTTTACCAGTGGCCGTGTTGAAAACAATCTTACGGCCATAACCTCCGCCAACATGTTGTGCTGTAACTTTAATATTGTAATTTTTTAGTATATCCATTGCCATGCTAATGTTGTGCTCGCCTACTTTAAAATGATCATTATTAATGTAGAGGGAATTGCATCCACCAAAAACTTTGGCTTCTAAGTTTTCCAGTTTCACCTTGCGATTGATCAATGACCGAATTAAAATCCGGGTTGACGTCATTCCACGATTGGCATCTCCTGGATCATCTTCTGTTGTGCCGGGAAGAAGGTAATGATTCATCGCTCCGATTTTCAATACCTTATCCCATAAGCAAACCGATACACATGATCCCAATACAGTGGAGATTAATGTTGGTACAGAGGTAATGATAAATTGCCCCGGGAAAACAATATGTTTTCTCAGCTCGATCATCCTTCAAAACGATAAACTGTTGGACGGATTTGTTTGAGCGGAAGCGTCATGCCGATAATGGATTCGCTATGGCCGAGAAATAATAATCCTCCCGGCTTTAAGTAACTGCAAAATTTGTTGATGACGCGCTCTTGGGTTTCCTTATCAAAGTAGATCAGCACATTACGACAAAAAATAATATCGTAGTCAGCCTTCATCATTCCATATTGATTGTCCATAAAGTTGATTCGTTTAAATTGAATCTTTTTTCTGAACTGTGGCTTCACGCGTACCAGCTTAGGGTTGGATTTGCTGCGAAGAAAATATCCGCGCTTCAGTTCCAACGGAACGGGTTCTATTTTTTCGATTTCATAAATACCTTGATAGGCGGTTTGAATTACGCGTGTAGAAACATCGCTGGCAATTAAACTATAGGTAACATCTGGATTTTGCTTTTTATATTCTTCCATCGTCATGATAATGGTATATGGTTCCTCACCTGTTGAACAACCCGCTGACCAGATTTTAATGTTGTTACGACTATGCTCTGTTTTATACGTTGTTAAAAATTCTTTTGAGAGAAAATGAAAGTGAGCCGCTTCTCGAAAGAAATCGGTTTTATTGGTTGTAATCAGATCGATTACATTGAAGAGTTCACCTTGTTTTCCTTGGTCGCTGAAAATGAAATCAAGAAATTCTTTATAGGAAGTAAGACCAAGGGTCTTTACTTTTTTGTTGAGCCGACTCTCTAACATCGATTTTTTTGCGAGTGGAAGTTTGATGCCATACTCACGTGTTACATACGTGCTAAGGCGCTCAAAACTTTCCTTATCCATGCTTAACGAACCATTTAGGCTAGAGGATTCCATGTAGGTTGAGATTTGTGATGTATGTTTTAGAAACTATTAAGTGCCCGCAGGCCGAACTCAACAACCCCGAAGAACTCAGCGCTGCGAAACACTTATGGTTGTTCGTTGATGGTTGATCGTTGTTCGTCTCTTGCTATTCTTCCCCTCAATCAACTAGCAACAAACAACGATCAACCAATAATTAGAATTCGGTAAAGTCAGAATCAGCTGGGCCATCAGACAACTTCAAGTCGAAACCATTAGAAGAATGACTGTTTGCATTTTCATGTATTTCTGTTAATGGCGATTTTACAGTTGTACGTTTTAAACTGGTTGCACGAACTGATTTTTTTGCACTGCGTATCCGCCCGTCTAACCGGAAGTAGCTAACAGCAGCTTTTAATTCTTCTGCCTGACTATTTAGCTCTTCTGCGTTTGATGACATTTGCTCTGCGGCTGAAGCGTTGCCTTGAGTAACCGTTGACAATTGTTGGATAGCACCGTTTACCTGATCGGCTCCTGTGTTTTGTTCAACACTTGCCGCTGCAATCTCTTGCACTAACTCAGCGGTTTTATTAATATCAGGAAGTGTGTTTACTAATAATTGTTTTGATTCTTCCGCAGCCCTTACGGTCTTTGAAGAAATCTCTGTGATTTCTGCTGCAGCCTTCTGACTTCTCTCGGCAAGTTTGCGCACTTCAGCAGCAACTACTGCAAAACCTTTTCCATGTTCGCCAGCACGTGCTGCTTCAACCGCTGCGTTCAATGCAAGTAGATCGGTCTTCGATGCAATCTCTTCAATGATCGCGATACGTTCAACAATGGTTTTAATAGCTTCAACTGTTTCAGAAACTGCATTGCTGCTAATCTGAATATCTTTTGCTGCTTTGTTTGCAATTTTTTCTGTCTCTCTTGAGTTGTCGGTGTTCTGTTGAATGTTAGCAACCATTTGTTCCATAGATGATGAAACTTCTTCCGAAGCACTGGCCTGCTCTTGGGCACCTTGTGACATTTGCTGCGAAGCAGACGCTACTTGTTGTGATGCACCCGATACATTTTCTGCACCGTTATAAATGGTAGTGGCAATCTCACGCAAGTTGTTTACCATTTCTTCCAGGGCCTCATCCAAATCACCACCTTTATTTTTCATAGTGCTGAAGTCCATAGTCAAGTCACCCTTTGAAACTAGTTTGGCAACTTCAACCGAACTGCGAAGTTTATGAATCATTACTTGCATCTCTCGCATCATTGCCCCAATCTCATCTTGCTTTGTAGATTTTATATCGGCAGAAAAATCACCAGCGGCAACTTTACGAATGGCATCTGTTGCAGCACCCAATGAAAGTGTAATGTCTTTTAGCAGCCACATTGCAATTAGCGCGCCCAGCGCAATAGCGAACGCGATGATAATAACCATCAGCGTAATCGTGCTGGAATAAATTGCAGAAGATTCTACTCTGTCGCTTGCTAGTTGATCATTTACTAACGATTGGATCTGAGTAAGAATGACCCCCGCTTCTTTTTCAAGATTTTCAGAGTCACCATCAGAAAGCGCAAAACCCTTTGCTATGCTATTTTGCTTGCCTGCTTTGCGGGCCTGAAGATGGACACTGTAAAATGAACCGTATTGATGTTGAAACTTATCGAATAACGCTTTCGGTTGGCCCGAAAGGTTCAAGGCAAGTTGTGTTGTTAACGATTCAATTGATTGCTCAAAGCCAATGGCTTTTTGCACAACAGCATTATCCAATTCCTCAGAAGAAATGTACGCTAATTCTCGTTCGGTCATCTTAAGACTGGTAATAAACCCACGCACCTTATAGGTTAGATCAATGTGTTCTTTTGAACCATTGGTGGTTAGAAGTATAATGAGGTCATCGAGCGATGCGATCACTTTTTGATATGCTTCCATAGAAGCACCGGCTGCTATCCGCTCCGTTTCATTTTCGCTATCATCTACAGCGTACTTAAAAAGGGGTTCGTTCAGATTGAAGTATTTATCAAGTGTAGGCTTAATCTGTTGAATCAAGGTGGCCATTTGCCCGCTGCTCAATTTTTCTAACTCTTCTAAATCTGTTTTTACATTTTCCGAAAGTTTTATAATACCTTGATGCAATGAACTGATTTTAATTTGATCCGGCTCGCGCACCATTTTCTTTTGATCGCGTGAGATGGTGACCATCAAATCTTCGATCTCGCCAATCAGTTGGATTTTGCGAGAGGTAACATTGGTTATTTCTGTAACCTTATTATTGAGTGTGCTGATTCGAAAATAAGCGATTACAAAGATGACGAGCATCATCGCAATAAGAATCGAAAAAGCCACGATTAGCTTATTTCGAATGGATAGATTGTTTAACATAGCAGTAGGTGTTTAGTAGTATTAGTTTAAGGATGTGTTGAGTTCGGTAACTTCTTTAATGGAGAATACTTTGGTGATGTCCATAATCATGGTGATGTCACCTTGTTTATTGACAATGCCTGTAATTGATCTGGAAGTTTTTAAATTTTCAAATTCGGGTGCGTCTTGAATTTCGCTTTCGCTGATCTCGATTACCTCTTTTGCCAGATCCACCATCGCGCCAATCTGAAGACTCTTATCACCTTCCAATGGAAGATCAAGAACCATGATGCGACTTTTTTGTGAACGTGCAGTAGGAGGTAATCCTAATTTCAGTTTAGTATCGAGTAACGGTAATACACGTCCGCGCAGGTTGATGATGCCGAGCATGTAATCAGGAGCATTTGGAACTTTAGTCACTTGACCAAACTCCACAACTTCTTGTACGTGGTCTACCGGTATGGCGAACTTCTCATCACCAAGGGCAAACGTTAAGTAAGAATTAGAATCGTTCTTCATGAGTGGTTGGTTTTTAATTATTTTGGATTTGAAATAAACGGGAAGGATCGAGTACGAGAGCAAGACTACCGTCACCCAGTATGGTGCTGCCGGCAATGAAATCCTGCTGTTGATAAGCATCGCCAAGAGGCTTCATCACGGTTTGCATCTTACCTTCAATAAGATCAACCGCAATTCCTTTCTTCACACCATTAACAGTAACTGAAATGATGTCAGTTGTTTTAGGAGGAACTGAAGTGTTGTGAAATTTGTGACGCATAGAGAAAACAGAAAGTATCTCTTCATTTACGACCACCGATTTGTTTACCGCATTTTCACGATTCAACATTTCGTATGGAATACGATCGATGCGGTCGATAACATTCAACGGAACAACATAGCGTGTCTCATCAACCTTTACCAGAAGACCTTCAATGATCGAACGCGATAACGGCAACTTGATATGTATTGAAGTGCCTTTACCCGGCATGCTCTTAATGGAAACATAACCACGCAGGTCATTTATCTTTTGCTTCACCACATCCATTCCAACTCCTCTTCCTGAAACATCAGACACTTGTGTTGCCGTGGATAAACCGGGATGGAAAATCAGATTTAGAATTTCTTCTTCCGTTAACACAGCATCGGCAGAAACCAATCCTTTCTCGATGGCTTTCTTTAATACATTTTCTTTGTGAATACCTTTACCATCATCGCTGATGATAATGTTGACAAACGAACTGGTATTGAACGCTTTTAATTTCACCGTTCCGTGTTCTGATTTACCTGCTGCTTTACGATCTGCTGGTTTTTCAATTCCATGGTCTATGCAGTTTCGAATAATGTGAATCATCGGATCGGCCATCAACTCGATTACATCCTTGTCCATTTCGGTTTCGGCACCTTCGGAAATAAAGTTTACCTTTTTATTGAGCGTCTTGGACAGATCGCGTACTAAGCGTTTAAATTTTGTAACGAGCGTTTCAATGGGAACAAGGCCAATCTCTAATGAAGTATCGCGAAGTTGATTAGTGATCATCTCCAACTGCTCCGTTACCTCTGTAATCTCTGGCGAGTTGATGAGTGTTGTTGCATTTACCAATTGCGCCTGGAGAATAATTAATTCACTTATCCAGTTTAGCAAGTCGTCAATTTTACGCTTGCTTACTTTAATGTAAGTATCGTTGAATTTTTTCTTTTTAGTAGAGGATACTTCTTCAGCATCATCGTCTGCTTTATTTTTATCTCCGCAATCTGTGCTTAGTTTTTCAGCGAGGGCCATCAATGGTTCAAGAACAACCGGAGTTGAACTGGCCTGTTCAATGAATTGTATAAATTCTTCTGATTCGAAAAGATTGCAAGCCAGCAATTTCGTATACGTAACCTGGCATTCATTTTCAACAAAGAGGAAATAACTTTCAATTTCCGCCTGAGGCGTTGTGGTGGAAAGAAAAATATCCCAATGCGCTACTTCACCATTTTCTTTTTTGTAGAAGAATGTTTTTGCTGTGCCAAGCGCTTCAAGATCCAGAATAATAAACACTAAGGGATGAGTTCCATCGGCAGTGATGCTTATGGTTGGTGTAACTCGAATAAAAAATGTGGCAAGCTCATCTTTTTTAATGTTGGTTGTTGGAGAGCCTATTGTGTTGGCAAATTTTGTTTCTTCTGCTTTTAAAAATTCGATGGCACTTTTTAGATGATCTTTTAAAGCATCGGCATTGTTGATCTTCGAGGCGTCTTTTTCTTTTAACAAATCGCGCACTTTATCGAAGGCGTGAAGCGTGATGCTGATCAGTCCGTCATTTACTTGGGTTTTGCCTTGACGAACTAAATCATAAAGCGTTTCCAGTTGATGCGCCAGCTCACCAATGTTTTCGAAACCAAACATGTTGGCTCCGCCTTTAATGGTGTGCATGGTGCGGAAGACTTGTTCGAGTGGTGCACTGGCTTGAGGATTGGCTTCTAACTGAAGAAGTCCTTCGTCAAGTTCGTTCAGCAAATCAAGCGCGTCTTCAACAAACCGCTTTTGATTACTATCCATTGCTCAGCACGTTTTCGATTTGAGCGAAGAACGTTTCAGCACGGTATGGTTTTTTTATCCAGGCGGCAAGGCCGGCTTCTTTGGCGCTGCGCATTTTATCTGGACTCGATTCTGTGGTTAGAAAAATTACTGGCACTTTCGCAAATGCTGGACTTTCTTTTATTTTTTTGAGTAGTTCGAACCCAGTGCAATCCGGCATGTTGTAATCGGTTAATACCAAATCCACTTCACGCGATTTCTGATTAAGAAGATTAAAGGCTTCATTACCATTGGCTGCACCCAACGTGCTGTACCCTTTTCTTTCTAGTGTTTCGCAAACAAACTGGCGGATGCTGGCAAAATCGTCAACTACTAATATTGTCTTTTTCATAGGGGTTGTGTTTGATTCTTTATTAAAGTTGTACAATCGAATGGCTTCTTGGTAGCTCCAATGATTATCTGGTGTCGCTAACTGATTAAGTGGACTGTTATCAGGTTTCAATGGAATGATGATTTTCAGGGTTTATTTGAACAGCCTAAAAGAGATACCGGTGCTAAGGAAATAGTCGGGAGCATTTTTACTTAAACCAACACCTCCTGAAAAATCCCATTGAACAATCGGTGAGAATTTATAGGTAAAACCCGCGTCAAAACGGTTATCAGCTTTACTGTCTTCTGGGAAGAAACTGTAGCCTTCAACAAATAGACCTGCTTTATCTGTTATTGAATAACCAAGAGCAAGCGTGTATAAGAAGGAGGCTTCAGGAGTTTCGCCATTCCATTCTGCACCGAGGTTATAATTAAGGGAGAATTTATCGCTAAGCGTGTGAGCAAACGTAAAACGGAAATCCGCTGCGGTGTAAGAAGGTGCATACCCTTTTGAGCCTGACCTTAAATTGATGTGGCCGATAAAAGCCGCTTGAGGTATTATCCCTTTTTCATCAGCAATTTTAATTTTCACCCCCAGTGCTAATGGACTAAAGCCTTTCGTCTTCGTCTTTTGACTGTCGGATAATCGAACCTGCGTGCCCAGGTATTCCTGAATAAAACGTAGTTCAATAAACTCATTTACACCATATTTAATAAGGGTGGTATTATAGGTATAGTTGATTGTTGTAATTCCGGTGGCACGGTCTTGTTGGTAAACAAAACCCGTTTCTACTTGTAGGCCTCCCTTAGGTACAAGTGATGGAGCTTCTGTCTGGTCAGGACGATCGGTTATAATTTCCGGTTTTGTGGTTTGTGCAGTAGCACCAAACACGCATACAAAAAAAAAGATGGAGACGAGGATTAGATTTTTCTTCATTGACTTTTGTTTTTGTAGGCGATTCAAAAGTCGCCAACCGATTGAGATGGTGGAATCGCAAATAATTAACTGGTATGGCTAACGGAGTAGGTGGTAAAAATCAGAACAACGATAACTGAGGATCGCGGGGAACAGTCAGCAAAACCACAACTTCATCAGAAGCAATTTGCATAAACTGTACACTTCCATTTAATTTGAACATAATCTTTTTGGTGGCATAATAGTTTAACAGTTCAGGGAAATTCAGGATTTCGGAATACCCGAAATTTACATTCTTTATTTTTTCAACCAATGAATCACACAATTGAAAACCCTTCGAACGAATCATGATTTCGGTTGCAGTGGCACTCGATAGACAATCAAACACCAAAACGTTTTCTGGTTTCTTGGGCTGCTGACAAAAGAACAACACCAAGTTATTCAACATCGAAAGAATCGTCTCACCTTTTTCAAATACCTGTTGCTGATCTGAAACAGTGCAATGAAAATTAACAGGGCAATCAATGCTGGCTTCCTTAATACTGCAAGACAAGGTTTCAAAAATGGATTGAATTGTTATTCCTTCCAAACTGGATTGAAGGGTTTTATCAGACTCGGCTACATAGATGAGTCGATGTAACTTGTCGTCCAGTTTATCTGCAAAGACATGCATTTGTTTCACAAGAAAATCAATCTCGTCTTTGGCTTCTGCTATGCTGGCAAGGTTTAGCAATCCTTTTATCGTGGCCAACGGACCTCTTAGGGAATGAGAAGATGCATATATAAAATCATCCAGCTCTTTGGTTTTAACCGCAAGCTTGTCGTTCATTTGATCAATCTCATCCTGATTCATAAACTTCAAAACGATCAAGCCATTGATGTCTGAAATCAGGCCCAGGTAAAAACCTGAAATGCTGTAAAGAAGCGTTTCCCCATTCTTGCAGCGAACCTCAAAGGGGTGCTCTTCAAAATAACCAGATTGAAGACGATCGTCCACCAATGTTTTGAAATCACTAGCAAAAGAGAAAATGGAAATGGATTTACCTTTCACATCCAGCTGAGTATAACCCGTTGCTTCGAGAATATTTTGACTAATGGAAATGATGTTGAATTGATTATCGAGCAAGACAGAATCAGGAAAGATCGATCCCATCCTGTGTTTATTGTCCCGCGTTGAAATAAGGGATTGTGTAATATCGGTTTTGCTTTCACTCATACTTTTATTTTGAAATTCGCAGCAAATTTTCCTGGCTTTCAGATGTTAACCCAAGCTAAATCGTAATGATGGTTCAAAATTAAATGTTGTGATTAGAGAATTCTATCGGAAATGAGCAGGTGGCAGAAGGATATGAGTAGATGGAAAAGCAAAAAATTTACAAACGTTTTCAATCATTGCCTTGATGTATTTTTGCTCGGCATGCATCACTTCTATAACTATCCACTTCGGTTATTGAACTGAAATTTTTTCACATACCTCTTTCGAGATTTCGCTTAACGGAAGTACCCGAGAGACACCTCCTGCGAGGATGGCTTTGTGCGGCATTCCGAAAACTACAGAGCTGGCCTCATCTTGTGCAATGGTATACGCTCCCTTCTCGCGTAATGACAGCAATCCAGTGGCACCATCATCACCCATGCCCGTCATGATTATTCCGATGGCGTGTTTCCCTTTTACTTCGGCTACAGAATTGAATAAAACGTTAACCGATGGCCGGTGACGATTGACTAACTCATCGTGATAGATTTTGATGACTGATTTTCCATGTTGATTTCGAATGATCATGTGAAGTCCTCCGGGTGCGATGTACACTGTATTGGATAATACTACTTCTCCATCTTCTGCTTCCTTTACTTTAAGTGCACAATGATCGTCAAGTCGTTTAGCGAAACTAGCGGTAAATTTTTCGGGCATGTGTTGCACGATTAGTATTGGCGGCATAGCTGATGGAAGAACTTCTAGAAAAGATTTGATAGCCTCAGTTCCACCGGTGGAAGCGCCAACGGCAATAACAGTATTCGAAGAAAAAGATATTTGTTTAAGTAGGGTAGTAGCTTGAGGTTCTGCTTTAGCAGAGACAATGGTTTGAGAAAACCGCGGTAGCTTTTCGGTTTTTTGTGCCGGATGTTTGGAATAGTATGCGGAACGGATTTTATCGATGAGATTAATTCGCGACTCTTCAATTTCATGATCGTTTGATAAGTTGGGTTTTGCCATCACATCGACTGCACCCATCTCTAATGCTTTCAACGCTACATCTGCACCTTTCAAAGTCTGGTTGGAAATTACAATTACGGGCATTGGAGCCTGACCCATAATTTTTTTAAGAAAGGTAAGACCATCCATCCGCGGCATTTCAATATCCAGCGTAATGACATCGGGCCTTTCCCTTTGAATCTTCTGCACAGCGATATAAGGATCATTCGCGGTACCAATCACCAGAATTTCAGGATCGCTCTCCAGAAGTGCTTTATAGGTTTGTCGTACAAGGGCAGAGTCATCGACAATTAAAACTTTGATCACACTCATCAGATATGATTATAGTTTTTGATAGATCGTTGGCTGAATACTTTTTAAAGGTAGTGTAGTACCCAGGGCCGTTTCAGAATGACCAAGAAGTAAATATCCTCCTGGTCTGAGTTTAGCGACCAATCGTTCCAACACTTCATTTCTTGTCTTTGCATCAAAATAAATTGTGACGTTACGACAAAAAATGAAATCAAAAGTTTGGGTAAGATTATATTGTTTGTTGTTCAGGTTTAATGCACCTAATTGAATTTTACTAATGATTTCTGCATTATTAAACTGAAGCTGGGTGCGTCTACCGTCTTCTATTTTAGTAAAATACTTTTTCTTAAAGTGCTCTGGTAAATTTTCAAGTTCGGAGGAGAATACTCCGTTCGCTGCTTTTTTTAGGGAGGGAATGGAAATGTCTGTGCCTATGATTTTATAATCCAAAAACGGAATATCATTTTTCTTTTCATTTAGAATCATTCCCAAAGTATACACCTCTTCGCCAGTGGAACAACCAGCGCTCCAGATGTTTAAAGGACGATTAGAACTTAAGCCCTTAACATATTCAGGTAGTATTTTGGCTATGAAATCAAATTGATAGTTTTCGCGAAAGAAAAATGTTTTGTGTGTGGTAATCTGCTCAATAAAGAATTGATATTCGTTATTCGGAGTTTTAGATTTAAAGGTGTGATTAATGTATTCGTCCATCCCGTTTAACTGAAGCGAATTGATCCGGCTTATTAACCGTGATTCAAGTAATGTTTTTTTTTCACTTGGAATTCGCAACCCATATTTTGTGGAAAGGTATTGTGTTAGAAATTTGAACTGTTCATCGCTGATGGTTCGGTTAGCAGAAGGAGTATCGGTCATGATAGGGTTGTTGTAGAAAAGATCAGTTTTTTAATTTGAGTGCATTTAGAATCAGCGCCATGCTTCCATCGCCTAAGATGGATGCCCCAGAGAAGCAATCCACATCGTGAAGCAACTCGTTCAATGGTTTGTAAACCGTTTGAAGTTTTCCTACGATGCTATCAACCACAACTGCGATTCGTGTATCATTCTTGTTAATAATAATGACAGTCTCTTCTTTATTGAATTCATTGATATCAAAGTGTTCACGAAGTGAAACGAATGGAATCAATTGACCATTATAAGTTACCTGTCTGCTTTTCTTGAAAAATAGTTTAGCATGCTCTTCTTTGTAACAATGCTCGACCTCATTAATTGGAATCAGGTATTTGTTTGCCGCTACATCGACTACAAGCGTATCGAGAACAGTTAATGTAAGAGGAAGACGAAGCGTGAAAATGGAACCTAAACCTTTTTCTGTACTCACTTCAATATCACCTCGAATAGCTGTGATCTCTTTTTTTACAACGTCCATTCCTACACCGCGACCACTTACTGTGGTAATTTTGTCGGCTGTAGAAAAACCAGGCGTCATCATCAGACTGATTAATTCTTTTTCAGTGTATGCCTGATTTTTGTTCAGTAGACCTTTCTCGATGCCCTTTGCTTTCACTTTGTCAAAGTCTATTCCATTGCCATCATCCTGAAGTTGGATGAACACATGGTCTCCGCTGTTGTAGGAATAAAACTTAAGCAATCCTTTTCTCGGTTTGTTTCTTCTTTCACGCTCTTCCGGTTTTTCAATTCCATGATCGATGGCATTGCGGATGATGTGCATCAATGGAGCTTCAAGCGCATTGATCATGCTTCGATCAAGCTCGGTATCCAACCCTTCAGTTATAAACTCCACTTCTTTTCCAAGTTCTTTTGAAACGCTACGGATCAATCGTTGAAGTTTTACATTGACAATATTCAAAGGAACCAATCGAATATTAAAAGCTGAATCGCGTAGACTTAATGTCAGTCGCTCCAGTTTTTCCATCGCTTCTGCAACGGCAGGACTTTGATCCTTACCCATGAGATGTTGCATCTCCGAACGAAAAATTACCAACTCACTCACGATGTCAATTAATTGATCAAGCTTTTGAGTGGCCACGCTTACTTGCCCACCCTTTCTGGATTTGCGTATAATCTTAGAGCTGTCTTCGTCTTCATCCAGAGCATCAGCATTACCGGGAGTAACCTTTATCTTTTGTTCAGGCTTATCTTCTGATTGTTCCGGATTCTCAGGAGTAAGAAGTTCTGGAAATAATTGGTGGGCGATCTTCAGTCTGGTTTCTAGTTCTGCATCCGTTAACTTAATAACGTGTTGGTACTCCGCACTTGTAAACGCATTTGCTCCCGTGAAAGGAAGTACAATGTATTCAGATGCTTTCATGAACATGAAAACATCTTTCACTCCTTCAATACCTACATTGGATGAAAGCAGAATTTCAAACCATGATGTGATGACCTTGTCCGCTAATTGTTTTTCAAATGGAATAGTTTCATTGTGGACAATAAATTCAGACACGCCTAAATCCTGTAAATCTTCGAGGATGGCTTGTAATGTTATCCCGCGTTTGAAAATATCTTTTTCGGGTTTGAGAAAAACAATGAAGCCTTCGTTCAAACCACTTTTTGTTGATCCGGTTGCGACCTGAGAATTACCTTCACCTTCTATCTTCAAACTTGAAATGTCTTTGATGATTCTGTCTACCTCCTTAGCGACATCTTTACCGTTTAGTAAATCACCCAGAATATCAACTGCATTAAGCGTAAGATCCAATATGAATTCATCTAGTTGACGAACGCCATCCCTAACATCAGAATATACCGACTCAAGTTCATGCGACAGGCGTTCAATGTCATGAAAGCCAAACATGCCAGCACTTCCTTTCAAGGTATGCATGTATCGATACACACTGTTGATTTCTTCTGGCTCGGATTTTTTCTCGAGCTGAAGTAAGGATTGCTCCAGGTTTTTAAGAACCTGTTTAGCTTCTTCGATAAATTCTTGTTGGAAGTCGGAGATCATCGTAATGCTTTTTTAACAATCTTTAGAAAATCTTCAGTTTGAAAAGGTTTCTTGATGGTGGCTGTAATGTTTCCATCCAATGCCTTTTGAATTTTCTCCTGACGAACCTCTGTAGTTAGCAAGAGAATAGGCATGTATTCATAGGTCCTTAACGATCGTACTTTTTCGATAAGCTCTGCACCATTCATGTTGGGCATATTAAAATCAGTGATCAATAAATCAATCGGTCGTCCATCAAATAAATTGGTGGCCTCAACTCCATCCGCTGCTTCAAGAACGGTGTATCCTTCTTTGGCCAGTGTGCTTACTATTATTTTGCGCGAAACATTAAAATCTTCAGCGACTACAATTTTTTTGCTCATTGTGTTTTCTAAGTAAATGTGTTTATTAAACTAACGATACCAGTTCTTTCTCAAATACCTTGACAGCATTTAGGATCATGTAAAACTCCTCATCAATTTTATACATACCATCCAGCGTTTGAGTATCGAAGCCCATGCTTTCGAGCGCTGGCGGAAGGAGTTTAGATTCATCAATCGTAACCACATCCAGTACATCGTCTATGAGTACACCGACAACGATGACGTCCTCATCGTGATTGATTTCCAGAATGATGACTTTGGTTCCTTTATGAATTAACGTTTCACCCAATTCTATTTTTACCGCCAGGTCTACAACTGGAATCACATTTCCTTCGAGGCTGATGGCACCTGCAACGAAGCTCGGTGCCTTTGGTATTTTCATTAATTTATCCAGGCTAATGACACGTAGCACGTTCTCTATTTTTATTCCAAAGAGTTCCTTATTGAGTGAGAATAGCAGACAGGGCATTTGATTGTTCATTGATTTAGTTTTAGGCGTTAATACCTTATTTTGTTTCACTCTTTCCATTGAGCGATGTGGATCCATTCGCGCCAACCTCAAGTTCTTCAAAAGAATGATCGGAGACTGAATCAAAGTCATCCAATTGAATTGACGGACCACCAAAATCAATATCTATCAAATTGGATTTTCCGTTTGCTCTCGATGCAGTCTTAGTGATTGATGAACTCGCTTCTTGCTTTTCGACTTTGGCAGCATTGCCGTGTGCATCTGTTTCCTCAAGAATGGATTTCAATTGCTCAATTTGATTGATGATGCGCTCACGTTGGTAAGACACTTCATTCTTCTTGTCTAGTTTAAAGAACGATACTGTTTCTTTCAACTTTCCAGATTGTGTGTTAAAGTTTGTTGACGCAGAGGCAAGTTCTTCAGATGATGAAGCATTTTGTTGCGTTACCTGATTCAATTGTGCTAATGCTGAGTTGATTTGTTCTGCACCCGAACGCTGCTCAGCGCTCGAAGAAGAAATTTCACGAACCAAGTTGAACGATTTTTGAACCTCAGGACCCAACTCATCTAACAGATGACCAGAATTTTCCGCCTCACGTATTGTGCTTTTCGATAACTCAATAATTTCAATAGCAGACTGACGACTCCGTTCAGCCAATTTGCGAACTTCATTAGCAACCACGGCAAAACCTTTTCCATGTTCACCAGCGCGTGCTGCTTCCACTGCTGCGTTAATGGCCAAGAGATTGGTCTTATCGGAGATCTCATTAATGATCTCAATTTTTTCAGTAATGTCGCGAATGGATTGGAATGTCGAGTTTGTAGCGTTGCGCACCAACTTCATTTTCTCAGAAGCTTCTTTCGTCATTTCTTCAGCCTGAGAAGCGTTGTCAGCATTCTGGTTAATGTTGCTCACCATTTGCTCAACAGAAGATGATATTTCTTCTAAAGAACTTGCTTGTTCCGTTGCTCCGTTGGCAACAATTTGCGAGCTCTTACTGATCTCATACGAACCAAACGATATTTCCTCAGCGCCTTTTGTGATGTCGAGTACAATTTCACTCAACTTCTTGATCATATTTTTCAACGCATTGTCAAGCTCTCCATCTTTTAATTTAATTTTAGCGGCTTGATCCGCACTGTATATTTTTCCTTTTGAAACCAGGTTAGCAACTTCAACGCTGTCTTTTAAACTTTTGATCAGATCATTCACTGAACGTTGTGTGTCTCCCAATTCATCATTGCTGGTAATGGTGAGAGGCTCCGGAATAATACCCTGTGATAATTTCACAGCCGCTTCACGAACCGTGAGCACATTCGCGGTAATACGTTTCGAGAATTGCAACGCGAGAACAATACCTAATATGAGTTCGATTAAGAATACAAGTGCAAAGGTTAGGGTTGTTTGGAAAGTGATTTCCTCTGTACGTGCTTCTACCGTTTTCTCAAGTTTAGCAAGAACGGGTTCAATTTTATGTACTGCCGTCCGCATTTCATTCATGAGTCCACTGTTTTCGCTGAACCCAATGGCTTCTTCAATTTTTACTACATCATTGAATTTTGCTTCGTACGTGGCCAACAATTCTTTAATTGCTTTTCCTTTTGAACTGTTATCGAGATCCGCTTTGAATGCCGCTATTTCTTTAGCAAACTTCTCGATGTATTGTGGTTCTTTACGAAGGAAAAAATCTTTTTCATGTCTGCGCAAAGTCAACAGCTTAACTTCATCCAGTTTGTATTCTGATTTTTCAACCGCGTGAATTGCTTTGCGAAGTTCTCCTTCATCTCCAGAATCTTTAAAGCCACGTTTTAAATATGCCTTTACAATCTTGTTAAAGGTAACGTGATATTCATCCATACTTTGATGCAACGAATTCAGGTCTTCCTTTATGTGCAATTTCTCAGACCATTTACTTTCCTGCAACAACGATATGAGAGAATCCTCCTGATGAATAAATAACTCCATTGATTTTATGTTCTTGCTCTTGCCGGTAGCCATAAAGTCCGCATTGGAGATATCGCGCATCATAAAATCTTTTTCTGCTTTGCGAACCTTCAATACCAGTATACTGATGTTTTTAAAGCGTTCTTCGACACTACGTATATCTAACACGCGATGGATGGAGTAATATCCCCAACCCGCCAGAATACTCGAGAGAAAAAGCACTGCACTAAAAGCAAGGAGCAACTTTCCTTTTATCTTGTTCAATTGAAATATGTTACGTTTCATTTTTGTTGATTATGATTTGTGAGTTTATGTTTGGACTCAATCTTTTTTAGATAAGTCTACGTTGTAATTGAGTTGTAAGAGTATTCCCGAATTGTTTTCCTGTTTGGCGCCATTGGCTTTGATTAAGGTTTGCATGAAGAATCCGCCTTGAACAGCGAGTGCTTTTGTAAATTGATACCCGGGGCCAACGAAAATTCGGTTTTGGTTTATTTTATTATAGGTTACTGTTTCCCCCCAACTCACAAAGGCTTCATCCCAGATGCTGATATAAACTGTCTTGGGATCCATTGCTTTGCGGTTCAATGGAATGTTGGCTAAAATTCTATACCGCATTCGCATTTGATCATCGGAGTATGCGTCACTTCCAGGCATGCCTTCGTTCGTTGCATTGTGATTTTGTAGAAATCGTTCTTCCAGACGCAACCGGTGGTTAACAGAAATGAAACTCACTTTATGTTTATAGAATACCTGTTGCCAGATTCTATGTTCATTATTTACAAAGCCAGCGGGTTGCTTGCCGTACTTGTAATTCCATATATAAGAGTAGCCGAATGGAACAAAGGATAATTTCGAAGTGATGTCATAACTCAATCCAACACGTAACATGTGTTGCATGTTTTCCATGTCTTGAACAAATCGGAATTGTCCGTCCAATGTAACGGACCATTTTTTGGCAAACTTTACATTCGAGTTAAGTGATAACCAGCTGATCGATTGATCTATCGTTTGTCGTGTTCCGGTTTGAGCGTTGGCTACTCCCCCTGTTATTAAGAGAAGGGATGCAAGCATACCAAGTTTTAGTCTGCTTGTAATTGTTTTTTTTGTTTCAGACGATTTCATATTTTAATTTTTTGTTCACCAGTATTATTTTTTGGTGAACAAATATGAATCGAATGAATGCAGCTAACGACCCCAAACTCGTAACTGGGAGTGTTTACTTAGTCGTCCCTTAAAAACTCGTTTTGAGCAAAATTTGATTTTTATAGGTTTTGAAAAGTGCTTCAAAAAGTTGAGCCAAAAAGACAAGTGGATTTTCTCTCCACTTGTTGATCATTCTTTTGAAGTTCATTCCTGCTGCGGCTAACATCACATTGATGTTATCACCTTTTATTCCTTTGTAATAGTTTCGGCTTAAGCGATGATCTTGTTTTAGGTGGCCTATTTTTGGTTCGATCGCAGCCCTGCGTTTAAACCCATTGCGGAGCTTTTGTTTTTGATATGCGCTTCGCTGCTTACCTGGCTTGTCTGGAATAATAATGTTTGTGCCTAATACTTCCTTCACACCACGGTAGCCACGATCTACAAAATTATTTTTTAAGATGATGCCCGTCAGTTTTTGTTGTTGCGCTACGGCTGGTGTTAACGTTTTACTGTCGTGTACATTCTTTTCAATATTGATAGCACCTATGATAACACCTGTTGTTTTGGTTGTCATGATACTCACCTTGCTGCCAAACTCATACTTTTTATGCTCTTTACCTTTGGTCATACACTGCGTGTGTGGCTCATGTAGACTGTAAATTTTGTTGCTGTCCGATTTTTTTTGAAGCAGTACTTTTTTGAATAATTCAAGTGTATCTTCATATGAGCTTGGTGTGAGCTTACGCTCTAACTCGTGCACCAGTCTTCCGGCAATGGTTTTTACTTTTCGGTCTGCTTTACGTGCCCTTCCTTTACTTTTCGGATGGCTTCTAAACCGTTGTTCCATTAATAATTTCTTCATCGTACGCGTGTACCGTTGGCGAAGTTCAACACCTTCTTGTGATGCAATGGCAACACATTTTTTTATGATTTTTCGATGTAACTTATTATCGGTGGGATAGGTAATGTTCTTTTCTTGAACCGTGGTGTCGGTAGTGGCTTCCTGTTCTTGGCCATCTTTTCCGTTTACACGGATGCTTTCCATAAAAATCAACTCAATACCTTCTTCACCAATCCGGCTTCTAAAATGAACAAGCTCACTTGCCTCACAAGGCACTCCGCAAGCATACGATCTTTCACCACTAAAATATTGGTAGTAGATATTTTCAAACCATTGTTCCACAACACTATCATCGCTAAGGTTGCGCACATGTTTTAACATCACCAAAGATACCATCAACCGTATCGGTTTGGCAGGACGGCCTTCTTCTGAATACAGCTTAGCAAAGGCTTGTTCAAAAATGTTCCACTGGATTTTGTTTGCCAAAATATAGAGCGGATGACGATGGCTCAACTGTTCTTCAAAGGTGCTGTAAAAACTAAGTTGTGATGTGGAAGCGGGTTTTGAAAGCATAAAAAATCTGCAAGGTTTTCGATATAAAGCTCTACTTTCTTGCAGATTTTATCAACTCAATTCTATCGATTTTATAACAAAATAAAACCCAATCAGGTTTTTAAGGGATGACTAATTAGTTCGAGCGAAGACTATTGAATCTGAAATCCAAAGGCCTTCATATCATTCCAATAATTAGGGTAGGATTTCCGAACCACATCTGGATTTTCAATTTCAACATCCAATAGCGTGGCCAAAGGAGCAAAGGCCATTGCCATGCGATGATCTTTGTAGGTATTGAATTCTGCGCTGGTCGGTAAATTTTTTGACGGTTTCAATATCCAATGCGCGTTGTCAATTTCAATGAGGTCGGCATTGATTTTTCGCAACTCATTTTGAAGCGCTGCAATGCGATCGGTTTCTTTTATACGGAGACTTTCAAGGCCTGTAAAATTTCCTTCAATTCCTTTTGCCGCACAAACAACAGCAACAGTTTGAGCAAGATCAGGACAATGTGTAAAATCCCATTGAATGGAATTTTTATTGAGCTGCTTGGTTAAGATAAGCAGATCGTTTTTCATTTCTGCTTTTACACCTAAGACCTCCATAATTTTTACGATGGCACTATCTCCCTGGAGTGACTGTAAACTTAAGCGAGGTAATTGGATTGAAGCATTTTCTCCAAGCGCAGCAAAAGCAAACCAATAACTTGCAGCTGACCAATCGGACTCCACTGTGAAAGTCGCGGGCGAATAATTTTGCGGAGGAACGGTTATGGTGCTTCCAACAAAAGTTGAACTCACTCCAAAATGCTTCATCAACGAAGCAGTCATTTCAATATAAGGACGGCTCCCGATTTTTCCTTCGAGTTCAAGGGTTAAGCCATTGGGAAGTGTTGGTGCAATCATCATCAATGCAGAAATGTATTGACTGCTTACGTCTCCGCGAATGCGAATGCTATTTACTTTTTGGCCTTCGAACTTTTTTATTTCGTGTGACGGATATCCTTCTTTCTCCAAATAGTTAATCTCAACTCCTAACAGACGTAAGGCGTCAACTAAAATTCCAATAGGTCTTTCTTTCATACGATCTGTTCCCGTAAGAATTTTCTGTTGATGAGTAACAGAAAAGTAAGCGGTTAAGAATCGCATGGTTGTTCCGGCATCTTCAACATCAATTACCTTATCAGTTGAATCTACTAGTCGTAACATCAGCTGTGTATCATTTGCATCAGATAGATTGTGCAACGCAGACTTTCCACCAGCCAACGCATTGATGATAAGTGCACGATTGCTAATACTTTTTGATGCCGGTAAAAGAGAAGCAGTTCCGTTCAGAACAGACGTTCGCTTAATATTGATAGTTGTGTTCAATGAGTTGTAAAATTTTTCGTTGGCAAATTACACGATGCAAAACATTTTTTTATATGTGTTGAAACAATTCCGTAAGAATTCAAGTTATTTTGTGATATGAGTAATACCAGAAAAATTATAATCGGAATAGGACTTGCGTCAGGGGCTTTATTGGCAACCTGGTTGCTGACCGGTAGCAGAAAGCAAAAGACAAAAGAGTTTGTTTCAAAAAAAGCGGAAGACTTGAAGAAGGCATTCAATGCCGACAAGAAATCCCTTGATGACAACGAAACTCACTACGTTTAGAGTGTTAAGTAGAATCGCAATGCATTCTCAACCTCATCCAGCGTAATCTCTACATCCCAAACTGCCTTTCCAATTTCAGTTGGAAGGACGCACAAAATTTTGTTGCCTTTATTTTTTTTATCCTGCAGCGTTAAGTTTGCGATTGATGCTACTTCATTCGCATCAAATTTTACCTTTCCAAAAATCTTTAATATGTAAGTCGTTATTTTCTGAAAGGAAAGATCATCGAGCATATTTCGCTGCTTTGCAATAAGTGATTCTGCAATTAATCCCACCGCGATGGCTTCTCCATGAAGTATTTTTCTTGCTGAGCCGAGGAGGTAACTTTCTAATGCATGTCCAATTGTATGGCCGGCATTTAAGATTTTTCGCAATCCGTTTTCGGTCGGATCTTCTTGTGTTACCCCAGCCTTAAATTCAACAGAGTGTTTTAAGATTTTATTCCAATCCTGTTCTGCTAGTGATTTGGTTGAAATCTCATCCCACATCGCTTTATCTGAAATTAAAGTATGCTTAATTACTTCCGCAAAACCAGAACGCAATTCAACAATGGATAATGTCTTTAGAAAACCACTATGCAACAAGGTAAGTCCTGGTTGATGAAACGTTCCAATATGATTTTTAAAGTGATTAAAGTCGATTCCTAATTTTCCGCCAATGCTCGCATCGACTTGCGCCAATAAAGTTGTTGGGATCAAAACGAAATCGATACCTCGCTTATAAGTCGATGCACAAAATCCTCCCATATCACCTAAAACACCACCACCCACAACGAGTAGGCATGCATGTCTGTCGAGCGCATGATCTGTCATTGCTTGCCAAATGGTTTGGCAGGTATCGAGGTTTTTTTGTTCTTCGCCACTTCCTACTTCAATAACAAAATGGTCACCCAAAGCAGGTTTCAACAGTGGATAGCAATGTTGAAGAGTATGTTCATCGGCTAGTAAGGCCAGTTTACTATAATTTTTCTCTTTCAAAAAGGCAGTTAAATCTTCTGCGACTTGGTCGGAAAACAAAATGTTATCGGGGAGCATTAGCGTTTTATAAATCTTTGATTCGAAAGTTATCAAAAAGAGAACAAACAAAATTTTAGCGTGTTTGGAAATCGATTGCGAGGTGAAATTACCTCTATATTTGGACGAATTTTTTTGAACATGGACGCTGAACCGAAAATCTCATTCGAAAATACCCAGGTAGCTTTTCAGTATAAAGACAATGCAGCATTGCGAAAAGCCAATTTCATTTTTTCACTCGTAAACCATCGTTGGATTTCGTCTCTGGCCACCGGATCGGTAAAGCTCGCTCTCAAACTTCACCTACCGGTTGAGTCGCTAATTAAAAGTACAGTATTCGATCATTTTTGTGCAGGCGAAAGTTTAGAGAAATGTGATGATGAAATTGAACAACTTGGAAAATTTGGAGTAGGTACTATTCTCGATTATTCCGTAGAGGGAGAAAAATCAGAATCCAGTTTTGATCAAACCATGAAAGAGATTTTACGCACCATTGAAAAAGCAGGTCGTGTTAAGAATATTCCATTTTCAGTATTTAAAGTTACAGGCCTGGCCTCGTCTGATCTGTTGACAAAAATTCATTCAAAACAACAACTCACAGAAGAAGAAGAAAAAGCATTCGGTCGCGCACGTAATCGCGTTGATCGTATTTGTGCGATGGCGCATGCTCATAAAGTACCCATATTAGTAGATGCCGAAGAGACCTGGATTCAAGATCCGATTGATGCATTGTCGTACGAAATGATGCAACGTTATAATCTGGAGAAAGCGATTGTATTCAATACCTTTCAACTTTACAGAACCGCTTCTTTAAAAAATCTTCAGCATGCTTTTCAAATGGCAACTACCCATCAATTTTACCTTGGTGCTAAAGTGGTTCGCGGAGCATACATGGAAAAAGAACGTGCGCGTGCAGAAGAAATGAATTATGCTAGTCCGATTCATTCCGATAAAGAGGCGACAGATAATGCATTTAATCAAGCATTGACATTTTGCGTAGAGAACAATCAGCGCATCTCGGTGATGTGCGGATCGCATAACGAATACAGCAACCAATACCTTACCGTGTTGATGGAAAAGAGCAATCTTAAAAACACAGACGAGCGAATTTGGTTTGCCCAACTTTATGGCATGAGCGACAACATCTCTTTTAACCTCGCCAAAGCGGGATACAAAGTGGCGAAGTATGTTCCTTACGGACCGGTTCGTTCGGTGATGCCTTACTTACTTCGAAGAGCTTCGGAAAATACATCAGTGGCTGGGCAAAGTAGTCGTGAGTTGGTGATGATTCAAAAAGAACTGGCGAGACGAAAGTTAGAGAAGTAATAGTAGTCTTTTGATTTTCTGGTGGATGGATTGTAAGGCAACTTCACTGGTGCCGCCTATCTGGACTAAAGTCCTTTGGAATTCGTATTTGTAACCGCGGGCTTAAGCCCGTGGTTATGTGAAATCATCTTTCGCGGCTTTAGCCGTGACACGGATTATAGCAACAACCGATCAAAATCACTAGCAATCAATCAAAAGGCAATAATCTTTTCTATTTTCGCGATACTGTTCGCCACGTGAAAACGTGCCTACATACCAGACAAACAAATTTTAAGATTTTACGAATTCGATATGCATTTAAGTGAACAGGAAGTCATCCGCAGACAAAGCAAAGTAGAATTGGAAAAGTTGGGCATCAATCCATATCCGGCTCCGCTATTTGAGGTAAACGCATCGGCCAGCGAAATACTGCTGAACTATGAGCGTCATAAAAGTGACTACCGTCAAATTTCCATTGCGGGTCGCGTGATGGGCAGAAGGATTATGGGCAATGCTTCGTTTGCTGAACTTCAGGATGAAACCGGCCGCATACAGATTTACATTCGCAGAGATGACATCTGCCCGACAGAAGATAAAACACTTTACAATACCGTCTTCAAAAGACTCATTGACATTGGTGATATTATTGGCGTGAAAGGATATGGCTTCACTACGCAGACAGGTGAAATTTCAATCCACGTAACTGAGTTTACTATTCTTTCGAAAGCATTACGTCCCTTGCCAGTAGTAAAAGAAACAACGGATGAACAAGGTAATGTAGTTCGTCACGATGCCTTCACTGATCCGGAGCAACGTTACCGTATGCGGTATGTTGATTTGGTTGTGAATCCACAAGTGCGCGATGCCTTTATTAAACGCACGCAGTTGGTAAACTCCATGCGCCAATACTTAAATGAAAAAGCATATCTCGAAGTAGAGACACCTATCCTTCAGCCTTTGTATGGTGGTGCAGCGGCTCGTCCATTTAAAACGCATCACAATACATTAGACATGACGCTCTACATGCGTATTGCCAATGAACTTTATTTGAAGCGTTTGATCGTGGGTGGATTTCATGGTGTGTATGAATTTTCAAAAGATTTTAGAAATGAAGGGATGTCACGTTTTCACAACCCTGAGTTTACGCAGATAGAATTATACGTGGCGTACAAAGATTATTATTGGATGATGGAGTTGGTAGAAGAGATGATCGAAAAAGTAGCGATTGATCTTCACGGTACTACACAAGTAAAAGTAGGAGAGAACATTATCGACTTCCGCAGACCATGGCAACGCTACACCATGTTCGAAGCCATTCAACATTTTACAAGCATTGATATTTCAAACATGAACGAGGAGGAGTTGCGAGCGACTTGCAAACAACTTCATGTGCCGATGGACGAAACGATGGGCAAAGGAAAATTAATTGATCAGATTTTTGGAGAGAAGTGTGAAGCGAATTTAATTCAGCCAACCTTCATCACCGATTATCCAATTGAGATGTCTCCATTGGCGAAGAAGCACCGAACTAAACCGGGTTTAGTAGAACGCTTCGAAGCGATATGTAATAGCAAAGAAATTGCAAATGCGTTTACCGAGCTGAACGATCCAATCGATCAGCGCGAACGTTTTGAAGAACAACTCGAACTCGGCAAACGTGGCGATGAAGAAGCCATGACGCTCGATGAAGATTTCCTACGCGCCCTTGAATTTGGAATGCCACCAACAGCAGGCTTAGGAATTGGTATTGATCGTCTTTCCATGATCATGACTAACTCACCTTCTATCCAGGATGTACTCTTCTTCCCGCAAATGAAGCCAGAGAAACCAACAGCAGAAATTACGGAGAAGGATTACGAATCCATTGGCGTGCGCAAAGAGTTGATACCTATTTTTCAAAAGATGGGAATTGTATCGTTAGCGCAACTAAAAGAAATGAAAGCTTCGAAGTTATTTAATGATGTGTGTGGCTTGCGCAAAAAGATGAAACTTGAAAATGTGCAGAACCCTACGATGGAGGAAGTTGAGGGATGGCTGAAGTAGGGTCGTGCAAATCTGTTTTGAAATCATTGTATCCCTATTAAATAATTTACTAAATTGATCTATCATGAAAGCAAGGATGACTGATCTGAATATAGAAAAGGAAAAGCTTGAAATTATCAAGTGGGTAACAACGCTAAAAGATGAAACTTCAATTGAGAAATTGAAGATGTTGAAAGGTAATAAGATAAAGACGGACTGGTGGAATGAAATATCCGATGAGGAAAAAAGTGCCATTGATAAGGGGTTAGCTGACATTAAAGCCGGAAGAGTGCATTCACATAAAGAAGCTAAAAAACTTTATGAGAAGTGGTTATAAGTTATTATGGTCTGACAGAGCATTACTCGATTTACAAAACATCATTGATTATTTGACCAACAAGTGGACTGATAAGGAGATCAAAAACCTTGTAAGGAAACTTGACACCCGACTTGAGTTAATAATCATTAACCCCAGACTTTTTTCGAAAACGGCCAAAAGAAAGAATGTAAGACGATCAGTATTAACAAGGCACACGGTTATCTATTATGAAACGTCAAATGATGTTATCAAGATAGTGACACTTTTTGATCCGAGACAAAATCCAAAAAAATTGAAGTTGTAAAGTGCTTATTTTTATTGCTGAAGGAATCTGGTACGCAAATGAAAATGATTTTCGTTATACCTCCCTCCACTCCCCACTACTATTCTGAAGTATCGTTGAAAAATCCGTGCGCATCGGAATATCCAAATACGGATAGGTAACTTTAGAAAGATATAATCCTTGTGGATAGGCAACGTCAAAATCGCGTGGAGGTTGTTTGGTGATGAGGTAGCTTTCAAATTCTTCTACACTCATCTCACCCTTTCCTATTTCTAATAATTTACCAACAATCAAACGGATCATTCTTCCGAGAAATCGGTTGGCTGAAATTTGGAAACGGATTTTGTCACCACTTTTATCGGCAAATAATTTAGCGGATGTTACATTGCAAAGTGTGTGTTTATAAACTGCTGGTGTCACACAGAATGCGCGGAAGTCTTTGTACTGCGTAAGCAACGCAACGGCTTCTTTCATCTTGTCGATGTTTAGATTTTTGAGAAGGTAAAACGAACTCATCTTACTTAAGAATGGATCTTTGTACGTATGAATAAAATAATCATACGTACGCAGTGTAGCATCAAAACGTGCATGTTGATTTTCTTCTACCGGAATAATTTCAAACACGGCAATATCATTCGGCAAAGCTTTGTTGACGCGAAACATTAAATCATAATCCCACGCGTGTTGCACATCGATGTGAAAAAAATATTGAGAAGCATGAACCTGTGCATCGGTTCGTCCACAGCCCATTACCGATATAGGTGTTTTTAAAATATTGCTTAAGGTAGTTTCAAATACCTGCTGCACGTTGCGGACATTTGGTTGTCGTTGCCAACCCCGATAAGAATGTCCATGATAACCGATATGAAAAAAGTAGCGCACGTGTTTGTGAATTCTGGTGCGAAGTTAAGGGATATTTTGGTTTGAAGGGTTTCGTTATTTCACCGCGGAGGACGCAGAGAAATGCAGAAGTAAAACTATACAACTTATTTTCGTACATCGTTGAAAGACAAACCTTGTCATGTATCTAAATCCTTTGCGAACCTCTGCGTTCTTTGCGGTTTAACCTTTCGTATTTCCGTGGCTTTATGATCACCAAAAAACCACAGCCCTTGCGAACTGTGGTTTCAGAAAAATCAAGCAGAATATCTATTGTGGTTGAAGATCAAAAGTAAAGTGACCACTTAAGCCATTAATACGACCGCCATCTGGTGTTACAACAAAATCAAGCTGAAGCTTTTTTTCTGAAAGCTCAAAATCAATCTCTCTTCCGGAGTCGAAAATAATTTTGGTAAGATCTTCACTGAACCTCCATTTCCCGGTTGTTTCAGGAAATGCGTAAAGTCCGTTGCCAATGACAAAGGTTCCGTCAAACCCATCTGCCGATTTATTTTTAAAGACCATAATAAAATCAGTGTATTGATCTGATAAATCTCCATCCGTGGCGTTGATCACTGTAGGATTTCCCCAGTTAGATGATGTAAGCAAATTTATGTTTTGGTCGTGACCGCTTACCTTATCATCCTTACAAGAGCTCAGTTGAAACAGAGCAACGATCGCGATTAAGATTAGAAAGTTTTTCATGTTGAATAGTATTGGTGTTTAATTGTTATCAGTGAATCATTGTGAAACGATCAGAGTTTGTGCCGGACATCCTATTTTATTCAGACAGTCCGGCACGACTCCTTGGGTAACCCTTACCTAATCTTTAATCAATTTTACAGATACCTGTTTGTCTGCTGAAGCTGCGCGAAGAACATAAAATCCTTTTTGCAAATTCGAAACGTTCAATTGGATATCGTGTGATGTGGTTGCGTCAACTTCCTGAACAAGATGTTGTCTTCCGGTAGCATCTACGATTTCAAGTTTCACTGCACCTTTCCATTCGTAGCTAAGGAAGATTTTCGCAAACTGGTGTACCGGGTTAGGATACACTTTTACACTTGAACTCGCTTCTTCTTCCAGACCCAGAATGTTATTCACCACAACGTTAATGGTATCCTGTAATACAGCGCCATGAATGTCAGTAATGGTAAACACCAGTATTGTTTCCCCCATTGCGATTGGTCTCACCATGAAGTGATTGGTCGATGCAAATACATCTGCAATACCAATGTTGCCACTGACTACATTGAAGTTAACAACATCCTCATCTGGGTCAGCAAAGAATTCATTAAGTGAATAGTCAAACAATTTTCCAATGGAATTATACTCCAGCATTTTCGTTTCCTCATCCGCTACATATACAGGAGCTCGGTTTGTCTCCATCACCTCTACGGTAAGCGTTAACTCACTAACGGCACCGATTTGATCGGTTCCTTTAAAGACGTAGGTATGATTTCCTGCGTCACTGTAGTCAGGAGTTAATGTAATTGTAAGTTTAGTATCCACCAGCGTGTGCTTAACACCCTTATAAGTTTCTGCAGGAGTAAGCGTATAGGTATGACCTTCAACATCGATCACATTGAATATAATGGAAACGGTATCCATTTCTGACATAATGATATTCTTCTGCGCACCGGTGTAATGAGGTCCTTCGTTGATGTGAAGTCTCACCGGCACTTTTGTTGTTGCTGCCGTTGGATCATTTGACGTATACACAATGTCCGCCAGTTGATCTCCACGTTCTGCAATAGCACCATCAAAATGAAGTTCTGTGGTGCTGGATTCACCCATTGCCAATGCTCCTTCCGTTGCAGAGGTAATGGTTAGCCACGATGTACTACCTCCAGTTTCTTCTGCTGCAAACATTAACCAGCCGATGTTGGCAAAATCGGAGATGCTTTGAATGTTATACCACGCGCCTTCATCGAAGTAATAGTAACGACCTTCTATGGTTTCTGAATTGGTGATTGATCCTTGTGGAAAAGCAATGCCAAATGGATAAGTAACACTAACATAGAAATCTTCATTCGGATAGATTCGAGCTGCGTTGTCCATTTTCACTTGATAAAACTTACCCACTTCATCATTACCTGATCCTGTAAAATCAAGTTTACCCTCCGCTACTACCCCAGCATTTGCAATGGAAGTACCTCCTGCCATTATCACAACTTCAATTTTTCCAGAAGCAAGTTCTTCTGTTCTCAACCATGTTTCGATATGCGAAAGATTGAACCCTTCCGAACCCGCATTGTACTTTGTAGCAATGGTGATTGAAGCTGAGCCGCCATTTCCAATGAAAGTATCTGGTGTTTGACTTTGAGTATGTGAGATAACGCGATTGTATGTGGACTGTGTACGAGTGCCCTTTTTTACAGAAGCTTTGGTTGACTCCATTTTAGTTTTGCTAATACCACTTGTCATTACCACTGCGTTTGATGGAATTGCTGCAGCTCGGTGGTAGTCGATACTAATCGCGTATTCCAAATCAGACTTACCATCTACGTTATCAAAGGCAATGGTTTTGTCTGCGGTTTCCGTTGTGGTGTTCATCATCACAACAATTGGAGTCTTGTCAACATGTAACACTGCAGGCTCAACCGCTGTACCCTTCAAAACGATTCGTTGTTCACCAAGACTTGTAGTCAGTACTAACTCATCTATGAAATCGCCAGGAGTGCTTGCAGAAAAGGTAGCACGTGTTACTAATTCATCACCAGGCATCAATGTAAAGGTTGGCGGTGACCAGCTCGATGATGCATAAAGTTCTGAAATATCAACCCAGTGCCATTCAGGACCGAACCAACCCTCTACCAGCGTATATATTTGCAAGCTTAAACCTTGTGTTCCATCGGCCATTTGTGCCCATGTAATTTCATAAGGTGCTGCACCTTCATTTGTAAATTTCAAATCCGCTGTCTTGGTAGTTGGAGATCCGAACTCAAACGCAATGATCTTGTTTCCGAAATCTACCGTATCTGTGGAAGCCACAAATAGAGCATCTCCGATGACAATAAGTTCAACTGGCTTTTCTAAATTCTTGCTGCCTGGAACGTTGGTTTGAATTTTCAAAGTCTCGTTGTAAACCCCACCGTAAACGTTGCGTGAATCGATGTTGATCTGACCAACCAATGTAGTGTTTGCGGCAATTGAAAGTTTCTTAGCCGGAACAATTACATATGCTAAACCAGCGCCATGGTCAAGTGCTAAGTATTCAGAAATCATTACTCCATTAGCGCTGTCTTTTTGCAATCCAACACTTGAGAAATTAGAGGTTAGATCAGCACCGCCTTCTTCTGCTTTGTATTGGAACTTCATGGTGCCATTCTTGTAGAAGATAATCTGGGCTGATACAGGATCACCCATGCCTCCAAAGTTGTTGACAAAGTAACTCCAGGTAATAATAATTTTATCGTCAAAGTATTTATAGAAAATTCCAATATCTTCTTTGGCATATTCATAATCACTGAAACCACTGAACGTCCAGTATGGCATAATGCATGCACCCGGATGCGTGGATGTAGGGATTTTGTTGGTGAAGAAAGAAGCTTCCGGATTTTCTTCAAACGAAATGATTCCATTATCACCGATTTTAAATGAATCGTACTTCACACCGTAGAACTCAACTGGGAAGGGTAAAGTCAGCTTCCTCCAAAATGAATTTTGGAAATCTTCAAAATCAACAAACTGAAGTTGTGTTCCGGTTTTACGAATATCGAACCACTGATACACACCACCCGTATTATGTTTTTCGTAGGTGTAGGTAATGTCATCGGCTGCAGTAGGGGCATCAAAGGATAACCATTGTTTACCCGTAGCGGTAACTTCTAATTTTCCTAAGCCTGTATTCTCGATGGTGAATGGAATGCTGATACTGTCGCCATAAGCAAGAGTCTGTTGAAGTAATGACAAATCAATATTGATTCCAGGTGCATCAACCACTTTCGCGGTAATGTAAATTGTATCGTGAGTTCCGTCCGTATAGTTGATCGACAACCAATCTTCCAATGAAGCCAACGTGCTGGTTGGAACCTGAATCTCATATTTCTTATACAAGCCTGGCTTGACCGATGTTGGTCGATCACCTAGTAATGTAAAGTCGCTGTTGACTAATGTCATACTGGTAATACCAATATTTGCAGTACCTGTATTTTTAATAGTGAAGATGCTTGACTTTACATCACCTTGAAATACATTACCAAAAGCAATTGTATCGGTTGAAACAATTGATTTTGTTATGCCACCATATTTAACATCCAATTGAATTAAGCCAGCCGCTTGTGGATTGGATGGATCGTTGCTGATGAAATTAATGTAACGATTAACAATGCCTTCCGATAAAGAATCAGTTGTCATGGTAATGCTTACTTCAGCAGAACTACCAGGTGAAACAAGGCCTGAACCATTTTCAATTTTTGTGATAATGTTTGGACCTGGATAATCAAAGCCAAGCGCTAATCCACTGAACAACTCTGTTGTGTTGTTGTAATTATGAACAAGGATACCATCAGTCTGATCGTAATCTTCAATTAAAATCGTAAGACCTTGTTGATTGTATTTAGAGAAGCCCATGTTGTCATAATAGAATCGAATATCGCCATTGGAAAATAACACCATTTGTACAGTGATTGATTCTCCAACACTGTACCCATCCCAAATGTTGTCGTATTGAACTATAACGCGATCTGCTTCTACCTGATAGAATATTTTTCCTTGTGTCAGGTATGAGAAGTATCCACCAAGAGGTGAAATGTATCCACGCGGATTGTAAGGATTGTTCAGTGAAGGCGAGTTGATTGGATTTACAGTATTATCAAATGTTGTAAATCCTTTCTGCGCAACATAGAGCGTTTGCATCTTTTGACCATAGTACGGGAAATCAAAACCCATATCGACTGCGAAGTACTTGAACTGTGTGTTCAGCTGACTGGTAATATCAATTCCCGTAGCTTTGATATCTTGAAATTCATACGAAAGAGGATTCGTCTCATTGCTTTTATTGGATCTCACTTTGTATCCATACGTATGGAAACTGGTTGGCCAATTGTTGCTCAATCCTTTGCTATCGAAACCAGGGATGAAATACTTCAGTGGATACGCACCGTTGTTTTCAACCGTAATTTGTGCTGTCACTTCATCACCAATGGTGATATCGTTTAGTACTTGTGTTTCCGGGCTAAGAACAATTTTAGATGTTTCTGCACCAACACCGAACAAAGGAATTTCATATGTATGCACACCATTGGAAATAGTGAGTACATCGTTTATGTTACCGATATCCGTTGGCATAAACTTAATCTTCAACACCACTTGCTCGCGGGCTTTTATCTGCCAGGGCGCATAATCATCGATTACA
>JBKJOF010000149.1:0-11679 GCA_046595655.1 Chryseolinea sp. | reverse complement strand
TTCAGACTTGAAAAATTGTTCTCTTAAACCTTTACTCCCCAGAAAATGAATGTGATCCCGATTTACTAAATCAATGATCGAGGACTAGTTCGGTTTATCTGAATTGATAATCAATTCCCGATGTCACTTGAGTTAATAAGGTAGGAGGGGCATCGGTTGCAATAACTCGTCCTTCTATCCTTGGTGATACCGGAGAAAATTTCGCCAGATACTCTTCCATCACTTCATGTAAGAGAATATTTTTTGAAGTTGGACTGCTTACTTTAGTCATTCGACAAAGTGTATCAATAGGATCGCCTTCGCGTTCACAAGCCGTGATGGTGTACACCTTTTCTGTATCAATGGGTTTATCCTGAATCAATATGGACTGCACGCGTTTTCCTTTTTCATTACCGATGGTAAGAGTTAACTGCATTCCCTTAAAGCGCACAAGCCATCCTCCAAAACGTTTCGTGGGATCTTTAGCAAATGTATTTTCCAGTTCTTTTTCCAGCCAGTTTAAAATCTGGAGGCCAGTCACTTCTGCTGTTTTTACCTGGGAGTTAACCGGTAAGATGCTCCATAAAAAATCTTTCGTAATGTCAGCAACTCCGGTCTTAACATCAGGAACCAAAGGTGTACCAAATCGAAATCCATTGGATATGGTAATGTCAGTCTTGAATTTCCACATTAATGCATCGGTAATTAAATTATCGCTTGGAGTTTCAAGTATGTAGTTCCGCATCAAAACGGTTTTGGTTTCTCCGATTACACGTTGCAATTCTTTTTTATGAGGTTGATAAACGTCTGCAATAAGATTTTCCATTTCTGCGTCCGCTTTATACCGATCAGGATCAACATCCAAGAGCTCGTAGGATTCATCTTTTATTTTCCCATCTTCAAATACGATGTCAAGCTTTCCGATAAAAGAAGTAAACGCACCCGGCTCTGTGACCTTTGCATATTTTCCCTGCAAGGGTTGTCGAATGCGTTCGTGTGTGTCTGCTCCTAAAATATAATCGACACCTTCTGCATAAGGTTGTGAGGCAAGATTCAATTGCTGCGCAAGCCCCATGTGAGACATTACAAATACCATCTTACATTGCTCCTGCTCTCGAAGAGCTTTGATGTATTGGCTAATATTTTTTTCAGGATCAGAGAACTTTATTCCTTTACTATAATCAGGTGCTTGACGAATAGGAGTTAGTGGATCGTTATACCCAATGAATCCTATTTTTATTCCTGCAATGAAGAAGACTCTGTAAGGAGGAAACATTAAATCACCTTGAACATCGTCATCAAACATATTTGCACAAATCTTGTGTGCGTTGTAAGCATTTAGGTCGCTAAGCAGAATTTTTTTCCCGTACACCACTTCCCAATTGCCGGGTAGAACTAAATCGTATTTTAAATTATTCATCAATGGAATCAGAGCTCGGCCTTGCGTGAGTGCAGCGATGCCACTTCCTTGAAAACAATCACCACCATCTAACAATAAAGTATTCGGATTTTGTTTTCGTAATTCAGAGACCATGGTTTTTAAATGAGCAAAGCCACCACGTTTTTTAAAAGAAGGTTTGCCTTCTTCCCAAAAGAATTCATCATGCACATTTATCTGCCCATGAATATCGCTAGTGTGTAACAAAGTAATTTTCTGAGCTTTACCTTGTTTAATGGTTTTGCTTTGTTGAATTTCCTGAGCCTTTCCGTTCTCCATCAAACCAAAGGATGCAAGCGGAGATAATCCTAAACCTACCGTTGCGGCACCTACTGTTTTTAAGAAGTCTTTTCGGGAAACGTTCGCTGGAATAATCGGAGTATGACAACCGCAGATACAATCCTTTTTATGTTCCTTCATAATAGTATTACAATCCTCCAATGTAATAAAAACTATATCAGGTTTAAATCTTGAATTGAGCGACCGAGAATTTATTTCGTTATAATGATAAAACAGGATTTGAAAATAAGTGTGATCGAAGAATGAGTTCCTTATAAAATAAAGAAGGCTTCTCATTGAGAAGCCTTCAGCGGAGAAATGATAGCCCTTAATCCTTAATCCTCTACTTCTTTCCCCACAGTTCTACAACGGCTTTCACGTCTGATTTATTATTGGTGTCGTACCAAAAAATTACTTTATCCAATTTAAGATTGCTTCCTTTTAAATCGATTACACGTTCACTACTCGCTTTAACATTCTCTGGAAATTCAACGTCTTTTGTTGAACCGTCAGTAAAATGAAGCGTGCATTTATGCATACTTAGCGTACCATTTTTCACAGAGAATTTTAATTCGATAAAGGTACTTGCTTCGACCACTATCTCATCGCGGTCGATTAAGTAGTCAACGGTTCGAGAACCTAAAAGTGACCAGCTATCGATCCTTGCGCTTGCTGTTTTGGTTTGCGCTGAAACTGAATGTGACTGCGCAATTGCTGCGGCAGCTATAAAAAATAGTAAAACAATTTTATTTTTCATCTCGGTTGATTTAGTCAGTACTTACGTTGAACTTAATTTACTGAGCTTTTTAAAGTATTTGCATATAACCGATCTTCCGATTCTTCGTCTTGATTGTGCTGAGAATTGGTGACCTTCTTTTTTGGAGATGGTGAATTAGGTCCGTAAAGATTGGGCTTCGGCTGTTTAGTTCTGGGCTTTGGTTGGTTAGCTTTTGTAGTCATGAATATCATTTTTAAAGTGAATCCTCATTTCTTATTACTACTCTGTATACAACTATGCCACTTTAACTTTCGTTGGTTTCTTTCGTATTAAACGTTTTACATATTCATAGCTGTGGAAGGTTTTCTTCTCGCGTAGAAATTTATCCACTGAAAACACCCATGCTTGTCATTGTATAAAGTTCTCAGTGCGGGGTAGCGCTAAACGAAGAAATTTGTACTCAATTATTGCCTGCAGTTACTTTCTTTTTCATCAGTTGTTTCGAAACGCCTTTAAGTATAACGGGCAAGACAGCTCGCGCAACCCAACCTGCTTTCGCTAAAAGATTATCGCGAACAAGCAAATCAATACCCATAGACAAGCCGGTTTTGAGTAAGGAGGAAGGACCTGCCTCTTTCTTTTTGAAAATGCCCAGAAATGAGATTACATCACCAAGAGGTTCAAGCTTTGACTTCACCGTATTGATCTCCGTTTTAAGAATTGCCTTTTGCCTTTGAATTTCCCCCTCAAGCCGATGCCGTTCAGCAATCAACTCTTCATAGTTATTAATCTTGCTCATAAATTTTTTTAATAATTAGATTTCGTAACGCAGGTATCAAAAATTTCTTTGATGTAATGAGTAAGATGCCGAGTAAAAACAGATAAGCTCCGCCAACAATAAAGAACCCTGCCGTTCTATTTCCCATTTCTTCGCCAATCCACCACGCGGTACCAAGACCAACAAAAAGTGAAATGCAGAGAATAAAAATCAATGATAAAATTCCAAGCACACTTACTGACGCACCCAGCGAAGTGTGTTCTACCATACGTATTGTAATCAGGTTTCGGTAGTTCTCAATCAGATCTCCTGCACCATCAATCCAGTTTTCAGTTGTGTTTTTTTCTTGTTCCATGGTTATTTTATTGAAGACGCGAATCAAGATCCGTTAAATCAGAAAGCTCAGATCTCATGTTGTTTACCTCCGACTCGGTTTTGGATTTAAACTCCTCAACAACTTGCTTGCCTGTATTTATCAAGCCACTAAAGTCATTCATCCAATCCGCTGCACCGTCTTTTATTTTCTTTTGCAAGTCAGTGCCTTTTTCTGGTGCGAGTAACATTCCGATGGCAGCACCTGCCGCGGCAGCAACGGCCATTCCTAAAACTACTTTTGTTGTGGTGTTCATATGTTTATTGGTTATACTATTTTCTTATTCGATTGTGTCTTGCTTTCTGGATCAATGCCGTCACCTAGTAACTCACCCCAAGGTTTTAAGTCTGTCACCTTATCGCATATTACCTTGCATACAGCAAGCGTAGGTATTGCCAGAAACATTCCCGGTATTCCGCAGAGTGTTCCTCCAATTAGTACACCCAAGAGTGTAACCAATGCATTGATACGAACTTTGTTTCCTACAATGAGCGGCATCAGAAAATTGTTGTCAATAAGTTGCACGACAGCCAGAATTGCACCCACCCACAAAACATCACTTGTGCTATCTGAACTACTTAACGTGATTAGCATCGCCAGCACATTGGCGGTTAACATTCCTACATAGGGTATTAGATTTAGTAAGGCCGCTAATAATGCTAAAAATATTGCATACTTAATTCCAAGAACTAAAAACCCAATAGTGTTGAGTGTAAATACAATGGAAGTTTCAATCATTAGTCCTGTTACAAACTGCTGGGATATGGTTGCCGATTGAGAAAGAATATCTCTCACATTTTCTTCGGAACCATTTTTGAAAACACCCACTAAGAATTTTTTTATTATTGATCGATAATACAAAAGAAGAAATGTGTATATAGGCATTAAGGCTACGTATGTTAATATCCCTGTTATTGAACCAAAAGTGGCACCGGCTATCTGAGGGGTTTTTTCTTTAAGGTTGTCTACAGCCTGTTTAACATATAAGTTTTGTTTCTTTATCGTCATGTCGGTACTCTCTCTTATCCACTTCTGAAAAGATAACGTAACGTCATTCATTCTCTCTTTCAGAGCCGGAAGATCATCCATAAAATGCAACACTTGCGCAGACAAAAGATAGAGTATACCTGTTCCCACTAAAATGGCAAGCGCAAGTGGAATTATAATGGAAAATGCCTTTGGAATTTTTTTTCTTACCAGAAAATTAGTGAATGGTAGAAGTAAAGTCGCCAAAAGTATGGAACACAGCAACGGCAAAATTACCTCTCCACCAAATAACAAGGCGACACAAAGTATTGCGATTGAAAGAAGATTGAAACTAAATTTTTTATAGAATGGTTGATCTTCAGCGTTCATTAGCTCTACTATTTTTTATTTCTCTGAAACATTATCGTGCCAATTGATGAGTAGGATCGTAGTGATCAGAAGAAGATGTGATTAATCTAAACGGGTATTTTACTCTACACGATAGTGGGTAATAATTGTACTAAAAATTACCTATTCTTTAGAATCATTCAATATCCTTGGGTATGTTTGTCGAATGCGATTATAAAATCTTCTCATGCATAAACTGTATCACACCACTTGGTTCATTATTAAAAAAACGATTTCCAGTTTCAGGGAAGATGATTCGTTTTCATATGCAGCATCAATTGCATTTTCAACTATATTTTCGATGCCTGCTATTCTCATCATTGCCTTGTCTATCGGATCGACCTTCTATGAAAAAGAAACAGTACAGAAGGAGCTACTCAATCAGGTTGGCGGATTGATTGGAAGAGAAAGCACGTTAGAGGTGGAAAATATTCTTCAGAATGCTGCAGTTGATATTAGCAGCACAACTGCCCGTATTTTAGGTATTGCTACTTTACTCTTTAGCGCCACTACGGTGTTTGTTGCTCTTCAGTCTGGGTTAAATAATATGTGGGGTATTAAGCCTAAACCACAGAAGAATTGGTTAAAGTATATTATCAACAGGCTTCTGTCTTTCGCTATGGTGGTGAGTTTTGGTTTTTTACTTATCGTGTCTCTACTTATCGATACAGTTCTCATGATTTTTCAACATATCGTAGAGAGGGCTTTTGAAGGGATTACTCCCTATATATTAGCCGGAGCAAATTTAATTGTATCCCTTATTATCATTACTTCAATTTTTGCACTCATGTTTAAAGTACTTCCCGATGCCAAGATAAAATGGCACGATGTCTGGATGGGCGCCTTCATTACCACCATTCTTTTTACAATTGGCAAATACCTAATTGGAATTTATTTGGGAAGCAGTACAATCAATTCTGCTTATGGAGCTGCAGGTTCGTTGGTGGTTATTCTCGTGTGGATTTATTATTCGACCGTAATCTTTCTTTTGGGCGCTGAGTTTACGTCTGTCTATGCTGCTGAGTCGGGGAGACCAATTGAGCCACAGTCACATGCTGTTCGATTTAAAGTTGTAGAGATACCAAATGAAAAGAAGTCGACTCCAGTAAAAGATCAAGAATGAAAACAAGAAGAATAAAAACGAAATACATTGTAATAGTAAGCGTTGTATTGGTGCTGATCGTTGCTCGCCTGGCAATGCCATATTTCGTAGTACGATTTGTAAATAAAGTGTTGGCCGACATTCCTGGGTACACGGGATCTATTTCTGGTGTTGACATTCAGTTAATTCATGGAGCTTACATTATTGAAGATATTAAATTGTTTAAAGTTGAAGGCAATAATAAGATTCCCTTTATCGATATTCCGACTACTCATCTTTCGGTTGAGTGGAGCGCGATTTTTAAAGGCGCCATTGTTGGTGAATTAATTACAAATAACCCGACCCTGAATTTTATTGGAGGCGACAAGAAAGATGCTTCCGGAAAAACGACAAATCAAATAGGGGAGGATGTAGATTGGACCATTCCAATAAGAAAGTTGATGCCACTACAAATCAACCGTTTTGAAATGAAAAATGGTTCGGTTTTCTTTTATGACTTCACCACCAAACCAAAAGTTGATCTTCACTTGAAGCAACTTCATTTGCTCGCCACGAATTTGAATAACGCAGATAACCAAAGTATTGCATTACCATCAAAGGTAAATGCTACTGCGGTTTCCATTGGCAACGGTCAGCTTACTATTGATATGGATATTAATATATTAAAGGAAATTCCTGATTTGGATATGAATTTAAAATTTGAATCTGTCAACATGCCTGCGTTAAACGATTTTTTTGTGGCATATTCCAAAGTGGATATTGAAAAAGGCACCTTTAATTTATACTCCGAGCTAACCATCAATGACGGAATTATAAAAGGCTACGTAAAACCACTTGCGCTTGATGTTAAAATAGTGAGCTGGGAAGACGATAAACAAAAGCCGCTCAACTTAATATGGCAAGGTATTGTTGGTTTCTTTGTGGAAATTTTCACCAATCAAAAGAAAGAACAATTTGCAACGAAGGTCGCCATGGAAGGTAATCTGAATAATCTAAAAACAAATATATGGCCGTCAGTATTTAATATTTTCAAAAATGCTTTTGTGAAGGCATTTGAGAGAAATACAGACAACACTATAAAATTTACACCACGCAAAATAGAAGAGTCGAGGAAGGAAAAACGGAAGCGTGAGAAAGCGGAGAAGAAAGAGAAAGCCGAGCTTGAAAAAAAATAATGATATAATTTACAAACTTATTGTTTTAGGATATTTAATCAGAGTGGATAATCAAGTGGCTTGTGAGTTGATTTGGAATCTCTATGGTAAAGGTTGTTCCTTCTCCTAAAATTGATCGAAGTTTTATCTGTCCCTTCAATTTGTTAATGCTTCTTCGAACAATGTTAAGGCCTAACCCCGAACCGCGGTGGTCATTGCTAACACGAAATAATTTGTTAAATACTTTGCTTTGAAAAGCCTCCGCTATACCGATTCCATTATCAGCAAACTCGATGATTGCGTTTCCTTTTGCAAATGAAATGTCAATATTTAAAAAAGAATTTTTGGATCGATCTCGATAGCGAATGGCATTCGAAATCATATTGTTAAAAATGCTTAACAACCTTCCATAATCGGAAAGAAATAGTCCAGACTCTTGAGCCGAAACGTTGATGTGAACGGATTCTGCTTCCTCCATAAAACGCAAAGAAAATAATGATTCGTCAATGAGGTATTTGAAATCTACTTCCTGCGATTCTGCCTCCAATTTGTAACTCCTCTTGGAGTGCTCAATGACCTGAGCGATGGACGCATCCATTTTTTTCACACTCTTTTCTAGTAACCCAATGTATTCATCAAGATGCTCTTTTTTTGAATCTGATTTTATAAGATTAATCAGTCCTTGGATTGACATTAGTGGAGCTCGTAAGTCGTGACTTACTTGATAAATATCCAACTCAACTGAAGCTTTACTTAATTTTTCGGAAGCATTAGTTCCTTCACCGTTCACCGCCATAATTACATTTCTCATACCCTGTATTAAGATTCAGTTTATAAAATAGATTCTTATCAATTAAAGAGGCTAAAAATAATGCCAGTCGAAAAAAAGGCTTTAATGCCATTTTTCATTATTCAGAAGAAGTTAGGGTGTGGATAATCAACTATTTTATGCGCAACATATTCCACAAAAATGCTTCAGAATTTACGTTGATCGCGCTATGAGAGTAACATTGAAAATCATTAAAAGATAACAGAATGATAAGACAACGTTAAGTCGTTCGGCTTTCTACAACGCGAGTGAGACAGGTTGAGGAAACGAACTTTCACTTTCTTTTAGTTACCCAACACACTCGATTTGAGTCCCGACTGAATTGATTTCCACCAGAAATTAAAGACAAAGCGTTGTCGATCCCGTTCTATGTCAATTACACCGATGCGTTTGCTTTGTTCGGTAGACTCATCTTTTGTCTTTTTAAGGAAAGCATTTATTAAAACTGTTTGTAGAAGGTCAATCGATTTTTCTTTATCTGCATTGATTTTGGTGAGCTTTAAATCTTCATAATTTATTTCAATTGTTCCGTTTGATTTAAAGTCGGTGTAATTAAAGTTAAAGAATAGCTCGTTTAGCTTTCCAGATTCTATTCTTACTTGAGCAGAATTTTCGAGCATTGGATTTAATTCCGTTAAGGCTAAGTTTGAAACTTTTCCTTTAGCAGAATAGAGAGGGGAACCATCCAGCGGAAAGCGAAATGAAGCAGTGACTAACCCGTTACCCATCAACTTTGCGCTTGCATCAAGTTGAGCATACTTTGGTTTATTGGTGTAGTATCGATTGCTTAGTCGGGTCATCAATGCCGTCAGGTTCTGAAAATTAATTCGGCCAGGTTGAGTGGCTTGCTCCGCAAATTCTTCGATGGTTATGCGACTGCTATCAATTGCAATGCTGTCGATCTCTAGTGCAAATGCAATTTCTCGTAGGCTTTTCATAGGTAATTCCACCACGCCATGGTTGAAGGTTACTCGTTTGTCACGGAAGGAGTGAAGGTTAGCGGAGTGAACGGATACCTTGTTTATTAAAATCAGGCTATCGAATAGTTTACTGAAATCGAATCCTTCAATCTCAATGCTGGGGATACTCAACTCCAATCGGCTCACTTGCTTACCATGAACCTTTGCGAACTCGTACTTGCCGTACTTTGGTATAAGTTTTAAAGAATCAATGTTTATAGATTTTGAATCACTGTTGAATTCTATTTTATTAATCTTAGACGAATAAAGCCCATTCTGCTTCGCGACTTTCAAGCTTGTAATGTCTCCAATAAAATGATTAAAAACGGATTGACACGAAGCTTGAAGGGTAGTGGTAGAATCCATTTTAATTGCACCAAAATTCAGGTTTACCAATCCTTCAACTTCGTTTATAGAGTCTTTCTTTAATTGAAACAACACATTTCGAATGATGATATTATCGATTTGAAATTGTAGTGATTTTTTAGGGGAGTTATCGAGCGAATCTTTTTTCTCCGATGGATCAATGGAAACTGATCCACTATCGACTTGGAGTTCAGATGCGTGAAGTCGTCTGTTCGCGAGGAGCTGAAATAGACTAATTCCTTTAAGTTTTACTAGCCGGATTGATGCCTGATTATACGATGAATCATTAGGCGAAGCCCATGAAATATTCTTAACAGTAACAGAACGTGTAAAAAGATCGACCCTTAAAGAGGAGAACGTTCCATTAGCTTTCTTAAATTCTTCCTCAGCTTTTTTCTTGGCGATAAATGTGAGTATACTACCTGCTATTACAACAAGTAATGCTAAACTCAATACGGTTATTAAAAGCCGACTTAAAATTCGTCTAGCACGAGTTCTAGTAAAAAAGTTTTCCCCATTGCGTAGAATGGGGAAAGACTTTTTAAATCCGGTCACCGCGAATAACGCGAAATAAAATCGCGATCACTGCAATAACTAACAAAACGTGAATAATACCTCCTGCACCGAAGTAGAAGAAGCCAAGTGCCCATCCTATGATTAGGATCACTGCAATAACATATAGTAAATCTCTCATAATGAATATATTTTATTTACGTGTGGTTAATTTGTATGCCAATGTTAAACAGGCAATTTAGTGCCTTTAAGGCTTACGTTTCACCTACACAGTGTGGAAATTTGTATACGTTGCTGTGGTTATAAGTCACACATAACGTTAAAAACGATGTATTTTAGCATTTAGAACGTGGCACATTATTCCCTTAGGGATCAACAACTAAACTATTGTTGATATGACAGACTTAATGAAAATAACAGTGGCACTGCTAGGTGGTTATGCTGTTTTTATGGGATTGATCATCGTTCTTATAAAGACATTCTTTCCATTTTTTACCAAAGAAGAATTGAAGCGTCAAAACCATAGTACCCATTCCCTACAAAGTTAATTCTCTGTATAGTTGAGTTAATTAGCATGTTAAAATTTTAAGTATGGGAAGTGTATTGGTAGTGGATGACGAGATTGATATTTGCACGCTTGTAACAAGACAGTTAAAAAGCATTGGCATACTAGCAGAGTATGCGTTGAGTATTAAAGAGGCTTTAACGAAAACTGCCGCGAATTCTTACGATTTATATATTATCGATTTGAACCTAACGGATGGGTCTGGCTTTACGCTGATGAAGAAACTGAAGGAGATGCAACTACTATCCAAAATCATTATTATAAGTGCTTACGATAATGAATCAAAACAGGCAATAACCAATGGTGCAGACCTTTTTGTTGCAAAGCCATTATCGAAAAAGACGATAAACGATGCCCTTCAGACTGTAAATTTTGTATAACAAAACTTTAATTAGAATTAAATAAACCTAGTAAGACATGCCCAACATATTAGTTATTGATGATGATAAAGACATTTGTTTAACCCTCTCTAAGTTTCTGGCAAAAAATAATTACCAGGTAGAGGTGGCGCATAAAGGTGAAGATGGTTTACGCACTTTACGAAACAATCACTTCGACCTTGTGCTGTGCGATTATCGGTTACCCGATTATACGGGTGTTGAGCTATTACAAAAAATGAAAGTGCTAGCACCGTCTATAGCTGTTATTATTATAACAGGTTATTCTGATGTTCGGACAGCGGTAGATACTTTTAAGTATGGCGCCAATGATTATGTTACAAAACCATTGTTTCCAGATGAGCTGCTTGTTACCATAAGAGAGACATTAGAGAAAAATAAATCACGAAATAATATTGTCATTGAAAGTACAGGTGAAGATGGCAAGCAACGGGTAAAAACATCGCGAGGCGAAGGACTTTCTACTGCAGATTTTATTGTTGGTACGAGCGCGCAGTCACAAACTGTGCAGCGTCATATCGAACTCATTGCTCCTTCAGACATGTCTGTGGTTATTCATGGCGAAACGGGAACAGGTAAGGAATTTGTTGCTCAATCTGTTCATAAATTTAGCAAGCGCAACGATAGGCCATTCATTGCGATTGATTGTGGCGCATTACCAAAAGAACTTGCGGGCAGTGAATTGTTTGGTCATGTTAAGGGATCTTTTACAGGTGCCATAACCGATAAGCAAGGAAGTTTTGAAGTGGCCGATGGAGGTACTATTTTTTTAGACGAGATTGGAAATCTTTCGTACGAAAATCAGGTAAAGCTATTGCGCGTCATTCAGGAAAGAAAAATAAAACGAATTGGAG
>JBKJOF010000086.1:0-6897 GCA_046595655.1 Chryseolinea sp. | reverse complement strand
GTAATCGTTCAGGCTTAGCACTTGATATGCTGCCAGTGGCAAAATCCTTTCAGCTGCTTTGATGTTCCTTCGGATGCGTATGGTTCCTTTCATCAAGTCAATATCCTGTACTTCCAGTCTGTTGATTTCCATGCGGATCACTCCCTGATTTACATAAAGTCCTAACATTACTTTGTTCCTGATTTGATAATCGGTCTGGGGTGTATAGCTGTCATAAATCTTTTGCAGTTGTTCCAGTGTTAATAAATTATGTGGGATGCGGGTAATCCTTCCTTTAATCACCAGGTTACCGATGGGGTTATGATTCAATCTTCCTTGTATTACTTCACTGGCATAGAGTTGACGAACGGACTGTACATACCTTCCCTGATAATCAATACTAAAGCCTTCTTTGCGAACTTCTTTTACAAACACCAACAGGTCGCTGTAATCGCATTCGTTTAATGCTCTGCCTTCTCTTTCGAGCCACTCAAAAAAATGCCGGATGTAGTACAGTTTGTTTTCAATCGTTCGTGCCGTGCAATGCCGTTGCTTCAGGTAATCGATGTAATCATCTTCTATCTGTTGTGTCTTCGTATTCATGGGCTAAGTGGGTATAGATTTGTGTACTGTTTAAACTGTTGTGGCCTAAGAACTGGCTGATGTAATCGAACTTCATTCCGCGTTGCATCAAGTGAGTTGCTATGCTGTGGCGCAAGGCATGAAGGCCAAACACTTTTTGTTTTAGTTTCGCATTATCGGTTCGCGCTTGTAGTTTCTTTAAGCCGCTCAATAACTTTCCGTAAAGGATTCGCTTGCCATTGTTGCCTAAGAAAAATGCGTTCCCGCTTTCTGTGTTGGCTAGCTGTGGTCTGCAATATTCTAAGTACAGTTTAAAATCGCTTTGCTGTTTCTCAACAAAAGGAACGTAGCGCTCTTTATAGCCTTTGCCTTTCCTCACATAGATTATTTTTTTGTCCAGCATCACGTCATCAAGATCGAGCGCAATACCTTCGCTGCTCCGCAGTCCGCAGCCATAGTACACGCTTAAGATCGCTTGCTCCCGCAGTCCCAGGTTATCATCACTGGCAGATTGATAAAGCTCTTCTATTTCCTGTGTGGTCAGGATGTGACGAATGGAGGGCAACGGCCTCTCGCTTATTAAATCAATGGTCAGTTCTGTTTGTTCTGCTTCTCTCAGGTAATACGAAAAAAGTTTCAGCGCACGGATGTAGCCGTTCAAGGTCTGCGCTTTTAAGAACGTATCACTGTGCTGGCTCTTACGCTGGTATTTTAAATAGTCATACCATTCCAAAATGTGTTGGCGTGTGATTGCTGTAACGCTTGTAATGTTGCGGCTCTCCAGCCATGAGAAAAATTCCTGTAGCTGGCGGGGCAAGGTATCCGTGGTGCTGGCGCTGTAGTTGATGATCTGCAACCACTCTTTAAAACTTTCGGCATAGCGTTGATAGGCGTACGTTTCCATACTTGCATTTTTTAACTGTTTTAAAATCTATGATGGTATTAACCGTATGATACTAAAGACCCCTCTTGCTCTTGGAGTGTTATACTTGTTATACTGTTATACTTAGAGGTAACTCTCTGGATTTCAGTAAGTCCTTTGAAGAGGAAGAGCGTGTTATACTTCTGTTACACTGATGTTACACTTACCTTCTCTGTTGCATGTCCGTTCTGTCTGGCTTTGAGTTTCTCCAGGTGCTGGTCTAAAACGTCAATGCCTGTTTTCAACTGCTCGTATTCTTCCCATGCTTTTATCTGGTATTCAAAACCATTCTTTCTATTGCCTCCGGTCTGATTGATGTAGCCCATGTGTTCGAGCGTTCGTAAATACCTATTCACGCGCATAGGATTCATCCTAAATTTTTCCCTGATCTGCTTGGCGTAAAAGCTGTGTTCTTTTTTGGTGTTACCTTTCAGCCGTTCAAAAAATTCTCTCAACTCTCCGCTCAGTTCATCACTCTTGCGCAGTAAACTTTCTTTCACTAACCAATTCGCACAGGCGATATCCGTCAGGCTCGTCTCGATGTAGCGCTGGCCGTTGCTGTCCATCTTTACTTCTCGTTGTTGCTGATGATACAGTGTAATGATCTCGATGAGCCGCAGGTAATGCATGTTTGTTCTCAGTTTCTTAAATACCATATCCGGGATTCTCAACTCAAGCGCATAGTGATTGATCACTTTGATATTTTGCAAAAGCCGCTGTGTGTTCTGTAAAAGTTGTCTCGCCTCATGTTGCTGCACTTCATTGACGATGCCGGCTTTCTGTTGGCGCTGGTAGTCCATTACTTCGTCCGTGTGGCTCGCACTTTCATCAATGTGGATTAGGAAGGAACGGTTTGCATTGTCTTCGTAAATACCTTCTTTGGTTGTTGCACCACTCACACAGATCGGGCCTTCTACGGTCAACACTTTTTGAACATTGTTTCCTTTCGCGTCCTTATCCGTTGTGAGCTTACTGATACTTTGTTTGCTCATGAACTCTCTGAGTGGTAAGAACGCATTGTACACGCCTTCTAAATCTTCGATCAGTAATACCTTGTGTTTCCAAAAGTCTTTAGCTGAGTAGTACAAGGTATTTTCCGTTAAGCTCGTAATCGTTCTCACACTTTCTTCCGGAAGGCATTCGCTTACCTTCGTTTGTAAATATGTTTTACCGCTTCCACTCTTTCCAAAAATGATAGCGTGTAACGGTTCATCGGTTATCCTGGACAAGTACAAAAAGTAAAGAAGCAATCCGTTTTTTTGTTCTCCGATCAAGCCGCTTTGACTGATCAGCTTTAATGTCTGCTTCACCAAGTCTTTGCCCTTCAATAATTTTTCTGCTGCCTTGCGTTCTTCGATGGTCATTTCATAAAGCTTCGGACGTAAGGCAATGAGTTGTGAGTTTCGTTCTTCAAGTCTGTACGCTTCCAGTTTCTCAGTGAGTTCGGTAACGACTTGCGCAACCTGTGGACTTGGCAGTTCTAAACTTTCGCTGATGCTCTGCACTAACTTCTTTACCTGTGGATGGCTATAAAGATTTACATCATCACGATAGGTTTTATACTTATCGTTTTTATTTCGGATGTGTACACTGATGCGCAAGCGGCTTAAATTTTCTTTCTCGATCCCGCCCCATATTGTTACGTGCAAAGTTTCTGTTTCAAAAACAATCCGCTCCGGGTTTGATGCATCGAGTAATGTTTGTGTAGATGGTGTTACATTGATTGGCTCACTTTCTTTCGCATACGTTTCATTCACCGATGCAAACGGGTCTTTGTTTTTTCTCGTGGATGGTTTCTCTTTCTCCTGGACAATCGAAGTTTGTATTGACTTTTTATCCGCCAGTGGGCAGACAGGTTTTTCAATTGAAAAAATAAAGTTCGGGTCGTTCCGCTTCTCCACCAGGTGCGAGAGGATCCCGGGGTCGTGGCCTTGTGCTAGGCTGTTCACGTCTTCACCTTCCGGTGTGTTCACGCTCGTTACCTTTACATTTGGTTTCAGTTGTTTGATTACCTCGCTGTATTTGTGAACGGCTTTCGTTCCGGCTTCATCACCATCAAAAAAGAAAATAATTTCTTCTAACTGTTCAAGTGATTGGATCGCTTGCTCGTGTTCTTCTGTCAACCCGTTTGTTCCGTAGCAACTTAGTATCGAGTAACGCGCTGTGATATCGGAGACTTGTAATAAGGTAGCGGCATCAATGATGGCTTCGGTTAAAATTAATTGCTTCGTCTCTGGTTTCGGATAGCTTGGATATAAACCTTGTCGGTCTTTCAGGTAGTAATGCTTTTGATCGGTGTCGTTGATTGTACTTCTAAAGTAAAGGCCACTCACTTGATTAGCCTTGTTCCTAAGCGCGAACACGATGCACCATTTGCCGAATACATTATATGCTTTTTCATCTTTCGATCTACCGTTGATCATGCCCGTCTCCCGAAGCAATCCATACTGCATACTGTTGTTGATCAACGTTTCTTCTTTGCGCTTGCCGTGGTGGAACTGTGCCGAGTTGTATCCGATCTCTGCCTGGTAATGATCTAACGACCGGCTGGCAATGTATTCTAGTGCGGGCTTGCTGTTGTACACGCCATTCTTAAAATACGTGAACATGTTCGTTAAAAATTCTTCACGGCTAAGGGTGGCCTGTGTCTCCGGGTTCGCAATCAGTGACTGTGCTTTGAGTATTGCATTGTGTTTGTCGGTCTTCTCTTTGTGCATGATAAAATCAATCACGTCTAAACTCTTGCCACTGGTTGGGCAGTTCGATGAGAAGCAAAAGCATGTATGTGTTTTCCAGTACACCTGGAAGCTCGGTGTTTTATCCTCGTGAAAAGGGCAGTTCATTTTGCCGTGCTTGTCTGGCTTCAATCCGTAGTGGTCGAGTACTTGCGCAAGACTCAATTGAGTTTTGATTTCCTGTATCTCCATCACTTAAGCTTTAGGAAGTTTTCGCCAAAAAATATCGCGTAGGTTACGGAGAAGGTAATGGTGTTCGCTGAGTGATCGGCCAAAGTCTGGCTCATCCTTGGACACATGCACCAGGTCTGTCATGAGTTCATCTAATTGGTCGCCTAACAATTTAGGCTCGTAGTCCTGCACCAGGAACTTGTCCAGTGCCTGGTAGTTGAAGCGGTAGGGTTCGTCTTTGGTAGCCATAGAAAAATATTTTTAGTTTTTTTTAATTAGAACTATCAGATACAAAACTATCCGTTAATTTTCATTTCATCAAAAACTATCAGCTTTATTTATGCCTTTTAATCAGTTATTTTTGACAAAAACAATAACTATCATCCAAATAAACATCCTTTAGTTATGAAAATAGGGAAAATTGTAGCGGATTTGAGGAAAGAAAAGGATATGTCTCAGACTGAACTGGCTACTAAAACAGGTATATCCCAGGTAATGGTTGGCAAGTATGAGAGAGGTGATGCAAGCCCTTCCATTGAAGTGGCTAAGAAAATTGCTGATGCTCTCGAAGTTTCTTTGGACTATCTGGTAGGAGAAGGTGTGAACAGCAAATTTGACAAGTCTACTTTAAAACGCATCGAAGAAATTCAGCAGCTTGAAGATGACAAAAAGAAAACGCTCTTCGATGTCATTGATACGTTCATACGAGAATCTAAAGGCAGAAAAGCTTTTGCCCATTAAACAAGAAGCCGGATCACTCCGGCTTCTTTGTTATGTTTTAAAAAGATTTGGATTTTGTTGAATTAAATAAGAGTTAAGACTTGAAACATTATCCCTGTAATTAGGACTGCCAAAAAAGGTCTTAATGGCTGGATAGTTTTCTTTTAATTTTTGACTGATCAATTCAGCCTGTAGCCTAAAACTTTCCGCAACATCCGCAATGTCGGAAAAATAATGAAGCGAGATTTCTGATAATGCCCCCCGATGAAGATACCTAAGTAGATTGAATAAATGCGCTTCACTATCAGGATCTCCAACTTTAGAAATATAGCAATACAATTCTCGTCTATACTTTTCGATCTTGATAACAACATCTGGTGAGCTGTATTCAATTCGGTAACTCGAATCAAGACTCTCCTCATTAGTAATTACAAATCCTAAATCTTTTTCAACAAATGAAAAGCATGTCTTAACTAAAGTTCCTAATTCAGCTTTCATACCTAATATTTTATAAGCTTACTAAAATCATCGGCCCATTTATATCCACTCTCTATCAGATAATTGATTTCTCTTCCAAGTACTGAAGTAGCATCGAGTTTTGCTGGATTAAACTTCCCAGCAAATATGACATCATCTCCGCGATTAACCACTCCATTAAGGAAATTCAAATTCTTTTCCCAAGTCCATGCGTCATCAGATACATTTAAAAAGAATGCCCCTATACTTTTTGCAAACTCTCTATAGGTTGCCCGTGGACCTATAACTGAAACGCCTTTTGATGAACCACCAAATAATCCGCCTCCTGGAAGAAGCATTCCAAGAATCTGTCCGCCAGCTTCAGCCTTTTCATAAAACTCAGGATTAGCTTTACGATCTGCCATATATCGTTGATATGCTGGATCGTCATGACCATCTTCAGAAAACCATTTTACAATACTACCCCACAACCCATCGCCTGGCCCACCTCCCTGTGTTTCAACAGGAACAAATTTTGACTCTAAGCCAAGATTCGTATATGAAGTAGCAAAACCATCATTCACCCAAACCCCAAGCTGTCCATTTTGTTCTGTTACTTCTGATGTACTTCCATTAATATTAATTTGATATAGGGTACCTCCAATATCAGTCAGCCCAGAGGCTAACCCATCCATATACATCTGACTACCCTCATTTGGGGACCAATCACTGTATTGACTGCCTTCATTCCACCACGTAACGTCATTAGTAAGAAAGGTTCTATAAACGTCATTACCAAAACCCTGGTTTACCACGTATGTCCCCATGTTCCTCCTGGTAACATAATCCGGTTCGCCAGGGCTCGGGTCTGCACCATTGGGGTCGTTAAAGGATACAGGGTTATTAAAGGAATAATTATAAGGAGATAATGAACTATATTTTTCCGCCATGGGGTCTAACTGGTTCATTCTGGCAAGGACAGGATCGTAATTTCTATAATCTAAATCGTAAAGGTTCGACGTTGTGTTTAGCTCTGTACCGCCATTGGCTAAAAAATTATTAGTTGCTGTATTCTCGCGTGTCCAGCTTTTTGCAGTCTGTAAACCAAATGGATAGTATTCGTTGTATTGTAAAATATTTCCCGGTGTGTGCGTCACTGTTACATCATCAAAATGAATATCAACCGCTGTCGGGCTTTCATTGCTTAGGTAAATATAAACATAGCCGGCTTCTTTTACGGTGATCTCTTTTGTTAAAAGATCAAAGGTGTTTTTTACCGCTATGTTACTTCCCTGAACATACGTATCATCCAGTTGGTCCCAGGCGGCATCT
>JBKJOF010000016.1:0-12277 GCA_046595655.1 Chryseolinea sp. | reverse complement strand
GTATTTCAATGCGGGGCTGCAGTTCATCAATTTCCATTTTTGCCATTTAGCGCAGCTCCTCATCCTTTTCCTGTTCCAATACATCTTTGGCCTGACGAAGGTGGTGTTTGGCCTCTTTCAACTGATTGTATTTCAATACAATTTTTTCCAGATCGCGATACTCCTTGCTGAGCTGGGAGAACCGCTTCATATCCCTCATGGTATCAGGCTGGCCCAACAACTGTCCTACTTCCTCAAAGCGAAGCTTAAGGTCTTCTAATTTCTCAGTCATATGTAAAAATGAACGGGCAAAGGTAGTAAAAAGTCAACGGTCGATTGCCAGTGCAAGGCAAATGAAAGGTATCGTTCAAAAACTTTGCATTCAAATTCAATCCCGATGCTCCCCATATTACACTATGCTCCCGCTGGTTAACGCATACAAGAATTTCTGCGTAAATCTGCGTGTATTTAATCTGCGAAATCAGCGGGAAATGAATTTTCGACTTTTTCAGCACACCCTAAGTATGGCATTAAGCCTGCGACTAATGACTAAACTCCACCGCGACTTTAGTCCAATGAAAAGTATCGCCAGGAATAACAACCATCATAATAATCAAGAATGTTAGCAAGAATTAGGAATTTGGAATGAACGATTTGAAATTTGACACATGAAAAAAATAGCGCTTATTAGTTTGGTTGCCTTAATGTCATGTGGTGGATCTTTATCGGATGAGCAACGCAAACGTCTTCATGAAGGCATGGAGCAACAGAAAATCGTGAAGATGGGAGACTCTGAAATTGTTTCGGCAGCAATGGAACAAGGCCGCGCATTTTACACGCTAATTGAAAAGGTATCGCTAGATTCTACCAAGGTAGATTCCATTGCGAATGTTTATGGCATTAAGGTGGTTCGGTTGGACATCAATAGTACCAATGCAAAAGAAATGGAAAAGGAATTACTAGAAGCCTACATATCGGCTGCGGCCACGGGTGAAATGCCAGATAATATTCAGAAAAATCACAAGCCAAATGAAACGGAATACGATTCATTGATTTACTCCAAACCGATTGTGAAAGTGATGAAGGATGGAGTAGAAAATGTGAGCGGGGTTTGGAATATTTATATCGCCAAGAAGCAAGTCATTATTGAGGCAAGTAAAAAATAGTTGGAGACATTTTTTACAATCCCCATGCTCCACATATTACACTATGCTCCGCTGATTAAATCATCCAAGATTTCTGCGCAAATCTGCGTGTATTTAATCTGCGAAATCAGCGGGAAATGAATTTTCGGCTTTTTCAGCAGACCCTAGCTAGGGACATTTGCCCTCTGTCCACTCAACAACACCTGCCGCTTTCGCATAGCAATCATTTGAGTAGGTAACATTATTACAGCCGCACACAGAATGAAGATAGTCGGGGCACGCGTTGATATCACCCCACTTCTCCGGATTGATACATTCGTTAACATTAATATCATCATGCGCGCATGATGACAAAATAGTGAATGCTATAAAAATTAATTTCTTCATATCTTGATAGACATACAATTTAAAGATAGCGTTGCAAGAAGTTACACTTTATATCGCCAGCAATCGATAAGATGATCATTAACCAGACCGCAGGCTTGCATGTGCGCGTAGATAACAGTGCTACCCACGAATTTAAAACCACGGTTAATTAAATCTTTGCTTAGTGCGTCCGATTCTTTTGTTGTGGCAGGCACTTCACTCAAAGATTTCCTTTTATTTATAATCGGTTTACCGCCAACAAAACTCCAGATGTATTGGTTGAACGTGCCAAACTCTTTTTGCACCTCGAGAAAACGTTTGGCGTTGTTTACGGCAGCATTCACTTTTAGTTTATTGCGGACAATGCTTGGGTCTTGAAGGATTTTTTCAATGCGTGCTTCAGTAAAGCGAGCCACTTTTTTGGGATCAAAATCGACAAAGTTTTTTCGATACCCTTCGCGCTTTTTTAAAATCGTGGCCCAGCTTAATCCTGCTTGGGCCCCTTCTAAAATTAAAAACTCAAAATGTTTATTGTCATCGTGCACAGGAACTCCCCATTCTTCATCGTGATAGTGAATATATTGATCGAACTTCATACACCAGCCACAGCGAATTTTTTCTTTCATATAGTTTACTGTTCAAGGATAGACTTGTTCATCGTCATCAATTGAAGTAAGGTAGTAAACTCAAAATATAATTTCAGGTTAACAACTCTTAAATCACCATCAAATGAAAAAAAGTATATGCCTCATATTAATGTCTGTATTTAGAGCTTGCTGAAAAAGTAACAAGAGGTACAAAGCCTTTTGATTTTGGTATCCCTTTCCGGTTTTTGAAAATCTTTCTATAACGAAGTGCAAGGCAAATGAAAGACATCCTTCAAAAACCCTGCATTCAAATTCAATCCCGATGCTCCACCTATTACACTATGCTCCCGCAGGTTAACGCATCCAAGAATTTCTGCGCAAATCTGCGTGCATTTAATCTGCGAAATCAGCGGGAAATGAATTTTTGACTTTTTCAGCAAACCCTACATACTGTTTCAATTTGAAAGGCACCCCAATTACAGCTTTATCTGCAACGAAAGAATTTCAATAATTCCAGGCAATTCGTAGCCGGCACCTACAGTCTGGCATGAGTGAAGCTTCAGTGTAGCATGCGACATCTTCCACTGTTGCTCCACTCTCACAGTGCAGCCGATGCCATCTACACTATCTCTTCTCTATACCTTCACTAATGGATGACCGTATGATCTTACTTGCCAATATCTTGAAATCCCCTAATTTTAGGGTTAGAACATTTAGAAATAATTGTTGGCGATCTGTACATTCCATATAAAAGAGACATATCAGAAACTAGTGTCAGATATACAAATGTTGTGGCTCATGCATCAAATAGAACATGGAACTTATTAAGACAATTGGAACATACGTATTAATTGGACTCGGCTTTTTGGGAGTTATAATAATTTGTGTGACGGTAAGTTCGACACGTTTCAATTTTTATTTTTTTGGATCGGGACTTGTACTTTTGATTCCCACTTTGGTTTACCTTATAATTGAAAACCGAGGCCATAAATCAAATAGTGACAAGAGACCTTTTAGTTACCTAAAAGAGACAGGCATTTCAGTTTCTGTTGACTTAACAAATTGTGAAATCGTTTCAAATGATTGGACAGCCTACGGACCTAAGAAAAAGGACTCAGTAATAGCAATTAATTCACTTTCAGGTAATTCCTATGACAATGTACAAGAAGTCGATAATGCATTGTCAAGAATTAAGTATTCCTGCAATGTGGCTGGTAAGAGACAAGTATTTATCAGCCCGGCAATAGCAAAAGATAAGGTAACGTTGAGTGCTTTATTAGAATTAAAAAGTCAAACCAATATTTTCATTGACCGTGACAATCCAAAAAATTATTACTTTGACTTGGACTTTTTGGAAAGTGGCGGATAAATGCACGAGCCACAACAACAGTTATAATCCATAAGCTTTATTGTAGGTTCTTAACTTGTGTGCTGTTAAATTTCGTCATCAATGCTGGACAAAGATGTAGGTATTTACACGCATACGTCTTATAGCTAAGCGTTAGCGGCAAGCACTATGACGAGAACTTACCTAGTATTACTGACAATTGGACTATTGGTTTCTTCTTGTGGAGAACGACAGACAAAAACTGTCAACATCGAGCAAAGGGCCAAAGAATTTATCAGTGAAATTGATGCTGACGAGTTAAAGACTCTTAAGTATCTACATTTTATTTATAGAGGTCCAAATGGCTTTTGGCAGAACGATTCAATTGTCTCATCATTTTACTCTCTCCGATTTTCCCATGGGAACGGTACATCAGAGTTAGATGTTAGTGGCGGTAGTTCAACAAGGTTCATTAATGACTTTAACATAAACTTAAAGAACGATACATCAATTTCTCATTTGCGACTGGTTAAGACTGATAATAAAGTTCGGATATATAAAAATTGGGGTGAATTAATTGAGGTCATAGACTTAGACTCGTTAAGCAAGAAAGACCCATTTAAAAGAATTTCGAACTTAAATGATTTAAAAAATAAGTACGAGCTTGTTCATATTACTCACTACAGTCACTTGGGACAGTTCATTGAGTTTTATTTTACAACCTCTGACGTGCTGACATATTTGCCTGACTCTTCTGATATCGATCCACAATTTAAAAGTATTTGGACAGCAAGGTGGGACAAAGGACAATGGATAAATAAAAATTGGAATTTAAGAAAACTAGAGAAAGAAAAAGAACTCGGTGGGTAAGTGCCAGCCGCTAACATTAAGGCAGGTAGATGTAAAGCCCAGTGTTGGCCCATCACCGTCAAGATAATTTTTCTATAACTGATTTAGTAGCGGTTTTTTCTATTCAGCTGTTGTGCATTTTGTTTTTCCTCCCCACCACCGTCACTCGAAGATGGCGCTGATGCGTCAAGGCAAATCACCTCTTAGCTCCACTAATGGATAACCGTATAATCTCACTTGCCAATATCTTTAAATACCCTAATTTTAGGTTTAGAAACATCTAGAAAAAGTTGCTGGTGATCTGGACATTCAACATAAAAGAGATAGATTAGATACTAGTGTCAGATATACAGATGTTGCGGGCCATTCATTATGGACAATTTTATTAACCTATGACAAAACTTTTAGTATTCGTTGGTTTTTTATTCATGATCATCATCAATGCAAACGGACAAATTAGCTTTGGACTGACAAGTGGACTCAGTCTAACAACCCTTTCGGACGAAACATTAGAGAGGGACAGGTGGGACTCTGGTGTCGGATATCGGGTTGGAGGATTTTCTGAAATAGCCTTCGGTAAAGTGGGACTTCGTCTGGAAATGGACTATTCTTTTGTAGCAATTAAAGGTGCATTTGACGATAAGATAAAACTTCACTATGTATCGTTACCTCTAGCGTTTTTCTACAAACCAATTAACCGGTTAAAGATTCTTGTTGGACCCGAAGTTAATTTTCTCTTAGAACAGACTGATCCAAATATTTCGGTGAGTTTTGGAGAAGAAGACTTTGAAGCAATAGACTATGGTGCGCATGTAGAGATTGAGTTTCTCGTGACTAAAAAGTTAGCTGTCTATCTAAGAAACTATTTTGGTCTAGAATATAATGGAGAGACCATTATACTTCAAACCCAAACGACTACAGGATTAAACAAGCTAAATATTTTGGGAGTTGGAGTTAGTTACTACCTGAAATAGATTCGAGTAGAATGAACGGCCCACAACAATAGGTTAATGAATGGCGGGGTGTATTTATGATTTAAGGTTTATCTTTCAAACAACGTTCGGCTGTGGCGGACAAATTAATTTTCAAACTCCAGCCACTTCATAAACACAAGCGTTAGCACCAATACCCAGTAACCCGACAAAGACTTCCTGATGACAAAGAAAATTAGCGAACGACACTCTACTGATTAAGATTCTCCACGGAGCAAGTCATCGTTTCTTTAGACAACGGTGACAATGGAGAAAAAATACAAAGGCATGTCGATAAAGAAACAGTTGGGCGATAGAGTGTAGTTAAAAAAATCCTTAAAGAATCTTCAATTTCGAATGGACAATGGTTTCAAGCCATATACTCAATCGGGGCTTTACCCGTCCACCGTTTAAATGCCCTTGAAAAAGCACTCAATTCATTGTATCCTAAAATAGTAGAGATTTCTTGTATTTGATACTTACCCGATTCTAGATAATGTAGGGCGAGTGATTTTCTAACAGAATCTGCAAGTTGCTGAAATGTTACTGATTCATCTTGCAGTCTGCGTTGGAGACTTCTGGGAGTCAAGTTAAAATTAGCCGCCACATCATCCAACGATAAAATACCGAGGTAAGCATTCTTCATCAGATACTCCAATATTTTTACCTGAAAGGAAATGGAGGAAGACTTCCCTTTTGATTCTGAACTTATCTTTTGAAGAAATAGCTTCTGCAATTCGTAGTTAGCTGTCAAGATGGGTTCGTCCCAATAACTATTTTTGAACTCAATTGAATATTCATCTACACGCTTTATGGGTTTGCAACGAAATACTCGTTCATATTCCTTCGGGTTGGAAATTTTGTGTGGATAGACCACTGAATTTGGCTTGATCTTCTCCAAAAGGAATCCATTTAATTCATGGATAGTGAACACCATTAGCAAATCTGCAATTTGTTGCGATACGAAATCATCATTCTTTGAATCGGTTGGAACAAGCTTTATGATAAACTTTCTTTTTGATTTATCCACTTCCATTTTAAACAAGTCGGTAATGGCAGGTGTAAAGGAAGCTGCTATGGTTATAGCTTGGCCAACCGTTTCGCTGCTTTTAATGATTTCACCCACTGCGCCTAACGCAGCAAGTTGAAGAGACTCGCCAAAGTGCAATCCAAATAATGGATCGTTGCAAAGGTGACTGACATTTTTCCACAAGTCGTTTACTTGTTTTTTTGTGATAGCCTCACCGAATTTTTTCCTGAGGCTCTCAAGGTCAATATTGCAAAGTTGGCAAAGTTGCTTTGCCGAAACACCACGTTGAACGGCATACGCCAACAGGCTTAATACAAATTGTTTTTGTTGCTCTTCCATTTAGTAAAAGTATTAACTCCATTTGGCAATCTATAACCTTGAGGCCACATTGTCGGATAATGGTAAACGTTTGACGCATTAAGGTAAATATAGGCTTATCTATTCGCTCCACTTTTGTAACCGTAATCACAACTAAAACAAATTACTTATGACAACGCTAAAAAATGTTTTACTAATCAATGCACTAAGTTCCGGTGCAACGGGTCTAGGGCTAATAGTAATGCCTGGTATTATTGCGACCCTTTTTGGATTTCCCCAAACCCAACCTTTCCTCGGGGTAGGTATTTTTCTTTTTGCTTTTGCAGCACTTGTATTTACCGTTAGCAGAAATAAAGACTTAAGTAAAGGATCAGTACTTCTTATCATCGTGCTGGATGTTGTGTGGGTAGTGGCAAGCTTGGCCATAGTTTTATTACAACTCTTTAACCTCTCCATGTTCGGATACATTTTAATCTTTGCCGTAGCAGCATGGGTGGGTCTTATGGCATACTTGCAATTCAATGGCTTAAAAAGAATTACTGTCTCAAGATAAATAATCTAAAAACTTTAAAAATTGAAACCATGAATACAATATTGATCCTTTTCATCTCTGTTACAACTGCCATCTCAGTTAGTGGGCAAAACATTAGTACCAATCCACAGGAAAAGTCAACAGAACCCGTTCAAGTTGTCAAAGATTTTTTAACCGCTTATATGGAAAAAAAACATGAGAGATTCACTTCGCTACTTCATCCCGATGTAATATGGATACAACCAGGTGATAACAGGATATCTGGAGTAAAGAAGTCAAAGACTGAATTGCTACAGATGGGCAGAAAAATGTCAGAGCTATCAGCAGGTACCCTGAAGTTGACGGATGTAAAATACTATTCATACAATGGGAATACAGTTGTTTGCATTCTCCACTGGAAAGCGGCACAGCCTACCGGGAGCACGCTGGACATTGATAACATTGACGTGTATACAGTAGAAAATGGAAAGATAATAATGGCTAAAATTTTCTCCGAAGACATTTTAGCCGAGGATAAATTCTGGGGAAAGTAGGATGGCACTTTATGACACGAGAGAAAAAGGACACATGGCGTTAACAACACGTATGTGCCATTGCAGGGTGCAGTTTAAATTTGTAGTTTAGTTTTTAAAGTAACGTTTTGTTGAAGGGCACAATTTGGTTTTCAAAGACCAGCAACGTCATAAACATAAACGTTAGTCAGAATTCAACACAAACTGAGAAATGAAATTTGAAACGTACATTCCAGAAAAACACTTGACAAATATTGTGAAGTACTACTGGACATTAGACGGAAAACTTTCGCCTACAGAAATGTATATTCATCGCACACTGGCTAATCATTGCCCAGAATTAATTTTTCATTATGATAGTGAATTCAAGGAAATCTTAGGAGACAACAAAATAGAAAGAACCTTTAGAACAGGTATACACGGGCAAACAGACAAAATAAGAAAATTTACTGCTAAAGATAGTTGTGGGATTTTTGGGGTTGTATTACAACCATATGCCCCTACGCTTTTATTTAACATATCTGCTATCGAATTAATAAATGAATTAGTTGATCTAGAATCTTTACTTGGACAAGAAGGAAGAGACATTTCAGAGCAAATAATGTTGGCTGATGGAAATCATCAACGCATTTCATTGATAAATCAGTTTTTAAGTAAACAAATAGAAGATGTTAAGCACTCTTCAATTATTCATTCCGTTCGGAGTATTTGTATGAATAAAGGAAATGTGAATATCCCACAACTTTCAAATCAATCGTTTTTATCTCAAAGACAGTTTGAAAGAAGGTTTAAAGACCTGGTAGGGTTTTCACCTAAGGCATTTTCTCGGATAGTTAGGTTTAAAGCAACTGTTGATAATTATCGAGCAAACAACAAAACAATGACGGAGATTGCCTATGATTTTGGGTATTACGACCAATCACATTTCATGCATGACTTTAAACAATTTTCTGGTTACAGCCCTAAATCATATTTTAATGGAAAGGCGAATGACGTTTTTTACGCACCTCGATAAAATGTCGATTTTTTCCAATTTTCGTACCCCTTCTATAAGTTCCTTTGCTCTAAATAATAAAAAATGGAAAAAATAAATTTAGAACAAGACATCAAGGTATTTTATATTACTGCAACCTCGTTTCCCCAAGGTATTGGAGAAGCTACACAAAAATTACACAGCCTGTTCCCTTTCTCAAAAGAGAGAAAAATATTTGGTCTATCAAGACCAGAGAATAATGAGGGAATAATTTATCGTGCAGCAGCCCAGGAAATGTTTGAAGGCGAAGCAGAGAAACTCAATTGCGAAACTTTAACTATACCAAAAGGAAAGTACATTGCAATTTTGGTAAATGATTTTAGAACAGATGTTATGAGTATTGACAGGGCATTTCAACAACTGCTGAAACAACCAAATCTTGACCCACAAGGGTATTGCGTAGAGCAGTATGCAACTGACAAAGAAGCGGTAACCTGTATGATTAGACTTGACGAATAAAAACAACGAACGGATAACACGAAGCCGGGTAGTTATAAAGCCAAAAAAAAAGCCCAATGAACCTGAACTTCATTGGGCTTTTCATTTACCCGGTGTTGGCCGATCACCGTCAACATGATTTTTCTATAACTGGTTTAGTAGCGGTTTTTCTATTTAGCTGTTGTGCATTTTGTTTTTCCTCCCACCAACGTCACTCGAAGAGCACGCTCATGCTTCAAGGCAAATCACCTCTTACCTTCACTAATAGATGACCGTATAATCTCACTTGCCAATATCTTGAACTACTTTAATTTTAGATTTGGAAACATATAGAAACAGTTGCTGGCGATCAGGAGATTCCATATAAAAAAACATACCGGAGACTAGTGACAGATATACAGATGTTATGGCCAATGCCTTTCGGACAAATAATTCAACAATAAATAATATGAGACGACTAATTATTCTGTTTGCAAGTATTGCACTTTTTTCTTGTGGTAACAATAAAAGGACACAAGAACCAAAGGAGCCGCTACCATATGAATCAAGGGAAGTAAATTTTAAAACCCTTAAAGGTGACGTGACTTTATCCGGAACGTTAACGACACCAGCAAATGACACTTTAAAAACAGCGGTTTTTTTAATAAGTAGTTCTGGACCTGACGACAGGGATTATAAAATTCAATTTGGACACAAACCTTTCTTGGTACTATGAAAAAATAGTATTGGGAGAAACACGAGTAAAGATGGGGTTTGGATCTGATGTTAAGAGACTTCATCATTTAGATGAAGACGGATTTTCACCATTGATCAGTACTCTTACCGCTGATTTTTATGGAATAGGTAAAGCGGGAAAAATTGGTCTATTCAATATAGATCTCGTAACGAAATACTTCCGGAATACGCATTGGTTGCCAGGCTAAATAAAAAACTGTTTGCTGCTAAGAAGGATAAGCAATGGTTTATCCTAAACAATCATGGAGATTTGAAATCATTTGGCAAAAGTAAATACATAAATTTTTTGGACAACTATATTCTGATAGGTAATTAAGAAATTGATTTGCTGTGTAATACACGAACATTTGATACGGTGGACAATTCGCAACAACAATGCACAATCAATCAATTAAGAGATCTCGAAAGCTGACGAAGGGGCACATGGTGCCAATCGAGTAGGCCGCCCCACCGAAGAGGTTCGCTCTCACACCACGGAGTGTATGGGTCTCGTACTACGCGGTTCGTTAAGCATAATGCAACGGGCTCTTTACTCCAATTGCATCTTTGTTCTATCTTTATGAAAAGGCTAGTAAACCATTCGCTTTGCCTCCTTATCGAATTTGAAACAAACCAACGTTCAGCCTTCATTGTATCCTGAGACCTCCGAATTATTCCATCGGCTCGTTACTACCAACTATTATGACCTCTGCTGACTTCTGTATGTCTAGTAAAACAAAACTAGATACAGACCTCCCCAGGTAAGAGCCTATTCCTTCGTCCGATCCCTGCGGTATCTACTGGCTGAAGTTTATTGGTCAAGACGTTGTGAAGATGTGCTCACTTATCCACTTCAACCAGCCTGTATACCGTTTCTGTTCGTCACTACCGGATTTTGCAGTCTCGCTTCCTTCACTGCATGCCTCGCGACAAACCAGCTTGCGACTTGCTAACAGGCTTCACCAACTCGCCCGCAAGAGACTTTCACTCTCTGGAATATTCGGTATCTTTCGATACCTGCGCTCATGCTGGGCGCACCCAACAGCTACCATACATATGCTTTATCGTAGGATCTTAACTTATGTGTATTAAATTCGTCAACAACGCTGGACAAAAATGTAAGTATTACACGCTTACGTCTTATAGCTATGCGTTAGCGGTTATTGTAACGCCTTATACTGTCAAACTTGAAACCGAATAGATTAAGTACAACTAAAACAAATCGAATGATAAAAAACTATTACTATTTGATTGCTGGTATTCTTTCAATTCTTTTCTCTTTTACACATGCCTGGAATGGACAAACTTCTTTTCTGCCCATTACTAATGTATCTGAATTTGACGAAACAACTAAAACCACTATTTTCTATGTTTGGCATATTCTGACGGCTGAAAATTTAATTTTTGGTGTTGCATTTCTTATAATGTCAGTATACAGAGAATTACCAAAAGTAAAATTTGCCGCTTCGATGATTGCTGTTATAATGATTGCGCGTTGGATAGTAATTTTCGGTAGCACATTATTTAAGAATAAAAATGGCATAACAAATACTTTGACTGACTCAATAGCAATACTTGTCTTCGTTGGATTAATAATTTTAGGAGCAAGGAAAAAGGAAAAGATTTCGGATTGAATAAAGGGCACGAACACATGCAAATTTAAAATAAATCAAAGTATGCCAACATTTAGGTGGCAGACAAAAAACATCGATCCGCTAACAATGCATTGCCAAAGTTAGGGCTGGAACTTGAACTTCAAATCTCTGTCAGCTGTAGTTCAAGCAGGACGGTTTTTAATCTAGCTTTTGTTGTCCTTGTACATTATATTTTTAATTTGGCTTTGGTTCCGGGCAAAACCAGCACTGAATTCCCTAATCTTCGGCAATGCAAAACGTTAGCACCAATTCCCCCTATTTCCGAGACGAAAATTAATTTCGAAAGCTAACGGACGCATTGTACTTTAGGAGTGCTCTATGCAAGGCCGTTGAAGCATTGGTGTGTAATAACCCGAGCGTAATTCTGGTTGAAATGTAAAAGCCTTCTTGTTAGCGCAAGAAGGCTTTGTGTTTAATTTAATTGGTGGTGCGACTGAACACTTGAGGACTTATTGCAGACACAGAAGCAATTTATTGGAACAAGCGGCAGACACTTCACGCAAAATGCAGAAGTATTTACGTCTGATGAATTTAAGACTTGATGTCGTTGTTAAAGACATCACTGGGCTTACAGGTCTTTCTATTATTGATTCTATCTGCAAAGGTGAGATGAGCCCTGAGAAATTAGCATTACTTCGTCATGGCAATTGTAAGAAGTCTGAAAAGGAAATTGCTAAAGCACTGCAAAGCAATGGTCGTAAAGATTTGCTGTTTGCCCTGACTCATGAATATCAATTGTATTTACTCTTTCAGAAAAAGATTAGTGAGTGTGATAAACAAATAAAAAAACTTCTGCAGGAACAAATCGATAATGATGAGAA
>JBKJOF010000035.1:0-42791 GCA_046595655.1 Chryseolinea sp. | reverse complement strand
TCCATAGAACATTGCTTCGAGGCAGGTGAGTGAAAATGATTCTGATTCAGAAAAATTCAGAACGATTGATGCTTCTTTATAAAGTCTTGCAACATCATGCTCAAATCCCAGCAACTCTACTTGATTGGCAATGCCTAATGCTTGGGCGCGACTCATCAGTTTTGCTTTGAAATCTTTATTCTTCTGCAGGTTCATATCACTGCCTGTAAATCTTAATTTCCATTGAGGATATTTTTTTGCTAGCACACCAAAAGATTCAAGCGCATAATCGTGCCCTTTGCCCTGTATGTAGTTTGCTGGATATAAAAGTAATGTAGACTGAGCGGCCACATATACAACTTCTTCCGACAGCGGTAACTCGTTGCCAATAACAACAACTTTGTTTTGGTTCGGGAGTTCTTTTTTTACGGCATTTGAAACTGCGATAATATTTTCTGCATAGCGTTCATGACTACTGCACCATAACGTAACAAGCAGTGAAGGAAATTTTGAAGGTAAAAATCGCACGTAGCAAACGTACGGTACGTTGCCCCCAAAGAATTTATAGGCTGCAGGAAGAAGATTATAAAAATCATTGCAACACACAACATCAACATCTAATTTCTTAATTATCCCGCGTAACCGTATTGCGTTGATAATAAGATAGGGAAGGTAGATGATCCATGCGAGAATACTTTTATTCAGCTCCTTCATGGGAAGCTCGTATACTTCAAATCCCTTTTCTTTAAGATGAGATGAGATCTGATTTCCGACAGGACAAATAAAATGAAATTCGAATTCATTACTCAGTGCCTCACTACTTCTTACGATAGAATTTACCCCACCGGTAAAGTTCAATGCATTTTCGATAATGAGTACGCGAGGTTTACGCATTCGCAGATTGAACAGTCTATATTATTTTTTATTGACGCGCTCTAAAACAGCTTTAACTGCAGAATACAATCTTTTAACCTGCCCCTTAATTCCTTCTGTATTTACATAGACAGTATTATGTTCAGCAGCGATCTCATTTTCCGGTCTGCTTTCGGTATAATAATATGTAGCGATTGATTTCCGATTAACTCCATCGGGTGTCTTCAGTGGTTTGGGATGGCCATGAAAAGAAATCTCATTCGTTTCAAAAATTACACAACGATTAAATTGAGGCGCAATTTTTTGAAGCAATGTTTTATGATTGTCGGATAAATGCCATAACTCCAGATTACCTTCGTATTCATCCTTCCAATTTTTATTCATGTAAACCAAAACATTTAGCCTTCTGTGAAATTTGGTTTTAGGATGAATGTTATAATCAACATGCACATTTAAAAAAGCACCTTTAATAGATTGATGAAGACCACCACCAAATAATTCCTCATCACCCAATAGGTTGTTTATACCGGTAACCGACTCGAGCCATTTCAAAAATTCTGGCGAGTTCAGTTCTTTAAAAACCTCATTAAACACAGAGCCATTTTCAAACGTGGTTTTCTGAAATTTATTTTTTTGATCAATGTAAGTAGTGCCGTCCCAACTTCCGTTTTGTATTGTAGGGTAGCTGTCGTGGATACGATCAGACACTTCTTGATTGAAGAAGTTTTCAAAAACTGTATAATGAAATGGTTTCTTGGATTGATAATCCAATCGTATTTCATCTAATCTTTTTTGAAGCGAGCTGAAGTTAATATGGGTCATAAGCTTCCGATAGTCAAGTTGGGTTTAGTAATAATTAATAATTCTTTTCCATCTTTCTTTTCTCCAATGCGCTGCGATTTCCCATCCCATGCTGCCAACACATCCATGTTATAGTTCCAATCGCCTGTCAGTATCAAATAAGGATTGTTTTGAAACAATTGAGTGGCAAAAGAAATATCAAGATAGTTAGGATGCAAAAATCCCCAGTTTACATGAAATATCTCCGGCTCGCGTTTTCGATATTCATCAGAACCATTTGGACAAAGTGCCATAAATATTCCATCCTTTTTGAGTCTTGCTGTCGAGAATTTTACAAAGTCCGAAATATTGGGAAGGTGCTCTATGGCGTGGTGACTCATCACTACATCTAAATCTTTACCTACAGAATCTTTAAGGTAATGAATAGTTACGCCAATCTTTTTACCAAATTCTGCTCGCGGCCGAGATACCTCAAAGCCTTCCGCATCGAATCCTGCTTGCTTAAGATGATAAACAGAATATCCCCAGCTACAACCGTAGTCAAGCACGCTAGCAGAATATCGTTTCAATAATGAATACAGGTAAGGAGCATGATTTCGCTTGCTTGAAAAATTGGCCTTCATCAGCAGTTCTAATTCTTTGTCAGATGGAAGGTCTGTGATCAATCTGGTTTCTTCTGAGTAATTGGCTTTATATTCTGATTGATAAAAATTATTCAGAAACGTTTCCGTGTCTGTTGGAAATCGGAAGCTCAACTTACACGCATCGCATTTCAGAAGTTTGGTAACGAAATATTTTTGATCAATTATAGAATTTGATTGACTGCCACAATTGGGACATTTTCTGGGCTGCTTGAAATTACGGAGAGACCGAAGAAGATAATCTAGTTTTTGCTTCATAGAAAAAAATTAAACATGCTCTTCAAGGATTGCATGCCATTGCTGTGTTATTATTTTCTGATCGAAAGGATTCATCCTTTCAATTCCCTTTTCAGCAAGTTCAATTAATGTATCGTTATTTCCGAGAAGAGTATGCAAGGTATCTACCCAAATTTTAATTTCCTCATCAGAATGAATTAGGGGCATTAATATTCCGCAGGATGAAAAGTAAGGATTTGTTACAGAAGATGTGAAGGGAAATTCGGGCGCTAATATTTCGCGTGGACCGTATGGGCAATCGGAAGAGACAACAGGAACACCACAAATCATTGCTTCTGCCAAACCATTGGGAAAACCTTCAGACGAAGAATTCATCAGAAATAATGTAGCGCCTTTTAAAAATTTAAAAACATTCGACTGCCTGCCTACGAATACAACATCCGGGAATTCATCAAAATTAATTCCAGTATGAGCACGAAGATTAAGTTGACTTGTTAATTTCTGTAACTCTAATAAATCAGGACCATCACCAACAACAACAAGCCGAAGTCTTTGATTTTTATTTTTTAACTGATGAAAGATCTGGATTAAATTCTTCAATCCCTTTTCTCGAGCTAATCTTCCTGTAACAATTAAAACAGGATCGGCATACAATCTATTCAAGTCTTCACTCTTCGGTTCAAGAGCAAGTCTTTTTATTTCTTGGATATTATAGAAGTTTCCGATCGTAGTGATGTTTACATTTTTTAAACCGTAAAGAGTGCGAAGTTCATGAGCAATCCCTTGATTCACTGTAACAATCAAATCGGCATAACGATACAGCCAAGGAATTAAAATTTTATTTCTGAGCCAAAAGAATTTCCCTACAATGGTTTCGTCATGTTGTTTTGAGCCCCGAACGCTCAGAATAATTTTATCGTTAACTCTGGAAAAAATGTTAATGTAATCGGCACCTTCCAGAAAACTGATTGAAACATCGATGCTTAAATCTTTCTTTAGTTTTTTTAATCGGATGACGCGTTGAATAAAAGATTTGGTTTTATTAACAATACCTTCAGTCGGTATAACATCAAGACTAATTAATTCTCCGCCATGTGAATACTGAACGTCCTCAACTTTATTAAAGATCACTAACCATACCTTATGATGTTTTGAAAATTCAAGACTCAATTTAGAGATGGAGCGTTGAGCGCCACCCATTATCATTTCTGGAATTATCAGCAATATTTTTTTTTGACTCATACCTGATTATACTTTTCCCACCATAGCATAAAGCTAAGGATGCGCCACATCTTTTCAATGTTGTACTGCTTGCCGCTCTTTTTATAATGAAGGTATTTACGATATTCTTTTCGAACTTCTTCTGTATTTAAAATGCCTACCTTATTGAGATATTCAGAACTCAGGTAGATTTCAAACATACTATCAAGTTCTTGATTGAACCAAGCGAATATAGGAATGCTGAATCCTTGTTTCTTTCTTTCAAAATATTCACTGGGCACGTAGCGTGATAATAATGCACGAAGAGGGTATTTTCCCTTTCCATCTTTTATTTTTAAATCGACTGGCATTCGTGCTGTAAACTCGGCAAGACGATGATCTAAAAATGGGTCACGACTTTCTACTCCATAAAACATAGTGGCTCGATCAACCTTCACAAGCAAGTTATCGGGTAAGTAATATTGAAAGTCCCAACCCATCATGGCTTGCATCGGATTATTTATCGTCTCTGAAAACTGCATCGAACATAAACCAATATGGCGCACGATATTGGTAACTTCATCTACCGATTGGTTTGCCATAAAGCCCTCGAAAAATGTTATCGGATTTTTTGCTTCAATTAGTTCCTCGAATGCATATGCCTTGTGTTCAATATTGAGAAGATTGATTTTGCTTCGGACAGAAGGGGGCAGCATAGTGCGAATGCCTTTTGAGACGGCATGACGTACACCTTCCGGTAGTGTTTTGAATTTTTGAAATAGATCATTCGCTTGTTGATAGCGAGTGTATCCCCCAAAAAGTTCATCACCACCATCAGCCGATAGCACTACTTTCATTCCTGCTTCCTTTGCCAGTTGCGTAACACATGCAGTAGGTATTCCAGATGTATCCGCGAAAGGTTCATCATATATAGCATAGAACTCATGTAATAGAGTGCGAGCTTCTTCAAGTTTTAAAATCTTCTGATGATGCTGTGTGTGTAAATGCTCTGCTACTTTTTGTGCATAGGTAGATTCATCAAATGCAGATTCTTCAAATCCTACTGTAAAGGAATGAATTCCTCCATGATGTTTTTGTAGAATGGCTGTTAATAGCGAGCTGTCAATACCCCCACTGAGAAAAACACCCACTGGAACATCGGACACCATGCGATATTGAAATGCTGAAATGAGAAGTGCTTCCAGTTCATTTAACCAATCGTCTTCTTTTTTATTTTGAATCGTATCATAACTCAAACTCCAGTATTTCCTTTTGATAATACCCTGTGCAGATACCTTGATGTAATGACCCGGTTCAAGTTTAGAGATTGCGCTGTAGATTGATAAATGATCTGGGACAAATCCAAAACGAAAGTAAAGTGAAACAGCATCAGCGTTAATATCTTTATTGATATTGAAAACTGACAACGCTTTAAGTTCACTTGCAAAAAATAAACCATCGTTCTGATAACTGTAGTAAAGTGGTTTTACACCTACGCGATCTCTAAAAAGAAATATCTCATTGCTAAACTCATCATAAATACTAAAGGCGAACATACCAATGAAATGAGAAACACTTGCTTCTCGCCAGCAGTGAAAGGCTTTGATTAAAACTTCCGTATCGGAATTGGATTGAAAAGAATACCCTAACGATTTTAATTCTTCACGAACTTCTTTGTAATTATATAACTCACCATTAAATACCAACACAAGATTTTCGAAGCGGTAAGGCTGAGAACCTAATTCACTCAATTCAATAATGGATAAACGGGTGTGGATTAATCCTACATCATTGTTCCTGTAGAATCGTTGACCATCTGGCCCTCTATGACGAAGTTTCTCAATCAAGGTATCAACCTGGTCTTGATCAACTTTTGCATTGTAAAATCCGGCAATTCCGCACATAAATTATTTAAGCATTGAAAGTACATCTTATTTTATTGGAGCACTATCACTCTTTTCCAATGAAACTCACCATCGTTTTTTCAAACTGCTCAGCATTGAGATAAAATCCACCCGAATATTTTATTCGACCAGTTTCACCAATCATAGCGGTGTATTGAAAGCCAGACATTTTAGCGAGCATAATGTAATGATAGGGAAGGTAGCCCAAATCTGGCGGAGGAAATAATTCCAGCACGTGACAATTCTCCTTACGGAAAGCCATGTTGGTAAGACCGGCTCCATGAATACCCACCAAAAATTCTGTCGAAGAAAAAAGGGCAACTTGTTCCCGCAAGGATAGATTGTCTGTGTCAACAACGGTGAATCCGAGTTTGATAAAAATGGTTTCGATCTCTTCCATATTTTCAATAAACCGAAGCCGCGTTTTACTTCGTGTCAAAAAGATTTTTCTATTGCCGGATGATGTCGGTAGTTCTTTAATGGAAGTGAGAGCACTAGTCCATAAATCCTTTCGGTGGGTAAGTGGCTTGCAAAAAATTACGGAATCGCAGTGAATGTACTGATTCTCCTTTTGCACAATCCAGGTTAGCGATTTTAAAAAATTTGAGTTTGTATAATAAAATTGAAAATAGTTTTTGTCCCAAAGTTTTTTAGAAATAATAACCGATGTTCCTTTTACATCGATGCCGTGTTGTTCCAAAAAGAAAAGTTTGTTGATTACATCGTTATAAAAATGAAAGTAATTTTCTTCACCAGTGTCGCGAAGAGAGATAGCTTTTGAAACCCGAACAATATTTTTCTTTCTTAGGAATCGAAAAACGGATGGTTTCTTCTGAAACAAAGTTCGACTGACACCCAGCGAATAGTATACAAGTTTGTTAGGTTCAACAATGGCCCAGCCATAATCAGGCTCTATCCAACAAGGTTTATTCAGTACAAGCAGAAATTCCTCTTGTGTCCAATCGTACCAAGACATCATGTAGGTCTTTACTTCATTCTCATGGAGGTCGCCAAGATTTATTTCCGATTCACGAAAGGGAAATCCATTTCTGTAAATTAAAAATTCATTCGTGTTGATTTTATATTCAGGAAATAGAACTCGATCGATCGTGTGGATCTTAATTTTATTAACAACAAGAAAGGCTTGCTTTAAGAGAGGAGCCGGTAGCGTTTTTTTTAGAATCTTTTTTATGAACATGAACACTGTTCCGCGTTAAATTAAAACAGTCGATTATCGAGCGTTCTTTTCAATCCTACTTCAAGTGAGATGAGTGGCCTGCCCAAGATTGCTTTCATCTTTGAATTGTCGGGTCTTCTTCGTGTCATGTCTCCTTCTTTTAAGGCAGGCAAAAAATCGATAGTCGATTGCGAGTTTGTAATCTGAATAACTTTTTGCGCCAGCTCTTTTACACTGAGCTCTTCATCATTACCTACATTCATCACATCGTTAACGCAAAGATCGTGTTGAAGACAGGCAATGGTAGTATCCATATTATCATCAACATAACAAAAAGTTCTGGTCTGCGCACCCGATCCGTAAATAGTAATTGGGTTGTTTAACAAAGCCTGCTTCAGAAATTTTGTGACAACAAAATCCTCGCTTTGTCTGGGGCCGTAGGTATTAAAAAAACGGAAGATGGTATAATGAAGTCCAAACTCTTTGTGATAGGACCGCAGAAATGATTCGCCTACATTTTTCACAACTGCATATGGAAGCCTGCTGTTCAATGGCGTTGTCTCTTCATTTTGAGGGAACTCCACTGGTTCACCATAAACCTCTGATGACGAAGAATAAAAAACGCGCTTCACTCCTGTGTTTTTAGAAAGATCGAGAATGTTCTTGATCCCCTGAATATCTGCGAGCACAAGCACAGGGTTGTCGAGGGTGCGCTGGACACCAACAACGGCAGCGTAGTGAAACACAAAATCAAAGCGATATGAAAGCATGATGCTACTGATCTCAGCATAATCATTCGCATCGGCCTTGATGAAATTAAAATTGGTTTGTCCCTCTTGCGGAAGTTTAGTTTTGGAACCCGTTAAAAAATTATCCAAACCAACAACATAATACTCGGGGTGTTGGAGCAACCGGTAAACTAGCGCACTTCCAATATTACCTGCAGCACCGGTAATCAAAATTTTTATCATGGTAGTATGCTATTTTTTATTGAAGCCAAAAATCTTTTGCTTACTAAAATTAGGGGATACACCCGAAATGCCCGACTAGCCCACTTCCAAACTTCACCACGCTGTTTCTGTTCAGAAAGACATAACATAAAAAAAGTGTATCGTTCCGCAATATACTTATTAAACGAATCGCCATAGGCAGTCATCACGATCGGATCAGCTTTGAGTTTATCAATTAGGAACAAATCTCGTGAAATAACTTTTGGTGCGGGGATAGTAAACAGGCTTCTTTGATCATGATTGACAACGGAACTTGTAATTTCGTTGGAGAAATAAAGTTTATACCGAGTTGTTAAACGTATCCACAGTTCCCAATCTTCTGAAGAGGCCAACACCCGATTTTCTTCAAACGGAAACTGTGTGGCAATATCCTTTCGTAAAAAAACACCGTTGCAACTCAACCTATTATTAAATATGATTGCGCGCTGTGTTGTCTCATCAAAATTATTGACTTGGTTCGTTACACTTCCATCTTCAAGCTTGTAGTCGTAAGCAAGATGAAGGAACTCGGGGTTACTTACGGAAGCAATAAGTTTAGATGCAACCAACAAATGGTTGGGATACATTAGATCATCTGAATCGAAGAAGTTAACATACAATCCTTTTGCGTGTTTTGATCCATAGTTGCGGGCGGCACCGCGTTCAGCGTTTTGCTTTTTATAATATTGAATTCGTCTGTCTGTAAAAGTGTTAACTACCTCTTCCGTATTGTCTTTGCTTCCATCATCCACAACAAGGATTTCAAAATCTAAAAACTCTTGTTGTAAAATCGACTCAATCGTTTTGCAAATGAGATGCGCACGGTTATAGGTAGGAATAACAATTGAAAATAAAGGAGAGGTAGACTGCATTAGCGAATTTTATTTAGCGAGTTGTATTGGCCAATGACATGTTGAACACTAAAAAGATCGAGAACTGATTGATTAAGATTCCCCCCAATTTTCTGAAGAAGATCCTTGTTTCGAAAATTTTGAACGATAATTTCAGAAGCTTCTTCTGCAAAGGTATCACGATTTACAGAGAAGCCATTCTTTTCATGAATAAGGTAATCATCGAAATCACCAACACCTTTGCAAACGATAACCGGCAGCTTAACCAAGCCTGCCTCCTTCACGGCAACACAACTTGAATCGAGTAGGGATGGATGAAGAAAGAAATCAGATGAAGCCATAAAGTCCAATACATTACTTACATAACCTGGCATTGAAACTTTGTCGCTCAACCCTAGATCAGTTATAAGGGTCTTTAGTTGGTTCTCCATTTCGCCTTTGCCAAGCATAATCAATTTCACGTCAAGGCCAAGATCGGATAATTTCTTAACTACGTGAACGGCAATTTCTGGTCTTTTAAAAGCAGTTAGCCTGCATGCTGTTAGCAGTAAGATCTGAGCTTTAAATTGATTTCGGATTTCAGTTACGTTCTTTTCGACCGCTTTGTTATAGAGGTTAAAGTCGTATGCCAGGTTAATGTGCAGAATTTTGTTTACGGGAATTTTCTCCTTTGTTACCATATACCGTTTAGCATGCTCGGATACAACGATGATTTTTTTTGCAAGCCGATAGGTAATCCGATAATATAAATCCTTGTTGAAATTGTACAACGCTCCTTCATCAATGTGATGACGGCATAAGTATGTCTTTGCCCGAATAAGATATTGACCAACAGAAGCCACAAAATTTGCCGGCTCTAAATGGCTGTAAACAATATCAACATTATTTTTCCAGCAAAACCGCACGAAGAAAATAAGATGACGAAAGTAATACCACCAACCACTTCTCTCGCCTGCAACTACATATGAATGTACATATATGCCATTCGCTTTAAGAAAATCATGAATAAGGTAACCTTCCTGCTGACTTAATGAAATGACGTTATGACCCTGTTGATGAAACGCGATCATTAAAGATTCGGTGTCGCGCGATCGTTGGTTAAAAGGGGAGTAAAAAAGAATAGAAGCCATTGTAGCCCTAGAGTAAGTTCATATTGCGGCCGTAGATAAAATCATCTACAACGCAATATCCAGTATGACGAACTTTGATTTCAAATCCATGAGCTTCTAAAAATGATTTCACCTTTTGCTTTGTCATATAAAATTCGCCATGATTATGATAAACATGGCGGAAATCGTGACACGAAATGCAAACATGCTTAATGATGCTTACTGAATCTTTCATGCCTTCGATGAGGTACTGCTCTGCACCCTCGATATTGGATTTGAGAAAATTGATGCAGGTAATATTATTTTCTTTCACCAACGTATCTAGCGTTACGGCCCGTACCTTATTATTTGAAATTTCAGAATTCGCTACGTTGATAGTGTTCGTCAGGTAATTCTCTTCATCATCTTCTATTGTAACCTCGCCATCAATATTGTAAATGGCGAGGTTGTGTGGTATAGTCTGGGTAAACTTATTATGGTCACACATAAATCGAAGTCCAGAATGTGTTATTGGATTTGCCTCAAGAGCATGAACTTTTCCCTTTGCACCCACAAGCATAGAATAAATAACAGTTTCCTCGCCTACGCCAGCGCCAATATCCACAACACAATCGCCAGCCTGTGGAACGTACTCATGATTGTAAGTCTCTACCAACATACGCTTGAGGTAGTCATAACTATAGGCCCACCCTGGACCGGAGCTAAGATAAGTTACGCCATTTACTTTGTAAGTATACCCGCGGAAGGAAGTATGATAGATCGATTGTACATATCCAAACCCTTTCAGGAAATAAGCGATCGTACTTGAAATGTTGAGTAGTTTTCTAAATCCCTTTCGATGTAGGTAGAGGAGTATTTGAAGAATCATATTTTCAAGCTTTTCTTATGCAAAATTTACGATCGCCTGAATAGAGAAACTACTGCCATCCGTAAATTATATCTTATATTTTTTATGAACAACGTTCTGTTTAGTTGGAATAGTTTTCCGTAAAGATCCGACTTCGTTTTGTTCCATTCACGAAACAAGGAATTGCGAGTATTTTCGTAGAATGCTTCAAAGAATTTTTGATGATTGATCTGTTTAATATTCCTCCATACCCAATCAAACAATAAAAATTGTTCGTAGAAATAAAATATATAGCGATCGACATGTTTTGTGTTAAAAGGATCGCGAAAGTAATTTAAATGATCTTTAACATATGCAACATCTGATTCTGCCAGCACTTTAACAAAGGAATACTTATCACCTATGTATCGCAGATTTAAGTCGAATGGATTTGCGCTGACCAATACATCACGTTTAAAAAGTACTGCGCTTGTGTTATTGATTGTTCCTCCTAACAAGAGGTAGTTCTCAATCTCATCCAAGCCACTATTGGTATGGTCTTCACTCCATCGATTGGTGTTGAATCTTTTGTTTTTCAAGGATGCAAAGGTTTCCCTCGTTGCAATGTTGTTGGATACGATGATGGAATCGCAATATACCAGTCCTATATTTTTTCGATCATTACAGGCTGCGATCATAATTTCCAGAAATCGCTCGTCTGCATAGTCGTCACTTTCGGCAATCCAAACCCATTCACCTTGCGCAAGTCCAACTCCTTTCTCCCACTGTTTAAAAGGAGAGCCTGAGTTTTTATCGTTAAAAATTATTTTTGTGACGAATGGATTTCCTTGGTATTCCTGAATTATTGAATGACTGTTGTCAGTTGAACAATCATCGAGGATGATAATTTCAAAATTTTTATACGTTTGATTCAGTACACTATTGATACGTTGGCGTAAATAGATGGCATGATTATAATTTGGAATGATGACAGATACTTTTGGTAAACTTATATTCATTCTTAAATCACGATGCCAAGACCGTTACACTTTCTATAATTATAGAATTTCTTGTTTGTTCGTTTTGCAATATCCGCTACTGCTTTTTTCACAGCAGGATAAGTTGCCGTGTCGTGGAAGATGGTACAGTCTGAATGTTCGGCACTCCATAACCCGCATGCAAATGTATCTTCATAGGTATGAATAATATCGACATGAATAAGATCAAATCGATTTTCATTATTTTTTATGTAGTCTTTGTAATCAGATTTTATCAACTTGATATTATCAAACCCCTTAAGGTTGTTCTTTGTTAGATCAAAAATATCACCAAAATGCCCTGCATGAGGATCACCAGTAAAAATATCAACCCCTGTTACTGTTTTAAAATAGTTTGCCAAGGCTGAAGTTGAGTACCCAAATTCAACACCAAACTCCAGTGCACTATTTTGTTCGATTTTCGAAAATTCAATGAGATCTAGAATGATGCTCTCTAAACCCAACCAAGCTTGCGATTTGGATTGTGCAAGTTTTTCCGGAATGACAAATTTTTTGGGGACATAGTTTATTTCACCATACCGTATTGAGTCCAATATCCCTTTGGCTTTTACAACTAATCCCGTATTCAACATATTTTTATTTTAAAATTATTGTCGTGCTTAAAATTAATTTTTTGGTAGGCCATGCTTAAACCCAATGGCCGCGTCCAAAAACACTTCCGTAATCATAATCGCCATGCTTTAGCATCTGCGAACCTGTATCAATAATTTCAAAGTTACACACGTCATCCACTTCATCAATACGGGCAATATTGGGCTGGTTAATAAATGCACAAATTGAGTAGCTCCCTCTTACTAAGGTGTCTGGTTCTATTATCACTTTCATTTTCTCCTTGAGGTGATTCGACTCCAATGCAAATATTCTACGCTTTCGTGAGTCAAGAACCATAATAAATAAATCGCACCGTAAAGAAGAATCATTAATACTGATTTCAAAATCCAACATGATGGGTTCATTATGTAAAAAATTTGAACGTAACTCACCTTGTGGATTGCATACCTTTATCATCGTAAAGGAAATTGGTCTTTTCTTCTTCGTGTCATCCTTCCTAAAAATATCCGCTTTTTTAAAACCATCCTGATAAAAAGCAATCCCTTTCATCGTCTCTCCTAGGTAGCTCACGGCTCCCTTGTGAAGTACAATTGTTTTTAAGCATAAATTACTGATCGCATTCAGGTCGTGGCTAACAAACAAAATCGTCCTTCCACTCTTGCTCACATCCTCCATCTTACCTAAACACTTCTTCTGAAATTCTGCGTCACCTACGGCCAGCACTTCATCAATGATTAAAATCTCGGGCTCCAGAAACGCAGCTACTGCAAAAGCCAACCGTAATTGCATGCCACTGGAATAATGTTTTAGTGGCGTATCTAAAAATTTTTCTGTTCCTGCAAAATCAACAATTTCATCAAACTTGTTTTCGATCTCTTTGCGTTTCATGCCCAGCAGGGAACCGTTGAAGAAAATATTTTCTCTCCCACTAAGTTCAGGATGAAAACCCGTACCCACTTCCAGCAGGCTGGCAATTCGTCCGCGCGAAATAATGCTGCCTTGCGTGGGTGGTGTTATCTTCGAAAGTATTTTTAGCAAGGTAGATTTACCCGCACCGTTGCGGCCAATTATACCGATTGACTCGCCCGGGTTTACGGTAAACGAAACATCCTTCAGAGCCCAGAAATCTTCGGTTTGTGTTCTTTCAAACTTCAGTGCACTGGCCATGCGGTCGCGCAAACTTAGGTAGCCACCCGCCTGGTGCTGAATGCAGTATTTCTTGGAGATGTTTTGTATTTCGAGGATGGGTTTCACAGATGAGTTGGCACCGTTTAGTATTTGTTCAAAGATATCGATTTTAAGAAGGCAAAGTTTCCTAGTGTGCATTTCAAATTATCACATCTTTAGCTAAAGCCCAAGCGAAATTTAGCATATATCCGCAGATGCTCTTAAGCAAAATCAGCAAAGAAATCCTCCGTTCTTTTAAAGTAGAAAATGCCTGCAAATAATAAAATGATGCCTGAAAATAGGCTGGCACCTAGAAAATATAAATCAGGCATTACACCGGTTAGTGGAAAGCGGAACAACTCTACGGCCGCATACATGGGTGAGCACGCCAAGACGTATTGCAACACTGGATATTGGAGCAATGAAATGGGATAGATGACGGGTGTTAGGAAGAATAGCACTTGAACCAAAAAAGGAATAACATATCTAAAATCACGATACTTCACATTGAGTGCAGCAAGCCCACAGCCTAAACCAAGTGTGGCCACGATGCTGACAGCAATTGCCAGAGGCCAAATAAAGACGGCAATCCATAAAACGGGTTGCTGATAAAAAACCAGTATGCCGATGAAAAGAATAAAGGCCATTAAAAAATCGAAAAGCGCAACTAGTATGGACGAAACAGGGATGATCAACCTAGGAAAATAAATCTTCTTGATGATGGAAGCATTGCTCACCATGCTGTTAGATGCACTGGTAAGTCCGGTAGAAAAAATGTTCCAGATTAGAAGACCGGAAAATACATATACCGGATACTCCAAGCCTTGTGAGGGAATGTTTAACGCTCTGCCAAAGAAGAAGGTAAAGATGGTCATCATGAGCAGGGGCTGAAGGATGGCCCACAAAAAACCCAATGCTGTTTGTTTGTATTTTATTTTAACATCGCGCCAGGTAAAAAAATAAAAAAGCTCGCGGTATTGCCAAAGCTCTTTTTGGTTAATGGAGAATTTACTTTCGGGTTTAATGATGTATTCTATTGGCTCCATGTTGTTAATTGTTCGGTGTGCCTGATATTACGTTGAGAGTTTAAGTGGAGTAGCCATTAGACAGTCACCACCGGGAATTGCCTACGACTATTGTTAAATGCCACCTCTCCATTCAATTGACAATGACACTGACTTGTACGGCCACAATGAATTTGGTCATTTAAATTCAAAGTTAATATGAAAATCGTGCTTTTACTTATTTTCAAATAATCAAGATCGCTTTCTTTGCTTAGACCACAAGCTTTTTATTTTTGCCAGATGGATTTTACTGACGCATTATACGATTACCTCAATGAAGCTGATAACAGCGATGTGCAAAAGGCCAACCGGATATTGAAAAAAAATCGGTCTACGCTTGATTTGACAATCGTAAAAAAAAACCACTATAAAACTGCGGTGCCGAGCGAAAGTGGCCGCGGGCATTATTCAGTTAATTTAAAATTGGCTAAAGGTTATTTGGATGTTGATTGTAATTGTATTGCCTTCGACCAATATGGCGGTTGCAAACATGGCGTGGCTGCTGCCATTTTCCTTCAAGACTATCTTGATAATGACGGTGATGAAACGGAGTATTGGCATGATGGAGACGTTGGCCTGATGGAAGAAGATGAAAATAATGCTGATGATGCGACTCTTCCTGCAAATGTAGGACGCCAGCCAGATGGTTCTTTTGTATTGCAAATGGAGAGCATAAACCCCACTTTGCTCATGCGCTTGGCGGGTGCTGTAAAGGAAAGGTCGCTTCGTGCGTTGGCCAGCAAAACTGAGTTGATAGAAAACAATGAGAAAGATTTTCGCTTTTTGATCCGCGAAAGCAAAAACACCAGCCATGATGTGCGCATTCATTTTGACGGAGTAAAAACATTTGCCACCGCATCTTCTTATAAAGTGGTAAATACCTTGCTGACTATCTATGAAGCTGCTGCGTTTTATTTTGTTGAGTTACGCTTTGGGTCGCATTATTTCCATCAATTTAAAACCTTTGAGAAAGAGAAAAACCAAGCACTCGCACCGTATGGCCTTACGCATACCGATGCCGAGGCGGCCGATTTTAAATGGGGCATTGACTATATGGGTGGATTGGTCATGCAATCCAAACCAGCTTATTTAGTCAGCGCATACGACAAAAATTTCATGTATGAATTGAAGAAAAGTATCGAAAACACCGACAAGGAATGGAGCACACACATCCGCCCGGTACTTCCGGTAAATGTTATGGTCGATTATGAAATTGGCCTGCTCTTCAATTTCGCATCCACCAAACATATTGGTTTTGAAATAGAACCCCTTCAGCTATCAACTGCCAGAGGTAAATCGAAAATAAGCAAACTGAAATTAATCCCTGCCAATTATGGCTTGCTTCAGTCGCTAAGCGATGAGCATTATTCTTTAGTGTTGGCGTTTTCAGATGCCGCCTTGGTGGAGTGGTTTCACCAAAACAGCAATCCCAATGTAACTCGATATGCGCAACCCTGGCAATACATTAATCAATCGGATAAAATTGGCTTGCAAAAGCATTATTTCAAGTTGCTGAAAGCCATGTGGCCAACCTTGATCGGGCGCGAACATCTTTATGCTCAGAAAGTATTGCGCTTCAGTCCATCAAACCTCTCTGCAGTAAAACTGAGTGAACACTTTGTTGAGATTGCCTTTGAGGTAACACGTACTGAAAAGTTTATTTCTGTTTTGTTAATCATCAAAGCCAATGGCGAAGATCTTATAGGTAAAATTGAACTATGGGGTGAAATGATTTTTGAAAACGAAAACACACTTTACCTTCCTGCCAATCACAAAGACCTGGCCTTGCTGCAACAGTTTAAAGCTGGCAAATTGGTTTTTCCTATCGCGAACATGAAAGAAGTATTGCTGAATATAATCATGCCGTTGCGGGAAAAACACGAGATTGAATGGGATGGAAATTTTAATTTTTCTATCACAGAGCTTGTGCCAGAACCGCGTGTTATGCTGAGCGAACTGAACGAACAATTTTTAATGGTAAGGCCGCAGTTTCTTTATGGCGAAACAATAGTGGATTATAATGCTGCTAAAGATATTGTCTTGGAGGGTGACGATCACCTTGCTATTGTAAAGCGCAACAAAATAGAAGAAAAAAGACTCTACGATTTTCTGCGCACGCTGCACCCTAAGTTTGCCGGCCAAAATAATAACCAACATTACTATCTTCCCTTCACGGATGTAATGAAAGGCAATTGGTTCTTTACCATGCTCAAGACGGTGGAGGCAAACGGGTTTTCTGTCTACGGCCTAAAAGAACTCAAGAAGTTTCGCTACAACACCAGTATACCTAAATTAGAAATCAATGCAGGCAGCGGTACCGATTGGTTTGATGTGAGCATGGTGGCGCAATGGGGCGATCAACAGGTGCCGTTAAAAGAATTACGCAAGGCCATCATCAACCGGCAAGAGGCAGTTTTATTAGACGATGGTACGCTTGGCATTATCCCACAAGAGTGGATCAGTCAATATCGCACGTTGTTAAAAATCAGCAACGAAACCAATGGAACACTAAAGGTAAGTAAACTCCATTTCGGTTTGTTGGATCAATTGGGTGGCGCTTTGGCCAACGATGAAATAAAAAAAGAAATAGAAGCCAAGAAGAAAAAACTCGCAGGCTTCAGTGGCATAAAACCCATTGCACCATCCGCCTCAATTAATGCCAGCATGAGGCCTTACCAATTGGCAGGATTTGAGTGGATGCAAGCCTTGGATGAAATGGGTTGGGGCGGATGTCTGGCAGATGACATGGGGCTCGGCAAAACTTTGCAGGCCATTACCTTTCTTCAATTCACAAAAGAAAAATATCCGGGAAGCACCAGCCTGGTAGTTTGCCCTACCTCCTTGCTTTTTAACTGGGAAAGTGAACTTCAAAAATTTTGCCCCTCACTAAGATACCACGTGTACTATGGCTTGCAACGCACCATAAGCGATGAACACTTTGAAGAATATGATCTCGTGCTGACCAGTTATGGCACTATGCGCAACGACCTCGAAGACTTGAAAAAATTCTCCTGGCATTATGTAATTCTGGATGAAAGTCAGGCTATTAAAAATCCAGATGCTCAAATAGCGCAAGCCGTAATGCATCTGAAAACAAAAAACAAATTGATACTGAGTGGCACGCCCGTGCAGAACAACACATACGATTTGTTTGCACAATTCAATTTTCTAAATCCTGGCTTACTGGGCAATCGTGAATTTTTCAAAGAAGAATTTGCAAATGCAATAGATCGAAACCAAGACAAAGCAAAGGCCGAACAACTTCGCCTAATGGTGTATCCGTTTATGCTAAGGCGAACGAAAGACCAGGTGGCAAAAGACCTGCCCGCCAAAACGGAAACTATTTTGTGGTGCATTATGGACAAGGCTCAACGCAGTTTGTATGAAGAATACAAAAACCATTACCGCAACCTGCTGCTAAAAAAAATTGATGAGGAAGGTATTGGCAAGGCAGGGATTTATGTATTGGAAGGACTGTTGCGCCTGCGCCAGATCTGTGACCATCCGGCCTTGATAAAAGATAAAACTATAGAGGTAAATGAATCTGTAAAAGCACAGGAGCTCTTGCGCGAAATACAAGAGAATACCGGAGAACATAAGTTGCTGATATTTTCACAGTTCACAGAAATGCTGAAACTCATTCGCGATGAGCTGAAAAAAAATAAAATCACTCACTGCTATTTAGATGGCAGCACGCCTGCCGAAAAACGGAAAGAACAAGTGGAGAAATTTCAAAAGGAAGACACTATTAAAGTGTTTTTGATTTCGTTGAAAGCCGGTGGAGTAGGACTTAATCTAACGGCTGCTGATTATGTTTATCTGGTTGATCCATGGTGGAACCCAGCCGCGGAACAGCAGGCGATTGACCGCACCCATCGCATTGGACAAACGAGAAAAATCTTTGCTTACAAAATGATTTGCAAAGATACGGTGGAGGAAAAAATTTTAAAGTTGCAGGAAAAAAAGAAAGCACTTGCCAACGATTTGGTGAGTGAAGACGCAGCCTTTACCAAACACCTTACGCGCGATGATGTAGCGTTTTTGTTTAGTTGATGTTAATCACCTCACTTTTAAAGCAGATCGTATAAACATTGGGCAACACCAATCGGATTAAATGGATAGAAAAAAAAACTTTATTATTTTTATTTGCCCGTATCCAACAGAACAGGCGCCTTCACAGCGGTTTCGGTTTGAGCAATATTTCCCTTTACTAAATCATCAATCCTTCGATTTTGAAATATATTCCTTTTGGTCTCTCTCCTCCTGGAAATTATTGTACAAAAAGGGAAATGCTGTAAATAAATTTTTTTTCCTTCTGGCAGGTTTTGTAAAAAGGTTTGCCCTTCTGTTTTACATTCAGAAAGCAGACTTCGTCTTTGTCCATCGCGAAGCAACTCCGGTTGGACCGCCTTGGTTTGAATGGATCGTAGCAAAGGTATTTCGCAAGAAAATTATTTATGATTTTGACGATGCCATTTGGCTGCCAAACACCAGTGAAGAAAATAGTTCGGTTTCAAGATTAAAGTGGCATTCCAAAGTTAGTTCGATTTGCCGATGGAGCTACGCAGTGAGTTGTGGAAACCAATACCTATGTGATTTCGCAAAGCTTTACAATAACCGAGTTTTTTTAAACCCGACTACAATCGATACAAACAAACTTCACAATACTGAAGTGTCCATACAGAAAATAAAATCAGCCAAACTCACCATCGGTTGGACGGGCACACATTCAACATTAAAATACATTGACGTTCTGCTTCCCGTCATTCAATCGTTGGAGAAAAAATTTCCAAACCAAATACGATTCGTAGTCATTGCTGATAAAAATCCATCGTTCTCAGTTTCATCTTTTTGGTTCATCCCGTGGTCGAAAGAAACTGAGATACAGGATTTACTTCAATTTGACATTGGAATAATGCCGCTAGCAGATGATGTTTGGGCAAAAGGTAAATGTGGTTTCAAAGCGCTGCAATACATGGCGCTTGGCATTCCGGCAATCGCTTCGCCTGTTGGAGTTAATTCACAAATTATTGACGATGGTGTAAATGGATTTTTGTGTAACTCAACTGATGAGTGGGAGAGTAAAATCATCCAACTCATTCATGATGCATCACTTCGAAAACGAATGGGCGAGGATGGAAGGAAGAGTGTTGTTGAACATTATTCAGTCATTTCTAATTCTTCCAATTTTTTATCACTTTTTGAATGATGAAGAATTAATATAAGCGCTACAAGAAAAAACGGAAGCATCGGAATTTTGTATCGCACTAATGTTCCAAAATTAAATGTGGATACACCGACAGCAAACGCAAATGAAATTGAAAACATCATTGCAAATACAATATCAGCCTGGCCCAGAGCCCTCAGTATTTGGATATTTTTTTTAAAGATGATGTAGATACAAAAGAATAGTAAGAAGAGACTTTCGAGTGCCGATAGAAGCATCAATGGATTTCGAACTTCCCATAAATAAGGTCGAAATAAGGAAACATTTACCGCCTCCGGTGCCAGCCGTATCATCGAGCCGAATGTTCCATCGAGCTCACCTAATGTATAACCAGAACCTGCATCTCGCCCCGTCCAATACCGAATATCATAGGCGGTAATCTGTGCTGTTTTCGCTAAGCTACTGAGTGCATATTTTTCATTGTCCTCTCCAGCCTTTAACATTGCAAAATAACCCAATATAACAGCGGTAAAGATTACGAAAGGAAACAACATCATCTTCAACACGGTAGATCGAATGGATTGGAGGTTGCTTATAAATACCCACAGGATGAGTGCCGGTAAGAATGTGAGAAGTATATAAAGTTTGAGTGTATAAATTCCATAGAGACCCAGAGCAAGAAGGAACAAATCTTTAGCATACCTTTCTTTCGTGATGAATATTTTGTAGACTTTATATGTAACGATGCCGAGGCATCCAATGGTTAATGTATCTTTTAAAAGCCCCGATCCCCAAAAGAATACAGAAGGAATAAAAAAAGAAGCCATGGCAAGCCATCGATGGAGGTGGGGGTACTGCTCATAAAAAGTTTTAAAGAACATCCACAGACCAATGAAACTAAAAACGGAGAAGAGGATTGCTGTTGCGGAATAAGATGAGAAGGTTAGAAAATCTACGACCGCAGCAATTCGCACAACAGCGTATGAACTTGGATCAGTAAAAAATAAAATTCTGGAGGAGTATTGATAAATACCGGTTTGATCGCTGCCATCGCTTAATAAAAGTTTAAAGCCCTTGCCGGGAGAATCGATAAACGCTTGCCAAATATGCCGGCTACCATGGGTATGATAACTGTAGGTATCTCCACCGTGATAATAGAATTGGTAAATAAATCCCAATGCCAGTGCACCGATTATTTTTACTGTTAATGCCGGAATAAAATAAACACGGTTTACTTCATCAGTCACAGAAGACCGCACGGCAAAAGCAACTGCATAAATCAGAATGATGACAATGGGAGTGACTATGAGATCGCGCAGTTCCAATAAAGCAAAAGGTTATACATTCAAAGTTGAGGCTTTAGAAACGATTAAACAACTTCAAAATAAACACCTAATCTAATCTCCTTTCTCCAATTTCTTAAGCCTGCGTTTTGCGTCTTTGTAGGCTTCATCTTTTTTCCCGGCTTTCTTTTTCACTTCATTAAAATACCTCTTTGCTTCTGCCTTGTTGCCTTGCGCCTCTGCTATTTCACCCATCGCAATAAGCGAATACAAATAATAACCAGAATCATTTGCACCAATCTTCTCCGCGAATTTCATGCACATGGAATAATACTTTTTTGCATCATCGTATTTTTTGCGCGCTTCATAGATCTGTCCCAGAAAGAAAGCGGCATACCTTCCACTGGTAGCTTCGTATCCTACCTGTCCACTGTCGATCTTGTTCAGAATATTTTTACACGTTGGCTCAGCTTCGCCAAATTTCCCCTGGCTGTAAAGCATCCGCGCATAGTATCGGTGGAAATATGGATTGTTGGGATATGTATGAAAAAGATATTGACTGAGTTGAAAAGCTTGCGGCTGGTCGTTCTCATAACTATTCAAAATTCGCATGAGCCAAACCATGGCTTCGGTGCGGGTGTAAAAAGCATTGTACGAAACTTCCTTTAATTGTTTTAGTCCAAGCGCTTTATCACCTTCCGGAAAAAACCACATTACAGGTCGCAAAGCTTTATAATTTTCAGGAACCCAGACTGAAAAATAATTATACAGCGCATCACCAAATAAAAGTTCAGGGCTCAGATTTTCTTTCTTTTTGCTTACCTCCAGATAATTCATTGCGCTCTTTCCGGCTGATGCAGCTTTTGTCCATTGGCTGCGCTCTTCATCGGAATACAATCTGCCTTTAAATCCGTAGGCTGCCGACATAAAAAATGCTGCTTCTGTTTTATATTGAGGGTAGTTATCATATAGATTCTCTGCCACCATAATGGTCGAATCCATATAAGCCAGAAAACTTTTATCGTGCGATAAGTCTTTGGTATTCGGCATAATCTTCCACCATTCGATTAACCCCATTAAGAAATAGGGTAGAGGGTGCCATTTGTATTTTGCTTTAAGGTATTGAAACTCATAAACAGCTTCATCAAACTTAAAGTCGTAGAGATCGTTTAGCGCCTCAGTACATTCCAGCTGTACTGACAGATCTGACAATAAGATAATCGTAGTATCTTTTTCTACTTGCAATTGTGCCGAAGCGCTATAACTGGCGACAGATAGAAAGAAAATTAATGACCACAGTCGGCAGTCCACAATGGACAACAAACCGTTGACTGTTGACTGCGTACTGCTGAACATGGAAAGTTGACCGTGCACTTCAGGCACTAGATCATTGGAAACAGAACGCTTAATTTGCATCATAAACAGAAATACCAACGACCAGACATACCCCCATATTTTAATGAGCGAAACTAAGTCATTCTTTTCAGCCGACAAAAGGCTTCTTTTTTTACTCCTCTGTCTATTCACTTTCTTATTGCTCTACGTTAAGATCGTTTTTATCGAAAATGAGACAGCGGCATTCGAGTTTCTTCAAGATAGGCCCGAAGGTATGGTGCTAAAAACACTTAATGCCCTAAAGTTCTTTTCCATTCCGTTTGTTTACCTATGGAAGTTTACGGTAATAGCATTTGTAATATGGGTGGGGTGTTTTATGTTTGGCTACCGCGTTACCTATACCCAATGCTGGGGAGTGGTGATCGGAGCAGAATACATTTTCCTTATTCCCGAAGTGGCTAAAATCCTATGGTTCATGTTCATCGATACCGATCCTAACTATCATGACATCCGCTCGTTTTATCCCTTGTCGCTCATGCATTTCTTTGATTACTATGAGTTGGACAAGCGGTGGGCTTATCCGCTGCGCGCGCTAAACCTATTTGAAATAGCATACTGGTTTCTGCTGGTAGAAGGCATTCATCATTTTGCCCGCAAAGACAAAAAATACGTATGGATTATTGTAGCCTGTTCCTACATTCTAATCTTCTTTTTGTGGCTTTTGTTTTATGTCATGGTGTATAAATAGTCAACAGTCCACAGTCGACTGTCAACGGCTGTGGACTGTTGACTGTTGACTGGGACTATCGACTTATTTCCTTATTTTCGCGCCTAACTTTTTTCAGATAAATCATACTATGAACTTAAATTTTCAGAAGACGAATAACTTGGTGGGTTGGTTTGTATTTGTGGTAGCGCTGGTTACATACTGGCTTACTATGGAAGAAACTGCCAGCTATTGGGATTGTGGTGAATTTATATCGGTATCCTATAAATTAGAAGTGCCCCATCCTCCCGGAGCACCTTTGTTTTTGTTAATCGGCAGACTTTTCTCTTTTCTGTCTTTTGGCGATGTAACCAAAGTAGCCTACTGGATAAATTTTAGCAGTGTTTTGGCCAGTGCTTTTACGGTTCTTTTTCTGTTTTGGTCGATTGTTCTTTTGGGAAAAAAAATGATGAAGATCACCAGTTTTGGAGAATTGGACGGATCAAATTCATGGGTGCTTTTCGGTGCTGGTCTAGTAGGATCATTAGCCTATACTTTTTCTGATTCCGCCTGGTTCTCTGCTGTTGAAGCGGAAGTGTATGCTATGTCATCGTTCTTCACTGCCATTGTAGTTTGGGCGATGTTAAAGTGGGATCTAATCGAAGACGAATCGAGAGCAAACCGTTGGTTGTTGTTGATCTTTTACATGATGGGTCTTTCCATCGGTATTCACTTGTTGAACCTTGTCACTATACCTGCGCTTGCGCTGATTTATTATTTCAAAAAATATAAGCCTACACCTTGGGGCGTTGTTGCCGCAATGTTGATAAGCTTGGGCATCATCTTCTTTGTAAACGATATTATTATTCCGGGCCTGCCGACAATGGCGAGTCGCTTTGAAGTATTCTTTGTCAACAGCCTGCACTTGCCTTTCGGATCTGGAGCAATTGTTTTTGCATTGATGTTGGTTAGCGCATTGATATGGGGAATAATGTTTACTCAGAAAAAACAGAAAGTAGTTCTCAACACATTTCTAAACGCTACTGCATTTATTTTGATAGGGTACGCCTCGTATGCTCTGGTTGTGATTCGTTCTTCGTACGATCCTCCAATTGATGAGAATGATCCTTCTGATGTAATGAGTTACGTGAGTTACTTAAAGCGTGAGCAGTATGGTAGTCGCCCGTTGTTATATGGCCCTTATTTTACATCGCAGATTGTTGATCAAAAAGTAGGCGCACCAAATTATAGAAAAGGGAAAGATCGCTATGAAATTAGAGATCATAAGTATGAATATATCTACGAGCCAAACTCCGAAACCATATTGCCTCGTATTTACAGCACCGACCCGAGTCATGCACAAGTGTATCGAGATAATTTAGGATTGAAGGAAGGCGAGAAACCACGATTCAGTGATAACATAAAGTTCCTCGTGCAGCACCAGATTGGCTGGATGTATGTGCGTTATTTCTTCTTCAACTTTGCAGGTCGTGAAAGCGATATTCAGAATGCAGATTGGATGGGACCGAATCAATGGTTTGAAAAACTTCCTACAGCACTTGCTGAAAATAAAGGACGAAATAATTTCTTCATGATTCCTTTTGTGTTGGGATTGATTGGTATGTTCTATCAATCCGTACACAATACAAGAAACTTTGTTGTCGTTACCTTGCTCTTCATTCTTATGGGAGTTGCATTGGTGGTGTATCTTAACTCGCCCCCAACAGAACCGCGTGAACGCGATTACATTTATTCGGGATCGTACTATGCGTTTTGTTTTTGGATTGGCTTTGCAGTTATCGCGATGGCTGACTTCTTTAAAAAATTCTTACCGAATGCAAAAGCAGCAGCATTGGTTGCTACATTAATTGGTTTAACAGCACCAGCCTTAATGGCGAAAGATGGTTGGGATGATCACAATCGTGCTAACCGTTATTTCTCAGTTGATTCAGCCATAAACTATTTACAATCGTGCGCACCGAACTCGATCTTATTTACCGGTGGTGATAACGATACCTTCCCGTTGTGGTATGCGCAAGAGGTAGAAGGTGTTCGTACCGATGTTCGTGTTATTGTATTGAGTTACTATAATACAGATTGGTACATCGATCAAAGCACCCGCAAAGCATACAGCTCAGAACCTTTTCCATACACGCTTACGAGCGATAACTACAAACAAAGTGGCTTGAATGATTACCTTCCATACTATGCTGAAAGTGGGATAAAGCAAATGGATTTGAAAAAGTTTTTGGAGTTGGTGAAAGCCAACAACAAAGGACTTCTTCATCCCGGATATGGAGGAGAACGCAACATGTTGCCATCAAAGGAAATTATTCTTCCCATTAATGTAGAGAAAATAAGAGCGCTCAACATTGTTCCAAAAGACATGGATAGTCTTATTGTTCCTCAAATGATTTTGCGAGTAAAAGGTAGCGGATTAGAAAAGAAAGATCTTGCTCTGCTAGATGTTCTCGCAACAACGGATTGGGATCGTCCACTTTATGTAAATCAAACTTCGCTTTCTCAATTTAATATCGACCTAAGTCGTTATGTGGTTCAGGAAGGTAATGCATATCGTATTCTTCCAATTCTAAATCCACGTTCGTTCAACCAATTGGAATTGGTGAACACGGATGTGAGTTATGAAAACATGATGAAGAAGTTTCAATTCAGAAACTTAGATGACCCGAATGTGTACTACAATCAAGACTATCGCAACTTTGTGTTGAACCACCGCAGCAGTTTTAACTCACTTGCTGAGTTCCTGATTATGCAAGGTGATACCGCCAAGGCACGCGAAGTTCTGTTAGCCAACTTAACAAAGATGCCTGACGTGGGTGTGCGTTACGATTACACCACCTCACAGAGCGTTGCATTATTATTGGAAGTGGGCGAAAAAGAAAAAGCAATTGAGATTGCCAACATCATGGCGCAACGTGCTGATGAACTTGCTGCATATTACACTGCCAAAGGTGATTACGGTCGCGAGTTACAAGTAAACGTGATTATACTCGGTGAACTTCAGCGCACACTTTATAAGTATGGCGAAGCCGATTTAGCAAAGAACCTCGAAGAGAAGTATGAGAAGTATGCAGGCCCATTGCAGATGAGAATGGATCGGTAGATACAAAAATCACACTCATAAAAAAACCATCGTTGAACAGACGATGGTTTTTTTTGTTTTTAAAATATCTAAAGTAATCTGAAATTCTAATTTGTATCTGAATAGAATATTGATTCTATTCAGTAAGCTTTCTGGGTCTTGCTGAAAAAATAACAATAGGTGGAAAGCCTTTGATTTTGGTATTCCCTTTCTGGTTTTTGAAGAATCTTTCTACAACGAAGTGCAAGGCAAATGAAAGGTATCCATCAAAAACCTTGCATTTAAATTCAATCCCGATGATGCACATATTACACTATGCTCCCGCTGGTTAATGCATACAAGATTTCTGCGGGAAATGAATTTTTGACTTTTTTAGCAGACCCTACCTAACCATGTTGGTCAACTCTTTTTCAATATCAACTAAAAATATTTTATCGACTGGATGCGTGTATGGATCGGTGCGCTTAAAACCTTTTAGATAAAACACTTTAGCTTTCTCCATGCATTGTTTGTATTCATTTAATTGATTCAGTTTTTTATAGGTAAGTCCCAGGTAATAATGAGTCTCTGCCAGATAATCGCTGAATGCTATTTCTTTTTTAAGAAATTCTACAGCACCTTTCAAATCACCAGTTTCGAGTTTGAGTATACCGAGATGTAAATAATCGTAAGGCATAGGTGAATAACCTTTCTGATTTAATTGCCACTGAATAATTTCAATGGCTTTTTCTTTTTCACCGAGGGCTTTGTAACACAGTGCTCTTGCAACTTGTAAATGATAGTCACCATTTATGGAGTAGCCGATGTCAAAACTTGTTAGTTCATCCAGTTTTTCAAGATCACTGATGGCGCCTTTGTAATCGCGCACAAATTGGAATCGGCACCAACCGCGATATCCTAAATGACCTGTTGGATTTAATGCTACTGCTTTGTCGATCAGTTTTTTCCAGGCGATGAAATCTCCATGCTTAAGGTAGGGCACTGCTTTTCCGAAGTAAGCATAATCCATTGTTGGGCAAAGTGAAATGGCTTTATCAAATTTTTGTTGAGAATAACCTGTGCCTTGAAATTCTGCTGCTTCATTAGCTTCGAGGCATGCCTTGTAACATAATGAATCGTTTTTTAATGAATAGACATTGCAGTTGATCTGGCCAACAGAATAAAAGGGTAGAAGTAAAATTATAACTACATATTTCATTACGGCATGATGTCAATTAACAATCCGTTTTCCATTTTAAAAGTAAGGTATTGGTAGTAATCATACTGCACCTTTTCTAATTCACCAGTAATCCACCCATCCAATCCTTTTGTGATTTTAAGTAAGCCATCAACAATACCTTTATCAAATTTTTTTGGATTGTATTCGTTGTCCATTTCCTGAATTCTGAACCATCCGGTTTGGCGTTTGCAATTCACTATAAAGCGTATGGTAATGTATCCTGATTCTCCTTTCTTCTCTTGCGATTTAAAACGCTCTTTGAATATTCTAATGATTTCGCTCTTCTCTCCTGTATACTGAAATCCGTTTCCGAAATTATAATATTGATGAACACGTTCTTCGTTACAAGGTTTAAAGGAAGGTTCATCTACAGCTGCATCAAATTTTGTTTCTCCTACTATTCGAGGATAGGTAATATCAGTTTTCTTATCTTGTGTCTGACAGCAAGAGCATAAAACGAGAATCAAGAAACTGACTAAAGAATAATTTCTTAGCATTTCAATTAAAAATAGATGACGATCAAAAGTATAATAACATAAACTTTATCAGTCTACAACTTTCCCTAACGTCTTCTTCAAACTGGCTCGTGCCATAAATGTAGCGGTGATCGTCAAGATAGCTCCTAGTAGCATCGGTGCCCCAGGTAAGTAATATGATGTTGAGCTGTCTGTAAAGTACGCAAAGGTATTCGTCATTAGAGGCGGGCCAATAATTGAAGTAACACTCATTAATCCAGTTAATGCACCTTGTAACTCACCTTGTTCATTAGGTGGTACTTGAGTTGAGATAATACCTTGCAACGCAGGACCGGCAATTCCACCAAAACAGTACACAACAGTGAAGGCAAACATCATCCATGATTGTGTAGCTAATGCAAAAAGAACGAAACCAAGAGCGTTCATTCCTAAGCCTACATATACACTGCGTTGTTGTCCGAGCTTTGGAATTATGATGCGGATCAATCCTCCTTGCACAATGGCAAACACTAATCCTACAACCGCCAACGAATAGCCAATCATAGTAGGAGTCCAATTGAATTTTTCGATAACATAGTATGACCAATTGCTTTGCACCGCATGTGATGATACGTAGACTAAAATAAGTGATGCGACTAACCCTAGAATAACTGGGTATCGTTTTAGATTTAGCAACGAGCTAATTGGATTGGCGCGAGACCATTCAAATTTTCTTCTATTTTCTGGCGTCAATGATTCCGGTAAAATAATTAATCCATAAAGGAAATTGAGTAGCGATAATCCTGCGGCCACCATAAAGGGAACGCGAGAGCCGAGTGGTTCGAGCAATCCTCCCATCATTGGACCAATAATAAAACCGAGGCCAAAGGCAGCGCCAATAATTCCAAAATTTTGTGCACGCTTTTCAGGTGTGCTGATGTCAGCAATGTAGGCTGCGCCCGTAGTGAAACTGGCTCCCATCATTCCAGCAATGATTCGACCTACAAAAAGCCAGGCCAATGTAGGTGCAAGTGCCAGAAAAATATAATCAACACCAAATCCAAAAAGTGATGCTAACAACACTGGTCTTCTTCCATAACGATCGCTTAAGCCACCAACAATCGGTGCGCAAACAAATTGCATAAAAGAATAAGCAAACAACATCCATCCTCCATAACGTGATGCTTCGCTCAGTGTGCCACCAGTAAGTTCCTGAATAAGCTTCGGCATTACCGGAATGATAATTCCTAAACCAATGATATCAATCAGAAGTGTTACAAAAATGAAACCGAGAGCAGGACGTTTAGCAGACATACAAGTGGAGTTCAAACATTTCGGACAAGGTAAGGTAATTTTGAAAACGTGCCAACTCAGCTGGTCAAGGGCGAGGTTCGAAATTTAACGTTCAAAGTTCAGGGTTAGAGAAGTTCCGGTTACTTGAAGCAATACAATTTTTTCTAACAGGTTGGCTTTGTTTTTTAATGAGACGTCAAATGTTATTGTGCACGCTTCATTAAAAGATTGGGCAACAATCGATAACTCAAAATCTTTTACCAGTCGCATAACTTCAGGTGTGGAGGCATAACTATAGTGAATCGAAATTTTTTCTTTTACTTCTTCTTCAATGATCATAGCATTTTTCAAAGCGTCTTCAGCTGCCGCTTTGTATGCGCTAATTAATCCACCAACACCAAGCTTTACTCCACCGAAGTAACGCACCACAACAATCAATACATTGGTTAAATTATTCGATCGTATCTGACCGAGAATTGGATCGCCAGCAGAATGATTTGGCTCACCATCATCAAAAGAACGAAAATGTTTTTTCGCTGCACCCAACGTCCACGCAAAGCAATGATGACGTGCATCAAAATATTCTTTTCGTATGGCTTCTAATTTTTCTTTTACGTCACCTTCATTTATTACTGGAAAAGCAAAGGCAATAAATTTACTGCCTTTTTCTTTGTATGAACCTCTTGCTGGTTGTTGAATCGTTCGATAAGAAAAGGCGGGCATTGTAACCTTACAGGGATTAGTGATGTCTAAAGCTCTGTAAATATAGTACAAGATAGAGGGGCGGGACTGGCCGTGTATGCACATTAAAAAAAATTATTCGTGACGCATGCAACCTTGGTATTTGGTTCTCAGTCTATAAAAAGTAAATCAGTAATCAACTAACCTCACCCATATGAAAAAGCAATTATCCTTTTTGGCACTTATTTTTTTAGTGTGCGCCACGTTCAGTTTTGCACAAAATCGCGAAACACGAAATGTCGCTACGTTTACAAAAATATCATTCCGGATTCCGGGTAAATTATACCTTCGCCAGGGAGCTGTGCAAAAGGTAGAAATTGAAGGCAAAAAAGATGTGCTGAAAGAAATCGAAACAGAAGTAGACGGAGGCAAATTAGTAATTGGTAAAGGAAGTTGGATTACCTGGAGTTGGGGCAATAGTGATGAGGACCAAATCAATGTTTACATTACTGTAAAAGATATTGAAGCATTAAGCGTGTCCGGTTCAGGCGATTTGGTTGGAGAAACTAAAATTATTTCTGGAGATCTTAATTTGAATGTAAGCGGTTCGGGTTCATTGAAAATTGAAGTAGAAGCTTCGGGAGATTTGGAAGCCGATGTATCGGGCTCTGGCGATATCGATCTGAAAGGCAAATGTAAAAGCTTTAACAGTGATGTAAGTGGTTCAGGCAAAGTGGTAATGTCAATGAGCATTTCTGAGAAAGCTGACTTCGGTGTTTCAGGTTCAGGAAAAATTATGGCGAGTGGTTCTGCACAAAAAGTAAAAGCGTCTATCAGCGGATCTGGAAAAGTATTGGCTTCTGATTTAGTAGCGAACAACTGCGAAGTGCGTATCTCTGGTTCTGGCGATGTAGAGATTAATGTAAAGAACGAACTGGATGCAAATATTTCAGGAAGTGGAACGGTAAGTTATAAAGGTAATCCAAGTAAGGTAAACAGTCACGCGTCAGGAAGTGGTAAGGTAAGTAAGATGTGATTTTTTGAAGAATATAGAATTTAGGAGTTAGAATTTAGAATAATAAAACAGAAGAGAGCGGAGGAGAAATCTTCCGCTCCTTTTTTTTACTCCTCGGTCTTACTCTACTCCTCGGTCTGTGTCCGCACAGACCGAAACAGCATTGTGTTCTGTGAAGACACAGACTGCGGAAAAGAATTTAGAATAATAATACAGAAGTAAGCGAGGAGAAATCTTCCCCTTCTTTTATTTATGAGTAATCAATCCCTTCACGATAAGATATTGTGCCGTTACTCCACAGTCTGTATTCTCATAGACCAAAACAGTATTGTGTTCTGTGAAGACACAGATCACGGAAATGGTGAAAAATCCGGTGAGGCAGTCTACTCGATTGGCGGAAGGATTATTTTCGGCTCAATATTCTTTTGATATAATTATCAAAGTCAGGCAATGTTTTGTCTTCGTATGCAATAACAACTTGCTCGAACATTATATAAGCATATTTATTGGGGTCGTTAGTGAACTCTTCGTAGTGATTTGTAAAATATGATTTTGGGTCTTCTCCTTTCGGTATCGGGTCTGTCAAATTTTTTAGCGCCAGTTTTGCAATTTTATAACAGCTTGTAAGCTCTGTCTTTTTCCCTTGTTTCCTCCAATAGAGTACAGCAATTACATTGGCTTCATATTCGTTGTCGTATTCATTATTGTGTAATTTTTTGGCATTATGCTGCAAGCCGTGCCCGATTTCGTGCGGCAGAAAAAATCCGTAGAAAAATAATCTCGACAATTCTTCTCCTTTTTCTTTGCTGCCTGTCACACTTGTGCCGAAGTCCTTAAACATTTGTGGCATTGTTTGCCACATAGGAAGGTAAATATTATTTGTCGTAGGAAGGTAATAACCCGTTGGTGCATTATTGATTATTATGGTCTTCATACCTTTAAACTCAAATTTATTGTCAATTTTTTTTATCATATTTTCAAAATCGGCAATTATTGCATTATTATCATTCTTGAGTTTTAGAGAGTCTGTATAAAAGTTAAAAGGTTTATTTTGTGCAGATGAAAGTTCACACAGAAATATTAATCCGATGAGTATAAATGGTTTTGTCATAATGTCGTTGTTTTTACGAGGTTAAATTAATCTTTCCACTAACAATACCGAACAGCATGCATACTGATATTCCATTTTTTAAAAATAACAGCATGCCTTTATTTTCTTTTTAACTGCATAGATTGTTTCGTTGGAAAGCTACTAAATTTTATCATATGTTGATTTTGAGTTTTTCTTTCCAGCTATTTGTGTACCTACTCCTCGATCTGTTCCTCACAGACCGAAACACCATGGTGTTCTGTGAAGACACAGACCACGGAAAAGAATTTAGAATAATAAAACAGATGAGAGCGGAGGAGAAATCTTCCGCTCTTTTTATTTATGAGCAATCAATCCTTTCACGATAAGGTATTGTGCTGTTATGTAGGTTGTCATGATCCAAACGTTGCCAAAAGGAACTGGCTCTAAAAATTTATTGATGGCGAGTAATGAATCTGAAAGCATAAACAACAACGCACCTGCAAAGACCATCCAAAAACTAGATGGAGTTGTTTTGCCTAATCGAAGTAACGCGTTTAATGTCATCACTACCAAAACAAGGGCATAGATCATCACTGGAATTTTCAAATTACCTAGTGCTGGATAAAGTACAAACACTAAACCTGTTCCGGATAAAATGATTGGAAACGCAAGCCTTACTTTTTGAATACCCTGCAATCCGTTTTCGCTTTCGTTGTCTTGATGTTGGCGATAAGTAAAAATGTAAAACACATGTGATATTAAGAATGCGATAAGTCCCATCATAAAAAAAGAACCTTTCTCATCATGAAACATAAGAAGCATATCACCAGCACCCGAGAACACCAAAGCAAGAATCAAAGTCCGTGATCGTTCTTCGCTTGAAATTGTGACAAGGTAGGCTACAGTAAGGGTGACAATGATCAGTGGTTTACAGATCGTATTCAATATTTCCTGGCCTGTTATCAATCCTATAATTTCACCAATGCTCACAGCTAAGAAACAATACCATGCTACTTTTTTCATGCAAGTGATTTTACAGGTTTACGCGATACCATTAAATATATAAAAGCCAAACCACTCAATACACTACAGATAAGAAATGCAGTGAAGAAGTTTTCTGAATTGTTGCTGTAAATAAATCCGGATATTAATGCGCCAAGACCAATCCCTAATTCCATAAAAATATAAAGAGAAGCAACTCCACGACCTTTGTGATGTTCATCACTCAAATCGGTTGCCCATGCAAGTAGAGTAGGAGAGGTAGCACCTTGCGCCAATCCGTATAATGATACACCAATAATTAATTGTAATTGTGTAGTGGCTAATCCAATAACCAGAAGTGAAGTCGTAATCAGACCCGAAGACACCATGAGTACAGAACGTCTTCCCCAGCGATCTGAAGCTTTGCCGCCCATCAATCGTACCATAAGAGAAGCAACGGTAAGGTAGGTAAACAACAGTCCTTTGTTTTTTATTCCAACAAATTGTCCAAAGTCAGGAATGAGGGTGAACACGGCACCATAAGCAAATGCGCATAACACCACTACAATGCAAGGCATTAAGACACGCGGTTCGAAAAGATCTGCTTTTTTTACTTTCAACAATCGTGGATGAAAAGAGTGCTTGACTGATAGCGTTTCTTTTATACCGATTAAAATCAACACAGATAAAATGGCAAACGATGAAGAACAATAAAACATTACGTCTAATCCAAATTTATTGGCAAGCGTTCCACCGATGGCAGGTCCACTGGCCATGCCAAGTGTTCCGGCAGTTCCAAGCAAACCCATTGCCTCACCTCTTCGATGAGAAGGAATGATATCGGATAGGTAAGCTGCTTGTCCTGTGGGTGTAAAGCCTGTTGAGAAACCATGAACAAAACGAAGAAAAAGAAATCCGGCAACAGAAGTTAACACAGGATAAATAAGACTACACACAAAACAAACAAGAGATCCTGCCATCATTACTGGCACACGACCGATCTTATCTGCCAGCTTACCACTGAAGGGTCGCGAGATCATTGCAGTGAGCGTGAATAGTGAAATGATTAAGCCTTTATATTCTCCGCCTCCAAGATTGGTAAGGTATTCTGGAAGTTCGGGAATTAACATATTAAAACTCGCGAAGAACATCAATGAGCTTAAACAGACCAGCCAGAATTGGGTGGTGTATATTTTGGTTTGAATCAAGGGCTTGAATTTAAACGGGTATAGGTAGAGTACTAAACTGAAAAGCTGTTTAGCCGTTAAGGTGATAATTCGGTTTGGGCTAAAGCCCCAATTGTAAGGATTATTATAACCACGGGCTTAAGCCCGTGGTTATAAGTCAAAAGTTTAACGGACTTTAGTCCAAATAAAAAATTCGTAATCCCGTATCATCTTTAGGATTCATTTAATAAGTCGTTTTCTGTTTTTATTCCACCAACCTATTTTTACTTTTTTTTGCAGGCTTTGTGACGTCTTGTTGTTTTGCTTGTGATTTATCCGTTACAGTTTATAGGTTAAATAATTCAGATTGTCGATCATGCCATCTGTATTTATATCGAATAGCATTCTGACAATTATTTCTTTTTTTGTTCGATCTATCATGATTTATCTAAATAAATCTAAAAACGAATTACCGTACTGTCTCTACTGCTGCTCCGGAACTTCTTGTGCTCCTAATAAAAATGCTTTTATAAAATCATCTAAGTCACCATCTAACACACCTTGTGCATCGTGACTTTCTTCTCCTGTGCGTGCATCTTTCACAAGTTTGTATGGATGTAAAACGTAATTACGAATTTGTGATCCAAAATCAATTCGCATTTTTCCGGCTTCTACTTTATCTCGCGCGGCATTGCGCTTGTCCATTTCGAGTTGATACAACTTTGACTTCAGCATTTGCATGGCACGTTCCCGGTTAGCATGTTGCGATCGTTCTACCTGACAAACAATTACAATACCCGTGGGCTTATGTGTTAACTGTACTTTCGTTTCGACTTTATTTACGTTCTGTCCACCGGCACCACCAGAGCGCGATGTGTGTAATTCAATATCGGCCGGATTAATTTCTATTTGTATCGAGTCATCTACTTTTGGATAAACAAAAATGGATGCGAACGAAGTATGTCTTCTTTGATTTGAATCGAAAGGAGAAATACGAACTAATCGATGCACACCAATTTCTGATTTTAATTTTCCGTAAGCGAAGGGTCCATCAATTTCAACTGTTGCTGATTTGATACCCGCCACATCGCCCGATTGATAATCGATTTGAGAAACCTTGTAGCCACTTTTTTCGCCCCACATAATGTACATGCGGTTCAACATATCAGCCCAATCCTGACTTTCCGTTCCGCCTGCCCCCGGATTGATTTCAATAACTGCACTCAGCTGGTCTTCTTCCTGGCTGAGCATCTTCTTGAATTCAAGCTCTTCTACAGTCTTAGCAGTTTTCTGATAATCACGATCAAGTTCCTCTTCACCCACATCACCTGCTTCATGAAATTCATTGAGCACTTCAAGGTCTTCCAACAGTTTATTCATTCTGTCGAATGCATCCGTCCAAACTTTTTTGGTGCGGATATTTTTCAGAATGACTTCAGCTTGTTTAGGATTGTTCCAAAAATCGGCCTGATGGGTAATGTTCTCTTCGTCTGTTATTTCGATGCACTTACGATCGTAGTCAAAGATACCTCCTTAAGGCGGAGGTGCGGGCCTTCAAGTCTTTCAACTGTTCTGTTGTCATTTTCTTGAGTTAAGTAGATTCGGTTGCAAATATATTTAATTCACGATACCTTAAAAAATTCGTTTTCCTGAATTAAATATTGCTTCAAGCAACGTAGCCTAATTCGTTTAAGCAAGATCAACATCCGCCAGCATCAACTATTATTTCTTCACAAAGAACTTATAAACTGTTGAAGTAGTGTAAGTATCTCCAGGATTTAAAAGTACAGATGGAAATGAGGCTTTGTTTGGTGAATCGGGATAGTGTTGTGTTTCGAGACAAAGTCCACTGCGATATTTGTAAGCAACTCCTCCTTTTCCAATCAATGTTCCATCTAAAAAGTTTCCGGAATAAAACTGAATACCTGGTTCGGTAGTTAAAACTTCAACTACTCTTCCACTGTTAGGTTCGTAGAGTTCGGCAACTTTTCGAACGGCCTTTCCATCCGATGGTTTTAAAACCCAGCAATGATCATAACCCAATCCGAATTTTAATTGCTCATCACTTTGGGCAATGCGTGAACCGATTGTTGTAAGTACATTAAAATCAAATGGTGTGCCGGTAACAGATCTTAATTCATTGGTAGGTATTAACGTTTTATCAACTGGTAAGTACTGAGGTGCCTCTAACATCAGTTGATGATTTAAAATATCCTGATTCGCATCTCCCGTTAAATTGAAATAAGTATGTTGGGTGAGATTGATTACTGTCTTTTTATCTGTTGTAGCTTTATAGTCAATGTTAAGTTCGTTTGCATCGGTTAGTGTGTACACAACTTCTGTATTTAAATTTCCAGGATAACCTTCCTCACCGTCTGCACTAGTATACGTAAGTTTTAAAGATGCTGAATCGGGCAACACTTCAATGTTCCAAAATACTTTATCAAAACCTTTCAGCCCACCATGCAAGTGATTCTCGTTATTGTTAACAGCAAGTTTGTATGACGTTCCGTCAAGCGTAAATTTTCCTTTCGCAATGCGGTTTCCATATCGGCCAACCAATGCACCGAAGTAGGGACTACTTTTTAAATAAGATGATAATGAATCGTATCCCAACACAACATCAGCAAACTTACCTTGCTTGTCGGCAGTTTTAATAGAAGTAATAATTCCACCGTAATTGATTACACTCATCTCAACACCATTTGCATTAACAAGCGTGTAACGAGTTACTTCTTTTCCATCGGGCAATGTTCCGAATGGAGAGGTGGTTACTGAATGTCTTGAAACTTGTGCCTGAGTTTCTTCTGATGGCTTCTGATCTTTTTTGCATGACGAGATCAACAACGAAATGCTCATCAAGGTTAATAGGGTAATTTGTTTCATGGTTTTATTTAAAGAGGATATGAATGTTAAGAGTCTACTTTGTTTTGATTTTCACTGCTGAAAAAAATTCATTTCAAGATCAATCGAAATGGATTTATTTTTTAGATTGATTACTTTTTCCGATGGATAAATTGTTATTGGATTGTCCAGAGAAATACTCCGGTAAGATCGCCATTCTTTAACACAATCAAAATCCCTTGCGATGCTAATTTCTTTGAACTGGAAAGTTGTCTGGATGCTGAAGTATGTCACAAGAACAAGTACTACCGTAGAAAACACGAGAATAATTTTTTTGAATGGATCATGAAGGTTGTTAATGCATGAGAGTGAAGTTTGCTAACGGCATTTCTAAAAACTCTTTTCTATTGGTCTCATCCCTTTCCTTCTTCAGTTGAGAAGGGCAAGCGGAGATTTTTAGAGTTGTCCGTAATACTATTTCGTTAGGTTGCCTAAAGAAATTTCATTCCTTCATGTTGGAGCTTACTGTATTTTTGTTTGTCGAACACATAATAGAAAGCACCTTTTCGGGATGATTCCTTCTCCTTTTCATTAAGCTTATTCAAAATACCAAGCGCAAGAATTTTGCGTGTAAAGTTCCGCTTGTCAAGCGGCTGCTCATAAATGGCTTCATACAAATTCTGTAACTGAGGAAGTGTAAACTTCTCAGAAAGCAATTCGAACCCAATGGGATGATTCGCTACTTTCTGTTGCAGACGTTCCTTTGCTTTGGCTACCATTTCTTTGTGATCAAATATCAGGTTCGGAATTTTTTCCATGGGGAACCAACGTGCCTCGTGATCTTGCTGAAGTTGATCACTATACTCTGCGATATTAATAAGAGCGAAATACGCGACTGAGATTACCCGGCCTGCGGCATCTCGTTCTACATTACTGAAACAATAGAGTTGCTCCATGTAAATGTTACTCATGCCCGTGAGCTGGTTTAGTACACGTATGGCAGCATCATCGGTACTCTCATCGGGATTAACAAATCCGCCCATCAGCGACCATTTACCTTTCTCTGGTTCGAATCCTCTCTTGATTAATAATGCTTGCAACTGGTGGCCATCAAAGCCAAAGATGATGCAGTCAACGGCCACTAATATTCCTTCACAGCTTTTGTATTTGTCAATATCCATTGATATTAGAATTTAGAGGTTTTTTAAATAGTTGTATATATCACCAAACTTAACATGCAGTGTAGCAAAAATGAAATGGTGGTATTAATATAACCATTGTAGATAAAATCTCCTTTAACATTTGCCGGTAGATATTAAATATTGTGAGTTAAATTTTTGATTGAATATATCTCGTCACAATAGAATGTTGGGTAGTTACTTATAATACATTTCGTTCCAACGCAATTCATTTCTAAGTTGATGGAGATCAGTTTTTTTGCCGATCAATACACATTCGATGTTCGCCATTTCGGCAAAGTCAATCAAATGTTCGGAAGTTAAATTTTGACTGTAGCAGGTATGATGTCCACCACCTGCATAAATCCACGCAGCACAACCCGTTTGCATATCCGGATATGGTTTCCATAATACGCGCGCAACGGGAAGTTTGGGCAAATCATGTTCTGGCTTCACGGCTTCAACTTCATTTACTAATAATCGAAAACGATTACCCATATCAACAACAGAAGCATTGATAGCAGGACCAGCGGCACTATTAAATACTAATCTTACTGGGTCTGATTTTCCGCCAATACCTAATGGATGAATTTCGCAGGAAGGTTTTCCATCAGCAATGGATTCACAAATTTCCAACATGTGTGCTCCAAGAACCATCGGATTGGATGGATAGAAGTGATAGGTATAATCTTCCATAAAAGAATTTCCTCCTTTCAATCCACTGCCCATTACTTTCATTGCGCGCACTAAGGCAGCCGTTTTCCAATCGCCTTCACCACCGAAGCCGTAGCCTTCGGCCATTAAACGTTGAACAGCAATGCCTGGCAATTGTACTATGCCGTGAAGATCTTCGAATGTATCCGTGAATCCTTTGAAATTTCCTTCTTGTAAAAATGTACGCAAACCTATTTCGATTTTTGCTGCATCGCGTAAAGCGTAATGCTTGTCTGCACCTTTGTGCAATGAAGAAGCTAAAGTATAGTTTGCTTCGTACTCAGCAATAAGTTTATCAATATCATGATCGGCTACCTGATTGATCACTTTTACAAGATCTCCGATTCCATAACCGTTTACGGCATATCCGAATTTAATTTCTGCTTCTACTTTATCTCCATCGGTTACTGCAACCTGACGCATGTTATCACCAAAGCGACAAAATTTTGCGCCTTGCCAATCGTGCCATCCTGCAGCAGCACGCATCCATACATCCAATCGTTCTTGAACTTCTTTATTTTGCCAATGACCAACTACAACTTTTCTATTCAATCGCATGCGCGTCATGATAAAACCAAACTCACGATCACCGTGTGCGCTTTGGTTGAGGTTCATGAAATCCATGTCGATGTCTTTCCAAGGAATATCACGATTGAATTGTGTATGTAAATGCAATAATGGTTTATGTAAAATTTTCAATCCACCAATCCACATCTTGGCGGGAGAGAAGGTATGCATCCATGCTACAAGTCCAATACAGTTTGTTGCTGTGTTCGCATCCTGGCAGAGTTGAAATATTTCTTCTGCCGTCTTTAGCACAGGTTTAAATACAACGGTTACAGAAATTGAAGAAGAGGCAGAAAGTTCTTTTACAATTTGTTTTGAATGCTCCGACACTTGCTTAAGTGTTTCTTCACCATATAAATGTTGGCTACCGGTAACAAACCACACTTCCAATTTTTTTAGATCAATCATTTTTTATTCAGTTTCACAGTTACAAAATGATTTCAGCGCCTCAACCTACAAGTGTGAAGCCAATTAAGTTTTCTGTTCATTAACATTTACTTCGAAATTAAATCAACAGCTTTAATCTGCTCTGGAAACCAGACCATCATTTCACCTTTGCCGCGATGAGCCCAGGCATAGTAAGGTATCGCAACAAAATTTTGTTTAACGGTGGATATCGTGTTGCCAGAAATTATAATGGCAGGAGTTTCAGATTTCAAAACGGTAACACCGTTTAGCAAATCACTTTTAAATTCTGTAGAGAACTGAACATCCTTCGGTAAGAAAATATTGCTGGTCTTACCATTGTTGTCTGGCCATTCTGCACAATATAAAAGCGGGCCACGCTGCAGTGCTACTTTACCAATATCGTCCGTCACCTTTGGGTTGGCGACCACTCTTCGTACTTCCATTGGTAGATTCACGATAATTACATCTCCCTTTTTCCAGGTTTTTGCAATCACCGCATAACCGTTTAACACTTTATATTCAACAGCTTTATCATTGACAGTGATCGATACTTTTTTATCTGATTTCGATTCGAACGAATAAAGATCTGAGGGCATCGCTTCATTTTGTGACCATCCGGGAAGACGGACTAATACATTAAATGCCATTGGTGATTTAGGATTGATATTGAAAACTAAATTCCCCTGCCAAGGGTAATTATTCTTTTGTTCAATCTCAACAAATTTCTTGTTAATAGTGAGCGAGGCATTTCCGCTTACGAACAAGTTAACGTAAATGTCATTGTTCTTTTGCGCGTAAACATATCCAGGAATGGAAGGAATTAAACGCGTAATGTTAGTTGGGCAACATGAGCATGTAAACCAACCCGAACGTTCGGCCTCTTTGCCAGAAGGATTGAAAATATTTTTAATCTCCATGGCATTGGTGTAGAAGAATGATTTGCCATCCATACCTACACCTGAAATCAATCCATTGTATAATGACTTCTCCAAAACGTCAATGTATTTTGATTCGCCATGCAATAAAAACATTCGGTGATTCCAGTACACATTAGAAATGGCTGCACAGGTTTCGTTGTATGCAGTGGCGTTTGGTAATTCGTAGTTAGCGCCAAATCGTTCGCCATCACCAACTGCTCCTATGCCACCTTGCACATAAATCTTTTTTTGAATTACATTATTCCATATGGTATCAATGGCTTTTAGAAATTTCTCATCGCCAGTCAGCGCAGCAATGTCAGCAACTGCTGAGTATAAATAGCCTGCACGTACTGCGTGACCAACAGCTTCATCTTGATCGACAACAGGTTTGTGATCTTGCCAGTATGCACCATTCTTCCATGTGTCTTTGCTCTCAGGATCATACCCTGCGTAATGACCTCTTTCTTCAATAAAGTATTTAGCTGTTTCTAAATATTCTTTTTTTCCGGTGATGCGATATAATTTCACCAAACCCATCTCTACCACTTCATGTCCTGGCGCTACGTGTTTTTTCGTGTGACCAAATACACTGCAAACTAAATCTGCATTCTTCAATGCGATGTCAAGCAAATTTCTTTTTCCTGTTGCTTGATAGTGAGCTGCAGCGGCTTCATACAAATGGCCGGAGTTGTATAATTCGTGACTTAGCTCTCTTTCTTTTTCCCAGCGTTCCGTACCTGCCCATGGATGAGGTGCGCCCGGATCGATTGTTCTTGCGGTATATAAATATCCATCGGGTTCTTGTGCATTTTTTATTTTTACAATGAGTGAATCAATGTAGTCTTCCATTTTTTTATCGTGGATGAGTGTTAATGAAAATGATGCGCCTTCAATTGTTTTATAAATATCAGTATCGTCAAAAGGATAGACGGTGCAGAATTTGCCACTCTTGGCTGCCGCCATTTCAAAGTTCTTCACGCGGCCGGTACTTTCACAACGCTCAAAAGACGCTGGAATAGTTACGGTGTGATTGATTTTAATACGTGGCAACCAAAAATTATCAGTAAAGTGCACTTGATTAAAAGGTACTACTTGTATAGGATAATCTTTTTGCTGTGCGAACAGTGCTGAAGCTGAGGTGAAAAGTAGAAACAGTAGTTTGGTCATAGTTTTTTTTGATTATTAATTGTGAATTTCAAGATTGTCAATGATTCTGTAATTTTCTGTTGATCCAATTTGCATATCTGCACATTGTGAAATTGATAATCAACTCATTGTCCGTAATAAGAATCTGGTCCGTGTTTCCGTTCGAAATGTTTTTTTATCAATGCATTTTTAAGTCGTGGAGCATTCGGATTAATCTGTTCAGTAAGCAGCGCCATGTGAGCAACGCTTTCAAGCACAGCACTGTTATAGACTGCTTTCTCTGGTGTTGTTCCCCAAGTGAAAGGAGCATGATTACCGATGAGTATCATTTCAATATCCTCATAACTTAGCTTTCTATCCTTCAAGCAATTCATAATTTGAAAACCAGTTTCATATTCATAATCACCTTTGATCATTTCATCGCTCATTGGCGGAGCACAAGGAATGTCGACTGTATTATGATCAGCATGCGTTGTTCCGAAAATTGGGATATCGCGTTGACCTTGTGCCCATGAGGTTGCATAGGTAGAATGTGTATGCACTATTCCTCCAATCTTTTCCCAATGTTTGTAAAGTACCGCGTGCGTTTTAGTGTCGGAAGAGGGGCGAAGTTTTCCTTCGATAGTCTTTCCATCGAAATCAACAATCACCATCTTATCTGGCGACAATTCATCGTATGGAATACCACTTGGTTTGATAGCGAATACCCGCAATGTTCTATCGACTGCACTTACATTACCAAAAGTAAAAAGCACCAGCCCCAACTTAGGTAGTTGCATGTTCGCTTCAAAGGCCGACTGTTTTAGTTGATTATATTGACTGGACATTGTAGATGTTCGATTTTAGACATTAGATATTAGACTTTGGATGTTTGTTGTTGGGCACTAAACTTTGAACCCTGAACTTTGAACCTTAAACCTTAAACTCGAAACCTTAAACCCGAAACCCGAAACTCTAAACTCTAAACTTAAATCTCCAAAAGAAATGTTATTGTTTCTCGATCATTTCACCCAGTACTTTATATTTCTCAAAACGCTTCGCGTAAATTTTTGCCACGGAAGCGTTCGGTTTATATTCCTGATCAAAGCCTTGGCCCATTACATTCATGGC
>JBKJOF010000011.1:0-7035 GCA_046595655.1 Chryseolinea sp. | reverse complement strand
GCGGAGCGAGACATTAAAAAAATACAACTCGATATGTTTAACTTGAAAAATGGGGGTGTTTTTCAAAACCCAGAAAAATCCCCGTAATCTTTATCCAGGCGATACTTTTATAAGCTACTATGGATCAGTCGGATGACAGTAATTCTTTATGATACTTTTTTAAAAGTTTGCGTTAAGAATTAGTTGTACGATTGAATCGAGCAGCTAAACATCGATATAATTTTTAAACTCCTTCCAACGTTTCTATGTATGAATGTGTCTAACAGACTAAAATTGATCCCTTTTTATTAAGTTATGAAAATCAGAAACACACCCTTACTATTTTTTATCTGCCTTTCACTAACCTTGGTAAGTTGTGATAATGGAGAATCAGATTCTTCTATTAATAACCTGAGCGAGTTTGCTAAAGAATTTGTGAGTACGCACATTGGTTCATCTAATTCGATAAACATGGAGAATGAAACTCCATTTAGTCAGTTGATACAAAATTTACTAGGAGCAATGTTATTGATTTTAACTGCGTGGTCTGTGAAGCACGTGATGGAAAGGCTTATGAAGATAGTGGATTACACTCGGTCCATTTTATACCACCCTCATGTCATATCTGACTTATTGAAGTAATACTTTTCGAAATAGATTTTTAAGTAGTTGGAGGTTCGGTAATATTGAGCGTAAAATAGTTGTGGTCACTTATCTGGCTTAAGCCATTCGCGAAACCGAGTGGTTTTTTTATTCCATTATTCTACCAGAATTTCTTTGAAAATCTTAGCCGCTACTATGGCAGTAATGTTTTGTAGATGGCGTGTCGATTCAGTTCGACAATATCTGCGCCAGCCAGATTAGACCCAATATTGTATTAAAGTCCGATTCCTATTTTTACTCCTGTCTTTGGATAAATTCCGGAGTAACCTGGATCGAAAATGGAATAGTAATTATTATAATTATTATTTGGATTATTGGTATGCTCGATGTCTGTAAATTTAATGCCTCCTCCAACATAAATATCCAACACAATTATTTGCCATAAGGTTTTTTGAAAACCAATTGTAAAACCGGGCGCTATGGATAGAATTTTTTCAGAATGTTCTACCGGGTAATTATAATCTTGATTTTTCCCTTTGAAGTATTCGCCTCGAACGAACAAACTGTAATATATGCCTTGATAGGATTGATGATTGTTGCGCGAACGGAACTTCATGGGAGCAGCGTACTTTCGATATCCTAATTCCAGATTTGCTCCAGAACCATCATCATAACTATTCGATCCAGTGCGAAGCCCTGCGGTAATGTTGAGACTTTTTGAATAGTTGTGATCGAAAGCCTCAATGCCCAATTCAAAAGTTTGTGAAAAAAACTGGAGCGGAGAAATCTTAATAAGCGTTCTGGGTAATTTGAAGTATTTTACAGAATCGGTTTGTGCCAAGAGTGTGGTTACAAATGACAAATAAACGAGAGTAAAGAGTAATTTCTTCATAGTAGAATAGGTTTAACGTTATAAATCAATACAGCTTAACGAATATTTTCTAATACAATTTGAACACCTATACAATTCTTTCAATATCGGCTCCGAGTTTTCTTAAACGCTCATCAATATTTTGATAGCCACGATCAATCTGATCAATGTTAGAGATTTCACTTGTGCCACTGGTAGACAATGCGGCAATTAACAACGACACACCCGCGCGAATATCAGGAGAACTCATCTTGATACCTTTCAACTGATACTTACGATCTAATCCAATTACGGTCGCACGATGCGGATCACAAAGAATAATCTGCGCACCCATGTCGATTAATTTATCAACGAAGAACAACCGACTCTCGAACATCTTTTGATGAATGAGTACAGTACCTTTTGCTTGTGTTGCTACAACTAAAACAATACTCAACAAGTCAGGGGTAAAGCCAGGCCAAGGTGCATCCGCAATAGTTAGAATAGAACCATCGATAAACGTTTCGATTTCATAACGCTCTTGTGATGGAACGTGAATATCATCTCCACGAAATTCCATTTTAATACCGAGTCGTTTAAAGATTTCAGGAATGATGCCGAGCATATCGATGCGGCAATTCTTTATGGTGATTTCAGATTGAGTCATGGCCGCTAACCCGATGAAGCTTCCAATCTCAATCATGTCGGGTAACATGGTGTGTTCGGTTCCTCCAAGTTTCGTTACACCTTGAACGGTGAGAAGATTTGAACCTACACCCGAAATTTTTGCACCCATGCGGTTGAGCATCATACAAAGTTGTTGTAGATAAGGCTCACATGCAGCGTTGTAAATTGTAGTTGTACCTTTTGCCAATACAGCGGCCATCACAATGTTTGCTGTTCCCGTTACGGACGCTTCATCCAACAACATGTAGCAACCCGTAAGTGAAGATGCATCGATATGAAATAAATGTTCTTCTGCATCGAAGTTGAATTTTGCTCCGAGTTTTTGGAACCCCAAGAAATGCGTATCCAATCTTCTTCTTCCAATTTTATCTCCACCGGGTTTGGGTAAGGTAGCTTTCCCGAAGCGCGCCAAGATCGGACCGAGTAACATTACCGAACCGCGTAGGGCAGAAGCTTTCTTCCGATATTCTTCTGATTCTAAAAATGTCGTGTTAAGATTAGCGGCTGTGAAGCGATAGGATTCAGGCCCCAGTTTTTCAACATGACTACCTAAGTTACCCACCAACTCAATGAGTTTGTTAACATCAACGATGTTGGGAATATTATGAATAGTGATTGGTTCTGAAGATAGTAAGGTAGCGCTAATGATTTGTAACGCTTCGTTCTTGGCGCCTTGGGGAATGATTTCTCCCTTTAATTTTTTTCCGCCACGGATTTTAAAAATGCTCATCTATGAAATTAAAGTTCGATTTGTAATTCAAACATTCAAGTAAATCAATTCTTCTTTAAAAACGAAAAGGTGCAAACCGCACCTGAATTTCGTTCTTCGTAATTCTAACCTCCTACCTCCTAAGAATCTCTTCTTCTTGGACGGAAGTTGTTGTTTCTATTATTGTTATTGTTGTTGTTCTTATTAAATGGACGATGATGTCCACCACCACTTTGTTGACGCGGATTGTTGCCGCCCTGAGGTCTTGTATTCGTTGTTTTTCTTTCGCGATAAAGTTTTTCGAAAAGATTTTCCTCACGCACTTTTTCGATCGTCATGTTCAACGCTCCGCCCGACATAACATTGATATCGCGAAGGATAACCGAGTCATCCAAAATTTCTTTGTTCCAGTTTCCGTAGAAAGTCTTCATCAACTTACCTAAGTAGATGATGGCATCTTCACGCTCTTGCGCGTCTTCTATTTTGAGCGCTTCCTTTACCAGCTTCTCAACATTTTTTCCATAATGTCTGTACTTCAAATCATTCTTTGGATACTCCATGCGCAACGGTTTCTTAAAAAGAATGTCACGATCAGGCACCGGATAAGGATTGTTTACATCCAGATCAAAGTCAGCGATAATGTAGAGATCATCCCAAAGGCGCTGAGGATTTTCAGGCTGCTCGGCTATTGTAGGAGTGAGTTGCTTGATGAGTTCAATGAGTGTGTAAGCGAGTTCAGTACGCTTTTCTTTGCTAGGCTGATTGCGGATGTATTGAATCAGGTTCTGAACATTGCGGCCGTATTCTTTCAAAATAATACCTGGGCGCTGTGAGTTATATTCTCCGATCATGGTTTGTGAATTCGTGTATTAAAAATGTGTTGTTGTAGCGGATGCTGAATGCATGTTTGTGCTAAGAGCCAGAACGCTTGATGTACTTTAGTTGGACAAAGCTAACCAATATGGCTAATTCACCAAAATCAGTTTTCCACAATCCTTATTTTAGCAAAGCTCAACAACAGCGTTTTTTCACCTACATCATTGAAATTAATTTTGGCTTTCTTATCCGTTCCGGTTGTATCGAGGTGAAGCACCATTCCGAAACCGAATTTAGGATGTTCTACCTTCATGCCTTCTTTCAGCGATGTAGTATCGCTTGGCGCAAAATCGGCTGGAGCCTTGTAACCCGATGGCTTGTTTGGTTGAGGGGCCGTTTTCTTAACACTGCTTACCAGGTTCTTTGCATACAAGCTGCTGGGAGGCGGGGTCGATTCCAGTCCACCGCTATACTTGGTACTTACCTTTATAAAGGTTGGATCAATATCATCTAGAAATCGACTCGGTTCACAATTCTTCAATCGCCCAAAACGATAACGACTGAGCGCGTATGAAAGAAATAATTTTTTCTCAGCACGTGTTATCGCTACATAAAAAAGTCTGCGCTCTTCTTCCAATTCTGCGCGACTGCTCAACATCATCTGAGATGGAAATAAATCTTCCTCCATCCCCACGATGTATACATTGTGAAACTCCAATCCCTTCGCCATGTGGATCGTCATCAGCGTAACCGTATCCGGATCTTTGTCTTTGTCCTGATCTTGACCTGTAACAAGAGAAACTTCCTGTAAGAATGATCCTAACTTTTTATCCTCACGTTCCGGATCTTCCACAAATTCTTTGATCGCGTTCAATAATTCCTGAACGTTTTCATATCGGCTTAATCCTTCAACGGTTTTGTCCTCATACAGATCGCGCAGCAGGCCTGATCCTTTTGCAATTTCAAACGCAGCATCATACGCATCTTTCTTTTCGATCTCAACATTGAAACGTTTAATCATCGAAACAAAATCATCGATGGGTACAGCGGCACGACCTCCTATAAATGAATTGGCATTTTGCAATACCTCCCAAATCGAAATGGCATGATCGTTTGCGGCAACAACAACTTTGTCAACAGTAGAATCACCAATACCTCTTTTCGGTAAGTTGATAATTCTTCTGAACGATGCTTCATCTTGCTGATTGATAGCAAAGCGCATGTAGGCCAACAAGTCTTTTATTTCTTTACGTTGATAGAAAGACAATCCTCCAACGATTTTGTATTTGATATTCTGTTTGCGTAACGCTTCTTCAATAGCGCGCGACTGACTGTTCGTTCGATACAAGATGGCAAAGTCACTGAACTTCAATTGATGCTGCATCTTTTCCTGAAAGATGGAAGTAGCAACAAGCCTACCTTCTTCATTATCCGAAACGGCTTTGATGAGTTCGATGAGATTACCTTCTTCATTGTTGGTCCAAACATTTTTAGGTAGCTGTGCTTTGTTTCGTTTTATAACGGAGTTGGCAACGCTTACAATGTTTTGTGTCGAGCGATAATTTTGTTCGAGCTTGATAATTTTTAAATCAGGATAATCTCGCTCGAAGTTTAAGATGTTGGTAATGTCAGCTCCGCGGAAAGCGTAGATACTTTGTGCATCATCACCCACCACGCAAATATTTTCTCTTACTGCTGCCAACTTACGAATGATAAAGTATTGGCAAAGGTTAGTATCCTGAAACTCATCGACTAAAACATATTGAATACGCTGTTGATATTTGTTCAGCACTTCAAGATGTTCTTTAAAAAGTTTGTCGGTGTTAAAGAGCAAATCATCAAAATCCATTGCGCCCGATTTGAAACAGCGCATCGCGTAAGCACGATAAATCTTTCCAATCTCCGGACGAAGGTTTGCGGCATCATCACCAGTAATCTCAGGATTGGCCATGTACTCTGCCCATCCAATCAATCTGTTCTTCGCTGCAGAGATTCGGTTGTAAACGGTGTTGACTTTATAGGTAGCATCATCCAAGCCCATTTCTTTCACAATGGTTCGGATGAGTGACTTCGAATCGTCTGTATCGTAAATCGTAAAATCAGATGGATAACCAAGGTGCTGCGCTTCTGCACGAAGAATGCGCGCGAACACCGAGTGAAAGGTACCCATCCAAACATTGCGTGCATCGTGACCCATTACCTTCTCGATGCGCTGACGCATTTCTTTGGCGGCCTTGTTGGTAAAGGTAAGCGCCATGATATTGAAGGGATCAACACCTTTGCCCATCAACTGCGCAATGCGATAGGTCAACACTCTTGTCTTTCCTGATCCGGCTCCGGCAATCAACATGCACGGGCCATCGGTATTAATTACAGCCTCTCGCTGAGGCTCATTCAAACTATCTAAGTAATCCATCATAACGGGTGCAAATTAAACTTCTCTTATGTGAAATTTCTGTTGACTGAAAAATTTAATTGTTGACAGTTTATGGTCGATAGTCCATAGACCATTGACTATGGACTATCGACTTTTTTATAAGTAATTTTCTCTATCACTTAAAATCGATTTACTTTTATACTCAGAACTCCGGCATCAAATCTGGAACTTGAAACTTGGAACATTGAACTCGAAACCCGAAACTCACAATTCGAAACAACTTTATATTGACGATGGTTTTAGCATCACAGCAACAGAGCCTTGGTTTAAAGTAAAGGTTCAACTACTCCTTAGTTACATACAGTCCTTCACCGTTAATGTATCGGGCAAAGCGGATGAGGTTGTGTTTGTCGATCTGTTTTCCGGAAGCGGTTTATATTCTATCGGACATCAAAAAGAAATTTTTCAAAGTGCATGTCTCGCTTCATTGGCGGATGATCTACCCATTAACAAGTGGATTTTTTGTGAACAGGAAACGAATCAGGCGAAAGCCTTGAAGATTCGGGTGAACAAATATCAGCGAGAAAAAAATGTAATGATTTTCGATTCGCCTCTTGATGAGTTGGTTGATAAGTTCAGATCTTACATTCCGCCAAGCAAAGGCGGCCATAAGGTAGCTGTGCTTTGTTTGATCGATCCATTTTCAATTGATATTCCATTTGCAACCATTGATAAACTCGCAGCCTTGGGTTTTAGTTTTCTGATGCCGTTTACCTTTATGGTGAACGATCGATTGAACTACCGCTATTACCTTGACGAAAATTCACAAAAGTTTAAACGATATGTTGGTGCCGCAAACTTCGACCGCATGAAAGGTGTAGAAAGCAACGAACAATTTTATAAACGCCTAGTTCGGTTGTATCAAAATAGCATGATGGTAACGGGATTAAATTCAGCGGTATCGGTTCATAAACTGGAATCGAAGCTGATGAATTTGCCTACTTACTCCATTGG
>JBKJOF010000012.1:0-42426 GCA_046595655.1 Chryseolinea sp. | reverse complement strand
TTCATCTCCTTCATTCCCCCCCAAGGTGTTACTAACTTATCCGTGTAGTGGTGTTCCATATTCAAAAATAGGACACTTTGTCGTATTTATTTCCTACTGCAAAATCTGGGTTCAATTTATGATGAGATCGCTTATCCGGTTGCTGAACGTTTACTAACCAAGTGTGATGCTGTACTTCGTTTGGAAGGTGAATCGAAAGGTGCCGATCAAGATGTGCGCATTGCAAAAGAGCGCGGATTGAAAGTCTATTATCGATTAGAAGATATATTGAATGAGAAGTGAGCACGCTGCCCAATAAATTCGATTGATGTGCATGTTCATCAATCGGGTTTCTTGCAAAGAAAATTTTAACGAGGTGTTGATTTTTTTAATGGTTCCAATAAATAATCCAGGCCATTAAGTTTGATCTCATAAATAGTGGCAAGCAACATACCTAACTTGCCTTCAGGAAAACCTTTCTTGGCAAACCACTCCAGATAATGTATTGGCAAATTGCAAAGTATACTTCCCTTGTACTTACCAAATGGCATTTTCATAGAGACAAGAGTAAGCAATGCATTTCCATCTGGAGCGTCTTGAGGTGTTTCCATTTTATAATTTCCTAAAGATTACTTAACACCTGGCTGCTTCAACACAAATCCACTTTTTATTTTTTCAGCATCCACAATTTTCTTGACATCGGCCAGAAGTTTTTTTGCATCATAAATAATTCCGTCTTTTATCGTGTACTTCACACCACCAACCCGCACTACTTTATTATCATCCGCTAATTTAATAGCACCCGTTCCATAGAGCACTTGAAAATTTTGCAAAGGATTCTCCTCCACAATCACAAAGTCAGCAAGCTTACCCAATTCCACAGATCCAATTTCTTTTTCTTTCCCTAATGCCTGTGCACCATACAAGGTTGCCGAGCGAATAACTTCCAATGGATGAAACCCAGCTTCACGCAACAATTCTAATTCGCGTATGTAAGCAAATCCATACAACTGAAAAATAAACCCTGAGTCTGAACCCGTAGTGACGCGACCTCCTCTGTTTTTGTATTCGTTAATAAAGATCATCCACAATCTGTAATTTTCTTTCCACTCAACTTCTTGCTCTGTTCCCCAACTATGCCAATAGGAACCGTGCGAAATTTTACTCGGTTGATAGAATGCCCACAAACTTGGCAAAGTATAATCCTCATGCCACTCTGCTCTGCGTGCGCGTTGAAGATCGCGATTCGCTTCGTAAATATTAAAGGTAGGATCAATCGTAAAATCAAGCGCAAGCAATTCATTCATTACTTTATTCCAATGCTCGGAATATGGAACTGCTGCCTGCTTCCACAATTTCCCAGCGGCTTCAAAACGATGTTGTTCGTTTTGATAATTATAGTCGAGCGGGTAATCTTGCAACGTTTGTCCTGTAAACAATGCTTCCGGCAATCCATACCAATGCTCCATAGAAGTTAGTCCAGCTTTCGCTGAGTTCATTACATTCCATCGTGCAACACCCATTTGTGCATGATGACACGCTGAACGCAAACCTAGTTCTTTGTTCTTGCGCAAAGCTGCGTCCATAATTTGAGGAGCTGCACCGAAAAATTTTATTCCATCGGCACCTTTATTTTTATTTTCAATTACCCAAGCAACGGCCTGCTCGGGCGTGGATATTTTTTCTTTACTTCCTTGCCCGAAAGAGGTGTAAGCTAAAATGCGTGGGGCAGTTATAGTGTTCGCTGCACTTTTTTTCTTTTGATCGAGCACCCAGTCTAAACCATTTCCAGCCGAGGGATCACGAACAGTAGTAATGCCGTGTGCCATCCAAAGTTTAAATACGTATTCGGCAATCGGTGCTTGATCACCACCGATATGTCCGTGCATATCAATGAAGCCTGGCAATAAATACATTCCTTCAGCATTCAATTCTTTTCCTCCTGGCTCAAGCTTCGGTCTTTGTTCAGGATTAATAGCAACACCAGGGTATCCTACTGTTTGGATCGAGACAATTTTATTTTGCTTCACCACAATATCCGTTGGCCCGATCGGAGGCGCGCCTGTTCCGTCAACTAACATTACACCACGGATGATCAATTGTGGATATGGACCATCTCCATCTTTTGCTTCAGGTGCTTTCTTTACACTTTCGTCTTGCGCGTGAGATAAGAATGCAATGGAAATAAAAAGGATTGTAATAAACTTCTTCATAACTTTAGTTTGACGGTTTCAAGCTAGCCAACTTTCCTGTAAAAGAAAATGAGAATGAGAATCTGCAGTTTTATTGGTTGTGTGTTGATGCTGATGGCGTTCAGTTCCTGCGAGCGGATAAAACCAAAACCTCCGGTTGCCACTACACTTGATTCAACTTTAGTCATTCCGCTTTCCACCATCAACATTCCGATTGATTATGAGGTAACGAAACTTCAGGAAATGGTGAATACTAAAATACAAGGCACGTTTCTCCGTCAGTGGTTAACATTAAACGACAAAGGAGACAGTCTATATATAGAGCTGGAGAAACGATCGAACATCAAACTTACCTGGCACAAGCGAACCCTCACCTATTCTTTTCCGCTAAATGTATCGGCCAAGTTTAAAAAATCCGTTGCCGGAATTACATTTAAAAACGAACGTCCCATTCAAACTGAATTAACGCTTTACCTCTCCACCGAGTTAGGGTTCGACAACCAATGGAATTTACAACCTCACTCAGCCTTGCGGGATATTAAATGGATCAAAGATCCTAAACTAAGAGTAGGGTTTGTAAAAATAAATCTCAAGAAGATAGTCGAGAACATGATTCACAAAGAAGAAAAAAAGCTGATACCTAAACTTGATGAAGTATTTGGAAAATTAATCGACACACGAAAAGTGGTTTCCAAAATCTGGATGGATTTGCAAAAGCCGATTAGCATCAATAAGAAAGGAACACAAATATGGCTTAAAGCTGAAGCACAAAACATATCGGCAAGACTAACCGATACGGGTCCGGAACTGATTACACTTGATGTCGAGTTGAAAGCGCGCGTTCAAACTATTCTGGAGGGTGAGCCTATACCTCCATCCAATACAAAGCTTCCCCCTTTTAAACGCAAAGAAGGAGAAGACAAAGACTTGAACATTTATGTACTCGTTACTATTGAGTTTGATAAGGCCGATGAGATTTTAAATAAAACGCTTCGAGACAAAACACTTGCTGCGGAAGGTTACTCTACTACCATAAAAAAACTTGAAGTATATGGGACTAATCGTGGACTTGCTTTAAAAGTAAAAGTCAAAGGAGATGTTGACGGGCAATTGTTCATTAATCTAGTTCCTGGATACGACACGCTTCATGCCCGTATCTATGCAAAAGATTTTACCTTCGATATTGATTCTGAAAACGCGTTGGTCAACTCAGCCAATTGGCTTTTGCACGATCACGCCCTAGATAAGATTCAAAATGAATTGAGCCATGATCTTCAGCCTTACATCGATATCCTTCCTCAATTGATTATGCAAGCCGTTGGCAAAGGAAAAGTGGGAGAGAAAATTGACTTAACCATTGATGAGCTTACGTTAAAACCACTACATCACATCATTACCTCCCAAAATTTACAAATCGTTTTTCAGGCAAACGGCAAAGCCGCCATTGGTTTAAAAGAGAAAATATTCGCGCGCAAAAAGAAGAAAACCACCCAATTGTAATTCGGCATTTTCAGGCATTTCAAAAATCTTATTGGGTAATATTCCCCTAACTCAAAAGAGTATTTCATTTTCAGACAGTTCCGTTTTGTTGCAAAATTTTCAATTTATTATCGTTTTCGGTTAAAATTATACCCTACCTACAACGATTTCGGCAATTTTTATTCAAATATGGTTCGTTTTTTACCCTAATGTTAAATAATTGCCACTGTTTATTAATAAAACAACCAGTACCTATAACCAAATTTAAAGACGTATGAAAAAATCGATTGTACCCTTAATCTTGCTTCTCGCCATAAGCATCATGGCGATCTTCATGCCGGGAATACCTTCCACCATTAACACCGAGGGGATGAACTCTGGTGATGTGGCCTGGATGTTAGCGGCATCAGCACTTGTATTACTCATGACACCAGGGCTTGCCTACTTCTATGGTGGTATGATTGACACAAAGAACATCATTGCTACTATGCTTCAGAGCTTTGTCGCAATGGGTGTTATCAGCGTATTATGGATTGTAGTAGGCTTTAGTATTGCTTTCGGCAATGATGTTGGCGGGCTAGGATTATTTGGAAACCCTTCCACTTATTTTATGTTCGCTAACGTTTTGGATGCGCCACTTTTTGGAACTATACCATTGGTGTTGTTTGCATTCTTTCAATTGAAATTTGCCATCATTACTCCTGCTCTAATAACAGGTACTTTTGCTGAGCGTATTCGCTTCAAGTCGTACATTCTATTTATAGTATTATTTTCCTTGTTGATATATGCACCGCTCGCACATTGGACATGGCATGCAGACGGTTTTCTTTTCAAAATGGGAGTACTCGATTTTGCTGGAGGAACAGTAGTACACATGTCGGCAGGTTTTGCCGCGTTAGCTGCTTCTATGTATTTGCGTAACAAAGGTGAAGCGAAGTCTTCTATTTCACCGGCTAACGTTCCCTTCGTATTGCTTGGAACTGGTCTACTTTGGTTTGGATGGTTTGGATTCAACGCGGGTAGTGCGTTAAGCGCAGGTGCATTAGCTGCATCAGCATTTGCTACAACGAACACTGCTTCTGCTGCTGCAGGTCTTGCCTGGATATTATTTGACGCTGCACGTGGTAAAAAACCATCGGCAATTGGATTCTGTATTGGTGCTGTAGTAGGATTGGTTGCTATTACTCCTGCTGCCGGGTTTGTAACCATTCCATCTAGTTTATTCATTGGAACATTTGCTGCCATTATCAGTAATATCGTAGTGCATTGGAAAGCTAAGACTTCATTGGAAGATACTTTAGATGTATTCCCTTGCCACGGTGTAGGTGGAGCAGTTGGTATGGTAATGACTGGTTTACTCGCTACCCAAGCAGTTAACGGTTTGAACACAACAGGTAACGGATTTTTCATCGATGGAAGCACCAAACTGATTTCAATTCATCTTCTTGCTTTAGTGATTGTAATTGCATTCTCATTCGTGGGTTCACTGATCCTGTTAAAAATTACCGATTTAATTTCTCCTCTCAAAGTAAGTGCAGAAGAAAAGAAAGTGGGTTCAGATTTCAGTCAACACGGAGAAAATCTATATCCCTTGAAAGAAGAATTAGCCTGATAAACAAATAGTCCGGCTCGAAAGACTGGACTATTTTTTTAAACATAATCTCATTAACCTAAACTGAATCTGTAAAAAAAGAAGATAGATTTGAATTGTAAATCAATGGTTTTTAAAGATCAAAGTTGATCGGAATCATTGTCAGACCAGTTCAAAATCTTTGAAAACCCTCTCATCAGTTTATCATTTACTAAACCATTAAAAAAAATTATGAAAAGTCTATTACGAAGTTTCTTAGCAATTGTTCTTTTAACGGCCTATCAAGTTGGTTTTGCTCAAGATGCAGCGCCTGCGGCACCTGTTGCAGAAGCACCAAAAGAAGAAGAAAAGAAATTTACATTTGGAGGTTCTGTTGATACTTATTTCCGCTCATCGCTTAAGTATACGAACAAGCAAAATGGCACCTACGCTCCTTCAACTTCCTTTGCCGATGGTAAAGGTTTTTCAATTGGTATGGTTAATTTAATCGCATCTTATCAAGGTGAGAAAGCCGGGTTTGTTGCCGATGTGGTGTTTGGTCCAAGAGGTAAGGCTGCTGTATTTGGAACAGCAACTGGGCAGGCAATCATTAATCAGGCTTTCGCTTATTATAAATTCTCTGATGCTTTTACATTGAACTTGGGTCAGTTCAATACCTTTTTAGGATATGAAGTAATTTCACCAACTGTAAATTTCAATTATTCTACTTCTTACCTCTTCTCATGGGGTCCTTTCAATCACACCGGCATGCGTGCTGACTTTGCTTTCGGTGATGGATTCGTTGCTAAATTAGCTCTTATGAACCCGACAGATATTGTGGAATTTAATCCTGTTAGTACATATACATTAGGTGCACAAATTGGAAACACAAGTGATGCCGGTGGAGTATGGTTGAATTTCCTTTATGGAGACCAAGATGGCAAGATGAAAGATGATGGTCAGGATCCTTATGGCACTGGTAATCTTGATGGGTATTCAGCAGGTACTTTATTTCAAGCTGATTTAACATTAGGATATAACCTTGGCGAAAAATTCTACCTTGGTCTTAATACTTCTTACCAAACCACTGCGGCTGGAGAAGATATTAATGAGTTGGGTGTTATTACAAAGTCTAATGCCGATGCCAGTTCATTCTTAGGTTTTGCAGTTTATCCAAAGGTTACATTGTCTGAAAGCTTTGCTCTTGGGTTGCGTGCAGAATATTTTTCCATTAAAAACGGTCATCTAGGAGGAGTAATTGGATTGGATGGAAAAGGAGATGGAAGCGTAATGGAATTTACATTGTCTGGAAATTACAAAGTAGGAGGATTTACTCTTATTCCTGAGGTTCGAATAGATAAAACATCAGAAGACTCATTTACAGATAAAGATGGTAAGGCTAAAGATATGATGCCTTCCTTAGCCCTTGCTGCTGTCTACAAATTCTAAAATTAATAATACTAAAGTCGGATGAGCTTCAACCACTCATCCGATTAATTTTCCCTGAAAACATAAACTACAACGACAATGTCCAAATCAAAACTTGAATACATCTGGCTTGATGGATACAAACCAACTCAAAGCCTGCGTAGCAAAACAAAAATTGTAAAAGACTTCGATGGTGCATTGGAAAATTGTCCGATGTGGTGCTTCGATGGAAGTTCTACTGAACAAGCTCCCGGTGGTTCTTCTGATTGCTTATTGCAACCTGTAGCAATCTTCTCAGATCCTGCTCGCAAAGATGCATACTTGGTAATGTGTGAAGTAATGAGTCCGGACGGAACTCCTCATCCAACCAATGGCCGTGCTACTATTGAAGATGACGATAATGATTTTTGGTTTGGATTTGAACAAGAATATTTTCTGTGGAATTCTGAAACGGATAAACCTCTTGGTTTTCCATCAAGTGGATTCCCTGCACCACAAGGTCCATACTATTGCTCCGTAGGGGCAAAGAATGCTTTTGGTCGCGAGATCGTGGAAGAACATCTTGATCTGTGCATCGAAGCCGGAATCAATGTAGAAGGTATTAACGCTGAAGTGGCAACTGGGCAGTGGGAGTTTCAGGTTTTTGCAAAAGGTGCTAAGTCTGCGGGTGATCAAGTGTGGATTGCACGCTACCTTTTGGAAAGAACTGCAGAGAAATATGGCATCGCCATTAACTGGCATTGCAAACCACTTGGCGCAACCGACTGGAATGGTTCAGGCATGCACGCTAACTTCTCTAACGATCTATTAAGAAATTGTGGATCGAAAGATGTTTACGACACAATTTGTCAAGCCTTCGCTCCATATGTAAAAGAACACATGGACGTGTATGGTGCCGATAATCATTTGCGCTTAACGGGTAAGCACGAAACACAATCAATGGATAAATTCTCCTATGGTGTTTCAGATCGTGGTGCGTCTATTCGCATTCCAATTGCTACCGTAGAAAATAATTGGAAAGGATGGCTTGAAGATAGACGTCCAAACTCTGCGGCAGATCCATATAAGGTAGCGGCAAGAATTATTAAAACTGTAAAAACAGTTCCGGAATATGCAACCGTAAACGGTCGCTAACGATACCCTTTCAGGGCGTCTGGTTGTAGTTGAAGTCGGGTAGCAATACCCGGCTTCTTTTTTTGTTCGTTACTTTTTTTAAGTTATTTTATTTTCGATCACGATATAACCGGCATGATTCATCCGTAGTAGACCGAACTCCAATTCATCAACAGATAAATATCCATTTACACCAGGTTGCCTATCCGTTTTGATTTTGCTGCGAGCCAATAAAGATCATCAGATCACGTTCCATCTTCTCTCTGTCCTTCCACAAATTTCTGCTGTATACACGATGGTGTTTCCAATTCTTTTGCGTGAGCAAAGCGGGTGTGTACGCATACGTATCTTTTGGCGATAAGCTTAAGTAGTAACGATCATCATCCGTTAAAATAATTCCTAGATATTGATTGTTATGTCTAACAGGAACATCTGCAAACGGCAATACATGGTTTTCAAATACATACTCTTTCAACCGATCTGCCGCCCACTGTTGTAAGCGATTGCTCAAATACCAATTGCTACTTTGATGGAGTGGTGTCTGTTCTAGTTTAAATTCTTTGCGATCAACCTGCCTCACATATTCCAAATATTTGCGAAGCAATTTCGGGCCGTCATTTTTAATATCATCAATCTTCAATTGCTCAGGCCAGATGCTAGTAAAGAGAATTATTTTCTCTCGTGCCCGTGTAACTGCTACATTCAATCGATTCTCTCCCCCTGCAGTATTTAAGCTTCCAAACATCATCATCATTTTTCCTTTCTTATCGGGAGCATACCCAACAGAAAAAATGATAATGTCTTTTTCATCACCCTGCACGTTTTCGATGTTCTTTACAAAAAGTGAAGACGGAATAGTTCTACCTACCTTCATCGCCTCCACTTCCAATAAATCCAATACCAGCATTTGTTGTGGTGAATTGAACGTAACCACACCAATCGTTTTTCCGGGTTGCTCTTTTAGCAAATTCAGCACACGTTCAACAACAGTGTTCGCCTCGATTACATTAGTCTGAGATTCCCATACTCCTTCTACCTTACAATATTCAATTGCAGGTTCATGCAGATTAAAAATGTTTCGATCAGGAAGCAGTTGCAATCGACCTTCGTAGAAAAAGGTATTTGAAAAATCAATCAACTCAACGGATTGACTGCGGTAGTGACCTTGCAAATGAACCGTTGGCAAATACCGTTCGGTAAGTTCAAGCAAAGAATCAATCTCCAAGTCAGGATTTTCTTCATCGCCATCCCATCGCACATGATATAACTCACTTGGGCGAAGTTGTTTATCATCACCCGCCACCAGAATTTGCTTACCGCGATACATCGCTGGCACGCCTCGTTCTGCAAAACATTGTGAGGCTTCATCGAAAATAACGAGATCAAACAATTCAGTCATTGGAAAAATAGCAGAGACTGATTCTGGCGAAGCCATCCAACAAGGAATAAGTTGAAATACTTCTTCTTGAAATTCAGCAATTACTTTTCGCAACGGCCACACTTTCTTTTTCTTGGATACCTGATGTTGCAAATCGCGATAGGTAACGAGATTGTTCAGACGATTGTATTGCAAACCTTCATACACTTTCTCGCGCGCCTTCAACGTTAAAATCTCTTTGCTGATTTTTTGTTTCTCGGCAACGCTCTGTTGAAGCTCGCGCTCTAACTCCTCCATCTTCATGGTGGAGACCGAGCGGAGAATTGGATATTTTGTTTCAATGTGATCGATCCATGCTAATCGTAAACTGTTCTGAAAAAGCACTTCGACTTGTTTCGCATCCCATTCCTTCAACTCGTTGTTGAGTTTCGCGATAACTGATTTTTCGGTAGACGTTAGTTCTTCTTTGAGTTTATCATATTCACAAAGGTTATCAAAATCTTTACGGAGCGATTTTATATAGAAAGATCCGAGTCCAGCATCTTCAGATAATTGGCGAACCTGATAGGTAGATATGTAGACCAACCAGTTTGTTTTTTTCTCAGGAGCAGTCTTTACGATCGACAATAATTCTTGCAACATGGAAATGAATTCTTTACGGGAATACATCAGCACGTTGATACCTTCTTTTATTTCGCGCAACGAATTAAAAATTATCTTGGCTCGAATAGCAAATTTCTGTTTTACAAACCAGTCTTGAAGCGGTTCCTTTTTATAATCCTTCGGCAGTTCATGGAGCCAGCTCTTATTCTTTAATGCTGTAAGTTGATGCTCAAGATTCAATCGACTATCGATTCGTTGTTCTAAAACATTCAACCCAATTTTATTGTACGATAAACCATTCGCCACCAAAACGCGCTTCGCTAAAAATTTATCATCCGAAAATAATTCCCATCGCATCAACCGGAGAAAATTCTTTCGCGCCCGCATTCTATACTGTAACACTTCTTGGAATTTGCCAAGCTGATCGCTGGTAATAGTTGCTTCCGGATTCTCACCGTCAAAACAACTCAAACTTACACGTTCAACATTCGAGAGCCACAACATGGATGTTTCATCATCACTTTCTGAAATCATGGACTGGAAAAAACGATACGTGTCCTCATCTTTTAATGAGGCAATCATTCCCATAATATCATCCTCTTTCAAATACAATGCTACAGCGTCTTCAAGTCCCAGCTTTACGCCAATCAATTTCTCGGTCTTATCACTTAATTGTTTTAAATAAAGAGGAATCTCGGATATAGTACGTTCGATTTCTTTTTCATCGTCCAAACGAAGGGAAGCAAATGATCTTCGTTCACGCCATGCATAATCCTCCGCATCGAACCAGGAAGCATAATTACTGTACACCTTAAGCTTGCGAACAAATTCGTTCAGTTCAGAAAATGAAAAATACTGATACTCTTGCTTGATGTTGATCGATGCATGATGAAGATCTGATGTGAGGTATAATTCCTTCACCGTGATTCCACATTCCTTATCGTCAAACAAAGCGTGCTTAAACTCTTCTAGTTCTTCCGTTAACTGATCAATCCTGCGACAAACTTGAAAAAATTTCCGCTCCGTATGAATAACGTCAATGCTTCTGTTTCGCGCTTTATATTCTTCGATGCGACCGATCTGATTGTCAATGGCTGTAAAAATTTCTTTTCGATCGTCTCGAAAATCATGAACCAAACCAAGAAAATCGCCAACACCCATATCACTCAGGCGATCATACACCACATCTAACGCGGCACGCTTCTGACAAACCAACAATGCTTTCTTGCCCGATGCAATCGCATCCGATAACAGATTACATATCAATTGAGATTTACCTGTGCCGGGTGGGCCTTGCACCACTATCGATTGTCCATTCTTTATTGCTTTGATTGCATTCTCTTGAAAAGCATCCAACACAAAAGGCGTGAATAACTTTTCTTCTTTTACTGGACGCTGCTGAATATTTTGTGATGATACACCGTCACCGTCTTCTATTGTATTCTTCTTTAGAAAAAATTCTTCCAGATCGGTAATTGAATTTGATTCGATGAGGTGCAAATAATCCGGAACGAGTTGTGAACCTGCCTGTGGAAAAATTCCTAACACCGCTTCCGGAAAAAGTTTAAGTTCTCCGTTTCGATGTGTTTCCTCAAACATATCTTTTTTAAATTCCTGAAAAGGTGTTAGCTCATCGCGAAAATTATCAGGATTAAAATTGAGTTCGACTTTATCTTTTAGGAGTTGATATAATTGTGTTCGAAAAACAGTGCTGTCGGAACTGAAATCATCAAAGCTGGTATCAATTAATTCTTCATCCAGTTTTACTGCATTGAAAAAAGAAAAGGCAAGCAGAAAAGATTTATTAAATGATATGCCCGCATCTTCGCGTGGTTGAAGAACCCAATGTTGCCCTTCTTCAACAATGGAAACTGGAAAGAAAAGTAACGGACAACGTACAATGGAACCATCGGCAAACTTACCTCGCACAAATGGCCAACCGATGTGTAAATCGTTTGAACCTCGTTCTTCAAAAATAAAACGATCGATGCGTTGAAGTCGTTTCAGTTTTTTACTCGCTTCATTGTTGGCTTCAATTCGACTATCTAATACTTGGCAAAGTTTCTTACTGCGGCCAGCGATTAATGAATTGATTATTTCAAAAGAACGATCACCATTCAGAAAACTGAATTCATGCACATCGATTAATTGTTCAGCATGCAATCGCAGCAATACCAATGATCGGTTGTTGCCCGAAAGATTCGTTAGCCTTCGCAGATAAGTTTGCAGCGTGTGCTTGATAGATGAAGTCATGAAGTAGGTTGATGATCAATTCTGAAAATGCCTTTCGCATCAATCATTGAATTTCAAATATGGTGCGATTTTCCGAATGGTTTCAGCATCTGCACCGAGTATATTCCCAATATCCATTAGCGCCCTAAATTCCCCATGTTGAAATCGATAGGCTACAATAGCCTTGGCCTCTTTGCCCGATATGTAGGGATGAATGGCGAGGTCTTTTTCGCTTATTGTGTTGATGTTGATTTTAGAAGGGGAAAAACCGCTTTCAATAAAAGACTGCTTCAATAACCGATTCACAACTGTTGTATCTAACCCATAAATCTCTTTCAACTGATCCATACCAATAAAGCCGCCCAAGGCGTTACGATATTTTACTATTCGAAGAGAAAGTTTTTCGCCAATTCCATAAATCTTTTTGAGCTGAGCAGTGTCAGCAAAATTCAAATCAAATCTTTCGATAGATTTTTTTTCAACTATTTTGGGCGTGTCTTTAAAGCTTGATTTAAACTCAGCTTTTTCAGGCAAGGCTATAAAGGCATAGAGCTTCTGATAGTGAACCGTATCCACTCCATACATTTTAAGCACATCTGACTTTATTCTAAATACTCCACCCTTTTCTCGATAATGAATCATGCGGCTCGATACCTTCTTTGAAAAACCCAGCGACTGTAAATCATCAATCGAAACTCTATTCGGATCGAATGAAAAAAATTTGGATTGAACTTTCGGTTCTTTTGATTCTTGTTCAATTGCATCCTTTACATCCCATAAAGCGATTAGGCTGTCCAGCTTTTTCCGATCCGAAGAGAAATCTTCTATACGACTGGTCGCCCACCATCTCCAGACAGGTTCAGAAAAAATTAGAATGATCATTAGGGGTAATAAGACAAGAAAGGCATTGGTCTGCGAACGCGAAAATCCAAAGAAGTTTCTGACCCAACGTTTTACTTTCAACATACTATATCAATAACGATTTGATAGAAAAATACGAAAAAGCCAGATTCAAAACCAAGCTGACGCTATTGCCATGCAGTAGGATTTACACATAGGTTAATGAAGTATATTGTCTATTTGTATTGATTCTAAATTGCGAACTAAATGATTTTTGTCACTCATGTATTTCGATTACACTATACTTTTGTGATCCAACTATGACTCAAAACTTCAAAGCGCTCATACTGACTTACAAAACGGCTCCACTTGCTGTGCGTGAGCAGGTTTCGTTAAATGAGGCCGGAGCAAAGCAGCTTCTTCAGTTTATAAAGGATTATTCGGCCGCCACCGATGTGTTGGTAGTGTCTACCTGCAATCGCACAGAAGTCTATTATGTGGCAGAAAAAGATCATTCGGTTGAGATTTTTAAAGGATTGTCGATCATCAAAAATTTGCCTGATGGTTTTGAAGGGCACTTCGCTTCTCTTGAAAGTATCGAGGCTATTGAACACTTATATGAAGTGGCCATCGGTCTGGATGCCCAGGTTGTAGGCGATTTCCAAATCTCTGGTCAAGTAAAAAATGCCTATCAGTGGAGTGCAGACGAAAATATGGCCGGGCCATTTCTTCACCGGTTAATGCACACCATCTTCTTTGCAAACAAACGGGTTGTGCAGGAAACTTCCTTTCGGGATGGAGCCGCTTCCATTTCATATGCTGCCAAAGAATTAGCAGAAGATTTAGTTTCTAATAATCGTGAACCTAAAGTATTGGTTGTTGGTGTTGGTGAGATCGGCCAGGACGTTTGTCTGAACATGATCAACAGCGGTTTCAAACAAGTAACCATTATAAATAGAACCATCGATAAAGCAGAAAAACTGGCGCAACGTTGTGGCTTTGCTTTCGACAGTATCGATCAACTCAGAGAAGAAATTTCAAAAGCTGATGTTATCATTAGTTCGGTTTCAGGCAGTGAGCCGATTATCAATCGCGCATTGTTGAAAGATCTTAAAATATTTTCTCCAAAATACTTCATCGACCTTTCCATTCCACGAAGTATTGAGTCTTCGCTCGAAGAAATTCCAGGAGCTATTTTGTATAACCTGGATGATATTCAGGAAAAAACAAATGAGGCGGTTGAAAAACGTAAGGCTTCAATTCCACACGTGAAGTCCATTGTCACCGAATCGATTAACGACTTTGAAGATTGGTCGAAAGAAATGGTGGTTTCTCCCACTATTCAGAAATTAAAAAATACTTTAGAACAAATTCGCAAAGAAGAACTCGCTCGTTTCTTGAAAAATGCCAAAGCTGAGGAAGTTGAAAAGCTGGAAGAAATGAGCAGGTCTATGATGCAGAAAATTTTGAAGTATCCCGTACTTCAGTTGAAGGCTGCTTGCAAACGTGGCGATGCCGAATCGCTTACTGAAATGCTTCATGAACTTTTCAACCTTGAAAAGACGGAAGAAAAGAAACACTAGATCTTAGTTCGATTTCTTCTTCCACATTCTCCCCTCCTGTTTCCGCGTTCTCCCATTCTATTTTTATCCTGTAATTATCTTTCTCTACCTTCGACCAATTCATTAAAGACCATTGGCCTTTGGCGACTGAGGAAGAAAAATTTACGGGTCTGATTAATCAACATCAGGGACTTATCCATAAAGTCTGCATCATGTACGAAAATGATCCAGACGTTCGAAACGATCTCTTTCAGGAGATTGTGATTCAACTATGGAAATCGTTTGGATCTTTTCGAGGTGAGGCCAAAATCACAACATGGATGTATCGCATTGCCCTCAACACGGCCATCTCTGGTTTTCGAAAGCGAAGTCGCCTTATTAAAACAGAAGATATCCATGAATCTCACTTTAACATCTCCGACAGCGGAGAAGATAATCGCGAAGAAGATTTTCAAAAACTACAATCGGCTATTCAACATCTATCGGAAATTGAGCGCGCCATGATTATGATGGCGCTGGAAGAAGTTCCGTATGAAGAAATTGCCGAGACGATAGGTATTACACAAAACAACGTGCGCGTACGGATGAACCGCATCCGCGAAAAACTAAGGAAATTGATGGACGCCTAACATGGAACTGGACGAGCTAAAAAGTATTTGGAAAAACAATGCGCCAGGCTTTCAGTCAAAAGACGAAAGTGAAATAGCATTGATGCTAAAAGGCCAAAGCAAATCGATTGTTGAGAAACTGAAGCGCAGCGTTTGGTTTGAATTGATTTTCAATATTGCTGGAGGAATTGCTCTACTGGTTTACGCGCTTATGTCGCCATCGGGCGCGTTGAAATGGATTTCCGTTTCATGCATATTACTTTTTGTAGGCTATATTTTATACTATACAAAAAAATTGACCATGCTCAATCGATTTGGCCTGGCACACGAGAATATAAAATCGAATCTGGAATTGCTCATTGGAGACTTGAGTACCTATCTTAAATTTTATAAACGCAGCTATACCGTACTATACCCTGTCTTTTTTTGTTTGATACTCCTTTTCATTGGTCTGGAACGTGGTACAGATGAATTCATTGAGGCCATTACTAAACCTGAAAAAATTGTCATTCTTGTTCTCATGGCTATATTCTTTTTTGTTGGCAGCACATGGATCACAACATGGTATCTTAAAAAATTATACGGCAATCACCTCGAGAAATTGAAATGTTTGCTACACGACTTAGAACAATAAATTCAATCTGAAATTTCAGCTAGCGCTTCATTCAATGCTGCAGAAATTTTAATTCGATCCTCTTTCGAATTGTATTTCTGATTTACTTCAATCTCGATGCCGGCATAATCTTGATCTGCAAATTTTGTTCGAAGATAAGTTGTAAAGCCATCATCTACTCCTGCATAGGGTTGGTTGAAATCAATTTTAAAAGAAGGTAAGGTAATCGAGAGTTTCCCTTTCAGATACATACAAAAACTTGATTCCCGTTTTCGTGAAGGATCAAATAATAATCCGATATCAGTACTTCTCGTTGCATTATTCAGCACAGGGGTAAACGTGTGAATAGAAAGATGCAATACAGGTTTTGCTAAAAATTGAATCCTCGCTTCAACTGCATTTCGATAAGGAAAATAATACAGCTGCTTGATTTTCTCTTTTATGTCTTCTTGAAGTGATTGAGAAAATTCAGAGAAAAGCTCAGGATGATCAATCGATCGATTGGTCTCAATCAACAAACGTGTAACATCAGAATGAAATAAAGAAAAATTTCTTTTCGCAACAAGCAAACGCGCAATCTCTATTGCACCAGGATCCCAGCCACGATGAGATTGAAGAATTGAATGAACATCTTTAAAAAGTGATTGATATTCATCTGGCACATCATTACCTGCATGCTCGCAGGTAATGATGGCTGACGAAAATTTTGAGTGCATCATTGAATCATGATGAGCTAAAAGCAGGATTTACCGAAAGCTAAATCCAAAACCGACAGTCGCCATTTTATATTTCTGCAAAGTGTAGTCACCATTAATAAAAAATGGACCAAACTTCAAGCGGATGCCTGCAGTAAGTTTAACACCACTATTCTTAAAATCAATTAACACAGGGTCTTTAATTGTTATGACTTTACTGTTACCATTACTATCATAAGCATCAAAGTGATAATCACCCAATATATCAATATTTGATTTCAAGATTTGATACCCAAATCCACCATATACTGTAAGCACTGAAATCTTTTTTGAGATTAATAGTTGTATAATGTATGAGTTGATGGAGTATTTCATTATGCCATTATCAGTCCTCACATCATTAGAAAAATCTTTTAAATCGGTAGAGCCAGAAATTCTATTGTACGCCAGCAAAGCCGAAAGATCGAAGGGCATAAGTTTGATACTGCCAATATGTTGTTTTATATCGTGAAGCACTCCAAAGCCCAACATTTTAACTTTTGATGACCCGAAAGTCTGTTCAGGTAAAAAGCGGATTTTTAAATCTGTATTTTTATAAATCCCCACACCCAATTGCACCATTGGAACCGGAACAGGTGCCTGGCCAATTCCTACAAAATCTTTTAGATTAGCGCCTCCCGGGCCAGCCATTTTAAATGTTTGTTTCGGTAGATCACCGCTTCCATCTGGATCGTATTGAAAAACATATTCTGAGGCATCATCAGGGCCTAATATTGTGGGAGCACCAGCACTCGGATTCGTAGTGTTTTTAAAACTTGAGAGTGTAGTTAATCCTAATGAATTAGGATTGAAGTAGTTTCTAGAAGATGGCAAAAAAACTGTATTCAAAGAAATGCCAAGATCAGCGCCAAACGATTTGTGGGCTTTTGCTGTAGTATACCAACTGCCAGTCATTCCATAAGACAACCCTTCAACAGCAGGCTTCACATATTCTGTGATTAATTTAGAAGCATCTTCTGGTGCAGCTTTTAATAAGTCAGCAAAGTCTCCGGAGTCTTGAGCCTGAGTCAACCGTGGAAATATTCCCAGTACTAAAATTAAAAAGTAAGCGATTTGAATCCTTCTAAAAGTTTTGTTCATAACGTATAGTTTTTTGGCAAATTCAAAAGTATAGCTTTAATAAGTTTTACCTATCTAAAAATTGAAAAATTTCTTACATGAGACATACAGTTTGTACTTTTGCAACTCATGAGGGTTTTATATAATTCATTAATTCTATTTCTACGCTCAGGCATTCGGTTCGCTTCAGTGTTCTCTCCCAAAGCACAAGCATTTGTTCAAGGTCGAAAAAACGTATTCACAGACCTTGAAAAAAAATTCCTACATCATCCTTCGCAAGTAGTCTGGGTGCATTGTGCATCACTGGGAGAATTTGAACAAGGCCGTCCGATTATCGAAGTCCTAAAAAAAGAATTTCCCAATATCTTTATACTCCTCACTTTTTTTTCTCCTTCCGGATATGAGGTGAGAAAAAAATATTCGCAGGCAGATCATGTTTGCTATTTGCCATGGGATACTTCTCAAAATGCGCAACGGTTTATCCAGATTGCAAAACCTACGCTTGCCATCTTTGTGAAATACGAATTTTGGTATCATTATTCATTGGCTCTAAAAAACAGGAACATTCCGATTCTTTCTATTTCTTCCATTTTTAGAAAGAAACAACTATTCTTTAAATCTTACGGAACTTTCTATCGAAGTATTCTGAAAAACTTTACCTACTTCTTTGTGCAGAATGAAGAGTCATTAAAACTCTTACGCAGTATCGACATGAATAACAGCGTGCTGGCTGGCGACACGCGGTTCGATCGGGTAAATCAAATTACAAAACAGCGGGAAGAAATAGAGGTAGTTAAAAATTTCAAAGGCGATCAAAAAGTATTTGTAGTTGGTAGTTGTTGGCAAGAAGATATGGAGGTAATCGCGCCATTCATTAATGAAAACAAACTGAAATTCATTTTAGCACCTCATGAAATGTCGGAGTCGTTCATCTCCGGAATTGAAAAATCATTGCAGGTAAGTTCGCTTCGTTATTCGCAAGCCGAAGGAAAAAATCCCAATGACTATCAGGTACTAATTATTGATAACATCGGGATGTTGTCAACATTATATCGATATGGAGAATTTGCATTTGTGGGTGGTGCGTTTGGCAACGGCCTTCATAACATATTAGAAGCAGCTTGCTATGGAGTTCCGATTTTCTTTGGAGACAAGAGCTTTGAGAAATTTAAAGAGGCCACCGACCTTATCAACAGAGGTGGCGCGTTTGAAGTGCACAACTTCTCCGATTTAAAAACCAAGTATGAAATGCTAAATACACCGGAGAGTTTTCTGTTGGCCTGCGAAGTAACTCGTCAATACGTAGAAGAGAATTTAGGTGCTACTGAAAAAATAATGACTTACATACGTAAATTGTTTAAAGCATTATGAAAGGTATTGTGCTTCGTTCAACCGGATCGTTCTACGATGTGCTGGCAGAAGACGGCAAGAAATACAATTGCCGCATGCGTGGAAAAATAAGGCTGGAAGAAATAAAAGAAACAAACCCTGTAGCCGTTGGCGATAAAGTAGTCATCGACCTCGAGCATGAAATTGGCTCTATCATAGAAATTCTTCCACGTGAAAATCACATTCTGCGACAGTCGGTAAAAAAGACAGGACACTCACATGTGTTGGCTGCCAATGTCGATCAGGCACTGGTTGTTGTTACCTTAACACATCCACGAACTTCCATTGGATTTATCGATCGTTTCCTCATAACTGCTGAAGCCTACAGAATTCCACAGATTATTATTTTCAATAAAAAGGATTTATTGGATGAAGAGAATGTAACGAAACAAGATGAACTGATCATGTTATATCAAAGTCTTGGCGTGAGATGTTTCTCGGTTTCAGCATTGCAAAACAATCAGGAAGAAATCAGGAAAATTCTTCAGGACAAAATCACATTAGTGATGGGACATTCAGGTGTGGGGAAGTCAACCCTTCTAAACAAAATTTCTCCAAGCATCAATCAAACAACCGGAGACATTTCTGATTTTTCAAATAAAGGAACGCACACCACTACCTTTGCTGAAATGTTTCCGCTTGATGCACATACTTTTGTTATCGACACACCCGGGGTTAAAGAGTGGGGACTGTTTGATATGAATCAACAAGAACTATCAGACTACTTTCCGGAAATGCGAAACGTGCGATTGAATTGCAAGTTCGGTTCACGCTGCTTACATTTAAATGAGCCTGGTTGTGCGGTTCTAAAATCGGTTGAAGAAGGTAGGATTGCGCTCTCGCGATATGAGAATTATTTGAGTATGCTATCAGGTGAAGACAACCGAAAATGAAATACACGATCAACAAATCCGAGCTTCAATACTCCACAGATGGAAAGACGCTGCGTGGTAACGATCAAGTATTATTAAATTCATCCATTGATCTAACAGCCAGAACTCCGTGGGCCAAAGCCGGGTTTACAATAGAGAAATTATTCGATGAAAATAATTTTCATCTCTTTACAAAAAACACAAGAGCACTTTTATTAAAATGCTGGCGCGATGCCGGATTTACTCTAGCTGATGATTTTTTATTGGACCAGTATCACAATCTGATTCACACAAAAGAAGAGCATCTGGCCGCTGTTGAGAAAACGAAATTACTACCTGTCCAATCTTTTCCCATTGATATACATATCGTGGAAAAAAGAATATCTGAAATCTGTAAGGAAGAACTGATCGTAAAAAATCCGTACGATCAACAATCGGTCTTTCACTTTCGTGTGATTCGTCCATTGCAACCCGATAACAATCCACTTCATCGCGATGTATGGTTAGAGGACTATAAAGATTGCATCAATCTGTACATACCTGTTTGTGGAAGCAATGATTTGTCATCTTTAATTATTGTTCCAGAAAGTCATTACTGGCCTGAGTCAAGAATTGAACGAACTCTTGAAGGTGCACAGATAGGTAATGTAAAATACAATGTACCGGCAGTTACCAAGATGGATTCGGAGGCGAAATACATTCGTCCTAATCCAAAAGAAAATGAAGTATTAATTTTTTCTCCTTATCTAATCCATGGCGGTTCCGTCAATCTAAACAAAGACGCAACACGAATTTCAATTGAAGTCAGACTTTGGCGAAAATGAAATTGCTACGATTCTTATTCCTGATTTTTCGAAAAGGATCGCTCCACCATTCGCCATTCGACTTCGAAGCGGAACGAAAAAAAACATTGAATCGACTTCCAAATCAAAACCAAGATCCGGTTCCCAGTTTTTCAACAAGAATGAAACTGAAGTTGACGAAAAGTAAAATAGGATACTCCATTATTTCCAATCTAAGTTATCTGCGTCATGCGCGACAAATGAATGTGATGCTTTTCGTTTCAGCTCAAAAGCAACTTGTTTACTTTAGAATTTTAAAATCAGGGAGTACTTCTATATTAAAAAAACTTCTCCCGACTATTGATCCAACATTAGAAGGTCATTCTTTCACGGATGAACAAGTTGATTCGTTAGCTTTTCGATATATTAAAAAAGAATTAACAGCAGAGGAAAAATCTTATTCTAAATTTACTTTGATAAGAAACCCGTTCCATAGAATCGTTTCTGTTTACCTTGATCTCTTTAACGTAAACAGTGTTCCGTTCACTTATGAAAGTTACTGGTTTGGAATCTTAAAAAGCAGCATGACGTTCAGTGAATTTGTAAACATCATCGCACAAGTACCTAATTCTTTGAAAGGCCCTCACTTTGCTCCTCAACATTATATACTTACCAATATTACTAAATTGAATATGATTTCTTACTTCCAGATTGATAAGGATCAGGAAAAATTGAAGACTTATTTATCTCAATACAACATCAACCTACCTCATCAAAACAAACAACAAAAGCAATACGATTACAGGTCATTTTATAATTCAGAGATACTGAACAAAGTGTATAAAATGTATGAGCAGGATGTTATCATGTTTGATTACAAAGATGAATACAATCTGCTTTCAGAATTTGTATTCAATCAAGAAAACCGAATGGTGTGATATAAATTTCGTAACCATCTGAATGGAATGGGTAGATTACGAATGTTGAAAAATACCCGATCAATCAAAGCAGGATTAGTGAGCTCACCTAATAGGTCAAAAAATAACTCTGCTTCTTTCACGTTTTTTGAAAAGACTGACTGACGAATTTCAAATCGAACACGTTTAATAAGTGCATCAATTTCATATTGATTTCTGTTTAGCTTCTGAGCCTTCTTGCAAATTATATACGTGGAGTGCAACTGTCTATCACCCTGTTTATACCAACCGGTCGACATTGAATTACTCGCTCTTCGGATTTTGGTCAACGATTCATTAAGAAAAGAATATTTAAACACACGAGCAGATCGGATCCAGAAATCAAAATCTTCATAGGCGAGCGTTTCATCATAACCTTCTAGTTCTTCCAACACTGTTCGTCTTACCATCATAGTTGGCGAAGCAATGAAATATGTGGAGAGAACTCTGGCATAGACATCGCCCTGAGGTACTTCTTTCAACAGACGCTTACGAAAAAGATACTCATAATGCTGGCGTAAAAAATTTCCACCTTCATCTACATAAGCAGCATCTGTAAACACAACACCAACTTCTTCCGGAAGTGATTGAAATTGCTTGATTTGTTCAGCAACTCTCTCAGGCATCATAATATCATCCGTTGCAAAATCAATTATGAAATCGCCTTTTGATATTGCAAACCCAAAGTTGAAAGCCTTACAATTACCTACGTTCTTCTCAATTGGAAGGTATTGAACAAACGTAAATTCATTAATCAACTTTTGAATTACACTACTGCTTTCATCCTGACTTGCATCATCCACCACAATAACTTCGATGTTCGTGTATGTCTGATTAATTACCGAAAGTATCGATTCCTTTAAAAATCTTGCATGGTTATAGCTCAAGCAAATTACAGATACAAGCGGCTCTTTCATATCAGCTTCTTCTCGAACGAATATTTTATGGCACGATCAGCACCCAACTTCAACTTAAACTCCATTAGTCCAGTATTCACTTTATCGCCAATCATTGCCGTTCCCAGATCAATCAATGGAATTTGATTTTGATAACCATAATCATGAATACCCTTTACTAAAAAAACAATCGGACTGAACTCATCATAGCGCACATCATGATCATGGTAAAAATCGTAGAGTACTATATTACTTACGCGAATACAGATTGATGCAGCAACAAGTTGATCACCATCTTTTACATTGAATAGCACAATTTTATCCGGAAGCGCAAAAACTAAATTCTTCATTTCTTTCCATGACATTGACAATTCATAATCTTTCTCTTTGCGGCAACGGAGCAGAAATGAATAGATGTCTTCAATTTCACTTATGTCGACTCTATTAAATTGAAAACTATTTCTAACTGTCTTTTTTAAACTCTTCTTTTTTGAATAGTGAATTCGTTCATCAAAAGATTCGGTAACTTTTAAAATACATCCTTCTTCTTTTTTTGAAATTTGAAAGCCACTTTTAAGCAATGCGTTTTCCAATAAAGTAAATTCATTTTCATTCGTTGCTCGCAGCGGAAGCCTTACAAAAATTTTTATTATTCCTAGTTCTTGTAGTTGCTGTTCTATAAATACTATAAAATTCAGAATGATTTTATTCTGAATACCTTCATCAAAATCAAAACCACCATGAGTTGCTTTGAAGGGGCTGTGTGCAATTCCATCTTGCAAATGAAAATGGATTGAACCGCGAATTGTCTTATCGTATTGGTTTAAGATATAAAAGGAATGCCAATTACTTTTTGATTGTAATTGCCGATGCTCTTCTTGATTAAATAGTGATTCAGCAAAAGAATAACTATATCCTATTGGGACAAGACCTTGATGAAAAATGAACTCTTCCAATTAATATGGAATTCCTAGTTTCTTATAAACAAAATGCATGAGCCATGCAGGTCCAATCAATAAAAACTGAATGTCTTTTAAAAACGATGGCTTCTTACCTTCCACCCTATGTCCATAGAATTGACCAATCCATGCCACTACAAAAATGATAAGACTGATCATCCAAAGAGGTGCGATATTAAATTGTACAATGAAATTCAAAACAAAAAGACAAAGCGCTGCAAAAAGCATCATACCAATACTTAAAGGTATTGAGAGGGATACATAATACACAATCACGAATACAAGCGCAACGGTTGCCCAGTTAGCGTACGGATTACCTTCGCCAAAAAAAGATTGTAAAACATTAGACGGAATTGAAGCCACAAGCCCGATGATGCTGAAAAATATAAGCGGAACACAAATCCAATGGATGGCTTTGTTGGTTGAGTTTTGATGACTCTCGCCATATTCAGAAAGAAGTTGATCAATTTTTCTCATGCTTTATCGAGTTCGTTTTTATACTCTATCGCCTTATTCTCTGCATCCTAAATCTAAAGCAATTGAAAGCGTGTTCGACTTGTTACGCTTTCGTCTTTACCTTATCCCAATTCTTAATTTGCCAAAATACCTTACCCGTTGTTAGGTGATTATTCTTCTCATCATGAATTCTTACTTCACAAGGAACAATAATTGCATCTTGATTTTTTAAAGGTTCATAGACTGATGCTTGAAGCCACTCGGGTGTTACCGAAAACGTTGCGAACGAATCTATTTTACCTTGATAGTGGTAATCCATTTCCAGTCGTTGCATAATGATGCGGTATTTCTTTGCATCGAGTTTATTTAATAATAAAAACCCTGTTGTAAATTCTGAAATAGTGGCAAGTGCGCAGGCATGCAATCCACGAATGTGATTGAAGTTTTTTCTTTTGTAAGGAATCAATGTTTTAAGATGGTGATCTCCGATTTCTACAATCCTGAAGCCATGAGGTTTATTAAAGGGAATCATTCTATCAAGTGACCAATTCAACAGTTTGAGATAAAAACTTGAGGTCTTGGCTTTTTCGATTATTTTGGTGGGCTCTAACATATTGAACAATTTACGAAATACGATACAATGTCGTTTAGTTAATTCTTTTTTTTGATGATCTCACTTCGTTCCTATCCGGAAGAGAGGATGTACCACGAGCTTAGCTAAAGAGAGATTGAAAATACGATACACGATTTTAAACTAAAGGTAAGATGAAAAAGGTAATTGTTTTAGGTGCCGGTCTGGTAGGCAAAGTCATGGCGATCGACCTTGCCAAAAATTTCGATGTCACTTCCGTGGATATAAATGAAGAAGCTTTAAACCATGTAGAAAGCTTCGGCATTAAAACTCAAAAAGTCGATTTATCAAACCAATCGCTTTTAACATCAGCAATTCAATCCTTCGATATAGTGGTGGGAGCCGTTCCGGGTTTTATGGGATTACAAAATGCAAGAACCGTTATTGAAGCTGGCAAAAACATGGTGGATATTTCCTTCTTCCCAGAAGATCCATTTCAATTGGATGACCTGGCAAAAAAGAAAAACGTAACCATTGTTACAGATTGCGGAGTTGCGCCCGGCATGGGCAACATTATTTTAGGATATCACAACAAGCGAATGAAAATCAATAATTATGAATGCCTTGTTGGTGGATTACCTGTGGTGCGCGAATGGCCTTATGAATACAAAGCTGTGTTTTCTCCGATTGATGTAATTGAAGAATACATTCGTCCGGCTCGGTATGTACAGAACAACGCAGTGGTTATTAAAGAAGCATTATCAGATCCAGAACTCATTCATTTCGATGGAGTAGGCACGTTAGAATCGTGGAACTCTGATGGCTTGCGTTCTTTAATTAAGACGATGCCAAATATTCCAAACATGATTGAAAAGACTTTACGTTATCCAGGCTGCATCGAATACTTAAGAGTACTTCGTGATACTGGTTTCTTTTCTTATGATGAGATAGAAGTGAAGGGTGTTAAGATCAGACCAGTTGATGTTACGGCAAAACTTCTATTTCCCAAATGGAAACTCAAACCAGGAGAAGAAGAGTTTACAGTAATGCGCATCCTTATAAGTGGAGAAGAGAATGGCAAAGCAAAAACGTTTCAATACAACCTCCTCGATCGCACAGATAAACTAACCGATACATTATCAATGGCACGTACAACGGGGTACACTTGTACAGCAGCTGTTCATCTTTTGTTAGATGGAAAGTTTACACGAAAAGGTATTTGCCCTCCTGAATATTTAGGCGAAGAAGAAAGTCATTTCAACTTTGTTGTTTCTTACTTAAAAGAACGAGGTGTGAACTACGGAGTTTCAATAAGCTGATTTAATTCATTCCATATTCTACTAAAGCAAAAAAGGCTGATATTTCTATCAGCCTTTTTTTTAATATCAAGAATCAGATTAACCGATTGTTACACGCTTAAACTCTGCAACTGCCAATCCTTTTGAAACACTGTCAAGATATTGAGCAACTGTTTTAGAATTGTCTTTTACGAATACTTGGTGAACCAAAGTGTTATCCTTAAAAAATTTCTGAAGTTTACCTTGAGCAATTTTTTCAACCATGTTTTCAGGTTTGCCTTCTGCCAAAATCAACGCCTTTGCAATTTCAAGTTCTTTGTCGATAATCGATTGATCTATTGATTTTTCATCTACTGCCACAGGATTCATCGCTGCGATTTGCATGCCCACGTCTTTTCCTGCTTCTGTTACGTCTTTTCCATTTACACCTTTTAATGAAACAAGAACACCTAGCTTAGAACCAGCGTGAATGTAAGGAACAACAGCTTCGCCCTTCATATGAATGAACTCACTCACCTCAATCTTCTCACCGATCTTACCAATCAGTTCAATAATCTTATCATTCAAAGTAAGATCACCAGCTTTCAAGGCCAATAATGCATCTTTATCAGCAGGCTTATTAGCAAGAGCAGTTTCAACAATAAGTTTACCTAAATTTTGAAATTCTTCGTTCCTTCCTACGAAATCTGTTTCGCAATTCAGAGCGATTAAGAAACCTTCTTTGGCATCAGTACTTACTTTAATAAACACAGAACCTTCTTTTGCATCTCTATCTGAGCGTGACGCAGAAACTTTCTGTCCTTTTTTTCTTAGAATTTCTACGGCCTTCTCAAAATCACCCTCTGCTTCTGTAAGAGCTTTCTTACAATCCATCATTCCAGCTCCTGTCATTTGACGAAGCTTGTTTACATCTTGTGCTGAAATTGCTGACATATTGATTTATGATTATTTTTTTATGATTTAATAAAATCCAGATTGGCTATAAAAACCAAACATCGGCTATTGACCGATGTTTGATTGTTTTGCCGACAACCGAATATCTCAAACCTAATCGAGATACAGCGGTATTAATATTAAGCTTCTTGAACTTCGTCTACTTTCTTCTTTTCTTCTTCGTCCTTCTTATGAGTCGCATCTTCCTTATCCTTCTTACGCTCATTCAAAGCTTCTTCAATCACGCTACAAACATGTTTCGTTAAGATTGAAATAGACTTGAACGCATCGTCATTTGCAGGGATTGGGAAATCAACTCCATCAGGATTTGAGTTTGTATCAACCAGTGCAAATACAGGGATGTTTAATTTTTGAGCTTCTGTTACAGCGATGTGTTCACGTTTTACGTCAATCACAAAAAGTGCTGCTGGAAGTCTGTTCAAATCAGCAATACCTCCTAACAATTTTTCCAATTTCGCTTTCTCACGAGTAATCATGAGGCGCTCACGTTTCGCCATGTTTGTAAACGCCTCGTCCTTCATCAACTTCTCGATGTGAGAAAGTTTCTTCAAAGACTTACGGATCGTAGCGAAGTTAGTAAGCATACCGCCCAACCAACGTTCTGTTACGAAAGGCATATTCAAACGCTTTGCTTCTTCTGTAACGATGTCCTTAGCTTGTTTCTTTGTTGCTACGAACATGATTTTTCTACCGGAACGAACGATATTTCTCAAAGCATACGATGCCTCTTCTAAACATGCCATCGTTTTGTTCAAATCGATGATGTGGATACCGTTGTTCTCCATGAAGATGTACTCCGCCATCTTTGGATTCCATTTGCTGGTAAGGTGACCAAAGTGTACACCTGCATCCAACAATGTTTGATATGTTAATTTTTCAGCCATTATCTTAATATTAACGCTTGCTAAACTGGAACTTCCTTCTTGCTTTCGCTCTACCTGGTTTCTTACGTTCAACCATTCTGGAATCGCGTGTTATCAATCCTTCTTTGCGAAGTGCAGGTTTATTTTCAGCATTTACTATAACCAAAGCGCGTGAAATACCTAAGCGAATTGCTTCAGCTTGTCCTTTCACCCCACCGCCTTCAACATTGACTGTTACATCATAGTTACCTTCTTCTTTGACAAGATTCAATCCTTGCTTCACCATGATTTGGTGAATTTCAGAAACGAAATAGTCTTTGAAATCGCGGTTATTAACTTGAATATCACCTTTGCCGGGCTTCATGTAAACGCGGGCAACAGATGTTTTTCTTCTACCGATTGTGTTTATGATCTGCATTGTATCAGAACTTTAGTTCTTTAGGTTGTTGTGCTGTGTGAGGATGCTCAGTGCCAGCATACACATGCAAGCTTCTGTAAAGTTCGCGACCCAGTCTGTTTTTTGGTAACATACCGCGAACGGCATGTTCAATCAAACGCTCAGGGTGTTTTGAACGGGTTAAGATAGGAGTGTGCTCGCGTTGACCCCCTGGATAACCAGAGTGAGTGAAGATTACGCGATCAGTCCATTTTTTACCGGTTAATCTAACTTTCTCAGCATTGATAACAATTACGTTATCTCCACAGTCTACGTTAGGGGTAAAACTTGGCTTGTGCTTTCCGCGAATTACACGGGCGATTTCACTCGCAACACGACCCAATACCTGGGAATTTGCGTCAACGATAACCCATGCTTTTTCAACAGTGGCGTTATTCGCGTTGATGGTTTTATAACTATTATGATCCATTTTAATTGATAATAAGCAAATTAATACACTACCCCTTCAAAAAGGGACACAAAGGTAATTTTCATATCCCTGAAATGCAAGCCCCACTCTGATTTTGTGAAGTACCTTTCATAACCGGCTTAGGTATTTAGCTCTAACTGCCTGATTAAAGCCTGCATATCCTTTGGATAAGGTGCCTCAATTTTATGTCTTATCCCGCTTAAATCATCAAATTCAAGGGAATAGGCGTGTAACGCCATCCGTTTCATGAACGGTTCCTCCTCGGTTTCTTTCTTTAAATTAAATCTTCTTTTTATGCTCGAAAGGAAGAAAGGTTTTCCACCATAGGTCTCATCTCCACTAATAGACGCCCCTAAAACTGACAGGTGAATCCTGATCTGGTGCATTCTGCCGGTTATGGGTTTACACCCAACCAAAGTATAAGCTCCGTACGTCTTTATTGTTGTAAAGTAAGTCTGAGCCTCTTTGCCTTCTGATTTACTTATTCGAACCACTCCATCATCTTTCTTTAAAATCGGCTCGTCCACTAACGTTTCATTAAAATTATGGACTCCATCCGCCAAGGCGTGATACATTTTTGAAACCTCGCGGTGCTCAAACTGCATGCTGAGGTGACGATACGCTTCCGGATTTTTGGCAATGGCCAATACGCCCGATGTTTCCTTATCTAACCGATGACAAACCTGAGCATCGGTAGAATATTCTTTTGCCAGACCCAGAATGTTTATTTTCTCTTGGCGGTCTTCCAGCGTGGCAACAAAAGGAGGTTTATTGATGAGGAAAAAGTCATCGTCTTCAAAGAGGATAGCCTCCTTCAAATTAATTTTAGGCTGTTTCAATGGTTTTTAGTGCTTAGGAGAATCAGAGGGCTCTGAACCATCTGGCTTAACGCGGGGCAATTTAAAACTAAAAGTTGAACCTTTACCCAGCGTACTCTCTACTTCCGCTTTCGTATTGTGGCCATCAAGTATATGTTTTACAATGGCCAGACCCAGACCGGTTCCTCCCTTTTCGCGACTGCGGCTTTTATCGACTCTGTAGAATCGCTCAAAAATGCGGAGCTGGTCTTCATCAGGAATACCTTCGCCCGAATCGATGATATTGGTAATGATACTTTTTTTATTAACCTGAAAACTCACCGTAACCTCAGCTCCATCATGCGAATGCTTGATGGCATTTGAAATCAGATTGGTCATTACCTGACTGATACGTTGCCAGTCGGCATACACAAGTACTTTCTGGCGATGTACATCGATTTTTAGCTTCACATCCTTTTTATCTGCTTTGCCTTCGAATTGTTCAAAAACCTCTTGTGTCAATTCATACATATCTACCGTTTCGAAATGCATTTTGATCTGACCGGTTTCAATATGCGATAGGGTGAGTAAGTCTTGCACCAACATATCGAGACCATCGAGACTCTTGGCTGCCTTCTTGAGAAATTTGGTGCGAACTGTTTTATCATTTACAGCTCCATCTAATAATGTATGAACAAAACCCTGGGCAGCGAAAATGGGTGTCTTTAATTCGTGAGATACGTCTGCGATAAATTCTCTGCGAAAGGCTTCCAGCTTTCGGAGTTCATCAATTTCCTTTTGCTTCAATTCGGCAAAAGAATAAATATCTTCATTAATTGTTTTGATGGGATTTAGTGAGGTTGACTTCTGACGATCAATTTTAGAAAGCTCTTTCTTTTTCAGCTTTCCCATCAACTTGTATATTTTATTGATCTCTCGGAAGATCAAAAATTCTAACACAACAAAAATCAATAGGTAGGATACCGAGAAGCTGATCGCAAAGGCCACCAACAAAACGGTGACGTCTACACTTTTAAAAAGCGATAAAAATAAAGAAGTAATGAGCGCGATGCAGACGGCAAGGAGAAGCGCAAGACCACGCGAACTATAAACCATTTCGATTCGATGATGTGAAGATTCGTTGATTCGTTGATGCCATACTGTCAAACTGGTTTCATTAACGAATCAGCAAATTACCGAATTATCAAATCAACTCACGCTGAATTTGTAGCCGACTCCTTTTACTGTAGTAATATAGTCTTCACCAATTTTTTCGCGAACCTTACGGATATGAACATCCACCGTTCGGGCAAGCACATATACATCCGATCCCCAAATGTTTTGAAGAAGATCTTCGCGACTGAAAACTTTATTCGGATTATTCGCCAGGAAATACAAAAGCTCAAACTCCTTTTTAGGTAAGTTGATTTCGCGTCCGCTGATATTAATCGTGTAACTGATTCTGTCTATAGTAAGATCACCGATGGTAATCGTGCTTGATGGATTATCTTTTTTCGAATCTCTTCTAAACAGCGCATTGATTCGACTGAGCAAAGCGCGAGGCTTAATCGGTTTATTCAAGTAATCATCAGCACCCACATCGAAAGCCGCTACTTCAGAATATTCCTCAGCACGCGCGGTGAGGAAAACAATAAACGTTTTTTGAAGTTCGGGCATATCACGAAGTTGGCGGCACGTTTCAATACCATCCATCTTCGGCATCATGACATCCAACAGCACGAGGTCGGGCAAAAATTTCTTGGCAATTTCCAATGCCCGTACTCCGTCTAATGCCGTCTTAACATCGTAGCCATTTTTTTCCAAGTTGTACTTTAGTAGTTCGAGGATCGGCTCTTCATCGTCAACGACAAGCACTTTGTGCGTTTGCTTGTTTCCCATAGATAAACTTCTTTGGCTCAAAAGTAGACAGAATTGAGGGCATTAAAAATGCTAACACCTTTATTAACAATTCCTTAATGGCCTTAATATTAAATGTGTTTTAGGTATTGGAGTTGCTTTGGAATTTTGCTTCAAGCTACACGCTTCAGGCTGCAAGCTTGTGGCCTGAGCCATTCTTGCTCTATCATAAGAACGGATACTTCTCACTCAATACCTTAATGTAGAATTGAATATCACTTTTGTAATTCAATTTAAAATCATCCCAGAAAATTACCTGCTTGGATTGGTATGTTCTGAAGTTCATGAAGTAAGCATTATTTGGCAACCTGCTCTGAAAGCGTTTTGAAGGTTGCTTCGTCAAAGCCAAGGAAAGGGTATCCATTGACACAACAATTTTCTGAATGAGATTCTTCTTGATTGATTTTTTCTCCTTAATCGGATCCGTTTCTTTCATTGTGCTGTAAAGACTATCCAATCGTTTGGCTCCACCCAACATGTGGTTTACATATTTCAGATAATCTACATCTTCCGACATGTAATCTGAATATTCTTTCGAATGAAGGCCATACTTATAAATCAAAAATCGTTCGGTTCCCCGATCACCAATAAACGTAGCCAGGTTTTCATTGAAATCGATACTGTCTTTTACGAAGATGGTGGAGTGTGACATCTCATGAATAATGAGATTAGCCAGATCACCTTCACTTCTATTTAACATCTCGCTTAGGATTGGATCGGTAAACCAACCTAAGGTTGACCAACCTCCGGGATTGCGAATGATCACATCAAACCCCTGCCCTTGTAATTCTTTCTTCAGGTTAAGCGCCTTCTCTTTATTGAAGAATCCTTTATACGGCACTGATCCAATAATCGGAAACTTCCATTCCTTCGGTTTGAGTTTAAATTCCTCACACGCCAACACCACCCACATTATTTCTTCACCTTTCTGATCGTAGAGTGTTTTATAATTTTTCGTGTCTTTCAGGCCAAGTGAGTCAATCGAGTATTGACGTACTTCATCAATTAGTTTTAGTCTGGCTTTTAATGAATCAGGAAAAGTAGGATCTGCCATAAATTCCTCCACTGGTTTCGCATTCCAAATAATGTTTACTTGGCCGTAACCTTGGCCAGCGCCATAGCTCACAAGATCCCAATACACCACAACCAACACGATTACTACAATCAACAGACCGAGAAAAATTCGCTTTATTATTTTACCGATTCCCACTTTCATCTATTCCAAATTCTGTTAATTGCTAAAGGATAATGGAGCGTAACGATCCATGGATTCGCAATATACTGTTTTGAAAAAACCGTCATCTTCAAATCCCACATGTTGGCAAACGTTTTTTGTGTTCGTTAATTATACGATGCATGCTAATGAAGCAGTGGATTACCTACCAATAAACAAGAGACTTAATTAAAATCGCGACTGGACCGAGACTGGAGGAAGAGTGGAGGAAGAGTGGAGAAAGAGTGGACAATGACGCTAGAATCTATGAAGAACGAAGCTAGAATCTATCAAGAAAGACGCTGGAGGTGAGCTTAATGAAAACACATCAATGCATACGAATGACCTACGATGCATACGAAATCTCTTTACTTCAATACAACTATACAAGGATCAACTACAATTTGTTCTTTGCTCAAAAACTCTGCGCTCTGTTAATATTTTAATGCAGCTGTTTCGATTCTGCTCAACTAACTGATAGCATTTTTGTTAGGGTTTTGTGCCTCAAGCAAAGCAGTTAACGAATCGTTTTCAGAATTCATATTTCGCATTTCACTTCATTTTTATTTTGATTGTGATGTAGTAATTTCAACCCGTCTTAATCCGTTGGCTGTTGTTCGTAAGCAGTTGGTCATATTCAAAAGCCCATCGCTCCACCCGCGCAGCCTCGTCATTGATGACATGGGGTTTTATTTAACGACAAACAACTATAAACATGAGCGATGCAAAAGAAAAACTGAAGGCCCTTCAGTTAACAATCGACAAAATTGAAAAAACATACGGCAAAGGAACAGTGATGAAACTGAGCGATGAGAAGGTGGAAGATATTCCGGCCATCTCAACAGGATCGCTTGGGTTGGATATTGCCTTGGGTATTGGTGGTCTTCCACGCGGAAGAGTAATTGAAGTGTATGGACCTGAAGCTTCAGGTAAAACTACCTTAACGATGCATTGCATAGCGGAGGCACAGAAACGTGGCGGACTTGCTGCGTTTATTGATGCCGAACATGCTTTTGATAAATCGTATGCTGAAAGATTAGGTATCGACACTGAGAACTTGTTGATCTCTCAACCGGATAATGGTGAACAGGCATTAGAAATTGCTGATCATTTGATCCGCTCTGGCGCGATTGACATTATTGTAATTGACTCGGTTGCTGCTTTGGTTCCGAAGGCTGAATTAGAGGGAGAGATGGGCGAAAGCAAAATGGGTCTTCAGGCTCGTTTGATGTCGCAAGCTTTGAGAAAGCTAACCGGAACGATTAATAAAACAGGGTGCTGCTGTATCTTCATCAATCAGCTTCGTGAGAAGATTGGCATTGTGTTCGGTAACCCCGAAACTACAACAGGTGGTAACGCCTTGAAATTCTACGCCTCCGTGCGATTGGACATTCGAAGAATTGGACAAATAAAAGAAGACGCAGACAACATTACCGGTAATCGAGTGAAGGTAAAAGTGGTGAAGAACAAAGTAGCCCCTCCATTTAAAGTGGTTGAGTTCGACATTATGTACGGACGTGGAATTTCGAAGTCTGGTGAGATTGTGGATTTAGGTGTTGAATTGGAAGTGATTCAAAAATCAGGTTCATGGTTCTCGTATGGTGGAAACAAATTAGGCCAAGGCCGTGACTCTGTAAAGCAATTGATTGAAGACAATCAAGAATTGATGGACGAGCTGGAAATGAAAATAAAGGCGAAGATCAGCGGTGATGCAGCAAATAAAGAGAGCGCAAGAGAAACTAAGAAAGAGGAAGCAAAAGAGGCGAGAGAAGCAAAGAAAGCGATAGAAGAAAAAGTGAAGTAACATCGATCAGCTAAAAAAAAGCAGCGCGTGATTTAATTCGTGCGCTGCTTTTTTATGTCTAATATCGAAAGACATGAATTGAATCACGTCTTATTAATTGTAAATCTAGTTTGCCCGAATAGCCGCCACCGGATCTAATCTTGCCGCCATAGCTGCTGGCACAATACCAGAAATCAAACCAATGGTTGACGAGACTCCTAGTCCTAATACTATGTTGTTAAGCGATAACGTAACGACAAGACTTCCAAAAGGAAGGAACGTAATTAGGTAAACCAGTAACAATCCGGCCAGCCCCCCAATTAAACTGAGAAAGATTGCCTCAAATAAAAACTGGAAAAGGATAAAGTAATTTTTTGCTCCTAATGATTTTTGAAGGCCGATTATACTGGTTCGCTCTTTCACCGATACGAACATAATGTTGGCAATACCAAAACCTCCTACTAACATAGAGAAGCCACCGATAATCCAACCTGCCACACCCAGAATATCAAACACTCCGCTTATTGCATTGGCAATTGCTTCCGGGCGGTTCATCGCGAAACTGTCTTTTTCTGTTGGTCTAATTCCTCTTCTGGCTCGAAGAATACCCCGCATTTCATTCTCTAGTTCAACAAGGCCTATATCATAATCCTGACCTTTAATACCTATAGTTGATTCTGTTTCAAACCATCGCCCGGTGCCCGTCTGGTAAAACTTTCTAAACGAATTGTAAGGAATAAGGCAGTTATAATCGTTGCTGGTACGCCCCAAAAAACTTTCTCCCTCTAGTTTAATGACTCCGACTACTTTGAAGTTAAGATTTTTGATTTTAACATTTTCTCCTATCGGCTCGGCACCGTTTTTAAATAAAGCCTCCGCAATTTTATATCCCAATACAACTACATTTCTTCCACCTTCAATTTCATCCAAGGTAAGGTAGCGGCCTTTCTCAACATTGATCTCGAAAAGATTATCGTAGCCTTGCGAAACACCGGCCAACTCTGCTCCTCCCATACTACTGCTACCTTTTTTTATCACCTGATTTCCACGGCCTGCGAAAATGGAAATGCCATTTTCATATTTCAGATTATCCTTAAAAAATTGGTATTCATTATAAGATGGTGTTGGTCTTCTGAAATAATCCCACCAACGATAGACTCCATCGTTTTCAGGAACCCAGGGCATCTTTTGTAAATAGATCACTCCAGAGCCTAAAAAGTTAAGACTGTCTTTTATGTTTTTCTCCAGCGAATCGACAATGGTGAGCACAGAAATAATCGCAAAAATTCCCACAGTCACTCCCAACAAGCTCAGAATGGTGCGCATTAAATTGGATCGCAGCGCTTGCCCCGCAAAACGGAGGCTCTCATAAATTTGACTTAAAGTCTTCATCTGTTCTATTGAATGGGTTTACTACTTGCGTCTGTTGGTCGAACCAATGGGCGTGTAATTACTTTATCAAGACTAAAAAAGCATGTTTTTGTTACCTAATACAAAAACATCTATGCTTTTGTCGCAAAAGTCAATTATTGAGCTATTTTTGCAACCTCTAAAAAATTACCCTTTATTGGGCATCCTTTGCGTAAAAAATTATGAAGTTATCGGAATTCAAATTCGAGATCCCCAACAATTTAATAGCCCTCGATCCAGCAGAAAACCGCGATGAGTCACGGTTAATGGTACTGCACAAGGACACTGGCAAAATTGAACACAAGGTATTTAAAGATGTGGTACAATATTTTAGCAGTGGCGATATCATGGTGGGTAATGACACATTGGTTTTCCCAGCCCGTCTTTACGGACGTAAAGAAAAGACCGGTGCTAAAATCGAAGTCTTCTTGCTTCGCGAATTAAATGCAGAAATGCATCTGTGGGATGTATTGGTTGATCCTGCCCGTAAAATTCGTGTAGGTAACAAACTCTATTTCGGCAATGGCGATTTAGTGGCCGAAGTAATTGACAACACCACTTCAAGAGGAAGAACCATTCGCTTTTTGTTCGATGGTGATTCAGCTGCCTTTGATAAAGTGGTTGAAACGTTGGGCGAAACTCCACTTCCTAAATACATCAAGCGCAAAATTAAGCCTGAAGACAAAGAACGTTTTCAAACTATTTTTGCAAAACATAAAGGTGCAGTGTCTGCTCCTACAGCTGGGTTACACTTTACTCGTCAGTTAGTAAAGCGTCTTCAATTGAAAGGTGTCGATATGACTTTCATTACTCTTCATATTGGTCTCGGAACATTTAGACCAGTAGATGTTGAAGATCTTACAAAACATAAAATGGATTCGGAAAACTTCATCGTAGGTCCTGAAGCTGTCGATGTAGTAAATAAGGCTCTTGATAATAAGAATCGTGTTTGCGCAATTGGCACAACATCTATGCGTGCATTGGAATCTGCTGTATCGGCAACGAACAGATTGAAAGCACGTGAAGGATGGACAGATAAATTCATTTTCCCTCCGTATGATTTCAAGATCTGTAATTCAATGATTACCAACTTCCACATGCCTGAATCTACTTTATTAATGATGGCTGCTGCGTTTGGAGGATATGAGTTAGTGATGGAAGCGTATGACGTAGCGAAAAAAGAAAAATATAAATTCCTTACCTATGGGGATGCGATGTTGATTATCTAGTTAGTTTCGAGTTTAAAGTTTCGAGTTTGAATAGATAACATCAGGTCAGACTTATTTTTAACGAAACGATAGTCATGAAGTAATTATAAAAGCTTTCAGGAAATACCTGAAAGCTTTTTAATTTTAGAGAAGATGAAGATAAACCACAAATGATGCGGAGTGACGCAGAGGATTTTTCGAACGAGATCGATTTTATCTTTGCGTTTCTTTGGGCCCCCTGCTGTTAAAAAGAAATTTGATTCAAGAACACGTGAACAACATAGAGTACGCATTGATTGTTGCCGGAGGAAAAGGCGCGCGCATTAAGAGTAAGATACCCAAGCAGTTTTTAGAACTGAATGGTTTACCTATTCTAATGCATACTATCAATGCTTTTGTTCGCTATTCAACTAGCGTTAGAATTATTCTTGTTTTGCCGGAAGAGGATTTCGAAATCTGGAATGCATTGTGTCAAAAATTTAATTTCAATACTCCAGTTGTTCTTCAACCCGGAGGTGAGTCCAGATTTCAATCTGTTAAAAATGGCTTGGACAAAATTGAAGGTGATGGATTGGTGGCGATTCACGATGGTGTTCGCCCGTTGGTGAGCGAAGATATTATTGGTGCTTCTTTTCGACTTGCCGCTGTTCATCAATCTGCAGTAGCTGCCGTTCGATTAAAAGAATCCATCCGCATGACGGATCAAGACAATACAAAAGCGATGGATCGATCTCGCTTCCGATTAGTTCAAACACCACAAACCTTCACAGTAGCGTTAATCAAGAAAGCGTATCAGCAAAAAGAAGATGTGAGCATGACAGATGATGCCAGCGTAGCTGAACGGGCGGGGCATATCATTTCGTTGTTTGAAGGTAGTTATGAAAACATCAAGATTACGACACCGGAGGACTTGATCATCGCTGAGGCATTAATGAAACAAAAAGGGTAAAAAACAAAAATGCCCCACTAAAGCAGGGCATTCCAAATCTTCAAATCGATTTATCTTTAAATTAATATTCATCCTCATTAAAGAAGAAGTCTTCTTTAGTTGGATAATCTGGCCAGATTTCTTCTATGCTTTCGTACGGCTGTCCATCATCTTCCAATTCCTGTAGGTTTTCAACCACTTCGAGTGGAGCACCCGAGCGAATGGAATAATCTATCAACTCATCTTTGGTGGCAGGCCACGGTGCGTCTTCTAAATAAGAGGCAAGTTCAAGTGTCCAATACATAGTGTTATTCCTCCTTTAATTTTGCGCAAAAATAGAATTAATTAGATCATTGTCAATAGCCTTGCTTGCGATAGTTTGAAAACCTGAAAATGGAACAATTTATCTGTGCTGAACATCAACGCTCAACTATGGACAATCAACTAAAAAACGCCATATTTGCGCCTCCAAAACGATTTTACTTTCCCCATGGCTGACGAAAAAATAATTTTCTCGATGACGGGCGTGAACAAGATTTTCCCGCCCCAAAAACAAGTACTCAAAAATATTTACCTCTCTTTTTTCTATGGTGCCAAAATTGGCGTGCTCGGATTGAACGGTTCCGGAAAATCATCTTTGTTGCGCATCATTGCCGGCATCGATAAAGAATTTCAGGGTGAGGTAGTTTCTGATTTGTCTTTTTCAGTCGGGATGTTGGAGCAGGAACCTCAACTAGACAAAACAAAAACAGTAAAGGAAATTGTAGAAGAGGGCGTAGCCGATGTGGTGGCTTTACTTCGCGAGTTCGATGCCATTAACGAAAAGTTTGGTGACCCTGCGATTATGGATAATCCGGATGCGATGGATAAACTCATCACCAAGCAAGGAGAAATTCAAGAGAAGTTGGATGCAGTCAATGCATGGGAACTTGATAATAAGTTAGAGCGTGCCATGGATGCTCTTCGTTGTCCACCATCTGATGCAAATGTTGAACATCTTTCGGGTGGAGAAAAAAGACGCGTAGCACTTTGTCGTTTGTTGTTGCAAGAACCAGATGTGTTGTTGTTGGATGAACCAACCAACCACTTGGATGCTGAGTCAGTATTTTGGTTAGAGCAGCATTTGAAACAATACAAAGGAACTGTCATTGCCGTAACACACGATAGATATTTCTTAGATAATGTAGCCGGATGGATTCTGGAACTTGATCGCGGTGAAGGTATTCCATGGAAAGGAAATTATTCTTCGTGGTTAGATCAAAAACAAAAACGTTTAGCGCAAGAAGAGAAAACCGAATCGAAAAGACAAAAAGCATTAGAGCGCGAACTAGAATGGGTGCGAATGAATCCGAAAGGACGACAAGCAAAAGGAAAAGCTCGCTTGAGTGCCTACGAAAAATTACTCGGACAAGAAGGACGAGAGAAAGAAGAGAAACTAGAACTTTATATTCCACCCGGACCACGCCTTGGTAATAAGGTAATTGAAGCCAATGGTGTATCAAAAGCTTATGGCGATAAGTTGTTGTATGAAAATTTGAGTTTTAGTCTGCCGCCAGCAGGTATTGTCGGCATTATCGGACCGAACGGTGCGGGTAAGACTACACTCTTCAAAATGATTACCGGAAAAGAGAACCCAGATGCAGGAACATTTTCAGTGGGTGAAACTGTGCAGATCGCCTATGTCGATCAGGAGCATGATGATTTAAAACCAGAAGACACCGTTTTTCAAGCAATAACCGGAGGTAGTGAATTGATTATGATCGGTGGAAAAGAAATGAATGCGCGCGCGTATGTAAGCAAGTTCAATTTCGGAGGTAACGATCAACAAAAGAAAATAAAAGAATTATCTGGAGGTATGCGCAACCGTGCGCACTTGGCAATTGCATTGAAGCAAGGTGGCAATCTTTTATTATTAGATGAGCCTACCAACGACTTGGATGTAAATACACTTCGTGCATTAGAAGAAGGGCTTGAGAACTTTGCAGGATGTGCTGTAATCATTTCTCACGATCGGTGGTTTTTAGATCGTGTATGTACACACATCCTTGCTTTTGAAGGTGAGTCGCAAGTGTATTGGTTCGAAGGCGGTTTTAGCGAGTATGAAGAAAATAGAAAGAAACGTTTAGGTGATGATCAACCTCACCGGATTAAGTATAAGAAACTTGTTAAGTAATTATCAATTGTCGATGTGCCAATTATCAATAATTCTGATTGCTTGAAATTGATAATTGGCACATCGATTAATTGAACATTTATGAGAGCTTTTTACACTGTCCTCCTCCTCGTCCTCTCCAACACCTTCATGACGTTTGCCTGGTATGGGCATTTGAAATTCAAAGACATGAAGTGGAGCCAGAGTTTAGGATTGGTTAGCATCATTCTGATCAGTTGGGGCATCGCATTGTTTGAATACATATTGCAAGTGCCCGCCAATCGCCAGGGCTTTAAAGAATATGGCGGGCCATTTACGCTCGTGCAGCTAAAGGTAATTCAGGAGGTAATTACGCTTACTGTCTTTGTGATTTTCTCTCTGATATTTTTCAAGAACGAAACATTTAAAATGAATCACCTCATTGGTTTTGCGTTTTTAATTCTTGCGGTGTATTTCATTTTTAAGAAGTGAGTTTTGTTAATCGCTTTTAAAATTATTTGATTATGAAAAAATGGATTTTTAGAATTGCGTTGACGGCAATAGGCCTCTTGCTCGTTTATTATTTCATACCCCAAAAAGGTCTACCTCCTGATCTAAAGATTGAAAAATTGGTCGTTATAAAAAACAAACGAATAATGGAAGCCTATGCAAACGGACAAGTAATTAAGACCTATAAAATTTCGCTGGGCAGAAATCCATTGGGTGATAAAGAATTTGAAGGAGACAAGAGAACTCCAGAAGGGAATTACACGATCAATGATAAAAATTCAATGAGCGGGTATCATAAGAATCTTGGTGTTTCCTATCCAAATTCCGAGGACATAATCGAAGCGCGAAGGGAGAACCTAAAACCTGGAGGAGAAATTAAAATTCACGGAATTAGAAATGGAATAGGATTTATTGGAAAGTTTCATCGTCTGATGGATTGGACTGCTGGATGCATCGCTGTAACAGATACGGAAGTAGATGAACTATTCAATAACGTGGCCATTGGCACACCCATTATCATCAAGCCCTAACCATCAATATCTACTTTTCAAATCAAATTAATTAGAGGGTTTCAACCCCACATCTCCTCTATTTTCCACCCAGCCCTGCTATGTGAACCTCAAGGCCTTTTGGTTTTTTATTAGCGTTTTTTGACTAATTTTGATTCTCTAAACAAAAAAATTATGTTCAGCGGACTAGGAATGTCGGAGATATTAATCATTGCAGCGGTTGTCCTCATTTTTTTTGGGGCAAAAAAAATCCCTGAATTCATGAAGGGTCTTGGAAGAGGCGTGAATGAATTTAAGACTGCATTAAAAGATGTGAAGAAGGAAGTAGAAGATGGCACTAATCTAGAAGACGGGAAATAGTATTGAAGACGTACGCTACAATTCGCGCAATACAGAGCGACCTGCAGCACGGCATACTTTCTTGTCAGGAACTCGTTCATCATCACCTGGATAACATTAAAAATAAATCGCACCTCAATGCTTTTCTGAGTGTGTATACTGAAGAAGCGCTTAGTCGAGCCTTCGAGGTAGATCAGAAAATAAAAGAAGGAAAAGCAGGCAAGCTTGCAGGATTGGTAGTGGGTCTAAAAGATGTGCTTGCTTATAAAGACCATCCGTTGCAAGCCAGCAGCAAAATCCTTGACGGTTTCATTTCTCAATTTAATGCCACTGCTGTTCAGCGTTTGTTGGATGAAGATGCCATCATCATCGGTCGCCAGAACAACGATGAATTTGCTATGGGCTCATCCAACGAAAGTTCTGCGTTTGGACCCGTACTCAATGATGCTGATAATACACGTGTGCCCGGAGGTTCTTCAGGAGGATCTGCTGTTGCTGTTCAGGCCGATATGTGTCAGGTTTCATTGGGATCAGATACGGGTGGTTCCGTTCGTCAACCTGCTGCATTTTGTGGTTTGGTCGGATTAAAGCCTACCTATTCTAGAATTTCCCGCTACGGATTAATTGCCTACGGATCGTCTTTCGATTGTATTGGAATTTTTGGAAAATCAGTTGAAGATGTAGCGCTTGTGCTTGAAGTGATTTCAGGTGCCGATGAAAACGACAGCACCGTTTCCAGAAAACCAGTTCCTTCCTATTCAAAAGAACTATCTGTCGACAACGGCAAGGTTTATAAAGTAGCATACGTACGCGAGATTGATAGCTCCGAAGGTCTGCAATCCGAAATTCGCGAAAGCATCAAAGCTAAATTAGACGAGATCAAAGGTGCCGGACATTCTGTAGAGGTGATTGATTTTCCCTTGATGGAATATGTGTTACCAACCTATTACATTTTAGCAACCGCAGAAGCCAGCTCTAACTTATCACGCTACGATGGGGTGCGATACGGTTATCGCAGTACGAATGCGACAGATTTGAATGCATTGTATAAAAAAAGTCGCTCAGAAGGTTTTGGCAAAGAGGTGAAGAAAAGAATTTTGCTCGGTACTTTTGTATTGAGTGCCAGTTATTATGACGCCTACTACACCAAAGCACAAAAAGTAAGACGCATCATCCGCGACAAAACAAAAGAAATATTACAACGGTACGATTTTATTGTGATGCCGATAACACCCACTACCGCCTTTAAATTGGGTGAGCACAGCGATAATCCGCTGGAAATGTACTTGGCCGACCTTTTTTCCGTTCAGGCTAATGTGGCAGGAGTTCCTGCAATTGCATTACCTTGCGGAGTGGATAATCAGGGATTACCAATGGGGTTCCAGATTATTGCAGATGATTTTGAAGA
>JBKJOF010000178.1:0-2014 GCA_046595655.1 Chryseolinea sp. | reverse complement strand
CCCTTTTTCAGAACGAAGTTTGGCTGGAGGATGATGGAGCATCCCTATCCAACAATATGATCGTATCCAGTAAACGAATCGGAATAGATTATGCAGGTGAAGACTCATTACTTCCCTGGCGATTTATTGTGAAGGGAAGTGCATGGGTCAGCGTATAACATCGTCTAATAAAGATTTAGAAGTAATTTCAATTTTATACGATCAGATAAAACCTTGGATTTTATATTTGCCATTTGCTAAAGCCCTGTTCATGAAGTTTGTTCTTACTTTTGTGTTGTCATTGTCATTATTCACGCTTTCTGCCCAACGTTTAACCAGCGCTTCACTTCAACTCGTAAATACAGCTTACGATGAACTTAATCCGGTACTCAGTCCGGACGGAAGAACCTTATATGTTACCGTAGCAAACCATCCGCAAAATTTAGGAGGCAAAAGAGATCCGGGCGATATCTGGTTTTCCCGATTAACCGATACCAATCAATGGTCTTCATTGATTCATGCTGGCAATCAATTGAACGACCGAGCCTTTAATGGTATAGCGGGTTTTTCATCTGACGGAAGTGAAATGTATTTGCTGAGTCACTATGATGCGTCTGGTAATTCGGGAAGAAGACAAGGTATTGCAGTCTCCATAAATACAGGAAACGGCTGGGCAGCGCCTCAGAATATTTCAATTCCTTATTTTCAGAATAAATCTTCCTTGCTGAGTGGAGTTCTTTCGCGCAATCAAAACGTTTTTATTTACTCAGCCGATACCTATGGGACTAAGGGTGTGGATGATCTTTATGTAACGCTGAAAGGTACTGACGGGAAATGGGGAGAACCGAAAAATTTAGGCTCTACATTAAATACTCAATTTCAGGAGCTAAGTCCTTCGCTTAGTTCGGATGAAAAAATACTTTACTTCTCCAGCAACGGAAGAAAAGGTAGTGGTAGTTTCGATGTTTATTTTTCTACCCGCCTAGATGAGAGTTGGACGAAGTGGTCTGCTCCGGTAAACATAGGATCAAATGTAAATACAGAAGGTCGTGAACTTTTTTATCATGCCTATCCAGAATTCGGTTTCTCTATTTTCACAACCACCAAAAACAGCGATGGATATGGTGATGTGAACATGTACAGCCCCGATGAGCCTTTTGCTAAAGACACGACAACAATCGCTGTGAAGAACACACCTGACACAGTTGTGAAAATAATAGAGATGGTACGAGAACCGGCAAAAGATAAATTGGTAAGAGTGTACGGTAAGGTAAAGAATGTAAAAACAGGAGAGATCGTGATTGCAAACATCACATTCTTATCGCCTACGACCAATCAACCTGTAACCTCTACGGTGCAGGGATACCAGATTAGTATTCCTCCAACAGCTGATTACACATTAAGGATTGAATCAACCGGATATGTAAGCGCATTAGAACATCTGGATATCCATACCTATGAAATGAAAGAACTGGAATTAAATTTTTCTCTTCAGCCTGTCGCCATTGGCACTACCGTGAATATGAAAAATGTTCTTTTCGAGCAGGGAAAAACCACTTTACTTATTGAATCCTATCCTGAACTTGATCTTATTGTTTCTTTCTTAAAATCCAATCCGAAAGTAAAAATTGAATTAGAAGGATATACTGATAATCGCGGTATACCTGGTCAAAATGTAAAACTCTCGCAAGCCCGTGTAGACAAGGTGAAGGGTTATTTAACCTCGAAGGGAATTGATAAAAAACGGATAGTTGGAAAAGGATTTGGCGGTACAAATCCAATTGCTAGCAATGATAATGAGGAGACTCGTCAGTTAAATAGGAGAGTGGAGTTTACGATCAAGAAGTTTTAATGTGGGGAGCGAAACTTCAACTTTTCAAATGTATTCTACCTATCTCTAAACAGTCCTCAGTAATTTCAATTGATCTTTCAATTGCTTTAAATGATCAGCCGCTTCTTTTAATTTCTCCTGAAACTCTTCTTTCATTTTATCAGCATTCTTTGATTTACCAAAGAACTCGAGATTGTTGTTCCA
>JBKJOF010000126.1:0-45950 GCA_046595655.1 Chryseolinea sp. | reverse complement strand
ACCTTTTTCTAAATGAGCACCGATGGTACTGAGATTCACAACACGCTTTACACCCGACAATCGAATAGCGTGTGCATAGTTACTACCCAGCCTGCGATAATACGCCAACAGATCAAGACTGTGATCGAAATAATTATTGGGTGGCACCATACAATACACCGCATCGGCACCTGTAAAAGTGGTGGTAAGAAAATCAGCATCTTCCAACGAACCAATGGCCGCAGTCGCACCCAAAGCTTCAATGTCTTTTTGCTTTTCCGACTGGCTGCTGATCACGACAACTGAATGTCCTTTCTGCACTAGCTCCTTGGTTAAAGGCTTGCTAATATTCCCTAACGAACCTGTTACTATAATTTTCATGCTTCTGTTTTTTTGTTGTTACAAAGGTCAGAAGCAATAAAGAAACAGATGTAGCCAAATCTACTGTTGTTGTAGTCGAAAGTGGGATTTGTGTTGAGTTGGTTGCCAAAGGTTTGTGTGAACTGAATCTTTCAATTATTATTTGGACATCTTTCCAAAACATATTCAAAAAATAAAAGCCCTGCCATGGTCAAGGGTTTTTTAAAAAGTGGCGGGATTATTCATCCAGCTCCTACCAAGCAGAAACATTCCCTTAGCTCATCAAATTCTAAACTAAAACCTCCGCTTAAATACATTCTCCAGTCAGTATTCCTGTCTTAAATTACCGAAAGAATATACATCGGGTATTTGCTTTTTCTCCAATTGTTCAACTAAGATGTCAAGAGAATAACGCCTAAGCCCCAATTCCTGTTTTGGAATAATTATTCTGGCGTGATTTGCATATTTTAATGCTGCCTTAAAATCTCCTTTTGCACCATAAGCCCTTGCCAGACCCAAATCGGTGACCCAATAATTGGGATGTATTGTAGCATTGTATTTCAGAACGTTAAATGCTTCCTCCAACTTCTTCTTTTGCAACAACTCCCTTCCATAATTATGCAAGTCAAAGACACCACCCGTATATCGAACAGCAAATTGCATAAGTGAATCAGCCTCTTGTTTTCTATTCAATGCAAGAAGTATATCAGCTTTTGTTTTTATGGTAGCAAAATTTGCATTACCAATCCAGGGTTGATTTATTGCTTTTTCACTCCACTGCAGTCCGAGCTCAAGTTCAACGTTATTATCTAAGCAATACTTGGCGGCTTCATGCCAGTTATACCAGTAGAAAATTTTTCTACTAGCCAGTTCCTCTTTAATTCTTTCTATATAAATCTGATGAATATCTGCTACGCTAATGTGCACCGGAATTTTTAAATCTTCCCACAAAAGAATGAGTGTCGAACTGTCTAATCTTTTCTCACTGAACTCGTACGTTAGCCACTCATGATATTCCGATTTTTCAGGAATTACTTTTACGCGTAGCGCATCATTCGAATCAGTATAAAAATAGTGGCCCCAGCTTTTTGAATCTTTTGAAAGAATGAGTTCCCATTCTTTTTCTCCGGGGATAAAGAACAATCCATACGCACCAGCTGGAAGTCTCTTTCCTTCTATCATCACATCATGTGAAACAGTCAGAACAGTATTTTCATTTGCACCCGCTCGCCAGGGTTTTGGTGTTATCGTTTCTCCGTCATTCTCTAGCCATCTTTCAGGGCTCAATCCATACGGTACTTTCTTCCCCCATATTTCGCCCCGTCTATTTTTACCGGAGGGCGACACTACATCAGGACCGCTATAAGCAACACTTACTTCTACTATGCCCATCCACTGGCTTGCGTAAGACTTCTGGCTACCGCCAACAGGAGGAGTCGATACTTGCGCTTGTAGTTTTATTGTGAAGAGGGTAAGTAACAAAAAGAGATTTACTGAGCTACTAATTTTCATACTTGATAGATTTTACACAATGCTAAACTGTATTGATACTCCTTCATTAAAATTTAGCCCAAAAGCCATTCATGAACGCTGAACTGTTTCAAACTGTATCATCCTGGGAAGAAGAGTTCTATGGTGCTGTTCAGGAGGATAAAGGTGACGTTGGTCTAACTGTGCACAAAATTCTGTATTGGTAAAAAAGCGCTGATTATATTTAAGGAATAAATGATATGGAAGAGAAAAATAGCTTGCCTAAAGAAATACTCTTTCATATTTTATTCTGGTGCTTCATCCTGTTTTACGATGTCGTTACCTGGGGAGGGATGGAACATGCTTATGAGAAAAATTTTAATATCCATTTTTTTTATGTGCTGCCGCAAAGAATAGCTGTTGGTTATGTAATTGCCTATGTACTAATACCCCGTTTTTTATACACCAAAAGGTATACGCTCTTTACTATTACCACCATGGTATGCCTCATCTTGGGTGGGGTTTATAATAATATCGTTCACGTTTTTTATGTTTTTCCTAAATATGGTCCAGAAGTATTAGCAGCGAAACCATTGCTCGCCCTGCCCTTCATACTCATGCCAATATGGAATAGTCTGCCGTCAACCGGTCTTCTTTCTGCGTATGTCGTTGTACGGAGGGCTTTCAAGTTCCAGCAGACATCTCAAACGCTTGAGAAAGAGAAACTGGCTGCTGAATTAAATTTTTTACGATCACAGGTCCACCCACATTTTTTATTTAACACGCTCAATAATTTGTATGCACTTACCTTAAAAAACGCGAAGGAAACCCCAACCGTAGTTTTAAAGCTTTCGGAACTGTTAAACTATATGCTCTATGAAAGTTCAATACCTTTTGTGCCACTTGAGAAAGAGTTACTAAGCATTCGGAATTACCTTGCACTGGAACAGTTACGGTATGGAGAAAGTTTGGAAGTAATATTTAACATAAAAGGCACTATCGAAAAAGTATATATCACTCCACTCCTGCTCGTTCCTCTTATTGAAAATTGTTTTAAACATGGACCTGAAAAAGGAATGAATAAAGGTTGGGTTGACATCGACCTTACTATTAAAGAGCATTTTTTTGTTTTGAAAATTGAGAATAGTAAGTCAGCAATTTCTACAGATAAAAAAATGACGGTCGAGAAGGTATAGGACTTAAAAATGTAAGAAGGCGATTGGATCTTATCTATAAAGAAAAATACGAGATGAAGATAATGGACGAATCGGATCGGTATATGGTAGTTCTTAAACTCGATTTAAATGTAACGAACAACGTAGTGTTATGAAAAAATGTCTTCTTGTTGACGATGAATTTCTTGCCCTTGAGATCATAGAATCTTACTTGTTCCAACTGGGAGGATTTACGATAATAAAATGCACCAGCCCAATGGAGGCATTTACTATCCTTCAAGAAAAAACAATAGATATTCTTTTCCTCGATATCCATATGCCTCGATTAACAGGCATCGATCTTCTGAAAACGTTAAAAAATAAACCTAAGGTAATCATCACTTCTGCCACCGGGAATATGCACTTGAAAGTTTCGATTTGGATGTAGTAGATTATCTTTTAAAACCCGTTTCATTTGAACGATTTCTTCAGGCGGTTGCGAAAGTATCGTTCATTCAGCAACCAGCATTGCCAGTGAATAGCTCATCTCCACAAGAAGATGCGTTTATCTATCTTAAAGAAGATAAAAAAATGATGAAGATATTTATACGCGACATCATATACATTGAGAGCATCAAGGATTATGTAAAAGTGAAACTGAACGATAAACAAATCGTAACGTACCAGCGCATTGGGTACATGCAAGAAAAACTTCCAGAAGATAAATTTGTCAGAATACACAAATCGTTTATTGTTGCCCTTGATAAGATCGACTCGTATGACAACGATGGTGTAACGATGCGCGGTCAAATGATTCCTATAGGACGCAGTTACAAGAATCAGGTGATCGGGATTTTTAATAAGGGAAATTTACTGGGTTAATCTTTGGATATACTAGAACTCCGAAGCACAGACACGTAAACCGCTTTGTGGAAAATTATCCATTAATTAATTCCTTAATGATAACTAAGCCTAACATATTGTTTAGCACACTTACTTTTGAAAGTGAAAACAACATTTTTAATTCAAAATAATTATATTCGTGTTATCCAGTACCCGAATCCGTTGGTCTGTTAAAGGACTATGTTAGCTGCTAATGTTGGTATGAGATTCTTATTTTGCAGCGACTATTAAAACTCATTAAATATTCAACTATGGAGACAAGGCGCAGCTCTAAGGAACAACGAAACTTTTTGAATACGTTATTTGCTGATGTATGGCAATCGTATCTAACAAATAAAGCAACTCAACTTACAGAAGACCAACTAAGTGAAATAAATTCTAATGTATTGCAACCTGATACTCCATATCAATTAGAATTCAATAAAGACGGATTGACATTCGCAAATGAAAAAATGAAAATTGAATTTGATGGGAAACAAATATCCAAATTAACTCTGATTGATCCAGACGAATATGCCTGATGAAAGCTATAGCGTAATTCTTAACTCTATCAATAAACAAATAACATCTTAGTTAGTGTGGCAAAAAAAAGCATTACACAGATTGTGTAATGCTTTTTTATTCTACTGGCGGAGAGGGCGGGATTCGAACCCGCGATACCCTTTCGAGTATACACACTTTCCAGGCGTGCTCGTTCGGCCACTCTGACACCTCTCCTTTTCCATTCTTGTCAAAATGGGGCACAAAGAAATCGATAAATAGTTGGGTTAGCAAATGTTTCGAGTTATGAGTTTAAAGTTTAAGCGGAACTTTAAACTCATAACTTAAGACTCGAAACTTTAAACTCGAGACTCGAAACTTTAAACTAGAGACTCGAAACTTTAAACTCGCCCGTCTAATTCGATAATTCTCCAGCCAACGATAACCCCATCATTTCTTTTGTTCGCTCTATACCTACCTCGCCCAACAAAAGCATGAGCTTGGTTACTGCTGCCTCGGTTGTCATATCGGCTCCGCTTATCACTCCAATCTGTTTTAATCGCTTGCTTGTTTCATATCGCCCTTGCAAAACACGTCCACCAGGACATTGAGAAATATTCACGATAATGGTGCCGCGTTGAATCGCGATATGTAATTCTTCGATCAGCCACTCTAATGTAGGCGCATTGCCTGATCCGTACGTTTCCAACACGACAGCTTTTAAATGAGGCGAACTCAAAATTGCATTCACTGTCGTTCGGGTTATGCCCGGGAAGAGTTTCAAAATAGAAATGTTGTTATCGAACTTCGAGCGCAAACCAAGTTTATCTGATTTACTTACTGGTCTAATTACCGAAAAATTATAATCGATCTTAACACCCGCTTTTGCTAATGGCGGATAGTTACCTGAATCAAATGCATCGAACTGCATGCTCTCAACTTTCTTCGAACGGTTTCCACGAAGCAATTCATAATCAAAGTAAATACATACTTCCGGCACGAGTGCTCGTCCATCTTTTTTTGCAGAAGCGATATCGAGAGAAGTAATTAAATTTTCGCGCGCATCTGATCGCGGCTCGCTTATAGGTAATTGAGCTCCGGTAAATACTACAGGCTTTGTCAATCCTTCCAACATAAAGCTCAAAGCGGAAGCCGTGAATGCCATGGTATCGGTTCCGTGCAGCACCACAAATCCATCATTCGCATCGTAATGCTCGTAGATAATCTGACCTATCAATTGCCAGTGTTCTAATTTGATATTCGATGAGTCGATGGGATTATCAAATGAAACTACGGTCATCTCTAAAGCGAGATTCTTTAAAGCTGGAAGCTGATCGAGAATGGAAGCAAAGTCGAATGGAATCAAAACACCTTCCCGATCGTAAGTCATGCCGAAGGTACCTCCTGTATAAATAATGAGAATGTTCGAGCGCGATTTTCCCGGCAAGGCGGTATTGATGCGAATGGTTTTCAAATTCATCATGCAACTGGTTTGAAAAGTTTCAAAGCGTTTTGAGTCGTGCTAGTCCGTACGCTTTCTATCGAACACTTTTTTATTTCAGCAATACGATTCGCCACCAACGGAATGTAAGCAGGCTCATTGCGCTTCCCACGATGTGGCACGGGTGCGAGGTAAGGACTATCGGTTTCTAATACAAGATGTGCGAGATCTATTTCTGGCAATATCTTATCGAGTCCGCCATTCTTAAAGGTTGCTACGCCACCAACACCTAAGTAAAAACCAAGCTTAGTAATTCGTTCGGCTTGCTCTGCGTTTCCGGAAAAGCAGTGAAAGCTACCCGTTAGCTTTCCGTCTTGCTGATTTTCAACAAGGGCAATGGTTTCATCAATACTCTCGCGACAATGTATTACAATAGGTAAGTCGTATTGCTTCGCCCATTTCACTTGAATAAGAAACGCTTCTTGTTGTTGATCCCAAAATGTTTTATCCCAATGCAAATCCGTTCCGATCTCTCCTACTGCCGAGAATTTCCTTTTTGAAAGCCAGTTCTCCACAATGTAAAGTTCACGCTCGAAATCTTTCTTTACAGAACACGGATGAAGACCCATCATGGAAGTGCACTGATTTGGAAACCGACTTTCCAGCTCCATCATCCCATCGATGGATGCGTGATCAACGTTGGGCATAAATATTCTCGCAACCTGCTGTTCTTCGCAGCGATGCAGCATATCAAGCCGATCGTTTACAAAATCTTCGTGATAAATGTGGGCGTGTGTATCGATGTAAAAATTCATGGGCGTCTGTTCCAACCTTCAAATATCATGAAGTACAGGAGAAAAAGAAAATGCAATGGAGTATAGATGAAAAGTCTGAATTAATTAACTTTCTAAACCTCTTGATTTTTCAAATACATCAAACCATAATAACCATGACCAACTCCAGACGTAAATTCTTAAAAGATTCAACCTCGCTCGTAGCAGGTGCGGCACTTTCTCCAATGCTCTTCAATATTGCAAAGGCAGGCATTTCACCAAATGATAAGTTCAATGTTACTCTTATCGGTTGCAAAGGTATGGGGATGCACAACCTCAAAGATCATTTAAAATTGCCCGAAATTAATTGCGCTGCCTTGTGCGACATCGATGATACTATTTTAAATGAACGCGCTGCGGAAGTTGAGAAGATCAGAGGAAAGAAACCTGCACTCTACAAAGACTACCGTAAAGTATTGGACGACAAAAGTATTGACGCTGTCATTATTGGAACCCCAGATCATTGGCATTGTCTTCCGATGGTGCAGGCGTGCGAAGTAGGGAAAGATGTATACGTAGAAAAGCCGTTGGCCAATTCAATTGCGGAATGTGAAGTAATGCTGAAAGCAGCCCGAAAATACAATCGCATTGTACAAGTAGGACAACAGCAACGGAGTGGGCAACATTGGCAGGATGTAGTGGCATTGGTAAAATCAGGAAAACTCGGCACGATAAGAAAAGTAAAAACATGGGCATACTTTGAATATGGCTCTGCCCGGCCGAAAGTTCCCAACTCCCCCGTACCAGCCGGTGTTGATTATGACATGTGGCTAGGTCCTGCACCAAAAAGAGAATTCAATCAAAATCGTTTTCACGGAAGCTGGCGTTTCTTTTGGGAGCAAGGTGGTGGCTTGATGACCGACTGGGGTGTGCATTTACTGGACATCGCGTTACTAGCAATGGATGTTCATGCACCAAAATCAGTTTCATCTACGGGTGGAATTTATGCTTATCCTAACAATGCGATTGAAACTGCTGATACGCAATCAACTGTTTATGATTTTGGAAACTTTATGTTGGAGTGGGATCATGTTGGCGGAATCACAAAAGGATTATATGGAAGAAATTATGGCGTAGCCTTTATTGGTAACAACGGAACATTAGTGGTAAACCGTGAAGGATGGGAGGTGATACCAGAAGAGAAAGATGGCAAGCCACTGATGGAAGGTATTTCGTTACAAGAGGCTGATACGCACGATCACGAAAAACATGTAAAGAATTTTGTTGAATGTATGAAGAGCCGAAGTCGTGCGATATGCGATGTAGAGTTTGGAAGAAACGCTGCTGTGCTGGCACACATGGGAAACATCTCCTATCGCACAGGAAATAAATTAGTGTGGGACGACACCAATAAATTATTTCTGAACGATTCTAAAGCGAATGAATTTCTGAAACCAGAATATAGAGCACCTTGGAAATTTCCGGTGGTTTGATTAGCTGGTGCAAGCATTGCGCTAACCGCCTCGCGCAAGCGTCCGCTTGTGTGTTTACTATTTTCAGCGTCCTCTGATGCAGCAGGATTACCCATCCTTGGTCTGTGTCCTCACAGACCACTTTTTATTTCGGGCTGTGAGGACACAGACCGAGGAGTAGGAATGTTTAAAATTAGATTTTATAAATCAAGCGGACGCTTGATGAAGTTGGCACACAAGCGGACGCTTGCGCGAGATAACCGAGATACGAATTTGTTAGCTGCTCAAAATATTATCCAACGCTTTTTTTAACAAATCGTCTTCATTTTGGTGAGTTGTGAACCCCATGTAGTTTTTTGATTCGTTGATTGCTGTCAATACATTCAGTTTATCCTGATGCATTGAAAAGGCAATCTTCTTCTTCATTAATGTATCAGCTAAATATTCTTGCTCGGTTTGCCCTGGGGTGGGAATGAAAATGGCTTTCTTTCCCAATGCTGCTAAGTCCATCACTGTACTAAATCCACTTCGCGCAATAATTACTTCTGATTGCTCTATTACTTCCTGAAGTTTTTCGGTTGTAAGAAAATTAACGGCATGTGTATCTTCAATAGAAGTCCCGTCCGTAGTCTGTGTCCTCACAGACCACGTTTTATTTCGGTCTGTGGGGACACAGATCGAGGAGTTAGATTGCTCTATTACTTCCTGAAGTTTTTCAGTTGTCAGAAAATTAACGGCATGTTTATCTTCAACAGCAGGCCTGTCTATAGGCTGTGTCGTCACAGACCACTTTTTATTTCGGTCTGTGGGGACACAGACCGAGGAGTAGTCTTCATTAACAGAAGAAAAAATTCCGCGAACAATAAAATACTTCAAACCCGATGCAGGAAGTTGATCCGTTACAATTTTTTCGAAGATACTTCGCTGCGGCTCCGGGCCGGAAAAAATGCAGAGCACATCAAATTTCTTTTCTCGTGGAGTTGATAATTTAAATCGCGACAGCGACCCGATGTATAATAGTTTTGATTGAATATTATGATCAGCAAATGAAATAAGTTCTCCAGCTAAACAATGTCCGTTCGGGTAATCTGGAATGCAGCAATACGTAAAACGATTGATCATTCGGAAGTTTAAATATTGCACAACACCTGCCAGCCAACCAAAACGTTTTGGCATCAGGATATTCATTTGGTGAGAAATAAAAACACTTGGAATTTTTTTCGACCAACATCCGTATCGATTATCTGAAATAATAAGGTCAATTTTATTTTCCTGAATGATGTGCTCAACATATTCATGTTCTTTCCGAATTACTTTTCTGAATTTCGAAAGTTGGGAAGCCATTTTCCAAACCATCGAACCAGAAGATGGGTAGACTGGATTGTAGCCAGGTAATTCAAAAAATTGGAGTAGAGGAAATTCCTTTTTGAGCAATGCAAGCGAGTTGCCACTTGCTCCAATCGAAACAGAGCATTCTCTAGAAATTAATTCCCGAATAATCGGGATGGATCGCGTGGCATGACCGAGTCCCCAATCGAGCGGAGTGATCAATACCTTTTTCATTACAGTGTGTGAAAGGTAAAGCCTTGTTCTAAAAAATGATCGATGAACCTTGGCAAAGTAAACGCTAAATTTTTTTCGGCTTTGTAACTATCATGAAATACAATAATGGAACCCGGACGTGTTGCCTGAATGGTATTAAGAAGACAGTTTTTTGGTGACAGACTTTTATTATAATCCACAGAGAGAACATCCCACATAATGATTTTATAATCGGATAGCGATTGAATTTGCTTCTTCGTTATGCGTCCGTATGGGGGACGGAATAGGGTTGTTGGTTGTTGGTTATTAGTTGTTCGGAGAGTGTGCTCGTATATGAGTTCATCACACTTTTTAATGTTCTCTAAATAGAGTTGTGCATTTGTTTTCCATCCACTTAAGTGATTGAAGGTATGATTGCCTATGGCATTACCTTGCTCTACGATTTTCTTAAATACATCAGGATGTTTTCTAATGTTATCGCCAATGCAAAAGAAAGTTGCTTTTATGTTTCGCGATGCAAATGTATCTAACACAAATTCAGTTGGCCCAGGAACAGGCCCATCATCGAAAGTAAGGTAAAGTTCTTTCCTATCGTTTTTAATTCGCCACGTAAGACTTGGATAAAGTAGGGGAAGAAAAAATGGCGTGCGATGCGGAACGGAAAACATGGATCAAGCGAGGTTCAAGGTTCGAGGTTTAAAGTTCAAGGTTGTTAACTTGTTCAAAGTTTGAAGTTTAAAGTTTCGAGTTCTTAAATAAATTATAGCGTTCAAGCCGACAGCGATCAACCTACAACATTCAACAATTCTAAATTCTTCTTAAACCACCCGGCACGACAAAATTGTAATGTCATCGAAGTATCCCTTCTTCCCTTTGAAATTATCGAGCGCAACAATCAAATCCTGATGGATTATACTTAGGTTCTTATTGAATGTTTCAGGTTGATTGAAATATTCAAGAACACGTTCAATTCCAAATTCATCATCGGCTTCGTTAACGGTTTCGGTCAACCCATCCGTATAGCAGAATAAAAGAAAATCATCAAGTCCGGTAACAAAGCCTTCATTCAAAAAAGGTAGAGGATGCATCGCCCCTAAAACCGTGGAGCCTTCTTCCAATAATCGGAGACCATTTTTCTTATCGATTAATATCGGAGGATTATGACCGGAGTTTACATAGACCATTGTCTTCAATCGGATATCATAAATCGCAGCAAAGAAAGTTATGAACTTCTCCCCTTTCGTATTTTCCAATACCTGGAAGTTCAACGCTTCAATAATTTCGGTAAGGTTCGGTGTTTGCCGTAACAGTGTTCTTAACGAGGCCTGAAAGTTCGACATCATCAACGCAGCCGGAATTCCTTTTCCACTAACATCGGCAACACAAATCAAAAATTGATTTTTATTGATGGGTATGTAATCGTAATAATCACCGCCCACGAGATCGTGTGGTAAATAACTGGCTTCAATTTTCAGAAGGTCAGTGTTAGGCAAGGTATCTGGAAAAAGAAACTGCTGAACATCGCTGGCAATTTCAAGCTCTTTCCGAAACGACTCTTGTTCCAATTGCTTGCGCGCCATCTTTTTGTTCTCGATGGCAACTATTATAATGTTGCTCAACGCCTGAATAAACTTTATACCGTCTTCGTTTGCATAACTGTTGTCATACTTATCCAAGCCGCCAACAAAAACTAATGCAAGTGTATCTTCTTTGTGCGTAACAGGAATTATGATATCGAACTCCGAAAATTCACAGGCTTCATAATCACGCAAGTGTTTAATATCCTGAATGGTTTTAAACTCCGGTAGAAGTTTTATGCGGCCGTAATGATTGGTAGTTCCAAAATGAACTTTGCAACTCCATTCCGCATCCAACACAAAAAGTGCGAGCTTCTTAATGTTGAGGTTCGAACGTAACGTAAAATTATAAATCTTATAAAGCGATTCTTCTGAAAGGTTACTGTTAATGGCCTGTGTAATTTCGAGCAGCGCATTTAGCTCAAGCTCTTTAATTTCAAATTTTGCTTTGAGGGATTGATCAACCATAGTATCGGTAAAGTTAATCTGAAAAGTCTGTTGTACATAGTGCTCACGGAAGAGACTTTACACTTAATACTTATCCTTGACAGTGAACGATTTGAGCTTCCTTCCCTTCCATGAAAAGGGTAAAAAATTTGACAGCAACCCGATTGCCACCACGTAAAACGGATAAAGTACCAGCAGTATTGCAAAGACAGACAATCGCCAGGGAATCCCGAGGAAGGAACTCACCTCTTTTAAGAAAATATATTCGACTAGTATTTTGGCAATCAACATAACAGCGCCAAGCTCTAGATCGATCTGATGGAAAAGCATAAGTATTGGCAATGCAATAGTTGATGTTTGAAATAAGAAGATAAAAAATGCCAGCATTATGGAAGTCCATGATCGATTATGCTTCCACTTGCCAGCCCATCGAATACGTTGCTGAATAAATTCAGTCAAACTACCACATGATGAAGTGCTGACGACCGCCTCTGCGGTTCCGGCAAACATAATTCCTTTCGGATACTTTGCTTTGATTTTACGCATCAAAAACTCGTCATCTCCGGAAGGCACATCCATGTTTCCGGAATACCCATCCACTTCATCAAATACATCTTTGCGAAACGCAAGGTTTGCACCATTGCACATGGTTGGGAAATTTAAAGCTGATGTGGCAGCACCTGACCCAATCAAGCTCGCAAACTCCAATGCCTGGACATTATCAAAAAAAGAATGAACTGATAACTTTACTCCTCCAAAAACCATCTTTGTCTCACTATCAGATAAATACGGTAAGATTGATTCTACCCAGTTTTTGTTCACACGACAATCTGCATCCGTTGTGATTATGATGGAGCCCGTAGCGGATTTTATAGCGGTTGTAAGTGCTTGCTTCTTGCCGTCACCTGTGCTCGTTAAGAATCTAATACGCTTATCACGATTCATTTCTTTTCTTACACTATCTACAGTTGAGTCATTAGAATGGTCATCTACTACGATTATTTCGAGATGATGATAGGATTGAGATGAGATGTCACTCAGTAATAAAGTGATATTATTTTCCTCATTGCGAGTGGGGATGATGATGGAAACTAACGGTTGATCTTGTAACTCAGCACCTTTCCGCTTTCGAATAGCCAGTTGCCAACCAACAATAAGCATCACGACCAGCGATATATAAGAAGCAAAAATCAAACTAACGACTAGACTTATCACGCTGTAATTTCAGAAATTTATAAACGCTACCTATCTTGAGGCCGTGGGAAAAATTCTAAAAGAAAAAATCATCCTCGGCCTAGACCCCGGAACGAATGTAATGGGTTACGGACTGATCCTCATCAAAAAACCAAAGATTGATTTATTGCAGTTTGGCGTAATTCACCTCAGCAAATACGAAGGGCACGAGTTGAAGTTGAAAAAGATATTCGAACGCATCATCAGCCTCATCGATGAGTTCCATCCGGATATGGTTGCGTTAGAAGCACCGTTCTTTGGAAAGAATGTTCAATCGATGTTGAAGTTGGGGCGCGCACAAGGTGTGGCCATGGCTGCAGCGCTTTCACGCGATATACCTATCGTAGAATACGCTCCAAAAAAAATAAAGCAAGCCGTTACCGGAAATGGAAACGCCTCGAAAGAACAAGTAGCCAAAATGCTGATGATGATGTTCAGCATCAAAGAACTACCCAAACTGCTTGATGCGACAGATGCCTTGGCCGTGGCGCTTTGTCATCATTTTCAAAAAAGTGAAACAAAATCGAAAGGGAAATCGTGGGAGGCTTTTGTGACAGATAATCCAAGTCGTTTGAAGAAGAAACCATTAATATGAAAAAAAAGATTCTGGTTTTAGTTTTAAGTAATCTCAAACAGGATTCACGTGTGAAAAGGCAATTGCTTGCTCTAAAAGATCAATATGCCGTGACGGTAGTTTGTTTTGATTATGATGTCACTACTGATTATGAAGTAATTAAAATCACTCCAACACGATTAACTCTGCTTCGGAAAATTTTCACTTCTGTATTTCTGATTTTAAGGATCTATCCAATTGCTTATCGCATTTTACATCATTATCAATTTATTGTTGAACAATTAAGCAGTAGAAATTTCGATCTGATTATTGCCAATGATGTCGAAACACTACCGCTAGCCTTTTCATTATCTCCTCAACCTAAGGTTGTTTTTGACGCACATGAATATGCCCCACGTCATTTCGAAGACAAACTCATGTGGCGCATTTTCTTCAAAAGATTTAATACCTACTTGTGTAAAAAGTACATTCCCTTATTGAGTGGAATGATGACCGTTGGAAAAGGTCTTGCAAAAGAATATGAAAAACACTTTGGTTTAAAACCCATTTTGGTAACCAATGCAAACCACTACTTCGAAATTGTTCCAACGATAGTACAAGAGGATAAAATACGGTTGGTTCATCATGGCATTGCAACTCCCTCAAGAAAATTAGAGCTCATGATTAATTTGATGAAACTATTGGATGAACGCTTCACATTAGATATGATTTTACTCACACCTGGATTTGCATCGAAAAGCACTCGAAATTATATAGATGAATTAAAAGCGAAATCTGCGCACGATAGTCGCATAAAAATTTTGCCAGCGGTTTCCAGTGCGGAAATAGTGGAAAAAATCAATGATTATGATATCGGTGTGTTTTTACTTCCTCCTATTAATTTTAATTACGAGAATACTTTACCAAATAAACTTTTTGATTTTATACAGGCTCGTTTGGGCATTGCTATAGGACCAACTCCAGAAATGGCGGAAATCGTGAATACATATAAAAATGGGATTGTGAGTAATGATTTTACTGCAGAATCTTTAGCAGTCAAACTAAATGCTCTTACTAAAAATGAAATCGAAGTTTTTAAAATTAATTCTGGCAAAGCTGCAAGAGAATTTAACGCTGAAAAAAATAAGGAGACAATTCAAAGCATGATTAAAAAGACCGTTGGATGATCAAAATATTTCTATCTTATAATCGATATTGGGGATTTTGTTTTTTCAATACAAGCTCCTTCTAAAAGGATGTAATAAATACCTGCGGGAAGATCTCCACCGTTCCATTTATTGTCGTAGACCGGCGAGTAGTAAACTTCTTCTCCCCAACGATTGATAACCGTGAGCGAACCTAATCCCACAATGCTTTCATCAATAGTAAAATATTCATTTTTAGGATCACCATTAGGGGTAATCACATTTGGAACTAATCCTATTTCAGGTTTCTTTGTTTGACTGATTGTAATGCTATCTGTAACAACTTCGCAAAAACCAAATACTTTAACAGAATATAAGCCTGGTTGATTCACTACAATAGAAGAAGTGTTTTCACCAGTACTCCACTGAAATGAAAAGTCAGTATCGGTAATTCCCGTTGAAATTTGATATGATGGTTGATCACACAAAGATTTATCAGAGCCTAAATCAAAGCTGACAGCATTGTCACCATTTGATTTTAAAAACTCGGATCGTTGAAGTTTCCCGATTGTCGGATTATCTCCCTTGCTCCATGAAGGTTTACTGTTATCGTCTCGCTGAAATAACACACAGGATTCAAAACCATGAAAACTATACTCAGCATCAAAAGTACCTTCTGAATTTTGGCTCACCAGAAAAACTCCAAAGTAAGGTTTATTAGTACTATTTAAATCTAAACTTGTTGATTGGCTTGGTGCATTTTTGACTTCATAGATTTGAACCCCCTCCACGCTTCCATTAATCTTCATTACATCAATTTTATGATCTCCATCCACGAGAGATATCTTTTTACCTGACCAAGCCGTTGAATATTGAAATGTGCTAACATCGCCAATTGGAGCACCTGAGAAAACTCGCTTTGGATTTCCGATAAACTGACCATCAAACTTGTTCACAGACTTATCAAAAACTGTATTACCACTGGTTTCATTAAAATCCCAGTAACCAATTAAGCCAGGCTCATTGCCTTTAAGGCTGACACACATTGTTTGTCGTATTTCATCTTGACTCAACGCCCTTTTCCAAAATCGTATTTCATCAATTACTCCTTTATATCGATATATTACATTGTTGGATATAAAGTAGGCTGAACTGGTAAAACCAGCTACGCCAGGTACACTAGACACCATTGTATTATTAGAATCACCCGAAGATTTCCCTCCAACGTTTACTCCATTAAGAAATAAATCCATATCAAATACATCTCTCACTACTGCTGTAACATGATTCCATCTTCCCAATAAACCAGCGACATTTGCCAATTTACCTCGCCTGAACACAGGACTATTACCTCCTAGTCCATCACCATACTCTATTGAAATAACACCTGAATTGATAATGAGCCTGAATCCTTGATAAATAGGATTGCAATTTCTATTCGTAAAGATTGGTGCAGGTGCTGTGTTAGAAGGATCAAGGTAAACCCAGGCCGAAATAGTGAATGGAAAAACTAAATCCCGATATCGATCTCCAAAATCGATATAGTCAGCCGTACCATCAAACTCAATTGCTCGCCCTGAACCAATGTCATCATTTTGAGAATAGAGAGAATGCGAATAAAAAAGAAAAGAAAAGATATAAACGATTAATCTAAAAATCCACATACCCATTGTAATTATTCTGATAAAATTGAATGCTCAAAGATAATTCAATTTGAGTCAAACGGAGTTCATTTGAATATTCTAATTTAACCCTACTCAAATACCACACCGTTGTAAAGATATCTGAATGAAACTACGAGTATGGCTAAAATTGTTTTATCCTTTCTTTTCAATATTTGTATTATTACAAATAATTCAAATCCAAATAAATCTGTGGAAGGATATTTAGATGACACTAAGATTGATTATGTACTATTTCATTTAAACAATGAAATTGAATTAAATGAAGAGCTGAAAGCACTTTTTGTTTTTGTTAAAAATTCGAATGATCAAAAATCTTTTTCCAGGCATATTATATTTCATTTGTCAGAAAATCCTTTAGAAATAAATAAAGTAATATCCGTTGATGGGATACCTATTTTATTTCCAGTCTTACAAAGACAAGAGCTTTTTTATGTTGACGAATGTGATAATCTGGTTTTTTGTCATGACCTAATAAAGACGTGTTTTTATCTATTGTCCGGTTATCAGGAATACTCAAATCCCAACTCATCCGATAAATTAAAACGTTTCGCGTTTACAGACTCCGTTCAACACAAACTAAATTTCGCTCAACGACCAATTGTAAATTACCATTTTGATTTTATAGCTAATGCAATTGAATTCTATCTGCGAACTAAATCAATTGTAATAACCCGCAAAAGATTGTTTGAGAATTTTGGATTCCTCCTCACTCATGATATCGATAAAGTAGACCTGTATGACATTCCTTACATTATCTATAAAGCGAAGGAAATATTCAGAATAAAGAAACATCGTTTATCCACTTTCCAAAACACTAAGTTGTTTACAAAAGCTGTATTAAGTCGTTTTCATTTACGAAAAAATGATAACCCATATTGGAATTTTGATTTTTTAAGAAACGAAGAAAGAAAAAACAACTTTAGAAGTGTATTCTATTTCCTTGATCAAGGAATTCGAAACAGCGATGCCTACTATTCTTTTAACGAACCAAGACTAATCAAACTTTTTAAATTTCTTAAAGAAGAGAATTGCGAGATAGGATTGCACGGTACCGTTAAATCAAAGGATAACCGAGACATCCTCCTTGCAAGTCTTACAAAATTAACACAAGCAAGCAACGCTTTAATTACAGGCAACCGACAGCATAGACTACTATGGAAACATCCAACAACTGCAAAAATAGAACTATCATGTGGTCTTCAGTATGATACTACACTGGGATTTGCAGCCCATGAGGGGTTTAGAAATTCCTACTGTCTGCCTTTCAAACTATTCGACTTTGATAAGAACCAGATCATTGATCTATGGGAATTTCCGCTTAATGTAATGGATGTTACCCTATTTGCATACCAAAGCTATACAATCGAGCACGCCAAGGAAAAATGTGTTGAGCTAATGAAGGAAATATCTAGATTTGGCGGAGTTTTTAATTTGCTATGGCACAATAGTTTTTTTGACGAAGTTACTTACCCAGGCATAACAAGCTTTTATGTGGATTTACTCAAAACCATAAATAAATTAAACCCTGAAAATATTTTAGGAAATGAATTGCATGTTAAAATTCTGCAATTTTCAAATAAGAAATAGACTATGGATAAATCTGACATTGAAATTGGGTTATTAAAAGAGTCTGAAATCGAATTGGTGATTGAATTTTATAATTCGATTTACAAATCAAATCGAAACAGAGAAAGTTTTGTTTGGGAATTTCAAAAGTCGCCTGCATTGCAAGCAATATATGTTATAGCAAAAGAAAAAAGTACCGGAAAAATTATCGGAACACAATGCGCCATTCCAATTGAAATCATTAACAATCGAAAGGAAATCGTTCTAACAGCAAAATCCGAAGACACCTTAGTCCATCCTAACTTTAGGGGTCTAAATATATTTGAAAATATGTATCAGCTCTTATTTTCAGAATGTAAGGAAAAAGGAATAGAATATATCTGGGGTTTTACAAATGCGCGCAAACCATTCATAAAGCTCGGTTTTGATATTCCTTTTCATACTCAACAATCCTTGCTTGTCTTCAATATTCTTTCCTCCATAAAATATCTCCTGGAATACAATCCTAAAAAAACATTATGGACACGAATTAAAACCATCACACTCTGTCTATTTTCAAAATTTTATAGTATAAAATATATTTTAAGTACTACAAGTTTTAACGTTAGAGAGCATCAATGTGTGGTCTTAGATAAGAAAAATATACCCGACAATTCACTCCTGATTCAGGATGTCATTTCAAGCTCAACAGATTTATTTATTATAAAACAAAATACAGAATATTTAAAATGGCGTCTTACTGATAATCCTTATCACAACAAGATCGCATGCATCTCTTTTTTAAATGGCCCTAAAACAATATCCAATATTATATTTAACCATCATAAAAATGGCGTTTGGTATTTAATCCAAGATCTGTATTCAAGTTCTCTTAATGAAAAGGAAAAAAGATCAATTCTGAAAAAGGCGATAAACGAATTAAAAACACAAGAGAAAGGCAATCTCAAATTAATTAGAACCTGGCGATTTGATCATAACTTGATTTGTAAAAACAACTTGTCCATCTCTAACGAATTGGGCTTTACAAATCTAAACAAGGGGCCCCTATTTGTTTGGAAAAGTCTTAATGCCAAGAAATCTTTAAATCCATCTAATTTCATTTTATCCAGACTAGCATCTCAAGGAATGATATAGGCGTTATCGGCTTTTACATTATTATATACTTCATTCATCTTATTCATAAATGAATGAACGGAAAATCGCTCAACCACATCGGTTCGAATTTTTTCGCGATCAAAAGATTGATAATTGGAAATCATCCAAACCATAGCTTTAAAGAATTCATCAAAATTTTGATTTTCAACCAAAATACCGTTGGTTGAATTGACAAAATCAGAGGGGCCACCGTTATCAAAACTCACCACTGGCAAACCAGATGCAATCGCTTCAACAATGGCAATTCCAAAACTTTCAAATCTGCTTGAGTTAACAAAAAAATGAAGTTGATTCATAAATAGAGGAACATCCTCATATGAGACAAATCCAAAAAAATTACATTGCTTTAAAATTCCAAGTTCTTCCGCTTGTTTTTTATACTTGGTCATCATTTTCCCTTCGCCAGCAATATTAAAAACAAAATCCACGTCAATTTTAGCCAGAACACTTAACAACTTATCCAATCCTTTTACATGATGTGGCGAATACATACCTCCGATAAAGCCAATGGATATTGGACCTGTCGGATAAGGCGATATTGAGAATTTATCTCCCCTTACAATGTTGGCAATTACATCTACTTTGATGTCAGCATACTTACTTATTTCTTTCGATGCTATTTGACTGACTGTAACAACTGCTGACGCTCTTTTTAAAGAAAATAGCGTTAGCTTCTTTTGAATCGAACTTCTGAAGTTGTTGTAAATAAAAGTATGCTCTGTGATTACGTACGGTATTTTTAAATACCTACTTACTATCCACGACCAAAATCCCCCGGGATAGCCAATATTCCCATGAATTAAATCAGGTTTAAATTCTTTGGCAATTCGTATTGCTATTCTTGCACTAATGAAAAAAAAGTTGATCTGATTGTAAACCGGAAAAGATCTGCTAATAACAATTCTATGCTCTTGAACATTTCCGTCACTCGAATTAATTAAATCAAAGGAGGAAAAATTAAACTTATTATAATCCACTCGAGAAGAAATAACAACTACCTGATGATCTTCAGAAATTGCCCGCACTTGTTCTTCGATAAAAACACCTCTTTTATCTTCTCCATCAGGATACCATGGTGTCAGAAAAAGAATTTTCATATAGGCTTAAATACAATGTTTGCAAAAGGAGGTAGAGTAGATACTGGGTTCAACGCACCATCTTTTGAAATACTGTACGGCTTGTACCCCAATTGATTAAAATAAGAGGAAATATCTTCAATCGTATAGCCTGCAGCATGATATGAAGATTCATTGATTTCGACTAATACCAATGGCTTGAATTTCTTCAATACATTTTCACTTCCTCTTAAGGCGCTAAGTTCAGCACCTTCAATATCCATTTTAATAAAATCCAATCGTGTTAAATTCAATTTTTCAAATTCATCATCAAATACCTGAAGTGAAATGTATTCAGTCACTTCAGTAGATGTGTTGCTTGGGTATAATGTTGACAGTCCTTCATTGGCATTTCCACTTACAGCATTGTATAAAGGCAACGATGCTACTTCATTAGAAAGTCCTACTTGAAAAGTAATGATGTTTTTAAAATGATTGAGTGAGATATTTTCAGTTAAGACTTGATACATTTTTTTTGCAGGCTCATATGCCAGTACTTTTCCATGCAATAAACGTTTCGCTGCAAAGAGTGTGTATTCACCTAAGTTAGCTCCAATATCAACGAACACCATATTGGGTTTTAAAAACCTATGAAGAAACATGATTTCGCGTAATTCATGAAAGCCAGTCCAATATATTGCTCCCGCAATTGTAGCCGAGGTGTCTAATTTTAATGAAATGGTCTTATCAAAATTATTAATGGTCACAATGTTTGAGCTCGAAGTACGGGACTTCATGTAAATAACATCTGTTAATCGCTTGAATACTTTTAAAAACTTATGAATTATCCAAGGCAATTCATCAATTAGATAAGCATTAACACTTCGGAAGATATAAGCAAGAAAAATCATGACAATGTTAAAATAGTTACTTTTTAATACGTTTAGAAAAAGGGTTTATTAATTTCATCTCATTGCGATATACCCAAATGAGCATTAAAAAACCAAATATCAAATATAGTGCGTGTACCCATGTAGCATGAACTTCTCCTAACAAAGGTTCCAAACACAAAATTAACAAGGCTAATGCCAATGGTGCAAGAATCAATTTGAAGGGGTTAAATTGAAAACGAAATTTATTCTTTACACCCTGACGCAGTAACACAATCTCAATCCCATAACTAACGAATGAGGAGAATATAACACCATAAATTTCATATCGTTGAATTAAAAGCACAATTAGAATAATTTTTGAAGCTGAAATAATGATGTAATAGTACGGTAAGGGCTTTGAATATTTTAGTGCACCATACGGTAAATTAAAATACAGCCGGATGCCGCGCAGTAAAAAGATAAGCGATAAGTATGGAATGTATTGTATCGCTGACCGATAATCTGGATTTTTTATGAACGCATCAATCAAAATTGGAAAAACAAAAACGGAACCCGCTACCAGAAGCACAATGACAGCAGTCAGTCCATGATAGTAGCGGTTAATCTCAGGCGTTGAACCCTTGTTCTCCTGGCTCATCACCGTCCCTAATATTTTGGGATAGAAAGTATTAAAGAGCGGATTGATAATAAAATCAATGGACGATAAACACTTCATTGTAACATCATAAATTCCAACAGTGCTCATGGGCAAGTAGAAGGACATGACCACACGATCGAAGTAATTCATCAACCATTGTTGAAGCTGATAAATGAATGCTGATCGATTGAAATCAAAAGTCGTTTTGAGAACTGCGTAATTAAAATGCAATCCGAATTCCGAGAAGATCATAAACAATGCCCATGCGGCAGAAATCAGCAAGGCAAGCATTCTTCCGGTAATGGGGCCGATTAGTTCATTTGGGAAAAGCGCCAAACCCCAAACTGTAAACAAGGCCACTAAGAAAAATGAAATCAGGTTTGACCAGAAGTAAACTTCAGGTTGCTGACGTGATTGGAGCAAACTGGAGAATATCTTAAACACGGCTTGAAAAATTCCTGTCACCAAGGCAATAACTCCGAAGGGAAAGAAATGAATGGCTTGCGTTTTAAATACAAACCCAAAAAGAGGTTCACCAATCAATAAAAATAAAATGCCAATCAGTGCGCTTAGCAATAAAACAAAAACGAATGCTGAGCTTACAAACACGGAAAGTTTGTCCTTCTCATTTTTAAATTCGTGGTAATAAATATACAGCGAGGTATCAAAGCTGAAGGATACAGAAATCTGTACCAACATGGAGAATGCAGTGTAGATAGACAACGCACCCAGATCAGACGCTGATAAGTAGGTAATGTAAAATGGAAGTAAGATAACGGCACTCGCCATGGGCAAAGCTCCTGCCAGCGTGTAAATTAAAGAGCTTTTAATAAAACCTTTGCTGATCAATATTTTCGTTATTAGAAACTGTGAAAATAGTATGTTTTATAACCTTCCGAATGGCGTGCACAGAAACAACGAGTTTTAATAAGACTGTGGTTAGGAGTTTTTATGCGTTTGCACCCTTCATTTCATAATACTGCTCCACAACATAGTTGATGGATTTGTATGAATGCTTTAATGCATGATACACTTCTTTACGGTTCATCCAACGAACCTCTTCAATGTCTTCTTCTGTAGCAGGTTTCATTTTTGTATCGTCTACAACGTCCATTACATACCAACGTGTTTTCTTTAGCATGGCCCTTTTGTTCATGGTATACGTATGCCATGTAGTACATATCTTCTCTCCGAGCTTTACACTTACGTTACATTCTTCTTCTACCTCACGAACTGCAGTCTGTTTCGATTTTTCGCCCCGCTCCTGCTTGCCCTTCGGTAAATCCCACTTTTTCATTCTGTAAATCATTAGGAACTTATCCTTCTTACGAACCAATCCTCCGGCCGCTTTCACTACCTTGAACATGCTGCGTAAATATTCCTTAATGGCTTGGTAATCGTTAACTGAAATAATAAGGGAGAACAAATTGGTTGGTATTTTAGAATTCAAGAAACCAAGCAATTCATCAAAATGTTTGGTTGAAACATTCTTCACCCAAACATGGTGAATGAGTTTGGCCTGAGTTAATGGCTCTTTAGCAGCATCAATGATAAAATTTACACGGCCAGCATCCGCATCTTCATCGACTTTCAATAGTCGAACCGGAATATCGTTGATAAAAATGATCATGTTCGCTTGAGTAGTGTTAATACCTTATCTACAAAAGAATAAATAATTTGGAAGGCAGCAAGGGGATTTGAAGAATTTTGCTCTCGGATGTTGATTTTCTTTTTTTTGACAGCTAATTAAAATGCAAACCGCAAAGAACGCGGAGGAGCGCAGAGGATTTTGTTTAAGCAACAGGTGTTCCTCATCAATGATAGAATATGAATGAATCGATTTTAGGGATTCTCTGCGCATCTCTGCGTCCTCAGTGGTTTGCCTTCGTAAAGAATTAAGTATGTTCCTTATTCTAGTCCTTATTTTTTCACCAGACAAGATTTTAGTTTTAACTTTCGCGCACTATGCCCATCATTAAAGTACAAGAAGAAACAGCTGCCCGCGTTGCCGAAATGCTGTTAACCATTCAGGCGATTAAGTTGAATACCGAAAAACCATTCACCTGGAGTTCAGGATGGAAATCACCTATCTATTGCGACAACCGTCTTTCCCTCTCCTATCCGGAGATCAGAAAAACTATTTGTGATGGACTGGTGCAGGCCATTCGAGAAAATTTCTTCACCGCAGAATCGATTGCCGGTGTCGCGACTGCTGGTATTGCTCAAGGCGCTCTGGTGGCGGAATCATTGAATCTTCCTTTCCTCTACGTTCGGCCCAAACCGAAAGATCATGGCATGGGGAATTTAATTGAAGGTAAAATTACAAAAGGTCAAAAAGTTGTAGTGGTTGAAGACTTGGTTTCGACAGGCGGTAGTTCTCTTAAGTCTGTGCAGGCGTTGCGCGATGCCGGCTTTGAAGTATTGGGCATGGTATCAATCTTCAATTACGGATTCGATATTGCGACACGGAATTTTTATGAAGCCAATACATCGTTGATCAGTCTCAGCGACTACAGTCAATTGTTAAGATTTGCGCTCGAAAAGAAATACATAACCGATGAGCAACTCACATCATTGAAAGCATGGCGTGTAGATCCATCGAATTGGAGAAAGTAAAAGTTTCGATTGATCAGTTTAAAATTTTGGGTTTCGGGTTTAGAGTTTCGATAGGTTTATTGATATTAAATGAAGGGAAAGGGATTTTTTCAGCGACTATGGAGGAGAATAAAAATAATATTCATCATTCTTTTCGTTGGTCAACTTATTTACATTGTCGCATTAAAATGGGTTGATCCACCCATTACCGTTACGCAACTTATAAGTTTGTTTAGTGGGTATGGTATGAAGCGCGATTACATCAAGCTAAATGAAATGTCGCCCAACATACGACTTGCCGTTATCGCCCATGAAGATCAAATGTTTCCCGATCACAATGGCTTTGATGTAAAGAGTATTGAAAAAGCATTAACCTACAACACCAAAAAACCAGGGCGCGTACGAGGAGCATCAACCATCAGTCAGCAGGTAGCGAAAAACGTTTTTCTTTGGCAAGGCAGAAGTTGGATGCGCAAAGGACTTGAAGTCTATTTCACGTTTATGATTGAAACGATCTGGGGGAAAGAACGGATTTTAGAAATGTACCTTAACGTAGCGGAGATGGGCAGAGGTGTTTTTGGTATTGAAGCCGCTTCATATTACTATTTTAAAAAATCAGCAAAGAAGTTAACCAAAAACGAAGCTGCGAAAATTGCTGCATGTTTACCCAATCCGAAAGTGTATGGAGTAAATCCTCCTTCGGCTTACATCGCGAAAAGGTATCCGTGGGTTGTGAGGCAAATGAATAACCTGGAGGGTGATAAGGATCTTGAAAGGTTCTTGAAGTAGTAACGTGTAGTGGCGCTTCATTTACTATCACGCATAGTGCGCTAATTAAAACCAATTGCCACGAATGAAATAACTAAATAGTCGTGCATTCGTGGCAAAAAATTTCTAAAGATTTCCTTTCTTAAATTCTTCGATCGCATGATTTGCTGCACGCGCAGTAATCGCCATGAAAGTGAGTGAAGGATTTTGTGTTCCGGTAGAAGTCATACACGCTCCATCGGTAACAAAAACATTTTTACACGAATGAAGTTGATTCCATTTGTTGAGCAACGTTGTTTTAGGATCTGAACCCATGCGTACACCTCCTACTTCGTGAATATCTAAACCTGGAGCTTGCTTTGTATCGTGTGGCTGAATGTTGGTACATCCGGCTTTTTCTAACATCGCAGTGCCTTGCTCAAAAAAATCTTTCACTAACATCTCATCATTTTCATCGTACTCCACAGAAGTAATCAATTGAGGAATTCCCCACTGATCTTTTTGATCGGGACTAAGACGCACATGATTTTTTTCTTTTGGAATAGTTTCACCCTGCATCATCATGAAAACAGACCATGGGCCAGGCCTCGTTACTTTTGTTTTTAACTCTTCTCCGATTACTCCACTTGTATTCTGCCCTCCACGCGAAGCAGTAAACGCCACGAGGTAGCCACGTTTAAAATTCATTTCTTGTTTATGCACATTGCGGAACGATGGCATGATCACCATCGTTGGTCTTCTGCCATAGTAGTATTGATCTTCATACCCTTCAAAGTCAGCATTAATTCTTCCACGATAATTATGAAAGGCAATGTACTTACCTAATAAACCATTGTCGTTACCTAAACCATTTGGAAAACGGTTTGACTTTGAGTTCAGCAAAATCAAATTTGTATTTAATGTAGCAGCATTCACAAAAATAATGCGTGCATAAAATTCTATTGTTTCTTTTGTAATGGAATCTACAACGCGTACACCAGTTGCTTTTCCAAGCTTCTCATCGTAGATGATAGAATGTACAACTGAATCTGTTCGCATAGTGAGGTTACCCGTCTTCTTTGCCCAAGGTAATGTTGAGGAGTTCGAACTAAAATATCCACCATACGGACAACCACGGTAGCACAAAACTCGTGCTTGACACTGGGCACGTCCTTGTTCATGATGAACATCTTTAGGTTCTGTTAAGTGAGCACATCGCCCCATCACTACAGGACGATCCTTAAAGTTCTCCATGATTTTTTCTTGCATGTGTTTCTCAACGCACGTCATTTCAAAGGCAGGAAGCGATTCACTATCTGGCAAATTTTCTAATCCATCTTTGTTACCACTAATGCCCGCAAATTTTTCTACGTGCGAGTACCATGGAGCAACATCATTATATCCAATTGGCCAAGGCACCGCGAAACCATCGCGTGCAGGTGCTTCAAATTCGAAGCGGCTCCACCGTTGTGTTTGTCTCGCCCAAATTAAAGACTTGCCTCCTTCTTGATATCCTTTAATCCAATCAAATGGTTTTTCTTGTACGTAGGGATGTTCATCATCCTTTACAAAAAAATGTTGCGTGGCATCTTCATACGCATAACACTTTTCCAAAATCGGATTTGCGTTTACTTGCTCAATTGGTAACGCACCTCGGTACTTAAAATCCCAAGGATTTTTCATTGCAGTAGGATAGTCCGTCACATGCTTTACTGCTCTCCCTCGTTCGAGTACCAATGTCTTCAATCCATGTTCGCACAATTCTTTCGCGGCCCAACCACCACTAATTCCCGAACCAATTACGATGGCATCGAACGTAGTTTCTTTTTCTGATGTTCCCATTTCTATTTACAGTCTTTATACTTTTACTGAATTTGATTTTCGAACTTCTTTTCGAGGCGCATGAGGAGTGAGTTTCAACATAATCTGAGCATCAATTTCCGATCTCATTTTTGATACAAAATAGGATTTAAATAGCTATCGGCAATGGAATCAAGTGGCTTTCTATCTGGTCTTTTTTTCGTTCTTTTTCACGAAAAATTCATTATTAAACACCCATCCGTAATCATGTCACCATAATAGTTCAACCCCTCCTATCCAAACACATTCTTTAATTTGACGTATCATTTTTTTTAAAACTGAATAACTTCCGGATCAAGCGCATATCGAGAAGGAGTTTCACAATGAAACGTAGTGCTGTCGTTCTTCATAATACTCATAATTGGGGATGATTTTCTTAAAGACAAAGATCTTTTTCCGACTCTTCTTCAGTTATAGAAGGCGGTTTGTTGGGTATTACCTTAAATTTTTATTTCTTTTCGGATTAGAATCATCAACACGATAATGAAGTATATCCATTTATTTATTTTGACGGCCATTGCCTTGATCAGTTTAGTCTCCTGTGGTGACAATAAACCCAAAACTGAAACTGTTCGCGATAGCCTGGCATTGGAATATTCGGTAGTAAATACCTTGCCCCATAACACTGAAGCCTTTACCGAAGGGCTTGTTGTTCACAACAATAAAATACTTGAAAGTACCGGACAAAATAGTAGTTCGTGGATAGCAGAAGTAAACCCAGGCTCGGGCGACCACGACAAAAAAGTAAACTTAGATGCCCAATATTTTGGTGAAGGAATAACCGTTCTCAACAACAAGATTTATCAACTTACCTACAAACACAAGATTGGTTTTATTTACGATGTTAAAACTTACAAGCAGCTTGGCGAGTTTCCATATACAACTTCGAGCGGAGAAGGTTGGGGCATTACACACGACAATTCCAATCTGATTATAAGTGATGGCAGTGAGCATCTCTATTATCTTGACTCGGCAACATTAAAACTTGTAAAAACAATTTCAGTAACTGACAATGGTAGTCGATTGAAACAAGTGAATGAACTTGAATTTGTGAATGGCTACATCTATGCTAACATCTGGCAAACAAACATGATTGTAAAAATTGATCCCGCCAACGGAAACGTAGTCGGCAAATTGGATCTTACCCAATTGAACAATGAGGTGCATGCTTTATATCCGCAAGCTTATGAATTGAATGGCATCGCTTACGATAAAAACTCAAAATGTTTTCTCGTTACCGGAAAGTTTTGGCCCAAGGCGTATCTCATAAAGGTTAAATAAAATCAGTCTGTACATTTAAGTCCATGGTTCAAAGCGGAGCAAGTCAAATTGTCGCTTTGGACTAAAGTCCCTTTGCAAGAGTCGTTCAATAACCACGCACTTAAGTGCGTGGTTATTCCTCGTAAAATTTGAGGGGCTTTAGCCCTGCCAAGCTAAGTCCTGCGACAATTTGAATTGCACCCGTTCCAAGTTCAAAGTTAATGCTGAACTTAGATTTGGAACTTGGAACCTTGAACCTTAAACTCTATTTTTTTAAACCAATTGGCGCAGCAAGAAGTTCGTCCGGAATATTAAATGCATTTACAAGCGGTACAGCATCTTGTCTGATTTCCCAACAAAGCTGATTCACCAGTTTGCGAATCGCTTTTGTTTTTACGCCTTCCATATAGCCATTCTCAAGATACCATCCTTTGTGAACCTCCATCTGCGAAAGTGCAAAGAGTTGACACAGTTTTGTTAAGATGGTTTTGCAACCTGCATCTTTCGTGATTTCAATCTGCTTAATAAATTGTTCAAGTATAATACGCCCAACATACGCATGCCCTACCTCTACTAAATGATGTTGCGAAACATTAAAGGCATCGAATGAATCCATGCCACTATCGATGTGACGCTTTAAACGTTTAGCGGCACTGGTTAGAATATCACGCTCTCTGTATTTGAAAGCATTCAATTGAAATTCAAAATCGAGAAGATGTTCGTCATCTGTTTTGCGAACGATTAAAGGATTCATTTCAGTTAACGAAGTCTTCGCTTGATCCGCTACATAATTCAAAACTCCAAATACGTTCATGTTGCCGAACTCTTGCTTGAATTCTGTTAGTCTGCTTTTTGCAACCAACTGCATTAACACAGTATTGTCACCTTCAAATGTTGTATAGATTTCTGAATCATTTTTCAATGCATCAATCCGATTCTCTGAAAGATATCCTTTACCGCCACAACTCTCACGGCATTCTTGTAAAGTGTGTGTTGTGTTCCAGGTCGAAAAAGATTTTAGTCCGGCTGCAAGTGCTTCAATTTCTTGCATGTCTTCTTCCTTGCGATTCAAAAAACGATTTGTGAGATATTGCAATGAAAAATGCAATGCGTAAGCATTTGCCAGAAGCGGCATCAACCTTCGTTGATGAGTACGGTAATTTAAAATAGGAACTTCTGTTGCACCCTCAGGTCCAAATTGTTTTCGTTGATCACTGTATCGAATCGCAATCGTTAAGCCTGATTTTACTGCGCTTAATCCTGAACGAGGTATTCCTATTCGTCCACCTACTAATGTTCCAAGCATTGTAAAGAATCTTCTGTTATCGCTTGCAATAGGACTATCAAATTTTCCTTCAGCAGTTACCTGTGTGAATTTATCCAACATGTTATCATATGGAATGGAGACATTGTTGAATCGTATCTTCCCATTATCGACTCCATTCAATCCCATCTTTCTTCCACAGTCTTCAATGGTAATTCCGAAAAGTACATTTCCTTTTTTATCTCGAAGCGGAACTAAGAAAGCAGCAACGCCATAATCTTTTCCTTCCACAATCAACTTAGCAAATACGGTTGCCATTTGTCCGTGAACGGCTGCGTTGCCGATGTATTCTTTTTGCGCGCGTTGATTCGGTGTGTTTACAACAAATGATTGTGTAGTATGGAGATAGGTAGCCGTGGTCTCAATTCCTTTTACATTTGAACCATGCCCGGTTTCTGTCATGGCGAAACATCCTGGCAAATCAAGTGTACCAATATCTTTTAAATATTTTTTATGATGTTTCTCTGTTCCCAAAAAGTAAACGCTCATTCCAAATAAACCGAATTGCACACCAAACTTGATGACTAAACTTAAGTCGTGATAACTCAACGTTTCCATAATAGCAAAGTATGAAGCCATGTCACCACTCCCGCCATACTCTTTCGGATACGCCATTGCTCCATAACCTTGCTTCGCAAGATGCTGACACCATTGCAATACCTTTTCGCGATAGTCAGAAAGGTTATCGGTTTCTATATATTTAAATTCAGGATCGCTCAGTAAGGTTTTTACTTTCTGAATAATGTTGGCCTGAGAACCATCCAACAATCGTGACAGTGCTCCAACATCAAAAGTGTGTTGTGTGCTTTGTTGCTGGGTAATGGTCTTTCTGCTTTCAGGATAAAAATAAAAAAGCGATTCGCTTCTAATCAATCCCAATGTTTCTTCCATCTGCGAAAGAGATTCTCGAGCATTAGTTAATTCATTTTTACTAAGGTCAGAATTATGCAACTCAGCAAGCTTAATTCCAATATCCACCAGACTTTTCTTTTGGCTGTTCTCCGCAGGATTTAAAACCCTCTTAATTTCCTCCGACCAATTTCTAAATTCATCTGGTGATGGTGGTGACGATGGATGTAGTTGCTCTAAAAGAAATTTTTTCTCTTCATCTTTCAACCAGTTCTGCTGATCAATTAAGGCATGTAATGTATTGACTTCACTTGGCGTCAACACGGCATCCGACCACACCATGTAAAAGATGGGAAGAAATACATAGAGGTTCGGATTTTGTTTTAACTGTGTTGCGTTAATCATGGATCGGGTTTTTGGATGTTCATAAAAATAGTAAATGAAAACTTATTCAAAAAACAAGAGTGCACTTCAAATTGACGCAATGAAACTGTGCTGCTGGGCTAAAGCCCCTTCAATAATGTTGCTGTTAACCACGCACTTAAGTGCATGGTTATTCAGGCCTTTTTTTTAATAGCCTCCCCAAAGAAGCGGGGCAAGCTACCTCGTTCCACTCCGGAATAGAGGATGTACACGGAGCTTAATTAAAAGAGATTGAATTGGTATGGTTAAAAATCCAATGAAAACTTGCTCATCTATTCCACCTGAAATCACATCTTAAAAAAGATTAAAGCTTAACGACCTTTTTAACCACTGCATAATTTTTCTGCTCAATGAGTATAACATAGACACCTGATGGATAATTACTTACTGAAATCGTAGCATCACCCTGATGTTTTTCTGAAATTACTTTTTTCCCTTTTGAATCAACAACGCTAATCTGATACGAACCCTGTCTTTGATTTAGAATTTTAATCGAATTTTGAGTTGGATTGGGATATACGTCCACTGTAAATACCTCAGAAGGTTCGTTGCTGGTAACCGTGATACATTCACTTTCGTCTGTAGTTGGGGTTATTCCGGTTGAACCACCAGAACATTTATTACAAACATCAAATGTTCCCGTTCCATTCTTTGTTCCGCTGCAATCGTAGTTCGCGATAACAAACTGCGACAACATTCGAATATAATTCAGTTGATATGCGTTGCTGTTCTCTGTTACCGACCATGAGTTTAACGGCCATGATGTATTAAAATCTTTATACGCCTTTTGCGATGGCTGACCTTTTGGGGGATTCAATGTTTCTGCATTACAAACTGTATTGCTTCCACCACATGTATTCGTATCACAACATCCATCGCGATCATAGCTTGGGTTTGGCCCACCCGTTACAAATCCGGGAGCCGGTCCAAACGTTGATGTTCCGACACGATCCCACTTCGCACTTCCATTCGAAAACCACGCGTGATAAAATTCATTTACTCCATTGTCTGCACCATAACTATACATATTCGACAAGTACACCATGCTCAAAGGATTTGTTCCATGTAGATAATGAACAAAACCTTCGGCAGCATTTTTTGCATCGGTATTTTTTGTGGCATCAATGCTGTAGGTAATCATATCTAAATACATTAATGACATACTACCTTTCGTTGAATTGCTTCCCCAAGTATAATCTTTAAGGTGGGCACGATATGGATCTTTATCAGAATAGAAGGCTGCAAAATTTTCATCACCGTTCATTGCATTTTTATAAGCCGTGCGAATTGCACTCGCTACACTTGGTGTTGCGTTTGGCAAGTCAGCATAATGCAATAGAACTTCCTGGTTCGATGTTTCGAATGGATAAGCGTAACCCCAGGCAATCAAATGCACTTGTGCGTAGTTGCTGTCAAAAAAATTAAGATACGTTGCTTCACCTGTAATTTCATATAAGAAACATGCTGCTTCAAGTTTAGCAATCAATCTTCCGTAATCATCTGTTTCTTGTTGACCTGCACCAAGACCGCTCGTGCCAGATGCTCCGTCATTATTTTTAAAAATAATCGATGGATTTGCAACGGCCCAGTTCCACGCCTCAATGGCCGCTGCTTTTAACTCTTCCGAATATTCTTTCATGCCAATGCCACCATAAACTTTTGACGCAAGAGCAAGAGCTCCGGCAGTATTTAATGTGCTTGATGTACTGGCCGTTCCATACAAACTCGGACCTGTCGCACTTGAAGGAGGGCTGGCATGCGATAATCCAACAATACTCAAAACACTTCCGTTGGGTTGTTGCATGCGCATCAAATGATCCACTCCCCATTTCGCTTCATCCAATAGATCCGGTATTTTATTTCCAGACTCTTGAATGTTGTAATCATCGCCCCACGCTGTCGGTCTTTCTAAATATGCGTACATAAAATCAACAACATAGTTGGCCGTCCAATTGGTGTATTTGTTATAGTCACCAGCATCATACCATCCGCCACTCACATCCACTTCAGAATTTGCATTACTAGTTTTATTGTATTGCCTCGCATTTTTATCCTGAAGATTTTTGCTGTGGCTCGCACCGTCAGCCCATGCTACTCCGGCATAGGTAGCATTCTTTTCAAAACCTGCGCGCTGATAGAAAAATGTGCGAACGGCATGTTTTAAAACTTCTTTATATACATCTTCATTAATTTCAAATTCATACGACCGTACATTGTTTTCAACATCCAGAATGTAATATGTTCCCGGGGCAGTAATCGAAGAAAAATCGAACCACCATGCTTTATCTCCTGATGATGCATCGGTCGCTCCGGCATTCCATTGAACAGGACTCGCTACCAATATCGATTGACTCGTTGCTTTATCCATAAGCTGATAGGTAGCTCCCGGAGAAAATGATTCACTCGCATCAAAACCTGTTATTGGATTGCGAATGACAGCAACCTTCTTTGAAGCTGGCCGATATCCAAACTGATCGACAATAATATATTTTGAAATAGATTGACTTTGAGATGGTAGTGAACAAATCAAAAATAAAAGAAACAAGAAATCATTTCTTTTTAGTGAAGTCTTCGTTTTGATTTTCATAAACTATTTTTCACGTTTTAATTCCAAAAAAATACCAAGCATTAAATTCTTATACGATCCGTTGGTATTAATCTGTGAAGATCTGCGAGTATTCAATCTGCGCAGATCTGCGGGAAATTGTATTTAGTTTCCGCTCTAACCACACTTATTTCATTTTTTCGTTTTGCAATTGAATAGCTTCAATCGCACCAACCAAATAAACGAACGGAGCATTCCAATTAATTGCAATCTCATTTGATGCATACGAACATGCATCATCAATGTACGCTTCATCCGCAACAGAAGTTGGGTAATTACATTTATCCTGCTTGCCCGGATTCGGCCCGCCCGCTAACAATCCAGGAATTGGATCAACAATTCCATCAGCCTGAGAAGGACGATGATGAGGATGCATCGGAGTTCTATCTCCGTATCCTGTTATAAAAGAATATCCGGTTCCATTTCTGCCCAATATGTAATCTAAATTTCCGATGGCAGCATTTAAATATCTTTGGTCTTCGGTTATCTTGAATGCATATAGTAAAGCGACTCCTTGATTCGCACACACTGCATTACTTCCCCAAATAAAATCTTTTTTCGTTTGTCCCATCGCAGTGTGATAAAGACTCGCATCAATACCTTTAATCAAACCATCTGCCATTAAAATCAATCTTGATTTTAATTCAGGTAAATCCCTTTGCGCTAAAGGTGTAACTGTTTTTTGAAAACGCAAAAGAGAATATTGTCCTAACGATCTAACTTGGCTCCAGGAAGGTAATGTCATCACACTTTCATTATACTGAATCACAGATTGATAATACAAATCATCTTTTGTTGTCAGATACAATTCGGATGCAGCCCAACTAAATTCATCTTTAAAATAAGCATCACCATATTCACCCGTTGTAATATCCGGCTCGAATTGATTGTTGATGGCCTGCTGATTGTATTCTACGTTTGGATTTTTAATTGCCCATTGCCATGCGGAAACAGAAGCACGAAGACAAGAATCTGCAAGACCAGGAAATTGTTTTTCGAATAACTTATAAACGCGTGAAGCTTGAGCCGTTACAGCAGCAAAATCTAAAGTAGCAGCCGTTCCTTTTTGAACAGCATAACGAGGAAGTGTTGCAGCATCTGGCATTACCATTTCATCAAACTTTGTGTTCGTGCATTTATGATATACTCCTCCATCATTCGAATCTTGCATTGTTAGCATCCATCGAAGATTCCATAATGCTTCATCGAGCAAATCAGGAATTTCGTTTTTACTTTCTGGTATATTAAGATTCAATTCATCAAAGTATACAGGAAAATCTTCGTATGCCGATAACATGGTGCCCAAGGTGATACCACTGTTCACAATGTACTTATTGTAATCGCCTGCATCGTACCAACCGCGCGAACTTGAAATAACAAAACCTTCCGGTCGGTTTTTTGAAGCGGCTGAAATATGAATCAACACATTCGTATCCGCATGACCTGCCTTTCTTTTCCACATACCTGCATATTGTTCGGGCAAACTTGTTGATGCACGTTGAAAATAAAACGACTTGATAGAAGCTTTCGCCACACCATCAAAGACGTGATGCTTTATTTCAAACGAATAAGAATTTCCAACACCTGGAACAACCACTACGTATGTTCCTTCTTTTGTAAACGCAGAGAAGTCTGCAAGTTGCGTTTTCTTGAAAGAGAAAGGAGAAGAACGAGCTTCGCTTAGCTTTCCTGAAAATAATTTGCTTTTCAGATCTGGTGTTGAAATATAAAAGTCCTTACCAGAATCAGTGATCACTGTTGCCATTTTTGGCGCAGTCGGATAAAACCCAATTTGATTTAACCTGATCGCTTCCGATACTTTTTCCTGAGCTGAAGTAGTTTCGCTAAAAATTAATGCAACAGCAAGGCTTAGGTATTTAAAATATTTCTTTCTCAATCTGAATTGTTTTTAATCGATCACCACTTTAGCCGTGTGCACTTTTGTTTTATGAATAAGTCGAATGAAATATATACCAGAAGGCAAATTGGTTTTCAGGTCGGTTGATGTTTGCACTGCGTTAATATTCTGAGATCGAACAACACTTCCTGCGGCATCGATCAATTCTACTTTGTTAAAACCGGCTGATGGAAAATCAATGTGAATTGTATTTTTTGTTGGGTTCGGATAAAATTTTATTGCTGATGATCCGGTTGGATTTTCAGTGCCAACAACAAGAGCAAAGTTCAGTTTTACTTTAATGGCAATTGCTTTCGAGAATGCAGGGAGCGTGTACGTTTTACCGGCTTCAGAAGAAAAATCTCTGTCTTCGGTTGTTGTTGCTCCTGTAAGCAGGTTGTATAAAATAATTTTATAATTTCCTGACGGAAGCGCTGAGAAATTACACACCACATTACTCAGGTTATTTCGATTAGAACCATCGTAAACAATAGCATAAAAATTCTTATCACTTCTAAATCCGGCAGACGAAAGCTTTGCAGCTCCATAGCTAACATCAAAGACCCAATCGGTTGGAGAACCTTGAGTAACAAAGTCTTCATCGACCAGGTATTGAGCAGGATACTTAAACAAGTTAGACCATGATGTATTGGTGTAGTTTTGCCATACCCACATCAGATGGGGAACTTGTGTCATAAGACCTGTCCAGATGGAAACACGTTGAACATCAAAAGGAACATCGGCCGTGTTAACATCCAATCCATACTCACCGTTAATCACAGCCGTGCGTGTCATTGTGGCAAGAAGCGCTTTATCTTTTGTGATCTGTGTGCTTAAAAGATTCGCGTTGTATAAATGATATTGAACAATATCCAGTCCGGCTAACTTATCCATGGCAACTAAATGAGTTTCATCCGAACTGGTGGTGACAGGATGATCAAATGCATCTTGCGCTTTAAGGTATTGTCCCATTTCATCATGCCAGCTCATCACACCAGGAAGCCATAGCGTTGACTGAGTCGGATGTACACCAGTGAAATTTACTTCGTTGAATAATTCCCACGCAAAAAGATTTTGTGAGTAACCCCACCGAGCAACAATATATCGCAATAGTTTTTTTGTTCTTGCTTTCGCATCAGCATTATAAAAATATTGTTCAGCCTTTGTAAGGGGGCCACCATTAGCAGCATTGTATGGATTATCAGACCAATTTGAATTCACGTTTTCAGAAAACATTCCGTGTTGAAAAATGGTCATCTGTAAATACACATCGTTCACTTCGCACAAATTAAAAATAGAATCCTGTTCGGCTGCAGCCTCCTGACTGTACACACCCAGTCCTTTATAAAATCCACTTCCATTTTTCCATTCCAATCCCTGGCGATCGAAAGGTACTTGCCAATACCTAACCAGATTTGCTTTTCCTGCACCAAGGTTGTTTATAATTTTTGTATAGTTGGTTGTGTTATCCCACGCAGCATTAATACCTATTGGATAAAATGGCTCGCCTGTTGTGTGTCTATAGTATTGTTTATTTTCAGAATCAATTTTTACATATCCTCTTTTATCACCAGCGGCAATCGTGAGCGGATTCAATGCAGATGTTAATGTTCCTTCGGCATCAGTAAGTTTTAACTGCACTTGATGTTGCCCCAATTGTGAAGAGCTGAAACGCAGCATCCAATATCCAGCTCCTTGTTGCTTTGTCCATTGATCGCCCGTTGCTAAATAGGTAGCCTTCTGATAAAAGAAACATGGAACAGTAATGGTACTTAAATCAGGGCGCGTTATTATCGCGTCTACCTTAACAACGTCAGGATCATAAACATTGGAGTACGTTCCTTTTACTAAAAAAAAACCTTCTACTTTTTCATGAACTTTGGCGTTGATCGTTGTGAATTTAATTGTACCTAATTTACCTGTGGCCGCAAATACATTTATATCTGAATTCCAAAATGATTGATGACCATCGTTATCCTTCACAATTAACGAAGCACTAAAAATTCCATCTTCTAAATACGTATGATTAACAACATCTCCGGTAGAAGATGTTCCATCTCCAAAGTTCCAGGTGTAGGAAACAATTGTACCTTCCTGATCGACTGAGGCGGAAGCATCAAACTGGATTGATTCACCTAAGGTAATTTCGTTGGCAGAAAGTTTAACATCAACAATCGGTTCGCCATTTGGCGCAATTGAATTGACGAGTTTAAAATCATCGAGGTAAACATTGGCCACCGCTTCGTTATCTACCGATGCGTTTACCTGGATTAGGTCGAACTCCTGATTGGTAATCGTGGAAATATTTAAGGAGCATTCCGTCCACGTTCCCGCTTCAGGTCTCACATTATAATCGGGAGCCCAACCTTCAAGAATGGTAGTTCCATTATTTATGATTTTTACAAACACACGACCTTGTGTGCTGCTGCGTATTTTAAATGTAAGCAAATCATTATTGACTGTATTTTTCTTTGATGGAAAATTAAAATTGATAGCCTGCCAATTTCCAGAAGGTTTAGTGTAGTTAGCTACCTTACTGCTGGCATTGCCTGTGAAGTCCGGATTATCTACTACCGCTGCTCCAGATGGAGAAAGTGGTGGCGAAGAAGCAGGTGTTTGAAAGTCTGCTATAGTCTGTGCATAAGTACCAACACACATCAACATTACAATAGACAGATGGTAAAGTTTTTTCATTCTTACAAAGTTTAATCAATCAATTCATTTCAATGCCGCGCCTTACATTGTAAAGTAAAAATCAACGAGTATATTTTTGAAATCTAAAATTCAAATAGAAGTCTGTCTAAAAAGACAGGCTTCTATTTTTAATTACTATTTCTATTTTTTTATTCAAAACCCATCCTATCGGCATAGATAGTGGAGGTGGCCATACCTTCAACTTTTAGCGCAAATCGAACAATGGCAGTCTTATCTACTGTAGCATAATTTGTTAAGGCAACCTTATATTCTTTCCATTGGCCTTCTACTAACGTAACAGAATTGTAGCTATCAAATTTATCATTCAAAATACAAGCAATCTGTTTACCATTCGTTCCTGGCCCACCATAAACTGAAAACGAAAAATAGGTCATGCTGCTTACATCGATAGGAGTAATACCACCAGATGAAAGCCCTCCATTATCAGTTGATATAAACTTCCAGGACACAGCACCCAGATAGAATTGTTCAGTACTAGACGAGTTAGATGTGCCATTCCAACTCCAGTCCCCTCCACCTGGTGCGAATGTTTCGTTATATAAAGAAATAGGCAATGGTGATGGGCCTGCCCCCGGTAAAGAAATAGTTACACCCAAATTATTAGAATATCCATGTATCGTGGTGTAGCTAACACCCCCAGCAGTGGCAGCAGCTGGTAATGCTAAAACTATCTGTGTGGCTGTATGACTAATGAAACTTGACGCAAGAATTGGGTTGGTAACTGACGGTAACTTTAACGAAGCAACTAAGTCCAGATTTGTACCTGTAATTGTAATGTTACTTGTACCTGGAGTCGCAGGTTTCGGAGTTAAGTCTGTCCCGACAGGAAGAATAATTGTTAGTTCATCATTGGTAACAACATCGACAGGGGAAGCTTGTTTTAATGTTAACTTACCCTTTATTGTTCCAACAGGAATCGCCACAACAATTTCTGTTTCTGATTGACTAATAAATTCAGTAACCGTCTGATTACCCGCAAAAACAATTGAGGTAATTAAATCAAGATCACTTCCTAAAATGGTTAGATTATCAGTGTGCTTTATCGGATTGGAGTTTAAAGAAGTAACTGAAGGTAGAGTAACAATCAATTCATCAATAGTCTCAATCAATAAAGGCTCGGTACCTCCAGTTACAAGAGAAATTGAACCCGTCTGCGCTTCCATCGGAACCGTAACCACCAGTTCAGTTAATGATTGACTTACAAATTCCGTCACCATTAATTCTTCGGTAAACCAAACTTCTTTTACCCAATTCATAAAGTTACCTGTAATGGTAATGGTAGAGCCTGGTTTGGCTTCTGCAGTTATGGTTTCGATTGTTACGGGTACATCAAAACTTAAAATAGTTTTGGATACAATACTTCCGCTGCTTGTTTTTAAGGTAACAAAACCTTCTTGTGTTTGCATTGGAACAATCAGGACAATAACATCTGAAGTCTGCTCCACAAAATCAGATTTCAGAACTGTAGCACCAGGTAATTCGATGATATCAACCTGATCAAGGTTAGTACCAATAAAGCTTATCTTTTCACCATGCTCAACCCCCGAAGGTCCAAAGCTTAACAATTGCACTTGACCCGATTCTTCATCATTGTTTTCGCATGATGTTAGAAATCCAATGACCATGACAAGGCAGATCATCGGAATTAATTTTATGTTCGTAATAATTTTCATCATCAAATTTTTAGGTATTAAAAATTAATCCAGCGTCTTTGGCACAATACGGAAATTATCAAACGATATATCAGCATCCAGTTCGCCAGGTCCATGCATCAATATGCGTGTCCAATATCCATCAGGGTTTACTGTTTTAATATTCAGTTTCAACGCTACCTCTTCAAAAGGAATAATAACCGTTTGCCATTCACCCTTGGTATCGTATGGAGGAAGCCATCTATATTCATCATTGTTCTCTGATGATATTCCGAAATTAAACTTGATCACATTGTTGTTGTATGGCAACATCGTGTTGACTTCAAACTTAAAGTTATAGTCAGTAGGATTAAGAATAGCATCATCGGGTATGTTCTTGCTGATATCACCCATTGCAGCTGCTGGTCCGCCAGCAACTTCTGTCCAGGCCCACGCACCGACTACCTTTTTCACGCGAATGTAATTTCCGTTTATGGATGGAGGATCGTTAGCACCCGGACTGGTGACTACAAACGCTGCATTCCACCATCCTGTAAATGGATCACTACTAATGAAAATGTTTCGGTTATCACGAAACCAAAAATCAGATTCTGTTTCACCAAAATTTGTGGTAATGGTAATGGGTCCCGGTTGCGCTCCTACCGGAACTTTAACTTGTACAATCTGATCATCTACACTAACCAACTCACCTGTAACACCACCCGTAAAGGTTACCGTAAGAGGTTCGTAAAAAAAATCACCTCTTATCGTTGCAACGTCTCCTGTAAGCACGTACTCAGAATTCATACTTACAACCTCAGGCTCACTTATCTCTACAACAAAATCGTGCTCCAACGTTTTTCCATTTCCAAATACAATCCTGATTTTATTTGTGATTACTTCCGGAATATCCGCTGGCACCACTGTAAAAACAGCTGTACTGGTAATAAAAGTGCTTACCAATTGTGCGGGTTGATCGTTAAACCAAATCTGGCGGGCGTCTTGCAAATTTTCACCAATGATTACAATCATGTTCGCTTGGAAGCCAGATACCAACAACGAATCGGATGAGGTAGGATCAGAAACTCGGATGTATTTAATCATGGGCTCACCGTTGTTTGGAAGAGAGTCTTCCGAGCATGATGTGTATACCGCGGCCAGCGAAAACGCGAAGACCAGCAGTAGAATTGATTTAAATATTATTTTCATATTAAGCATTTTATAAACTTTACTGATCCTAATTATTGTCATAATAATCGACCGCAGTCTTTTTCAAGTTAGGTGCCTGACTGATTTCAGCAGCAGGAATCGGCAGAAGGAAGTTTCCTGAATTTGCATTGATGGTTCTGTTTGTTGTAGCCCATGATGTTGCTGTAATCGTCCACGATGTTGGATCTGGAAATTGATCTGGTTCAGCAAATAGCAAGCCTCTATCCTGGCTGTTTAAAATATCATACGCTTTTTGAGGATTATAATAGTGAAGACTTACAAAGTCATACCAGCACATTCCCTCCATTGCAAACTCAACAATTCTTTCTCTGAAAATATTATCAGCGGTAAGTGGATCTTCGAAGGTTGGAAGGCCAGAGCGTTCATGCACTTTATTAAAGTATTGAAGTGCCAAAGGATCGCTTGTAGAACCATTGTTTCCAAGTGCTGCTTCTGCATAGATCAGATACACTTCAGCCAATCGCATCATATAGGTATCATTTCCATAATGTTGCACGGAAGATTGGTTGCCAACATCTTTCGCTTTACCCGTTATGTATTTTTTTATCGACACAAAATTCTGATCGGTGCCTGCGAACGGGAAGATCAATTCCTGCTCGTCTGTTTTACCGTCACCATTATTATCAGGAATAGTTTGCGTGATTTCCGGATAGTGAAAACCAGGCAGCATAAACGTTGCTTTTAATCGTTGATCGAGTGTTCGTCCATTTTCCATCAACCCATCATACTGCTCTAACATCCAAAGTGTAGCACCCTTGTCACCACCCCAGCCATCTCCGTTGCAAATGTCGTTACTGTAATGCAGGTAAGCAGGCGTACTATTTTGTGTGCCCCAGGCATCGGGTCCGGAAAAAACCCATTGCAATGAGAATAATGATTCTTGATTGTTATCATACGGAAACAAGAAAAGGTCTGCATAATCATCCAACAACTTAGCACCACTTTGTTCGATCACACGCTTTGCGTAATACTTAGCGCTGTCTAAAAAAACCTGATTTCGTGTGCCTCCACTTCCTTCAACTCCGGCACGTGTTAAATAAAATCTTGCCAGCATCGCTTCGGCAGACCATTTTGTTACCCTGCCCGGACGAATTGGAGTTTCTGCTAAGTCGTTTGAAAGGGCACGCATTTCATTGGTTATAAATTTCCAAACACTAGGTATTGTGTTTTTACGAATGGTTGTATCAGACAACAACGTGAGGTTATTTTCAATGATGGGAACTTCGCCCCAATTCATAACCAAAAACCGATAGGCCAATGCGCGCATAAAGCGTGCTTCTGCAATGGCATGGTTCTTAACTGCGGGAGAAACTTCATCACCTGCATACCGATTGATGTTTTGAATAGCGAGGTTAGACTGACCTACTACAATGAAAAATGCTCTCCATGACGAACCGTTCTCCGGAGTGTTTGGCGTTGTGTTGAACCGAACATTATCCAAATCATTGTATGCCGAGAACGCAGAGCCGCCCCTGAAATCTCCAAGATTATAACTGGCTTTATCATTATAATCGAACCACACTTGGCTGTATAACAAAGAAGTTCCCGCCATTACCTGATCATCTGTTTTATAAAAGCTTGCATCTACGATGGCATCTTTTGGTGGTCTCTCCAGGAATGAATCAGAGCATGCTGATAATATGATTACCGGAATCAACAGTGTGAACCAATAATATGTTTGTTTAAAATTTTTCATATTCCGTAATAGTTAAAAATCAACACCTAAACTAAATGTATAAACAAGAGTAGACGGGTAGCGGCCATTATCTACACCGATAGCTTGATTTCCTGCACCAGAATCGCGGCCAATGTACGCGCCAACTTCAGGATCGTAGCCAGAATAGTTTGTGATGGTTGCCAGGTTTTGTGCACCCACTAAAACCCTCACAGCTCGAACAATCTTTTGTTTGGAGAGTAGAGATTGAGGTAGGTTATATGACAATGAAACGTTTTTCAGTCTCAGATATGATCCATCTTCAACCCATTTTGATGAATGGCGCTCGTAATTGTCGTTAGGACCATTCGAAATTCTAGGAATGTTAGTACCAGGATTTGACAAGATTACCTTGCCTTGATCATCTGTAGTTAACTTTGCATAGTTCGTAGCGTTGACTAATAAGTTCTGACTTACGTTGATGTTGTTTGGATTGGAACTTGCACGGGCAGAGTAGTTGTAGATATCATTACCATAAGAACCTGTAATGAGTACGCTCAAACTAAAACCTTTGTACGAAAACGTGTTGGTAAATCCACCAAACATTTTTGGATATGGATTACCAATAAAGGTCTGATCGTTTACATCAATAATTCCATCGGGTACTCCGTTGGGACCACTTACGTCTCTGAATTTTACATCACCTACCCAAATATTATCTGCATTAATCGCGAGCTCATCTCCATTATTATCAACTGGAAGTGCACTGTTTTCAATCTCCTCCTCCGACTGGAATATTCCATCTTCGATATAACCGAGGAATAGCCATGGCGCCTGACCTACAACAGATTGTTGTGTCCAGTCATTCATCCACCACGATGTGCGATTTATTTGTGCAGCATCTGAATTAAACTTTTTGATTTTGGTTTTAAAAGCAGAGATGTTAAAACTGGATTCCCATTTAAATTTACCGTTGTCAACGTTGGTGGTGCTCACAGTTAACCCCCAGCCCTTATTTTGTAAAGAGCCAATATTAACTTGTGGTGGTCCGGCACTTCCTACTCCATTCGTTCCCATATACCATGGCAGCGCAGCTTCCATTAGTAGGTTATCGGTGTCTTTTATGTAATAATCGAAATCAAACTGAATGCGGTTTTCGAGAAGGGCTAAATTTAAACCAATGTTATTGGTTTTAGTTTCTTCCCATTTTAAATCAGGGTTACTATAGCGTGAAGGAAGAAACCCGGTACCTGTAGGCGTTGCCCCTGTTGATAATGGTGCATAGATATAACCACCACCACCTTGGTTACCTGTAATTCCAGTCTCTAATCTTAACTTCAATTCATTAATAACTGGAACATTGAAAAACTCTTCTTGTGAAACTCTCCAGCCAGCGGCAATAGATGGAAAGACACCCCATTTATTTTCAGGGCCAAAATTCACTGAGCCATCCCATCGCATTGTTCCTGTTAGAAGGTAGCGATCTCCAAAATTATAATTCAATCTTCCCAGATAAGATTCCATAGCCCAATCTCCATTTCCACCTCCGTTAGTTGCTGTTAGAGGATCACCAGCCTGAAGATCCAACACATCATTGGTTAAAAAACCCGTTCTGCCAGCACTCACATTTTTCCATGAAGAAGCCTGTGCTTCATGAAGCACCAATACATTAATACTGTGCTTTTGAATTTGCTTATTGTATTCAATACTTTGATCCCACTTCCACCCAGCATTTATACCTGACCAGTTATTTAATTTTGCAGTTGCATTTAACTGATACCCAAACTCATATTTTGGCACATAGTAAGTTGAATTTGAAAAGGTAAGATTGGTATTGACTGATGATCTTAAGGTCAAACCTTTCATTAGTGTGATGGCCATGTTGAGGCCACCAAAAAATTGTCGTTTTGTTAAATCGTTTGTTGTTAAGTTGGCAAGCGCAACTGGGTTTATAGGTGCATATTGATTTGCTCCATTCGCTTCATTTCCTCCACCCCACGATCCGTCCAGATTCTTTACCGGAATCTGCGGGGTTAAACGCAATGCATTTTGAATTACATTTTCCTGACTGGTCGTAAGGTTTTCATTGGTTTGATTGAAGCTTAATTCAGATCCAATCGAAATCCATTCCTTTGGTTTGTTGTCGAGGTTTACCCGAAACGAATACCGTTTGTATCCAGATCCTAATGCAACTCCATCCTGATTTAAATATTCACCAGACAAATAATACCGTGTTCTTTCGGTACCACCACTCATGCTCAATTGATGTTTGCTCATCGGTGATGTTTTAAATAACTCATCCTGCCAGTTTGTTCCTTCACCTAACAACGATGGATCGAGAAATGCTTGTGGCGTTTCTCCACCCGCTAATGCATGATACTCATTTACCATCTGGGCGTACTGTCTGAGGTTCATAACATCGACCTTTTTGGGCGGAGTTTGAAGGCTATACTGAAAGCCATAAGAAATTTTATTCTCTCCGGCTTTACCCCTTTTAGTTGTTATCAAAACCACTCCGTTTGTACCTCTTGAACCATACATTGCAGTAGCTGATGGGCCTTTCAAAATCTGAATATCATCAATATCAGAAGGATTTATACCCGACAACGGATTGGATGAACTTTGCGCACCGAAAGAAACAGATTGTCCAGGAATTTGAATTCCGTCTATTACATAGAGCGGTTCTGTTGTTCCGTTCAATGAACTTATACCACCGATTACAATCGAGATACCACCCCCTGGCTGTCCTGAGTTTTGAGTAACGTAAACACCGGCAGCTCTACCTTGAATGGCTTGCTCAATTGTTGTGTTCACGGTTCGATCCATGTCTTTGGCACCAATGGAACTTTGTGAACCTAACAAATCTGTGCGCTTCATCTCACCATATCCTACCACTACAACTTCTTCAAGTGTCGATACATCTTCAATTAGAGTTATTGCAATCGTATTTTGATTCCCTACCTTAATCTCTTGTGCAGAATATCCAATAAATGAAATAACCAGAACATCATCTGGGCTCGTCTCTATTGAAAATCTTCCGCCAGCATCGGCTGCCAGTCCCGTTGTTGTACCTTTAATAATTACGTTCACGCCAGGCAAGGGGCTTCCACCAACATCCGTTATTGTTCCGGTAACCACTTTCTTCTGCGCGTACGCAGCGAAAGTCATCATCAGTAACAAAAACACGGAAGCTGTTCGTACTAAGCTCCAGTAGTTTCTTTTCATAATCATCATTTTTAGTTAAGTGTATTGGGTTGTTTTAGCGGTTTCTTTAATGTTCATTTCATCTCCGGCATATTGGACATCCCGATCGGGTTAAGTATCGTGACCCAGCCCTACAGGTTTCTCCTTTACCCAAACAAACGAAGTGTTCTTTCAGTGAGCATTCCAGAAAAAGATCCCTGGCGCGCACCGATAGTGAGTGTTTTCAATTGTTCGTTATATGCCAATGATATTGTACTGCCCTTACCTTTTTCATATCGAAATGAAGTGTTATCATCATCATATATTTCAAATGATCCGCCTTTGTCTGTAGTCGATTTGATTTTGTAGCTGGCTCGGCACAATCGAATCGTCTGCATAAAAGTCCGTTGACAATCCTCCTTCCGTATCCGTCTTTGAAAAAAGCTGAAGGCGGTTT
>JBKJOF010000209.1:0-10290 GCA_046595655.1 Chryseolinea sp. | reverse complement strand
AATCCGTACCTGCACGTAATGATTCAATCGGGATACTATGATGGTGCCACTACTTATTTTGATGCAAAATATTCTTTGTGGCAAATAGACCCGAGTGGTAAAATGAAAAACCGACTTCGCTTTGAAGGATATCGCAGCGGCCACATGATGTATTTACGGGCAGAAGATCTTGCGACATCAAACGAACACATTCGCGATTTCATTAAGAAGTCAACTCCACTCGCTGGAGTTCCCGCAAAGTATTGAGGATTGCATTTATACAACACACTAATTTTATCTGGAATATGAAGCTAAGCTTTAAACAGTCTTTTATTTTAATTGCTACTCTTACCTTAATGGTAGGATCATTACAGGCTCAATCTATTCTGCCACCGATTATTCAATGGAATGGAAAAAGCGAATCGTTAATTGCAAAAGCGAATAATGCCTGGATAACATCAACAGAAAAATCCGGGTTTGTTACTTCACCTAATTATAATGAAACGATGAGCTGGTTTAAAAAACTGGCGGATGCTTCTCCGTTGCTTACTATGATCTCTATTGGCAAAAGTCCGGAGGGTAGAGATATTTATATGATCATTGCTTCGACAGAAAAAGATGTTACGCCTGCGTCTTTAAAAAAATCAAACAAACCACTGGCTTTAATTCAAGCGGGAATACACTCGGGAGAGATTGATGGAAAAGATGCAGGGATGATGTTGTTGCGTGATATTGCGTTTGGCAACAAACAGAATTTGATAAGCAACGTAAATTTTTTGTTTATTCCCATTTTAAGTGTTGATGCACATGAACGTTCTTCTCCATACAACAGACCCAATCAACGTGGTCCTCAAGATATGGGGTGGAGAACGAACGCACAGAATTTAAATCTAAACAGAGATTATGCAAAGCTTGACACGAAAGAAGTAAGAGCCGTTGTGCAAGTAATGAATGATTATGATCCATCACTTTACATGGACATTCATGTTACAGACGGAGCAGATTATCAATATGACATTACTTATGGTGGCGTTGGACTTCAAGGTAATTCGCCCGCTATTTCCAAATGGTTAGAAACAAAATATAAACCAACTGTCGATAAAGACTTAACGGCAAACGGACACATACCCGGACAATTGTTATTTGCACTGAACGACCGCGATTTTTCGCAAGGCAATGTTTTAGCATCTGGTGGTCCAAGATTTTCAGACGCCTATGGAAACTTTCGACACATGCCATCCATATTAGTTGAAAACCATTCTTTAAAACCTTTTAAGCAAAGAGTATTGGGTACGTATGTAATGCTGGAGAGTACCTTGAAATTGTTGGCAACGGAAGGTAAATCCTTAAAAGAAATTATAACATCAGACAAGGCAATCAGAGCTTCTAAAGTTCCGATGGCTTGGAAAGTTCCTCAAATGAAAAATGCGGTAACCTTTGAGAGTCAATCGGGACTTCAAAATTCAGAGTCTACATCCATCAAAACGGATAGTTTAAAATTTTCAGGGATTTCATCAAGGATAGTAAAATCGACTGTAACAAATTCAGAATACATTGAGTGGTTAGGTAAACCGGTAACGGAGACCATTGCAAATTACAAAGCTACCGAAGCGATTGATTGGGTTACGCGCCCAAGAGGATATTGGATTCCTGCTTACTGCGATGAGGTAATTCAAAGATTAAAGATGCATGGAATTAAAATGACCATGCTTACTGAAGCAAAGGAAATACAAGTGGAGATGTATAGAATTCGGAACGCAGTGTTCGGAGATGAGAATAATAAAGTTCAACCCTTTGAAGGACACATACAGGTAAGTGCAACCACACAATTAGAAATGCGAAATCAGTTATTTCCAAAGGGATCTGTATATGTATCTACCGATCAACCGTTGGGTGATCTGGCGATTATATTACTTGAGCCAAAGTCGAAAGACTCTTTCTTTAGCTGGGGATTTTTTCTCTCCATTTTTCAACGCACAGAATATATTGAGGCGTATGTTATGGAGCCCATGGCAAAAAAAATGCTGGACGAATCGCCAGCATTAAAAGAAGAATTTGAAAAGAAGAAAGAACAGGACAAAGCATTTGCAAACAATCCAAATGCAATTCTTACCTGGTTCTACAGCAAAACAAAATTTTATGACGACCGATATTTATTGTATCCGATTGGAAGGGAATAGTAGTTCATTGTTGTTTTACACAATGTTTAAATGAGATTTCACCAAAGAACTGTACAGAAAACATTCTACATTGGACAAAGAAATAACTTTGTGTTTCTTGGTTTGTATTACCTCCGTGTTTCCACTGTGGTAAAACGTGCTCATCCTTATCGTTCATTTTGTAAACGTAATTTCTAAATAGTCTACTGTAGTCTGTGAACGCTTTCTGATTTTAAACTCTTTCTACTTCTTAATGGTAAGGTTGGCAAAGTCTCCTTCCAAACCTTCAGCCCAAATTCCCAATAGGCCGCCCTTTCGATTATTCAATTTTTCTACCGTTAGCGAAGGTGTCGTTGAATTGTTTACATAAACTGTGATCGCTGAATCGCTGACTACAATACGAGCATGAAACCATTCCGTGGCAGCAGGAGGTGGGTTGATTCCTTTTTCATACAAACCATTTTTCTCCTCACGTAATCTATCCCAAGGATAATCTGGTTCGCTTATGTATTGAACTGCATGAATTTTTCGTATTGGGTCGGTTGACTGAAAATTGAACGGACGAAAATAAATGGCATCATACGTTAGTGTATCTACACCATGAAATGCAATACCGAGAAAGCTTTGTTGCGGAACATCTTTTCCGCGGAGATCAATCTCGATGGTTCCATTGCTAAAGGTTAGATCTTTTATCCAGGCAATACCATCCGTTGAAATTCCTGATTTCTTTCCATCCGTTAAGGGAACGGCTCTATGGCTTGTGTTTATTTTGTTCTCCTTTAGAAGTTGCTGGAGATTGTACGATTGGCCGAGTGCCTGTAGTTGAAGAATGACTAAAAAAGAAATTAGTAACGCGTTTTTTTTCATTTCATTATATTTTAAAGTTGATGACTATTTACTATTCTGATCTCAAACTTTTTATTGGATTCGCCATTGATGCTTTAATGGCTTGTACGCTTACCGTTAGCAAGGTTAGCACGATGGCACCTGCTATTGTAAAGGCAAAAGTTTTCCATGAGATTTCAGTCCGGTAATTATAGCTCATCAACCAATCACTCATAAAATAGTAGGATATAAAAATCGAAATGGAGCAAGAGATAGAAACCAGAATTATAAATTCGCTTGATAACATTCGCCACAGTTGTAGGAGCGAAGCACCAAGTACCTTTCGAATGCCGATCTCCTTCGTGTATTGTTCAGCTACAAAAGAGGCCAGTCCGATCAAGCCCAGGCAGCTGATGAAGGTGGCCAGTATTGCAAAGATATATGCCAAGTTTCCGATGCGTTCCTCCATATCAAATTTTCGTTCATACTCTTCATCTACAAATTGATAGTCAAAGGGGGCGGTTGGAATATGCTTCTTGAATACTGATTCTATTATTGACAAAGACTCGCTTGGTTTTTTGTCTGCAGCTAATCTTAAGTTAATCCAATTCACTTTTTCAGGAGCGTTGAAATATATATTTGGTCTTATGGGTGTATAAGGAGATTCCATAATCAGATTGTGTACAATTCCAATAACATGAAATTTTGTTTCCCCCCATTCTATCTCCATTCCCATTGGATCTTTAATGCCCATAAATTCAACAGCAGCTTCATTCAACAATACAGATGTTGAGTCGCTAACAAGATTTTGAGAAATGTCTCTGCCTTCTTTTATTTTCCAATTCACCGTCTTCCCATATTCGGGAGTGATGTAGATCGTTCCGAAATCGGCAGACTGTGTTTCCCAATTTTTTCCTGGCCAACTAAATCCACCACTGTTTTGCCACACGCCTGTCATTGGACTTGACGATTCGGCCATCTCTTCAATGGCTCCCAGGTTTTTAAGTTCCGATCTGAGTAGATCATACTTGCCATAAAAATCGGGAGACTTCATTTGGATCATTACTAACCCTTCACGATCGTAACCTATAGGTCTGTTTTTCGAAAACTGAATTTGTTGATAGACAATGGTAGTTCCGATTACCAAAGTAACAGAGACCGTAAACTGAACCACTACCAAAACCTTTCTGGGAATAGACGCCAATCGACCGGCTTTGAAAGTACCTTTTAGAACACTCAATGGTTTGAAGGACGAAAGATATAATGCGGGGTAGGAGCCAGCCAACAAACTTGTGAAGAGTATGAAGGCGATACTGATCAGCCAGAAGTTTGGATTACTCCATTCTATTATTATTTCTTTGTCAGCGAGTGTGTTGAAAAAAGGTAAAGACAGCGAGATCAGAGCAAGAGATATTACAAAAGAAAAGAGCACAACTAAAAATGATTCACTTAAGAACTGAAAGATCAATTGACTTCTCACCGATCCTATTGTCATTCGAATCCCTACCTCTTTTGCTCGCTTCTCTGAACGTGCAGTGCTTAAGTTCATAAAATTGATGCACGCTAGCAAGAGCACAAAAACGCCAACAATACCGAAGAGCCAAACCAGTTGTATTCTTCCGCCAGTGTTTACTCCGTTTTTCCAGCTCGATCTGAGATGCCAGTCTGACATAGGATGTAAATACACTACTGGGTTGAACGCTTTATTTTTTTCTCGATCTGCTCTTACGTTTTTAATTTTTTGGGATACATCTATTACTTTGAGCCCAGGTTCTATCTGTACAAATAATTGAAAAGAATTGTTATCCCATTTTTCGACTGCCCGTTTCATCCAAGGCTGAGATTCTGCAAATAATTCCCAACTCGCAATGAAATTTAATTCGTGAAATGTTGAGTTAGAAGGAAGGTCTTGGTAAACACCACTAACCTTCACATCTAAGGTATTATCAATTCGAACCATTTGATTCAAAGGATCCGTGGTTCCGAACAGTGCATTTGCAGTAGAGGCAGAAAGTAAAATTGAAGTGGGATCCTTGAGAGCATCGATGCTCCCTTGCATTATTTTCATGGCAATCATTTTCGGAAATGCGGCCTGAACATAATTTCCTTTTTTTGATACTTGCTGCTTGCCTGCACTTAGTATGTGTTCATCAGTCCACCAGGCCATTGATAAATGTGTAAACTCCGCACTATACGATTCGCGCAACGCATTCTCTAAAGGTCTTGGAATAGCGATTTGACTACCTACGTTTCCATCGACAGTTTGATTCTGCATTACCTGTGCGATCTGGTCGTAGTTTTGGTGATATCGGTCAAAGTTAATTTCGTCCCATACCCAAAGTCCGATGAGCGCGGCAATGGTCATACCTGCGGCAAGCCCGCTGATGTTGATAATGGAATAACTTTTATTTCGGAGAAGATTTCTCCATCCAACTGTAAAATAACTTTTTAGCATATCGTAGTTGTTTACATTTTTATATTCTTCTGTTGGTTTGATAATTCCTGGTCTGAAGAGCAACAATACATCGGTAATAAATTTTCTATCTGCTTTTCGTTTTCCAAATTCTTTTACACGCTCGTGATACAACTCCATCAAATCTCCTTCAATGTATTGCTGCAACTTCGGATGGCAGAACCAGCGGAAGAAGCGGAGTGGGAGGTTGGGTGGTGTATTCTTTTTCAATTTTATGTACTGTTTAATTCTGTCCACGGACAACAGTCGACTGGCGACCGTGGTCGGTGGACTATTCTGATCTTAAACTTTTAACTGGATTTGCCATCGCTGCTCTTATTGCTTGATAACTAATGGTAAGCGATGTGATCACGGCTGTGCAACCAATCGCTAACACGAACGTCCAGGCTGTTAGGGGAACTTGAAATTTAAAACTTTGCAACCAGGTATGCATAAACCACCACCCTACCGGTGCTGCAATGAGTGAAGCCACCAAAATCAACCACATAAATTCTTTTCCGAATACCCAAAGTATATTTGTGATGTTTCCACCCAGCACTTTCCGGATGCCGATCTCTTTCGTTTTTTGCGCGGCCATAAACGAAATCAATCCGTACAAGCCAAGGCATCCAATAAAAATAGCAATGAATGAAAACACTTCAATGCTTTTTAGCATCGTCTCCTCCGCCTCATAAAATTGAGCGATGTGGTCATCCAAAAATTCATATTCAAATATCTGATCAGGGTGTTGGTCTAGCCAAATCTTTTCAATTTCCGCAAGCGTGGATTTGGCGTTCGCCAAATTTAGTTTTACAGCATAGCTGGAATAATCTTCACTATTTGTTGTTATTAAGATAGCACTGATTTCCTGATGAAATGATTTGTCGTGAAAGTCTTTTACTACGCCAACGATAGGTCCTTTCATCGAGCCACTGTTAGCAGCAATCATTCTTCCCAGTGCATCTTCGGGTGTTACATTTAACTTCCGTAGCAGTGCTTCGTTTACCAACATTTCTTTAACTGTATCGGAAGGACTTAGATTTCTTCCAGTTACTAATTCAAGGCTGAACGTGGAGAGATAGTCGGCATCGCCCGATTTTATACTTGTTCTGAAATTTACTTCTTCATCGCTGTTGTCAAATTTTATGGAGTTGCCCCAGTCGTCATCCGATGCAGGAGCGGTAAAGCAGAGTGAAATTTTCTCTACTCCAGATAATCTGGAAATTTCATTCTTTATTATGCTGGATTTTGTTTTAGTAGAATCCGTTCCAGTGTCAATCATAACAATGGCTTCTTTATCAAAACCTAAGTCAGCTTGTTGGGCGTAGCGCATTTGATTCATCACCACAATCATCCCGATAATTAATATTTGCGAAATAGCAAACTGTGTAATAATTAACGTGCGCCTGGTGTTAAACCCACCAATACTTTGCTGCGAAAGTTTACCTTTCAGTGCAGCCACCGGTTGAAAGCCAGATAAAATAATAGCGGGATAATATCCTGCCAGAATTGTTATGATTATTCCTAAGGAAAAAGTAAAGAGCAACGTAATACCATCGCCAAATAAATTTAGTGGAATTTGAATTTTAAATACATTACTGGCTAACGGAGCGACCATTACAGCGAATGTTATTGCTAATCCAATTCCCAAGGCAGCAATAATGGCTGTCTCTGAAATGAATTGCCAAAATACCTGACGCTTTAAACCACCCAACACTTTTCGTACACCTACTTCCTTAGAGCGCTTGAGAGCTTGTGCAGTAGCGAGATTTATAAAATTTAAGCACGCTGTGAGAAGAAGAAACGAGCCAATAATAGTTAACGTCCATAATTTACTTTTTGCCATCGCGCCACCATATTGGGCGTTGTAATGGATGTCTGACAATGGTTGAAGCTTATAATGGTGTACATTTTTACTCGTAGGTCTAAATTTTTTCACGTAAGGTTGAAGGGCTTCTTCTACTTGTGTCGGTGTTGTGCCGGATTTTAATAATGTATAGCAATTCATGCCATCGCGAATTCCACCCCAACCTCTGGTTTCATCCGCCATCCAGGGGTTGAATGATTTGAGTGTTGAGTACGATACAAAAATCTGTGAATGAATGTCGGTATTCGCGGGTAAGTCTTTTAAAACACCGGTAATGGTGAAAGCAATTTTATTTTCCAACCAAAAAATTTCACCTATTGGGTTTTCATTTCCAAAATATTTTCGTGCAGCTTTTTCAGTTAAGATGGCTGTGTTGGATTCACGTAGTGTCGTCTTTGAGTTACCATGAAGCAAGGGGAAATTAAAGATCTCAAAAAATGCTTCTTCAGTAAAAGCCAGTCCATCATTCTCTCTGAATTTAATTAACTCATTACCTTTCTTAATACTAATGAGAGGATTACTTTCGGTATAAACGCGCGCAACTCTTTCACCAAATGTAAAGTCATTTCTAAAATGCTCGCCCAGTGGAGAAGGCACACTATTGGCGTAGGATGTTTCTTCGCGATGCATTTCAGTAACAACTCTGTAAATCCTATCCGCGTGTTGATGAAAGGTATCAAATCCTGTATGATGTTTAATCAAGGAAAAAATAAGAATGCCGCACGTCATGCTCAGTGCGAGGCCTGCTACATTTATAACTGCATAGCTTTTGTTCCTCACCAAATTTCTCCACCCAATTTTAAAATAGCTTTTAATCATACCATAGTTGTTTAAATTTTTATATCCTTCTGTTGGCCTGATAATCGCTGGCCGAAAAAGCAGCATTACCTCAACCACAAACTTGAAGTCAGCTTTCAGCTTTCCACTGATAGCTTTTCGCTCCTGATACAACTCCATCAAATCTCCTTCAATGTATTTCAGCAACTTCGGATGGCAGAACCAGCGGAAGAAGCGGAGGGGGAGGTTGGGTGGATAATTTTGTTTCATTTTAAATTGTTATTGGTTGATTGTTTTACGAAGGCAATCCACCAACTATTATTCAGACCGCAAAGAATCAATGGGATTCGCTAACGAAGATTTTACAGTGGTGAAACTCATGGTGAGAAAAGCAATGACTAGTGTTGTCAATCCTGCTAATACAAACACCCACCATTGTATACCTATTTTGTAAACAAAATCTTGAAGCCATTTGTCCATAAGGTAATATCCAAGCGGAAAGGCAATGATGAATGAAATTGCTACCAACACGATTAAATCTTTTGTAAGTATGGTCACGATCTGTTTAACATCAGCACCCAATACTTTGCGTATGCCAATTTCCTTAACGCGTTGTTCGGCAGTAAAAGTTACCAGGCCAAACAATCCTAAACACGCAATGAAAATAGTAAGCAGTACAAAGATTTTTAAAATTGAACCCATCTTTTGCTCAGCAACATAGGTCTCGTTGTAAAGCTCATCCAGAAAAGAATAAGAAAATGGCTCCTCTATTTTAAGAGCTTTCCATTTTTCCTCCAAACTCACCAACAGGCTCGCGGTCTCATTTGGCTTTATGCGAACAATCAATCCACCATACGGATTGTTAATCATCATTAAGGGAGCGATGGACTCATGCAAAGAGCGAAAGTGAAAGTCGTTCACTACACCGATGATTTTAAAACTTTTATGTCCACCAATATTATCGGTCATAATAGAGAGAGATTGCCCAAGAGGATTATCTGTCAGTCCAAAAATCTTAGCTGCTGTTTCGTTAATGATGACACTTTCAGATTCGTTGCCAAATTTTTCAGAGAAATTTCTTCCCGTCACAATCTGCATACCCATGGTGGGAATATACTGAGGATCGATATTGTAAAGGACAGTCCTTCTCATTTGCTCTTTTGCCTCACCAAGAAACGTACCTCTCATGTCTGTATCTGTAGGCCCCGCAGGGATGTAAGCCGACATCGTTACGTTCTCCACTCTGGTATCGGCTAGCAATTGATTTTTGAAAGCCTCTTCATTTTTTCCAAGCAAATAGGATTCGCGCAGTATCAGCATTCGTTCTTTATTGTATCCAACCTTTTTATTTTGAATGAATGTCATTTGCTGCTCAACGATAATAATAGCAACGATTAGACAAACAGAGATTACAAATTGAAATACAACCAACGTGCTGCGTATGCCTTTGCTTCCTCCACCATTCCTTGTTTTATTTTTCAGCGCAGCGATGGGTGAAAACGAAGAGAGAAAAAAAGCGGGGTAACTTCCTGCTAACAAACTAATCGATATCAAGAGGGCCGCAAGTGACATCAGCACGTTGGGCTTCAGCATAAAGCTTGCCTCCAGCTCTTTGCCCGATAGATAATTAAAAAAAGGCAAGACCAAAATGACGAGGCTTACACCAACGATCATTGCCGCACTGGTGGCCAGAAATGATTCTGTTAAAAACTGTTGCACCAATTGGCCTTTAAGGGAACCCAATACTTTTTTCACACCAACTTCCTTGCTCCGTTTGGTAGCTGCTGCAGTGGAGAGATTCATAAAATTAATGCAGGCAATTAATAGCATGAAAGCAGCGACTGCCCCGAAGATATAAACTGATTTTATATCGCCCTTCGCCTCCAATTCATTGCTGCAGTCCGAGTACAAATGTATGTCGGTTAATGGCTGAACGTAAAGCCCAATATTATTACCATTCGCCTTAAACTTCTCATAAGTCATTCCGATTTGTTCAATCTGTGGCCCCATATATTTAGTAATAATGGCAGGGAGTTTTGATTCAAATTCTTTTACCTTAGTGCCTTCCGCCAACACAGCATAACTTAAATAGCGCGACTGCATCCAATCGTTTTCTTTCGCATCTTTCACGCCTACCGTTGAGGCGAATAGGTCAAAATGAAAATGGGAGTTGGTTGGTACTTTCTTCATTACGCCAGTAACTTTATACTGTTCGCCTTCCTCGTTAAAAT
>JBKJOF010000181.1:0-108917 GCA_046595655.1 Chryseolinea sp. | reverse complement strand
TGGAACGCCATGAAAACACCTTCACGTGCTCTCACTTCAGGATCCATCTCTAATAAATTCTTTCCAAGGAAATCAACTTCACCATCCGTCACTTCATATTCCTCGCGGCCCGCCAATACAGAAGCCAATGTACTTTTACCAGAACCGTTCGGTCCCATAATAGCATGAACTTCTCCAGGTTTAATTTCGAGGTTTATCCCGTTCAGGATTTGCTTATCACCAATCTTCGCTTGTAGATTCTTTATACTTAGCATGTGTTCGAGTTTCGAGTTTAATGTTGCGAGTTTCGAGTCCAAAGTTTCGAATTGCCGTAGCTAACTCGAAACTTTAAACTCGAAAATGAATTATCCTACACTTCCTTCCAAAGTCAACGCCAATAATTTCTGTGCCTCTACCGCAAACTCCATTGGCAATTGATTCAATACTTCTTTTGCATATCCATTTACAATCAAGGCTACGGCTGACTCTTCGTCAATGCCTCTTTGTAAACAATAAAAGATTTGATCCTCTCCTATCTTCGATGTTGTTGCTTCGTGCTCTATTCGAGCTGAGCTGTTTTCAACATCAATGTATGGGAATGTATGTGCACCACATTGATCACCCATAAGAAGGGAATCACACTGTGAAAAATTTCTCGCATTGCTCGCGCGCTTCATAATATGAACTTGGCCGCGATAACTATTTTGTGAATGACCAGCCGAGATACCTTTCGATACAATTCTCGACTTGGTGTTTTTACCAATGTGAATCATCTTGGATCCAGTATCGGCTTGCTGATAATTATTAGTAACGGCAACCGAATAAAACTCACCCATTGAATTATCTCCCTTCAAAATACAGGAAGGATATTTCCATGTGATAGCCGAACCCGTTTCAACTTGCGTCCACGAAATTTTAGAGTTGTCACCAAAACATAAACCACGCTTCGTAACAAAATTGTAAATTCCTCCTTTACCGTTCTTGTCGCCAGGATACCAGTTCTGAACAGTAGAGTATTTTACTTGCGCATCTTTCATCGCATAGATTTCAACGACTGCAGCATGTAATTGATTTTCATCACGCATTGGTGCTGTACATCCTTCAAGGTAACTTACATAAGAGCCTTCATCGGCAATAATTAATGTTCTTTCGAACTGACCAGTGTTTGCAGCATTTATTCTGAAATAGGTAGAAAGCTCCATCGGACAACGAACTCCTTTCGGAATGTAGCAGAACGATCCATCTGTAAACACTGCTGAGTTAAGTGCAGCAAAATAATTGTCACTTACCGGAACAACCGAGCCCATGTATTTCTTCACCAACTCAGGATGATGAAGAACAGCTTCACTAAAAGAACAGAAGATAATACCCAGTTCGCCTAAAGTTTCTTTGTATGTAGTACCTACAGAAACGCTATCAATAACCGCATCAACCGCTATACCTGTCAATCGCTTTTGCTCTGTTAAGGAAATTCCAAGCCTCTCAAAAGTCTTGATCAACTCCGGATCGATATCTTCTAACTTCTTAGATTTATCGGATTGCTTTGGAGCAGAGTAATAAATGACGTCCTGATAATTGATTTTTGGGTAATGAACATTTGGCCAGGTTGGCTCCTTCATTTTAGTCCACTTTGCGAATGCATCCAACCGCCAGTCCAACATCCACTGCGGCTCGTTCTTCTTTGCTGAAATAAACCGGATAATATCCTCATTCAAACCTTTCGGTGCAGAGTCGGTTTCGATGTTAGTCGTCCAGCCGTGCTCATATTCCTTCGAGGTCAACTCCTCTAACACCTGATTATCCTTACCCATAGCAGTCTATTTAGACTAATTTTAAACTGATCACAAAAATATAACAAAAAAGCCTTCCTAAGGTTCCTTTAGCATTCTTTAATAACCGGAAAAGATTGATAATTCAATCGTTGTTCGTTCATGGTTATTCGTTGTTGGCTTTTGGGGTTGCTATTGGTTGGTTTGGATTCGCGTGAGGATTGTATTTCGAACAACCATCAACGAACAACCACCAACGATTCTCTGTAAGGTAGGCAAAGCATTAAATCAGGTTTAGGCTTCTATCTAAGCTTTCTTCCAAAGAGATCATCGTTTCCGTGCGCTCGATACCTTCTACCTGTTGGATTTTGTCATGCAATACGATCTTTAGGTGGCTCGTATCCTTGCAATGTATTTTCACAAACATGCTGTAATTACCAGTTGTATAGTGGATGCTCGTTATTTCTGGAATGGTTTTCAGTTTCGCCATCACCTGATCATACAGCGCGCTTTTCTGGAGAAATATTCCAATGAAAGCAGTGATGTCATAACCAAGCTTGGCATAATTTACTTTTAACGTTGTCTTCTCCACTATTCCTGCCTCTTCCATTTTGTTCATGCGAACATGAACCGTTCCTCCAGATACAAAAGCCTTCTTTGCTACTTCTGTATATGGTTTCTTGGCGTCTTGCATCAGGATTTCTAAAATCTTGAGGTCTACATTATCAACTTTGTAATTTTCAGCCATGATGAAATTTGAGTTTTAACTAAAATTCAAAAATATGAAACAATATTAAAAAGTCCATAATGTTTTGAATGTTTTATTGCACCAGGTATCAGGTTATGCGTTACTTTGTTGCATAATTAACAATCACACACAAACAAAACACACGCACACATAACCTTGTAGGGTGTTGAAATTGGCAGACAAGCCCTCCGGTCTCGGGGGTGGAGATAACGGAATAAAGTCCAGCCTTTGGCGACCTAACCGCTCCGTGGAGGTTCGAACCCTTCCTCTACAGCAGAAGAGACGTTCTTTGATTGAAATATAAAATACACCATTGTAGGGTGTTGAAACTGGCAGACAAGCCCTCCGGTCTCGGGGGTGAAGGTAACGGAATAAAGCAATGCTCCCCGATCCAATTTCGCTTCGCGCGGCACTGGATCAGGTCAAAGCCTAACCGCTTCGTGGAGGTTCGATTCCTTCCCCTACAGCAGCTCAGTTTAGGTTAATGAGATTCAGAGCTACCCATCTCGATTTATCGGGGTGGGTTTTTTTATTTCTATACATTCCTTCTTTTCATTTTATCAGCTATTGATTTGCTGCCCAACAATCGTTTGCTTTGGGAGATTGATTATATAATCAATTATTGACTTCCATTTTTGAATTTACCTATAATGAAAAATTATCCCTGGCTTGATAAATACCCAAAAGGCACTGCACAAGAGATTAAACTTTACGACCATTCATCATTAGTCGAGTTGTTTGAAATCAGTTGTTCTAAATACAGCAATCGAATAGCATTTGAAAATATGGGTGTTCGGTTAACGTATGCTCAAGTGGATACACTCTCCAAAAACTTCGCGGCCTATCTGCAGCAAGATCTTAAACTTAAAAAAGGAGATCGCATTGCCATTCAGATGCCGAACCTACTTCAATTTCCGATTGCTTTCTTTGGAGCATTGCGTGCTGGTTTAATTGTGGTAAACACAAATCCACTTTACACACCTCGTGAGATGGAACATCAGTTCAAAGATTCCGGAGCAGTGGCAATAGTAATTGTTGCCAACTTCGCGAGTAATCTCGAGAAGATTATTGCCAGCACCTCTATTAAACATGTTATTGTTACACAGCTTGGTGATATGTTGGGTGGATTGAAAGGCATGATTGTAAATTTCGTAGTAAAGAATATAAAGAAGATGGTGCCTTCGTATCATCTTCCCGGAGCAATTTCTTTTAACAGTGCAGTTCACAAAGGTGCGTCTTCACACTATACTAAGCCCGAGATTTCAATAAACGATATAGCTGTTCTTCAATACACAGGCGGCACCACAGGAATTGCAAAAGGTGCGCAGCTCTCCCACGCTAATATCGTGTCGCATAATTCTATGATCACGGAATGGTTCAAACCCTACATGAATGAAAATGGTGGTGATCTTATCATAACAGCCATACCGATGTATCACATCTTTGCGCTCACGGTTAACGGAATGTTAATGTTTAGTACCGGTGTAAAGAATGTGCTGATCACAAACCCACGCGATATTCCTGGATTCGTTAAAGAATTAAAGAAACATAAATTCACAATTGTTACAGGCGTTAATACACTTTTCAATGCATTGCTTAATAATCCTGATTTTAAAGATGTAGATTTCTCTGCATTGAAAGGCGGAATTGCTGGTGCGATGGCAGTTCAGGATGTAGTGGCTAAACGTTGGAAAGAAGTTACAGGCAGAAACCTAATTGAAGGTTATGGGTTAAGTGAAACTTCTCCTGTATTATGTTGCAATCCTTTGGATGGCACACATCAATCTGGCACCATTGGCGTACCAATGCCAAGTACTGAGATTGCTATTTTTGATGATAATGGAAACAGAGTACCCCAAGGAGACCCCGGTGAAATATGTGCAATAGGACCACAGGTAATGTCGGGATATTGGCAAAAAGATAATGATGGTGTTTTCTTTACGGGAGGATGGTTTAGAACAGGTGACATTGGCATTATGAATGCTGATGGATTTTTTAAGATTGTTGATCGTAAAAAAGACATGATTAAAGTTTCTGGCTTTAATGTGTATCCGAATGAAATTGAAAATGTTATTGCTACTCATCCTAAAGTTTTAGAAGTTGCGGCCATTGGTGTATCCGATGTAAAATCGGGAGAAGTGATTAAAGCCTTTATTGTGAAACGTGATCAGAGCTTAACCGAAGAAGAAATAAAGAAATTCTGTCACGAGAATCTCACCAATTACAAAGTGCCTAAGTATTTCGAATTCAGAACCGAGCTACCCAAAACCAACGTAGGCAAAATTTTAAGGAGAGCTTTAAAAGAAGAAGTTGCCGCTGCGGGATAATTTGAATTACTTCGCGAAATTTTTAATAACTATGTTTAGGATTCTTTCATTCTTCACGCTGTCTGCTCTCGGTATATGTTGCGGTAAATCATCAACCGAATCAACCACGCATGCTGCTGACTCAATAACTGCAGTTGTCGATACCTTAAAATATCCTGAGGAAGTCCATTTAAAAAACCTCAGACAGTTAACCTATGGTGGCGATAATGCCGAAGCCTACTGGAGTTTCGATAGCAAACAACTGACTTTCCAATCCAACAATCCTGCATGGAACTTAAAGTGCGACCAGATTTTTGTTACGGCTGTTGATAATGTCGATCTGAAGAATATTATTCCTCAACGCATCAGCAATGGTGAAGGAAGAACTACCTGTTCTTATTTTCTGCCAGGCGATTCGCTCATTCTTTTTGCGTCAACTCATTTGGGTGGAAAAGATTGTCCGGCTGAAGCGGAACGCAAACCAGGAGGAAAATATTTATGGTCTATATATGATACCTATGATATTTTCGTTTCTGATTTGAAATGTAATATCAAAACGCAACTCACTAATTTAAAAGGCTACGATGCAGAAGCAACCGTTTCCCCGCAGGGAGATAAAATTGTATTTACTTCTACCCGCAATGGAGATCTTGATTTATACACGATGAACATTGATGGATCAAATGTAAAACAGATTACCAATGAATTAGGCTACGATGGCGGTGCATTCTTTTCACCTGATGGATCGAAACTTGTTTTCCGCGCATCTCGATTCACAACCGAGGAAGAAAGAAAAGAATACAAAGCATTATTGAAACAAGGATTAGTCGCTCCTACTGCTATGGAAATTTTCACTTGCAATGTAGATGGTTCTAACCTTCAGCAGCTAACCAAATTAGGCAAAGCAAACTGGGCTCCGTTTTACCATCCATCGGGTAAAAAGATTTTATTTTCATCCAATCACAAAGGAACAAGAGGCTTCGAATTTAACATCTACATGATCAATGAAGATGGAACCGGTCTCAAGCGCATCACCCACGATTCGGTTTTCGATTCGTTTCCCATGTTTTCTCCCGATGGAAAACGACTCGTATTCTCATCAAACCGGCACAATGGAGGAACTCACAACACTAACTTATTTGTGGCAGACTGGGTTGAGTGAGACTAGACTCAAGACTTTAGACTCAAGACTTTAGACTCAAGACTTTAGACTTTAGACTCGAGACTTTAGATTAAAATAAAAGATTGACATTACGTTGAAGTACACGTAACTTCAAACTCGAAATCCGAAACTTGAAACTTTGAACCTCGAACTTTAAACTTAAAACTATGCTCGGCTTCTTCGAACATCAATACCTTTCTTACAAAAAGAATCACATCAAGAATCTATTGGCCTTAGCAAAAGTGGATGGGCACATGCATCCAAAAGAAGAAGATCTTCTATACAAAATAGCCAAACGTTACGGCTTAAAAGATCGCCAGGTAAAGGAGTTGATTGATAGTGATGAAAAGTTCAGCATGAACGTACCTGATAATCACAATGATAAAATGAATTTATTGTACGATCTCGTGCTGATGGTGTATGCCGATGGTGTTGTAGACGAACACGAACTCGAATTTTGTGAAGAAGCAGTAACACAGTTCGGAATGAAGAAAGGATTAGTAAATTGGTTGTTAGAAGAATTTGAACGCGGCACACCTCCACCTCCAGATGAATGGGACGAAATTAAACGCGAAGCGAAGGAAAAATTTATCAGCAAGCAGTAGAGATTATGGATTTTAAAATCAAAAGAAATAGTGATCAGAATTCTTTTCTCGGTAAACGATGGTATTGAGTGAACCTCAAAATTATTCAACAGTTGCAATCGTTCTAAAACTTATTAAACCAAATTCCCACGTAAGTAAAGTTGACGTGCTTTAATTTGTGATTAAATTAGAGTTTTTCAATTTCAGCAAATGCTATCCAGACTAAGTCAGTTCTTGCGCGTGATAATATTATCGATTTTTCGAAAATTATCGAACCGCCAGTTCTTAATGATAGGTGCTGTTCTGGTTGGTTTGTGGGCTGGCCTCACTGCAGTAATCCTTAAAGTATCGGTTCACTATTTACAAATTCAATTACTTTCATTAGGCAAGCAGTACAGTTGGGTTTATTTTGTTTCTCCTACTCTCGGAATTATCGCCACGCTGGTTTTTGTCCATTTCTTTTTAAGCAGTGGCTTAACCAAGGGGACATCGCACGTCTTATTATCCATCGCAAAAAAATCGTCCATCCTTCCACGTAATGAAACCTACAGTCATGTTGTAACCAGCGCTTTTACTGTAGGTCTAGGCGGCTCAGCAGGGTTGGAATCTCCGATTGTACAAACCGGTTCTGCTATCGGATCTGTGTTTGCTTCACTTTTTCCAGTAGGATATCGTGATCGTACATTATTGCTTGCATGTGGTGCTGCTGCCGGAATTGCTACTGCCTTTAACGCCCCAATTGCAGGCGTTTTATTTGCGCTTGAAGTCCTGTTGGTTGATGTTAGCATATCGGCTTTTATTCCACTACTGATTGCAGGAGCAACGGGTGCATTGTGTTCTAAAATTATTCTTGCCGATGATGCAGTGCTGTCATTCAAACACGTGGTAGATTTCAATTACCATAATGTTCCGTACTATGGAATTCTTGGTATCGCATGTGGCTTGTTGTCTGTTTTTTACATCAAAAGCTTTCTAAAAATTGAAAATCTATTCACCATGTTTTTTGTTTCTGCTGTACCAAGACTGGTTGTTGGCGGATTATTATTAGGTGGATTGATTATGATTTTCCCTGCGTTATTTGGTGAAGGATATTTATCCATTAAAGCGCTTGCCATTTCACAACCCGATCAACTTTTTGTTGGAAGTCCATTATACGATTTCTTCGCTCGGAAAGAATGGATCTTAGGTCTTGCCGTATTGGCCGTTGCTATCGTAAAAGTATTTGCAGTATCATTCACATTAAATTCAGGAGGCAATGGTGGAAATTTTGCTCCATCTCTTTTAGTTGGGGCCTGTCTTGGTTTTGCATTCTCATACCTCATTAATCTTACAGGGTGGGTACACCAACTTCCAACTTCTAATTTTGCTTTAGTAGCTATGGCAGGAGTACTCACCGGAATTTTTCATTCACCTCTTACAGCCATCTTTCTTATCGCTGAAATAACAGGAGGTTACGATCTTATTATTCCGTTAATGATTGTTTCAGCTCTCAGCACTTCCGTCTCTCGTTATTTAAATCCACATTCTCTCGATGAGATAAAATTGAAGCAAGTCAATGAAAAAATTTCTATTGATAAAGATACCCACGTACTCTCAGATCTTTCCATTAAAAACTTTATTGAAAAAGATTTTATCGCAGTTGATATTCAAGACAGTTTGAAGAAACTGGTTGAAGCGATATCACACTCAAAAAGAAATATATTTCCTGTAACAGACACACAAGGTCAGTTACATGGCATTATTATTCTAGATGATATTCGTGAAATCATGTTCAACACGGCCATCTATGAATCTCTTCTTGTGAATCAGCTAATGCAAAAGCCAATTGCCACTATCGATATTACGGAGGATATGAGCCTGGTGATGGAGAAATTTGACAAAAGTGGAGCATGGAATATTCCTGTACTGGATGCTGGCAAGTATGTCGGTTTTATCTCCAAGTCCAGTGTATTCTCCAGCTATCGTGATAGGTTGAAGAATTAATCGAGAGGAATTTTTAAATGTTACTCAACCCTTTACATTCAAACTGAGCCTTACAGAATGAAGTCAGTTTCTGAAAAGATTACCTCTGCTTTAATAGTAACCTCGTTTGAACCCCAGATTAAATTAACCCCAAACTTAAATGATCGAATTGTAGTTATGTTAGCGTTGTTTATTGATTAGGAGTCGTACATCCTCAAAATTAGGTTGAGCGCTCACAACTTTTAAATGCAATTATGTTTTTACGGTGATTGAATAAAGGTAAATTCGAAACGGAAAGTAGAGATACGGTATGGAAGACTTACGCAAACTAACGACCCAGGAAAAAGCACTACGGATCAACTTAAGCAGAGCCATTTATGGTTCATTTGCCGAGATTGGCGCGGGGCAGGAAGTAGCCGCCAATTTTTTTAAGGTAGGTGGAGCCTCGGGTACGGTAGCTAAAACCATGTCGGCCTACGATATGAAGTTTAGTGATGCCATCTATGGTTATTGCGAGCGTTATGTATGTGAAGACCGTCTTATGCGTATGCTCGATCACGAATACGTATTGCTTCCCGAACGTCTCCCCCATCGTATTGCAGGCACACGTTTCTTCGCCTTCGCTGATACCGTTGAAGTACTAAATTTTGAGCGCACGAATCAAGGACATGGATGGATTGGTTTACGATTTCAACTTCGCCCGGAGAGTGAGCCGAACGAATGCGTATTCCATGTAAAGATGCACGACAACGATCCGCTCCAACAACAATATGCATTGGGAATTGTGGGTGTTAATATGCTTTACTCCTGTATGTTCACAAAAGAGCCGGAAGAAATATTAATGTCGTTGATGGATGGATTGACCAGCCGTAGAATGGAAATCGATATGTTCCGACTTTCTGGTCCTGACTTCAAACACGTTGATAATCGCTTGATGGCATTGAAGCTCGTGAAGAACGGGCTTACGAAAGCGGCAATGTTTGGACCGGATGGAAACGTAATGCAACCGTCTGACGAACTCTACAAGAAAAACGTATTGGTGCTGCGTGGTCGCTTCAGACCAGTTACACATGTTAATGCTGATATGCTTCTTACTTCGCGCAGGCACTTCAGACGTGAGCCCGATGTTGATCGTTCCAAAATGGTGGTGCTAACCGAACTTACCTTAAACGATTTAAGTCCCGATGGGAAAATTGATGAAAAAGATTTTCTATACCGTGCTGATATTATTTGCTCACTCGGACAAAGCGTATTGATCTCCAACTACTTTGAATACTACAAACTAGTTGACTACCTATCAAAGATTACCAAAGGGAAAAAGATTGGCATCATCATGGGTATTTATGCGCTGCAAAAAGTATTCGATGAAAAAACATATTCCAATCTTCGCGGAGGAATTATGGAGTGTTTTGCTTCTTTGTTTGGATCGAACGTTAAGCTCTACATTTATCCAGCATGGATGAAAGATTCAAAAGATATTTTCGCACTCAAAGATTTTGAGATGGAACTCCCTGAAAATTTGAAAAGTCTTTTCCGATACCTTATTGAAAACAATAAGCTTGAAGATATAAAAGATGCAAACATCAACAACCTGCATATCATCTCTGATAATGTATTGGCCATGATCCGAAAAGGTGAAGCTGGCTGGGAAAAATATGTGCCTCACAAAGTTGAAGAAGCCATTAAAGAACATGGCTTGTTTGATTATCCGTACACACCGGAATCAAAACAGATTTCTGTTTCAGAAAATCAGATTATAAAAACCTAGGTCGAAACAGTTTGCAGTTCAAAAACTTCTGCAACCAATTCGAAAGAACGTTCTCTGTTTTCGGGATTATCGCCCATGGTGGAGATGATGATTTCATCCACATCAAAAGCATTGGCAAGCTTTACTAGTTGCTCTTTAACATCTTCCTTCGTTCCTGATATTACTCTTCCACTATTTTGTTCAACTCTTTCTAACTCCCACGCGGAGAATTTAAAATCTCTTATGGTTTTATAGTCTGGAATGTTATTCATGTTACCTTTTTCGAACTGTAGTAAAACGAAATCATAATAATGCCGCATTTGTCGTGCTGTCTCTTCTGTTTCTCCACACAAAACCGTTATGGATAATAAAGCATGAGGATTTGAAAACTGTGTTGATGGTATGAAATTTTTTCGATAGGTATCTACGATGTCAGGTTTGGCAAAGCCATTGATGAAACGAGCCACAACCAACCCCATACCATACTTTGCAGCGATCATGCTACTTCCTCCACTCGAGCTCAATATCCACTGCGTAGGAATAGTAGTTGCCTTTGGAACAGCGAGTATAGTTCCATTTTGTGTAGAGGCTGCATCATTAAAGAAAAGCTGAAGATGTTCCAACTGCCGTAAATAACTTGCCTCACTAAAATCATTGGAAGGATTGAGCAAGGATGCTGATAGACGATCACCACCTGGCGCACGTCCCATTCCCAAATCAATTCTCCCGGGAAAAAGTGTTTCAAGCATTCTAAAATTTTCAGCTACCTTAAAGGCACTATGATTGGGCAACATAATTCCACCAGAACCGATGCGAATGCGACTGGTTTCATCTGCAAGTTTTACCATCAGAATTTCGGGTGCAGAACCAGCAATGAAGGTTGAGTTATGATGTTCTGAAATCCAAAAACGATTGTAACCTAGTCGCTCCGCGAGCTTTGCTGTTGCTATTGTTTCTTCAACGGCTTCACGCGCAGTTGCATTTTGCCTTACAATGGATTGATCGAGTATTCCCAGCTTGAGCATAATTATGACTTGATATAGAACGTCAATGTAGCCTCAACATGTGTAACCAGTTTTGTGTTCCATTCGAAAAAAATAAAGAATGTGACATTCTTTGCACTATTATCAACAGTTCGTTTAACACTTTTAGAAAGCGACACTAATAAAGAGCTATCTAAATCCAAACCGCTGTTATCATCGTATATGAGTAATGCTAACAAAAAGTCTTACCCTTTGTGTTTATCTGATCTGCACAACTACTTTTTCTCAAGTCATTGATAATACTGCCAGTTTTAGAATGACTGACGAAAAAAAATCTATCCGGCTTTATTACGACAACGACTATTTCAGTGGTTCTGATGAATATTATACACAAGGTATTAATCTTGAAATTGTAAGTCCTTCGTTAAAAAAAAATCCTATCACACGACTGTTGATTGCTCCACAAGAAAATGTTAACCAGTTTGGATTGGCCATCGAGCACAATGCTTACACACCTACCAGCATCAGTTCCAACGAAATCCTTTACGGTGACAGACCGTTTTCAGCCACCGTTATGATCAAGACATTTGCAGCCAGTAGTCATCCCTCCAAACGTTATCGCATAACATCTTCTTTATCACTTGGCATAATTGGTTCTGTGGCTGGCGCACATGAAATTCAACGCACCATCCATCGTTGGATAAACGATACCGATCCTCAAGGCTGGCAGTACCAAATAAAAAATGATCTGATTATCAACTACGAGGTGGGTGTAGAGAAAAACATTATTCACTCAAAGTATTTCCTGCTGAACGCTCTCACAGTCGCACACCTTGGCACACTGAATACTAAATTCGCTGCAGGAGGAACGCTCATAATTGGTAAGCTGAACTCAACAATGGCCACTTCCTTTTCGGGAAGGGTTCTATCAGAAAAAAAACAAAAATTTACTTATCATCTCTACGTACAACCTCTCATACAGGCTGCACTGTATGATGCTACTTTAAGTGGCGGAATGATCTTTAATCGCGATAGCCCATATACCTTAAGTAATAAAGAAATCGAACGATTTACTTTTCAGGGAAATGCCGGAGTTGTTTTTTCTCTCGGTGCCTTTTATTTGGAATATTCTCAATCCATCCTTAGCAAAGAATTTACAACCAGTCATACTCTTCGCTGGGGTGGATTGAGAATAGGATTATTGTTTTAGTTTTTACTTTAGGTTTTAAACCGAAAATTTTCAACACTAATTCTTAATGAATTTATAATTCCGTCTCACATTTCCAGTTGAAACACGAGCAACATAAAAACCATTTTTGAGTTGGCTTACGTCATGCTTTATTGTCCAACTATCATCCAAGGCATCAGAAGATTTGGTTAAGACTCTTCCCTGTAGATCAATAATTTCGAATACAAGTTGATCGCTCATAATCGCCATTTCTTCTTCTTCTGACAAATCAATAACCAATTCTCTAGATACTGGATTGGGGAACAATACCGCAGTAGTTCGAGTCGATTGAATATTGATTATACCCGAACGCTCACGCTGTGCCATGCGTGACGAACTGCCGTTTTGATCATCTCGTTGTGTAACTCCAATAGCATCCAAATCAAAACCATCGGCAGCGTTGTTAAAGGCGAAAGCAGAGGTTTGCTCGCATGTATTCTTGTCTCTCCGTTTTGCCCATGGATCCGATACATCGACTAGTCTAATGTATTTAATACATCCTAGTCCAGACGATTGGATATCAAAATCAGAATCCAGTTTTGCTTTACAACCTATTTCAGGATCAGATGGATTGGTCAACCCCAATGTAATCCAGGTGCTCGCATCTTCTGAAACAAAAACTTCTGCCTGCTCAGGATAATCGTAAAATGAAGGATTGCCATATGATATCTCAAAAATTTGCAGATCATTCCCCGTTCTATTACAAAGAGGACGATCAAACCCCAATGTAATCGAACCTCCAAAACCCAAAGAAACGAAATTGATTGGACCGAGATGATCATCATTGGAGTCAGAATAATATAAAGCGGCTTCAGGATTACTTCTGTCTGCAGTAATTGATTTTCCATCCTTGCGTTTTCCTTGATTGAATGCGACTACTTCGTTAGCTATAATCGGTAAGGGACTTTCAATGTTCCCGTCTACAACAAGGATCGATTTGATGTAGTGATCATAATCTAATAGAAAAGAGATATTCGTAATATGCCCTGGGCTATCAACCAAGTCGAACTTAAATAAACTAGAACCATTAGATTCAACACTGTACAATTTTTCCGCATGAATTGTCAGAACACCATCTGACGATTGATTTCTATTAAAGTTATATACCGTGCCGAATTGTTGCGTTTGTATATTGAATTCAAAAATAATTCCTGGAACGTACACAGACACTTGTGATGTATTTGGTTTGACATACTCACCGGCAGTAACTCCATATATTTTATTCGATCTATACGCTAATTCACCTATGACCCGAGTTTGAAATTCATGCTTCGTTACTAATGTATTATCTTCCGGATTATATAAACTCAATATTCCATTACCCAACCCTCCACCTTGAGATAATCCATAAAGAAGATCGTTAACAGATATAAAGTGATGTTCAACACCGGTGGTTGCATAGTTCAAACTTTGCTTTGAAGTAATAACAGAAGTTGCCAGGTTATACTCAAACAGCACGCCCTGATTATCAGAGCCTCCGCGTTTTGTTGTACCGTATAACTTTCCCTTTACAATGCTTAAATTTCCGTAGGGGCCTATGCCGGTAATCGGATCGCTGAATTCATGAAGGACGGTATAGGCATTTTGTTGTAGATCATATTCAAACAAAACACCTTTCTCGTCATTTCCACCGATTGCGGTAATACCATACAATTTATTGCCAATCGCTAAAAGCTTGCTCTCATTTGCATATTGATAATACGGAACATTACAATCGTTACACTCAAAATCATGCAGAACAGAAATACCTGATAATGCTTGATCTACCTCAAACAACACACCGTGATTAAAATTACCACCCTCCGTTGTTAGTCCATAAAATTTTTCTTTTAACTCAACGAAGCAATTCGGGTTTTTTCCTTCAAGAAATTGGTTAAACGAGTACCTGGTGGTTGGTTGATTGTGTGTTAAATCATATTCAAAAATTACGCCTCCATTCGCTTTGCCTCCTACCATTGTCATTCCCCATAATTTATTTCCATCAGGTTGAAGGTAGCCGAAAGGATTCACGCCATTACTTTCAGTATCAAAATCTATAAGTTTCGAGTATGATCTAGTGATAGGATTAAAAGAAAACAAAGAGCCAGAGTTGGTGGTGCCACCGAAAACCGAAACACCATATAAGATCCCAGTCATTTCTTTAACATATCCAATCGGATGATCAGTGCCAAAATCAAGCAGCTTGACTAATGCTCCCGTTGCGGGATTGTATTCAAATAATATACCTTGATTACTATTGCCACCAGACCCTGTGATGCCATACAGTTTCCCATTTAAGTACGTTAGTTCACCCAATGGAGTTCCTCCATTTATACTGGATTTAAAATCGAACGTCTTCTTAAACAACTTAAGGGTCAGGTCATATTCAACTATAGTCCCCTGGCCATACTTACCTCCTTCTCTTACTAGTCCATATAATTTACCGTTGGCATAGGTAAGTCCAGCATCTGCATACCGACCTGTTGTAGTGTGATTAAATTGTGCTAAAACAGTATACTTAGAATTATCGGGATTGAATTCAAAAATAGAACCGGCCCACTGTGTTCCTCCAGATCGTGTCATGCAATAGAATTTACCTTCTGCTAACACCATACCAGTAGCTGGCAATGGAATTGTTACTTCCCTTTTATAAGTATTTGTAACTGGATCAAAGGAAGCAATTCCTGGTCCAAGGCCATCAATGGTTACATACACTTTACCCTTGTACTCTATCAGGCTACTCCCTGGCCTACCGTTATCGTAATAGGAAAAAATTAGTTTCGTCTTACTCTTTCCGGTTGAAGGATCAAATTCAAATAAAACTCCATCATTCTCGTCCCCACCGCCTAGTGTGATACCGTACATTTTTCCGTTCGAATGCCTCAGAAGTTTACTGCGACTAAAATTATTCAGGGATCCAATATTGTTATTACCCGCTCCCTCGAAACGGATTCTCGTAAAATCTGTTCCTACATCATTCGCTTTGAAGATGGAACCAGTACCTAATTCTCCACCAGAGGTGATTCCCCAGATTACTTGCGCATGTACGTTATTGAATGCATCAAACGATGCCAAGAAGAGCATGAACGCAATAAGCCGAGAAGCTGATTTTGCAAACCATAACATTTCAATTTGGAATTTTTCGAGAGGGGTTTTTTTTGATTTCATAACATATACTTTAAAATTTAAAATTTCTACATCATACTGAAGATTATAAAATTGGACACAACATTTTAAAATCAATTGTGCTGAATGGGGGCAGCTCACAACGGTTTAAGCACTAGAAAGTTAAAAGTTTATAGCGAAAACTACCAAGAGATAATTGGAAAATAATTGATTAACAAGAAAAATCATATCAATGAATATTATGATACTCCGGAATTGGGATTTCTTCGGGCTATATTCTACATTACAAGACATCGAAAAATGAAAGGATTTTGATCATCCCAATTTCTGGCATCAATCTCGGCTCGGGTGAAATCAACGTGGCTACGCTTCCAAAAACTAATACTTTGTCTGTAATGCGACAATCAATTTGTGTTTTACGTTGTAATCTTGTAAACATGAAAAAATCATTCTTCCTTTTACTATTTTATGCAGCTCTGTGTTCGTTTTCAGAAACGGCAATTGCACAAACACATTCATCAATCTCTAAATTTGCTGATGTCGATTTGGCTGTTGGAAAAACAGAAGGAACATTCGCATTATCCTTTAACTACGATAAGGCGTTAGGCACAAAGAAAAAAATAATCATCGGCTTTGGCGGACGGTTTACATCATATATCGGAAAGAATCATTATTACATAACCGCTCCCGCAAAACTTACTACCGGAAGTGAAGGCCTGCTGGTAATTTTTAAAGAGAACATTGTAAATAACATAGATACCTTTCTCATCAAGACAGCACAGGTAAATTCTATAAATCTGTTTGTAACACTTGGATATAATGTGTCTGAAAAATTAATGTTACGGTTCAACATCGATGCCATAGGATTTTCCTTCGGAAAAAACACGAAGGGTAATTACATCAATGGAAAGCAAGGTTCATTTGAATCCGCTGCTCCCACTTCTTTCAATGCATTGCTAACAAGCGATAACGATAAAGGAAGTTTAAATTCAGAACTCTTTGCACGATATATGCTGAATGATAAATGGGCCATTAAAGGCGGAGCTCAATTTCTTTTTACCGAATACACAACCGATTCTAATGTGCAGCAATTCCCTGAACCAAACGATCGCTTCCGAAACAAATCGCTTATGTTCAGCGCGGGAGTATCATACAAACTATAAACAATACAATTATGAAAAAACTACTCGCTATCTTAATGATGCTGGTTTTAATTTCGTGTAAGGATGATGATGCTACGCCCACTGCTCCCATAGATGATTCATTTGATCCAATCGCAACAGGTGCTACTCTTTTGAAGCAAGGTATGCTTACCGGTGTAGGACATACAGCAAGCGGCACGGTAAAAATTTATGACGATGCTGGACGGAAGATCATAGTGCTCGATCCTTTCTCTTCACAGAACGGCCCCGATCTGAAAGTGTATTTAAGCAAAGATGAAAGTGCATCGCAGTATGTCAATCTTGGTTCATTGAAATCAACTACAGGCAAACAGTCTTATGAAATTACTGGCATGCCAGATCTCAATGAGTATAAATTTGTATTAATCTGGTGCGAGAAGTTCACCGTTATCTTTGCTACATCTGAACCTCAATAATTTATGAACCCAACTGGTACGCCAGCTTCATGAATTTCAATACCTCTCTATTCACATCCTCTTTCGCTAACATTCTGAAATGATGATTATGTTGTTTGTCGTCACCGGGCACGTTGGCAATTTTTTGAAAGCATAAATTATCCTTATACGGTTTCTCAAATGGAAACACGATATGAATAAAATTTTTACCAAGTTGAGTAATGTAAGCAATACGCTTTCGAGGAGTAGCAACACCGATCATTGTTTTAGCAGGATGCAGCGATATCTTCCCTATCGTATTGAATTGATTAATGAAATGATTGAAAAGTTCAATAGTATAAGGTGACTTTCCATTCAGAAAATCGTCCAAAGTTTTTTCGTCTGGAGATGATGCTTGCTTTTTACTCATATATATTGTGAATATAGCCGTTGGCAGATTTTTTCAATAGCACAATCAAATACTATTTTACTTCACCATCAAGTTTCTTACCCAGATAACGGCCCATGCTAAAACATGCTTGCAATAAATAGCCACCAGTGGGGGCATCCCAATCAACCATCTCTCCGATTGCATAATGATGGGGCATCTTCGTTAACTGAAAATACTCGTCTGTTTCCTTCAATGAAATTCCACCAACCGTAGAAATGGCTTCATCGATTGGAGCCATACCAACTATCTGCAAAGGCAACCTTTTTATATTTTCGGAAAGCGAGGTTATGTTTATGAAATCTTCTTTAGACAAAACCAATTTTAGCAAAGCTATTTGAAGCTTGTTCAATTTAATGTGATTATCAAGCGCATGCGAAATGCTTCCATTACCTTTTGAATTAAGTTTCGATTTCACTGCCACGATCGACATCATTGGTTTTAGGTCGATGAAAATAGTAGCGATACCTTTTTCATTCAACTGTTTACGTATCTCTCGACTTAAAGCATATATAGCCCCGCCTTCTATTCCAAATTGTGTTAGCACTACTTCTCCCTTCTTTTCCTCTCCATCACAGAAAACAGCAATGTTTTTCAACGGTTGCCCGGCTGCATGTTCAATAAAATTTTTATCCCAGCTAATTTGAAAAGCACAGTTAGACGGTTGAAAAGGTATGATGTCAATGTTCTTCGCTTTAAAGTAATTCACCCAAGCACCATCACTACCTGTTTTGCTCCAGCTTGCACCACCCAAAGCAAAAACAACAATATCTGTTTTGACAATTACCTTAACCGATTCATTTTCAAAAACGAGCTCGTCCTGATCATTCCATCCTTTCCATTCATGTTTCATTTTAAAATGAACGTTTTTATTTTTCAGTTCATATAAAATGGCATTCAATACCTGGATCGGTTTAATTTCTTTTGCTGGAAAAATACGCTTACTTGAGCCTATGTAGGTTTCAATTCCGATGTTCTTCAACCAGTCTTGTAAATCCTGGTTTCTAAACGAGCGAATACATTTTTCCAAATAGGATGACGGAGTATAACGTGCAATAAATTGCTCTATATCTTCGGAGTGCGTTACATTAAAACCACCGTCTCCCGCTACTAAGAATTTTCTTGCCGGAGCATAGTTGCGTTCATAAATGGTAACATCAAAGCCTTCTTCATCCAATGTAGCTGCCAGCATAAGTGAGGCAGGACCGCTACCTACGATGGCAATTGATTTTTTCATAGACATAAATTAGTATTCGTAAAAAATCATCAACGGTTGTCGCAGCATTCTAAGTTTAAACCAGCGACTGCTTTACTTTGACTTCCTTCGATATCTCGTTTATCAAAGGAAAAACAGAGTGTGATTTAGCACAACAGGAAAGTAATATCGGCACAGAGAATTGGGACAATTACGGTTATGAGATTAAAATTACTTTTTATATATCAGCTTGATCATTTTGTTATTTACAAGTATGAATTCAGGTTCAGATTCCATTGGAAAATTAAAGACCAGTTTTCTACTTTTGCTAGCCTTAGCATTGATCGATGAATCAATCTGCCCCCAAATATTCACAGGTCCTGGCATCATACTAAATTCAGGTTTATACTTTGCCTTGTCTTCCATATCCAGCAATACGATGTTCTCAAAATTCACATCCTGTTTCTCAGAAGATTTATTGGTGAAGGTCATAGATATGAAAACAAATTTACCTCCCTTGGCCGCTTTCCAAAAACCATTTCCGGTCGATATTGAAGCCTCTTGCTGTACTTTGTCGATGGTGAAAATTATGTTCTCATTGTAGTCTTCAGTGGCTGAAAGCATCGATGAGGTTGACTGGCATGAAGTCAGGAAAAAGACAGCACTTAAAAAAAACAAAAATGTTATTCTCATCATTCGAATCATATCTATTTCAAAATTACATACAATGGATCAAATATTATGAAACTGAGATGGAAAAAGCATTTTCACAATAAGACAACTCCACATTAATTGCTTTAAACTAAACCACTATCGACTGGAAGTCGATAGGTTGTAAAAAGAATGAAATTCTTATTCCAGAATAATCATATCACTCTCTATATTACCCGGCTTACGGTGATGCTCAAGATATTCATTCACCATTTCATCAGTTATATTGCATGTGCTCCAATACGTTGTTCTTTACTCACAAAGTAAAGTTACCTATTTGTGTAGCAACTGAAAGTCTTGCGCTGAAAGCGCATAGTTTTAACTAACGATTGGGACCAATAAATTTATACAATCCGAAAAGTTATTTTACACTCTATGAGTAACTCGAATAGCTGCGAAACGATGTTTACGAACTTTGCGAGAGGAGTGTCAATCTATGTGATTAGTATAATATTCTTCTCACGTTGTTTATCAACACGCATGCTGAATTTCCTAATTGGATAACTGCCACAGCGACTAAAAAATTGGATTTTGTGTTAAGCAGTTTGTTGGCGAGAACACCAACAAAGTCAAAGAATACCAACGAAGGTCGGGCTGCCTACAATAGCAATTGATTTTTTCATAGACCTAAATTAGCATTCGTAAAAAATCATCGGCTTTTGTCGCAACGGTGTTTCCATCCTCTGGTTCACTGCGTCTTTCTAAACCATCGAATACCGGTTATCTTTATTGTTAACGTTTCTAAACGTGTTCAACTCGTTGCTGTAGGGTTTATCATTTTTCTTGCTGGCCTTTCTATAAAAACGAAAGTTAAGTAGGATATGCATAACGCTAATGCAACAATACCAAAACAGATTATCCACCCCGTTAGCATATCTGGCTGAGGGGGTGGTCCCATTCGGGGCTTGGCAGGGTCAATAGGATTGAGGTAAGCCATTATTTTATTGATTGTGAACAATATGGGCTGGTGCACTAGGTAGAGAGAAAAAGACCAGTCCCCCAATCGCTGCAGGGCAGCAGTGCTAAAGAATTTGTTCATACCTACACTGCCATAAGCACCCGAAAGCAATATGAACGGAAAAAAAGCGACAGTGAAAACATCGGGTAGAGCAAAGTGCATGCAGATAAAACTACATAACGTTAATATTATAATAGCGTAGCCGTTTCCAAGTAAGCCTTTCCCCCATTCAGTCTTAAATCCCTGATACATCATCATGCCAAGTATAAAGCCACATAGGCAACGCACATACCCAAATTGAAAAGATACATTTAAGCTATCTCCGACCCCCGGCCCACCCTCGCTTCCAAAAATTGCCATGAGTGCTGGCGATATTTTAACAAGTGGGATCAAGTAAAACATAATTGCTAAATAACCTAAAATGCAAAGTGCGGAAATGATAATCTTACCAATAGAATTTAGGCGACTGAAAGGTGCCACCAGAAAAGGAAACAACATGTAAGCCCACCATTCTACACTGATAGACCATGAAGCATGCACCCACGTAAACCACTGGTGCAAATTCATTGAATGAAGTAGAAATAGATTGGTGAAAATTGAACTCGTGTTATTTTCAACTTCTAGAATAATGTTTTTGGGTACACCCACTTTTGCAGAAACAAACAAAAGTACGATGGTGTATGCTAATGTTACAAAATGCAAAGGGTACACTCTTGCAAAGCGAGCAATGGTGAATTTTTTAAAATCGCTAAGTTTTACAGAATTAGTAAATAATTCTCCGTAAACATGGCACATAATAAAGCCACTTAAAATAAAGAAAAAATCTACCATTAGATACATTCGAGTAAGCACAAGTGTGTCATTAAATTTTAGCAACATGCCGCCACCATGACCTATCATCAGGTCAATGTGATAGATAACCGTTAGTAATGCCGCTATACCTCTTAGTGGAGTTAGATTAGATAAGTATCCTATTTTTTTCATTTTGTGTTCTATCGTTAAGGTTTCTAAACGCATTATTCGCTAAGCTAATCCGCCCCCTAAATTGGCTAATTTTTTATAGTAATCTAAGATTAGCCAGAAATATAGGTGTCATTCCTTGCTGATCGGAACTGCAAAACAGAACGTGCAGTAGAGTTACCCAACCGGCAAGTTCTTCCTTACACGCCTGCGTTAGATTGCCATCTTGTTTTTCTAAAGAAGATCAGCTCGGTCTTGTCTTCCAGATTTTCGGATTACGGCTTGTGCGTAAAACAGCATGAACGAAAATAGATGTCTCTTTTAATAATTTACCATCATTATCGTAGCAGTAATTTATTTCTTTTAGCAATTCATCAGTGTCATAAACATAGTGTGACTCTTTAATTAATTTTCGAGATGATGAAGGTTTTAACCTAGAGTCAACGCAGGAGGAGCCTAAAATAACTAGCATTAAGAAAGTGATGTTTTTTAGTTGCCTGGTCATAATAACCGCTACTTTAATCAATTTCCTTTTTTTATAATGTAGATAAAAAATAAGCTGATATCATATACCGTAAATCAGGTATATAATATACCTAGAGTAAGGTATTGCGCCCCAGTCATATACTTGAGAGTTTTACACCAGCGATTTTAACAACGCTTTATTACATAGTATAAGGAAAAGCTTTGCATCATCTTCTGCAGAAATATAATTGTCTGTTTTTATTTATTCAAAGAAAATTATCAATTGAATCTAAGCAACAATAAAATGAACAGTGGACGTGAATGAAATTTATTTTCCGCATAGTGCTCATATGCTTAACGTGGTATTCGCCAAACATTTTAACAAAACATTCCTAATAACTAATCAATAACAAACATGAAAAAGACAATTTTAAGCGTGATCCTCACAGTCAGTGCGTTGGCAGGTTTTTCTCAGATTACATTTATTCCGAAGGCGGGTGTTGTTCTCTCCACCATTCATCAAAGTAAAGATCTTAAAAGTGATGATGTTAGTGTCAGTTCAAAAATTGGCTTTGTGTTTGGTGCAGGATTGGAACTAAAGATTTCTGAAAAATTTACTTTACAGCCCGAGCTATTATTCATTCAGAAAGGGTACAAGGTTGAAGAATCCTATTATTTTGAGGAGGCTAGAGTTGCTTCTGACGTAGAAAATAAAGCCAATATTAGATTAAACTATTTGGAGTTGCCTATCATGTTTAAGATGAAGTTTAATAACTTTTATATTAATGCCGGCCCGTCCTTTAGCTATGGTATCGGGGGTAACTTCGAGTCGGAGGTAAGCACCTTCGGTGTGACGGAATCTGAAACCAGCAAGGTTAAATTTGGTAAAGAGCCAGATAATAATGACGGTGATAATTTCTATTATGATAATGCATTTGATCTTGGTGTGCAATTAGGAGCGGGTATTAAAGTAGGTCCTGTGGTGATTGATCTTCGATATGGATTAGGCCTTTCTAACTTGAATGATAAACCAAAATCATTCGAAGGATCTTACGCATTTCAAAACAGAGCGCTACAACTTTCAGTTGGTTTCCCTATCGGTGTTAACTAATTAATTGCAAACTCTATTGCTATTTATTCAAACTCTGGAATGAATATTAAAATGCATTCGGCTAATACCTAAAAGCTATTGCGCACAAGCCTTATGCTTGAGAATTTTACACACTTGATTTTTACATACTTCTTATTAAAGTATAGAGCATTGGTTAAATAAATTAATTTAAGAAATGAAAATTAAAAACAAAACGAATGCTTTTTTTCCAAAATCACTTATCCTTATTATGGTCTTAGCGATCGCATCGTGTGGCAAGGACGATGAGCAGGTTATTGTAAAGGTGCCAGCAATCAATTCTGACTTTGATAGTGGCAATGATGAATGGAAGATAGAAGGCGATGCCAATGGTGGCCAGGTAACAGATATCAACCCAGAATTTTCATCTGCTGATGGTGTAGATAATTCAGGCCATATCTTTGCGGTAGATGACGTAGCTGGCGGTGTATGGTACTTTGTCGCTCCTTCTAAATACCGCGGGAATAAATCAGAATATTTTGGAGGGGTACTGCAATACTATCTTAGACAAAGCAGTATCGACAGCCAGTTTGATGCCGATGATATCATTATTGAAACTGCTAATAATGAGGCTATCATTTATCACTACCCAACCGGTACGTTTCCGAATGTAGAATGGATTAAGTATGATGTTCGGTTGGATGAATCAGCGGAGTGGGTCGATCTTACTGGACAGCCTGTTAGTAATGATCAGATCAAAGCCGCACTTTCTAACATCGTGAAATTAAGGATTAGAGGAGAATTCCGATCGGGTCAAGATACTGGTAGATTAGACAGCTTCTCTTTTTTAAAATAACAGATTTATTACATAACTAAAGTTACCCAATGGTCAGCTTAACAAGAGGAATACCTGCAGATTGCAGCAGGTGATGGGATAAGTTTGATGATCTCATTGAACTAGCCGTTGAGAAAGACGTAACGTTTATGTTGCTGACACACAAAATAAGAAAATAAGAAAAATCAATTGCTATTGATTCAGAAGTTGGAATTCGATGAAGACAAATAGTATTATAACAAAGTATAAAATCAAATAATATAAAAATGAAAACAAGTTTGAGCTCTTTTTTAAAATATGGATTTTGCACCTTGATGGGGCTGTTCCTCATTTTCATCACGTCATGTTCTGATAAAAATGAAAATGGACCAACTTCGGGTTCGCCATGTGGCTCCATGTCGTCTGAAGTAGGTTTTTTTGATCCCTATGGCGTGGAGGTAGATGACGCCTGCAATGTATATGTAGCCGATACACGTAATCATAAAATAAAAAAAATCTCTTCTGGAGTGGTAACCACGCTTGCGGGTAGCACAAACGGTGATGGGGATAAGTTTGAATTTCCCTTCGGGGTAGCCGTTGATAAAGAAGGCAATGTGTATGTTACTGATACATACAATCATAAAATAAAAAAAATTACTCCTTCCGGTTTGGTCAGTACGCTAGCAGGAAGCACAGAAGGTGACGGTGATAAGTTTAATTATCCCAATGGGATAGCCGTTGATAAAGACGGCAATGTGTATGTTGCTGATTCAAAGAATAATAAAATAAAAAAAATTACTCCTTCTGGAACTGTAAGTACGTTTGCAGGAAGCAGTGAGGGCGATGGAGATAAGTTTACAGATCCTCATGATGTAGCAATTGATAAGGAAGGCAATGTGTACGTTACGGATGCAGGAAATAATAAAATAAAAAAAATTACTCCTTCTGGTATTGTAAGTACTCTTGCGGGAACAAAAGGTGACGGACTCCAATTTAATGCACCCCAAGGGATAGCGGTTGATGAAGACGGCAATGTATATGTTTCTGATTATAATGATATCATTAAAAAAATCTCTTCGTCCGGGTTTGTAAGTGAGTACGCAAGAAGCACAAGCGGTGCAACGATAGTAGGTATCGCCGTTAGTAAAGACGGAACTGTATATGTGGCTGATCTTTTTTACGACCTAATAAAAACGTTAGATCAATAATATGGCAAGGCTAGCATTTCGTCATGTGTATGTAGCTGAAAACCATCATCAAAGAAAAAAAATCATACAAAAATAAAAATTTTAAAACCAGCTCTTCATAAAAGCATCGCAAAATATTCCGGTATTCTGGTGAAGCAAAAATGACGTTTCAAGACTACATTAATCAAAGAGGTGGCGGGTTTTCCAACCCCTTCTATGTATTGAATACAAGTCGATTCGATCAGATTAAATGGTGACCCAGTGAGTAGAGAGGAAGTATGTGAAGATAAATAATTTTATAACAAAGTATAAAATCAAATAATTTAAAAATGAAAAAAAGTTTAATGTCTTTTTCGAGATCCGCGTTTTGCACCCTGATTTCATTATCCCTTATTTTCATCGCTTCTTGCTCTGACGATAAAAGTGAAAACACACCGTCTCCGGTTACGGCAGGTGTGACCACCTTTGCAGGAAGTACAGAAGGTGACGGGGAAAATTTTTATAGACCTTCTGGAGTAGCCGTTGATAAAGACGGTAATGTTTATGTAGCTGATACAAATAATGATAAAATAAAAAAAATCACCACATCCGGAGTTGTAAGTACACTTGCAGGCAGTACACAAGGTGATGGGGATAAGTTTAATTCTCCCGAGGGTGTAGCCGTTGATAAAGACGGCAATGTCTATGTTGCTGATTTCTTTAATCATAAGATTAAAAAAATCACTCCATCAGGGGTTGTAAGTACACTTGCCGGAAGCATAGAAGGTGATGGGGATAAGTTTAATTTTCCAGAGGGTGTAGCCGTTGATAATGCGGACAACGTGTATGTTGCTGATTATGGCAATCATAAGATAAAAAAAATCACTCCATCAGGGGTTGTTAGTACACTTGCCGGGAGTAACGGTAATGAATTTAATTTTCCCACTGGAGTAGCCGTTGATAATGCCGGCAATGTCTATGTTGCAGAACTTGGTAATTTTATAATACAAAAAATAACCGCTAATGGGGTTATAAGTACGCTTGCAGGGAGCACACAAGGTGACGGGGATAAGTTTAATAGCCCCCGTGGTGTAGCTGTTGATAAAGACGGTAATGTCTATGTCGCTGATACATATAATAATAAAATAAAAAAGATCAGTACTTCAGGGGTCGTAAGTACGTTAGCAGGAAGCACTGAAGGTGACGGGATTGATTTTTTTAATCCCTATGGGCTAGCCGTTGATAATTCCGGCAATGTTTATGTTGCTGATACATGGAATAATAAAATAAAAAAGATAACACAATAATAGTAAGCCTTCAGCCAGTACAGCAAAAATATAAACGAGATACTGGCGAAGAATTAAAATCATCATTAGCAATAATAGACACAAAAAGAGGCAGGGTTTTCCTGCCTCTTTTATGTATTGGCAATTCAAGTTGACAACACAGGTTAAATGGATAGTCAGTGCGGAGGATTGGAAGTCTGTGCATTATAGCGAGATCCATTCCCATCTGTGCTGCCATTCTAACCCTTTATATCACGCATTTTACTTCTTCTCACTTATAACAACTTCATTACTCCGTGTGCTTCCGTCAGCGTCATCATCGAAAGGTATGCCGTCCCTTAACGTAGCAAGATTAACATTTTAGATAAGTTGCTATAATTTCGCACTCGATTTCATCGATAGTTTCCATGCCCTACTCTGTCCGCTCGTATAATTCCGCTCCAACATTGTCATTAAAAAATGGAAATTACAGGTTAGTTTATGAACCCAGCGGACAAGTTCTTCTTTACACGCCTTCAATACGAATCGGGAGATTGGGATGTTGATCAGCGCATGCCGGTAAACTTGCTCAACTCGCTCATTGAATACACTACCCTTCCTGTAGATACTCAGGAAAACATTGTAGCCCTGAGCAGTGATGATATTTTTCACTGCCCCTTCTGCTACCTCAGCGGCCATAAATTGGTGGAGTTTACTCAGCAGGAGCGCGCCAACTTCGAGAAGTATGTACGCAACGGAGGCTTTGTGTTTGTGGATGATTGCAACCACGATATTGATGGGCTCTTTTCAAAATCGTTTGAGTCGCAAATGGAACGCATATTTGGAGCAACTGCGTTGAAGAAGATACCCAACAATCATCCGCTCTACTCCATGTTCTTTCACTTCGATGGACCACCCACCACCTCGCAAGAGTTAAATGGGTGGGGCGATGACATCGTTCACGATTACTTGAAGGCCATCGAAATCAACGGAAGAATTGGAGTACTCTACAGCAACAAAGACTACGGCTGCGAGTGGGATTATGATTTTCGAAACAAACGATTTTATAAAATTGATAACACAAAGTTTAGTGTAAATATTGTGATGTATGCTTTGATGAGGTGAGGTTCGAGGTTCAAAGTTCCAAGTTCAAGGTTTGAGGTTGGAAGGGTTAAGGGTAGAAAACTTAATGATCATAGCAGAAAACTTAAATTGATAGTCACCCTCTCCTTGAGGAGAAGGACAGTGGAGTTTTGAGACAAAACATTTTATAGCGTTAGAATATGAAAGAAGATTTGAAAGTGGTTGAGCAATCGGTGAAAGATGTGATAGCGAAACTGAACGCACTGAAGGGCGAAATAAAAAAAGTAATTATCGGGCAGGAAGAAACGATCGATCAATTACTCATCACATTTCTTGCGGGCGGGCATGCGTTGCTTGAAGGTGTTCCAGGTCTTGCCAAAACGTTGATGATTCGAACGCTGGCCGATGCTATCGATCTTCGTTTTCGCAGAATACAATTTACGCCAGACTTAATGCCATCGGATATTATCGGTACAGAAATTCTGGAAGAAGATCACACCACAGGCAAACGTTTTTTTAAATTCAATAAAGGCCCTGTGTTTTCCAATATTATTCTGGCGGATGAGATTAACCGTACATCACCAAAAACACAAGCAGCACTACTTGAAGCAATGCAGGAGTTTGAAGTGACGTATGCCGGTGTTACCTATCCGTTGGATAAACCGTTCTTCATTCTCGCCACACAAAATCCAATTGAGCAAGCCGGAACTTTTCCATTGCCCGAAGCACAACTTGATCGGTTCTTGCTGTTCATTAAAATAAAATATCCAACAGCTGAAGAGGAGCGTTCCATTCTCGAGAATACTACAGGAAGAAAAACGCATACAATAAATAAGGTAATTGAAGGAACCACTATTCAGGAAGCTCAGCGTCTTGTGCGCGATGTACACATCAGCCCCGATCTGATTAACATGGTGAGTCAAATCGTTCGCTCTACTCGCCCAGGTGAAAGCGATGTGAAGTTTGTAAACGAGTGGGTAAGATGGGGAGCCGGGCCACGTGCCGGACAAGCAATGATTCTCACGGCAAAAGCGCGTGCGTTGCTACTCGGAAATTTCTCGGTTACACAAAATGATATTCAACACGTTGCCTTTCCGGTTTTACGGCATCGCATTCTAATGAACTTCAAAGCGGAAGCAGAAGGTGTAACGTCCGATCAGGTTACGGAACAATTATTAAAACTTGCTACCACCACCAAGTCCAATCTTTAAACTTAAACCTGACTACAAAAGATTGTGAACAGCCAACTCAAAGACTTACTAAAACCTGAAATTTTAAATTCCGTAAGTGGTCTTGAATTACTGGCGCGCATTACTGTGGAAGGATTTATGAGTGGCAGTAATAAAAGTCAGGCTGTAGGTGCTGGCCAGGAATTTAGTCAGTATAGAAGTTATGAACCGGGTGATGACTTACGCCAACTCGATTGGAAAATGTATGCGCGCTCGGAGCGTTATTACATTAAGCAAGCTGCAATTGAAACAAACATCACCGTGAAGTTTATGCTTGATGCCAGCAACTCGATGAGTTATGCTGAGGACAAGATGAGCAAATTGCAATATGCCAAAGTAGTGATCGCAGCTCTCGCCTACCTCACGCGAAAGCAAAGTGATACCTTCGGACTCTTCACGGTTAATAATAAAAGTATTTCTACTATTCAACCGCGATTTGAACAACAGCAATTCATTCGGTTTCTTAACGCTTTGGTGAATGTAACAAGCGAAGGTACTTGGAAAAAAGATAATGGTCTTGAACAATTGTTTGATCATCACGGAAAAGAACTCATCATTTTTCTTACCGATATGTATGATGACGACAACGATCTACTGAATTTTATTTCACGATTGAAAACTCCACGCAACGAAGTAATAGTCTTTCATATTATCGGCAAACAGGAAATGGAACTTAGTTATAACGGATCATTTTCGTTTGAAGATCTGGAGAACAAAAGTCAGGTGAAGGTTGATACTGCCCTTCAGCAGAAGGTCTATGCCGAAAGGATTTCAAGCTGGCTGAAACAAACACGTATGTGGATGTTGGAGAAACATATCAGCTATCAGCTCGTGTTGATGAGTGATCCATTCGAAAAAACCTTGCGCGATTTTTTAAAGGTACGTAACACGTTGATGCGCTGATGCAGTTCTTAAATCCCATATGGCTCTGGGGACTAACGGGATTAATGATTCCGATTGGAATTCATTTGTTGAGTCGGAAGGAAGGAAAGGTAATTCGCATTGGCAGCATTCGGCATTTGGAAGAAACCAGTACCAAGCAATTCAGAAATATTCGGTTGAATGAATTTCTCCTGCTCGCACTTCGCTGTTTGCTCATTACTTTAATTGTCTTCTTACTCAGTGGCATAACGTTTACTAAATCAAAAACGAAAGAAGTTAATTGGCTGCTGATCGAAAAGGGATTAGAAAAAGAAAATGATTTCAAAAATCTAATTGATAGTCTGGAGAAGAAAGAATTTGAATTACGATGGCTGGCAAAAGATTTTCCTTTGCTCAAAGACAGTTCATCTGTTAATGCTTCAATAAATTATTGGACATTAGTGGAATCCCTAAAAGCACATCCAGCAAAGCAAATTGTTGTACTCGCTTACAATTACACAAATCAGTTTAAAGGTAAACGCAGATCAATTCCAGAGCATGTTCAATGGATTTCCAAAAATTCTATCGATGCTGAATTTACATTAAATGCTACTCGTATTTCTTCCGATTCGGTATTGGTGCGCAAAGGAAAAACTTCTTTTGAAAGAACAAGCTTTAGTAATCAATATCTCAAGGCAAGTCCTGGTCAATCCGTTCTTGTGGAAGATAACTCGATGCGAATTACTTCTAAGGATACTATTTCAATTACGCTTTACAACGATCCATCATTTGAATACGACAAAGAAATAATATTAGCGGCATTGAAAGCAATTGATCAAACAATGCCTTGCGTTTTTCGTATCAGCACATTGCCCGCTGAAAAATGGACCGATGATGACAATACGGCATGGATTATCTGGCTTTCCGAAAAAGTAATTCCCGAAAAAGGAAACTCAAAACGAATTGTCTATTTGAAAAATGAAATTGAACCAAATGAACTACTTACTCCATCAGCATCAGGTTGGTTTTTAAACGATCGACTTGATGAAGAGAATTCGTTAAACGAAAATCTTACTGTCCAACTAGCAGACATTCTTCTTAAAAAAAAACAGGTTTTGCAAAGAGCAAAACATTTTGACAAGCGTGCATTGCCAGAAAAATTATTGTGGTCGAGCACTTCATCGATAGGAAGTGAAGCAAGTGTTGCGTTGGTGGGTACAAGTAATATACTGAATTACTTAGCAATTTTTATCTTGCTCACTTTGCTTGTTGAACGCGTTGTAGCCTTTAAACGAAATCAATGAGCGATACCCAGGCACGACATTACTTTCATCGCATGAAGCAGCGATACCAACTGATTCGGTTGGCAGAAATAGGTTTGCTTTCATTTTCTATTAATTTGGTTGTGTTTGGATTGTGTCATGTCTTATCTATTTCGTCAATACCCTCTTACAGTGTTTCCATTTGTGCCGGTGTGTTTTTCTTTAGAATCAGAAGTCTTCAACTAAAGATTTTTAGGGTTGGAGAAAATGAATTGGTTCGCTATGTCAACCAACGTTATTCCCAATTGGAAGAGAGCGCTGACTTAATGTTGAAAGAGAACGATGACCTCACTTCCCTTCAGCAAATCCAAAAACTAAAAAACATTCATCAATTCGAAATACTTTATCCTACTATCAAACTTCCTAGTAATATAGGTCAGGCTTTTATCGCGTTTCTATTGAGTTTAGTTGTGTATGTCGGGCTAAGCTCATTTACCGTAATGCAGGAAAATAAAATCGTCCCACAAAAAGAAAGAAAAACAGAAATCAAGATTGACGAAGAAGCACCTTCGTTCATTGAAAATTTAATGATTAGCATTAAGCCTCCTTCCTATACCGGAATTCCTGCGTTCGTTACTGACAATGCAGACATTAAAGTGGCCGAAGGAAGTAAAGTGTATTGGAGCGTTGCCTTTGAGGGAAGGGTGATGAATCCCAAAATTATTTTTTCAGGAAAGGACAGCGTGAATTTGAAAGCCAATAATAACGCATTCGAAACAGATCGATTTATTTTTGAATCTGGGTTTTATCAATTCTCGTGGACCGACACAAAATCGAAACAGTCTTCCGACTTCTATAAAATAGAAATTGTAAAAGATCAGCCACCGACTATTGCATTAGAAAACTTAAATCAGTTTACCGAACTCTCAGCAAGTGATAATCTAAAAATAGGTTTGAACTCGGTTTTGTCAGATGATTACAGCATTAGCCGAGCACACATCATTGCCACAGTAAGTAAGGGAAGTGGAGAGTCTGTAAAGTTTCGTGAAGAAAAATTATTCTTCGATACACCTGGTAAGATCGAGGGGAAACAAATTCGCGCGGCCAAAGTAATTGACCTGATCAAACTCGGACTCGAGCCGGGTGATGAACTCTATTTCTACATTGAAGCTTTTGATAATAAAACTCCACTCGCTGGACATAGTAGAACAGAGACTTACTTCATCGCATTGCAAGACACGGCTCAACAGGAAACTTCTGTTGATGCTGGTTTAGGTGTTGACTTGATGCCTGAATACTTCAGGAGCCAGCGACAAATTATTATCGACACAGAGAAATTATTAAAAGGCAAGAAGCTAATAACAAAACAAGAATACAATTCAAAAAGTAATGACTTAGGTTACGATCAAAAAGTGCTTCGATTAAAGTATGGAGAATTTATGGGCGAAGAATTTGAAAGCGGAATTGCGCAAAACTCCGCGACAGCAGAAGGTGACGATCATTCTCATGAAGATGTTGTAAAAACTTTCGGTCACGTACACGATGAAGAGAACGAACACAATCTTGTTGCTGATAAAAAATCAGTTGAAGCGTCACACGATCATGGAGACCAAAAAAACGATCCAAATGAAAAAGAAGATCCGCTCAGTGATTTTAAACATATTCACGACAGCGAAGAAGAAGCTACCTTCTTTACGCAATCCATAAAAGCAAAACTAAAAGCAGCGCTTACCATTATGTGGGATGCCGAATTACACCTTCGTTTATACGAGCCAGAAAAATCTTTACCCTTTCAATACAAAGCACTGAAGTTGCTAAAAGAAATCAGCCAGGATTCAAGAGTCTATGTGCACCGCACAGGATTTGATCCGCCTCCTTTGAAAGAAGAGAAAAGATTGACGGCTGATTTAAGTGAAATAGAAAATTCATCTTCACAATATCAAAACGAAAAGCCTGAAGTATATCTCAACATCAAAAAGGCTGGGTTGCTGATTGACCAACTGTTGTTACGAAAACCTACAGTTCTCACTCCTGCTCAAAAATCTCTGTTTATAAAAGCAGGACAAGAGTTGTCAGGCATTGCGTTGAAACAACCGGGGAAATACCTCAGGAGTTTATCTGTATTGAATGCGATCACTGAAAATAAAATTGACTCTGATAAAAGATTAGAAGTCTTGAAAGAAATTAGAAAAGTATTTTGGAGCATATTACCAAATGAAACTACGTCACCACAAGGAACATTTCAAAAGCTGCATACGTTGGATCAATCCTTTATTCGAAATCTTGAAGCATTGAAAAATAAATAGATATGATATCGTTCAATGCGCTTCTTCCAATGTGGTTAATTCTTTTCATACTCATACTTCTTTCAATTCTTTTTATCTGGTTGGAGCGGAGAAGAAAACAATTATTACTCATCGTCAGAATTGCATCCATCTGCTTGATGATGATCGCGCTGGCAGGAATTTTACTACGACCGTCTTATCAAGTCGAGAAATCTTCATCGCTCATTCTGTTAACCAAGAACTATAAAAAAGAAAAGGTAGACAGTCTTCTTCATTCACAGCCTGAACTCACGTTACTTCACTCTGCCGATGCACCATCCTATAAAGGTTCAAAGGCATTCTCCTACTCAACAGTACACGAACTTGAAAATGATATTCGGTTTGTGGTGAGTGATGGCCTTCCGCTTCACGCATTGGATTTAATGGATACGAAAACTTTTCAATTTATCGCGTCTTCAAACCCGGAAGGAGCAACCAAACTTATTTTGAATGAGCCTGTTGTGGTGAACAGAAAAAATATCGTCAGTGGTATTTATCATAATGCCTCCGGCAAAATAAGAATAATATTGAAAGGCCCGGCAGGTAAAGAAGATTCCATTTCGATTGATAAGAATGGAGATTATTCTTTTCATTTTTCTTTCAAGCCAAAACAAAATGGAAATGTCTTTTATGAACTCATCACTCAAAAAGAAAATGGAGATACTTCAACAGAAATACTTCCAATGCATATTGAAGAATCGCATCCACTTCGAATACTTTTTCTCCAATCATATCCAACCTTCGAAACACAATACCTTAAAACTTTTCTAACTTCCAAAGAGCATCGCCTTCTATTAAGGTATCAGCTTTCAAAAAATAATTTCAGGTATGAATATGCAAACATGCCTTCACAATCTTTCAATCACCTGACAAGCGAGTTGCTCAGTCGTTTTGATTTGGTAATTCTGGATGGAGAGGAGTTGAAAACTTTGTCAGTTTCTGAACAGGTAATTCTAAATAAAAGTATACAATCAGGTTTAGGATTGTTGTTAATGAATATTGATCCAACAAAAGAAACAAAAAATAGAATCAATTTTTTTCCATTTCAAGTTCAGAAAGCAAAGACGGATACAGCAAGTTTATCGTTATCCGAATCGGCCACAGTTACCTTAACCGCCTCATCTTATAGGGCAACTGAATCTTGCTCCGTAAAATCAATCATAAAAAATAAAAGTGGAATTCTATCTGGCTATCAGCACAGAGGATTAGGTAAGATAGGGTTCCAGTTTTTACAGCAAACGTATCAACTTACCTTATCGGGCGATTCATTAAATTACGTTAATCTTTGGTCGCCTGTCATTGAAAGAATTTCACGCTACAACACTTCATCATCGAAAATAAAAATCAAAAATCAATTTCCCATTTATCAAGATGATCCGATTGATATTGAAATTATTTCTTCTATTGAAAATCCTATTCTCTTTGCCGACAGTATACCAACCCCTCTTCAGGAAAACGTACTGCTTGATGATGTTTGGGTTGCCCGCACGTGGGCCGCTGAACCTGGATGGCATACCCTTCAACTAAAAGACAATGCCTCACTTCAATACTATGTATCCAACCCGAACGATTGGAAATCACTTTCTATTTCAGAACAGATTAAAGCAAATCAACTTGCAAGTAAAACACCACATGGAACACGCTCTGAAAAAGTGATGCAATCAAAAATGATCAACTCTCTTCTCTTCTATTCTATATTTGTTTTGGCATCTGGATTTTTGTGGCTGGCTCCAAAATTATAGTCAAGGGCAATATGTGCATGTTAGTGAAGTGGGTAATATTTCATTAATTTAGTCGCACTATGAAAAACAAAATTTTCATTTCTCTTGCCTTTATTCTAACAGTACCTCATGTTATGGCTCAAACTACAATTCCTTTATATAGCGGAAGTATTCCGAATAGCAAACCCTCGCCAAACGAAGAAACAACGGAACAAAAAGATGACAGAACGACCATCAGCAAAATTTCTATCCCTACACTTACCATTTTTTTACCTGCAAAAGAAAAAGCAAATGGTACGGCTGTGATCATTTATCCGGGTGGCGGATATTGGGTTAATGCTTCAAGCCATGAGGGAACTGATGTGGCAAAGAAATTTAACGAGATGGGTGTAACAGCATTTGTACTAAAGTACCGAATACCAAATGATGCAACCATGATCAACCGGGAAATTGGTCCGCTTCAAGATGCACAGCAAGCAATTAAAATTATTCGAGAGCGTGCAAAAGACTGGAATATAAATCCCAACCGAATTGGTATCATGGGATTTTCAGCAGGCGGACATTTAGCTGCAACTGCTGGAACTCATTACAATACAGTTGTAATTCCAAATGAAAAAAACACAAGTCTCCGTCCTGATTTTATGATTTTGATTTATGCTGTAATCAGCTTCCAAGATAACATCACGCACATGGGTTCGCGAGATCAGTTGATTGGTAAAAAACCCTCAGCTGAAAAAACAAAGCTCTATTCAAACGAACTTCAGGTAACTGCGCAAACACCCCCAACTTTTTTAGTACACGCCAGTGATGATGATGCAGTGAAATCAGAAAACAGCATCGTATTTTATCAGGCTTTGCTAAAAAATAAAGTGCCGACTGAAATGCACCTCTATCAAAAAGGAGGGCACGGTTTCGGAATGATTAACAAAACCACCGATGAACTTTGGATGGAGAATTGTAAAAGTTGGTTGAAGAGTAACGGCTGGTTATAGGTGCGTTAATCGTGCGAAAATATTCGCGATGTCATTATGATTTACATTTCGCCATGAAATATATCTTAACAGGATTAGCATTCTTTATTTCCAGTTTTACCACTCCCGTTGCGCCCGGTTTTGAAAAATTATTATCAAGCCTCAACCTGCTGGTAATTTAACCGAGGCAAAAAGAAAGTTATCAATCTGTGAAAAGAAAAATCAGTAGTGATTGGAAAATAAAAGATGGAACGTATTCATTGGACTTTTCCATTCAAGCAAACAGCTTGGCAGAAGTATTGATAAAGAGTAAAAAAAACACGCCCATTGTTGAGGACGGAAAAGAAAAGAAAAGAAAAGAAAAGGAATAAAACCAACACGATATAAAAATGGATTTGCATTAGTTCGGGTTGGTTGCAGTTCTTATTCTTTCACATCACATCTCAGATAATTTATTTTAAGGTCTGCTTCTTCACCCCATTAAAGGTAATCTTCACAGGTTTTATCAAACCCTTTTCATCAAACAGCATTTCATCTATACAGGTAACGCGATGATTGGCATCTGTCTCACCCAGTGGTCTGCGATGATAAACCATATACCATTGATCTTTTGTTGGATGCTTCATCACAGAATGATGACCTGCCCCTGTCGCTACTGATGCGTCTTGTTGAAGCACTGTTCCAATTCGTTCAAACGGGCCAAACATAGAATCTGAAATGGCGTAGGCTACTTTATAATTCGGTCCACCCCATCCACCTTCCGACCACATGAAATAATACTTGTTGTTCCGCATAAACATGAACGGACCTTCAACATAATCTTTTGGTGTGATCTCTTTAAACGTTGTTCCATCACTAAACGGAATGAATCCCGTAAAATCATTTTTTAACTTACCAATGTTACAATGGCCCCACCCACCGTAAATCATATAATACTGTCCATCTTTATCTTTAAACACAAATTGATCAATAGGTTGCGCACCGTTTTTTATTTCATTGATTAACGGTTTACCAAGAAGATCTTTAAACGGACCTTGTGGTTGATCGGCAACGGCAACACCAATACCTCCTACTTCACCTTCGTGAACATCGTTCGCACCAAAAAATAAAAAGTATTTTCCTTCCTTCTCTACAATGGCAGGAGCCCACATCGCTCTCTTCGCCCATTTAATTGAAGTTGTGTCGATAATTCGTTGGTGCTTCGTCCAACTAACTAAATCGGCTGAAGAAAAAGCATCCATAAAAACTTGCTCATTATAAGGTGCCGAGTAGGTTGGATAAATCCAGAATTTATCCTTAATGATTATTCCTTCCGGATCGGCATACCAACCCGGAAATATCGGATTGCCTGAGGTGCTTTTAGTTTGTGCCGAAATATCAGAGATGATAATGATGAGGCAAAGAAGGATGACTATTTTTTTCATAGTTCAAAATGATAATTGTAATTGATTTACGTTGGCAAGTAACACTTATTTTAACCGTCTTGAAATAGAAAACTCTCAGAAAGCCACCACCTTTTAAAGAAAGTTGTATTTCAAATTGTTTCAATGAAACTGTGCTGTAAGGCGTTTCATTAGAAGTCAAGAGACACTCAAAACGGATTAGGATATTTATACTACTCGTCAATAGATTTATGAGATTTGTGACGATGTGAATTTGCATAAAGCCATACAACGCAAATACAAATCAGCAACTCACCCAAAATAAATAAAAACCAATTGTATGATTTCGGTAAATAGATAGAAGCGGCCTTCACAAACCGTTCATTTTTTAAAAGATTGGGATAATCAAAAACAGAATCAGTATTCAAAAGGAGATTTCCATAATCCTGCATAAACGTAAAGAGAATGAGCACACTTCCGATCAACAGACAACTCGTAACCAGAAAAGAGAATTTTAAAGGGTTCGATTTTTTCAGAATTACTATGGCGAATACAATCATTGTTAGTGAGGAAATAATGGGCGCCAGTACTGGCCCCAACCAGGTGATGGGAATAAGAAAAAGTATATCCCATTCAAAAAAAGAAGAAGGCCAGTCAATAAATATTTTCAACCAGACATAATAGAAAATATCCCAAATAGCAAAGCTCAATAAAAAATAGGCGAAGCGGTCATGCCATCTCTTACCAACTAAACAGGCAATGCAAACCAACATAATAAGTGTGGCTATCTCTCGCACAACTTCAACAAGCAGAATATGTTCGTCAATTAATTTTAACGCCACGGTAAATCCATTGGGATAATACAATGCTCTTAAGTAAACCACCACCGCTCCTTCTAGAGCTGCCATTGCAATACTAAAAATAATAATGGCCGAGATTTTTGATTTTATTTGATTCATTGTGATTTCTCCAATAGATTTTCAAGGATCAGTATTTTTTGATAACAACTCCATAGAAGCAATCCTCCAAACAGACCGAATGAACAATCAATCATACGCCAATACCATGGAATTCCGCGAGCTTCTCCTGCAATAATGGCAAAGGGAAAAATGAAAAAACACGTTAGTATTCCAAACTCTATTACCCAAATGTTTTTAACAGGATTACGCCACGGCCCAATAAAAACAATCGCGATCATGAAGTGAGCAAAGGCAAGCCAGTCTGTTCCATATGAAATAAAGGGATACATTCTATTCGTTTCAGCAACGCCAACATAAACAAACTCAAGCCATTGAATTAATGGAAGATTTGGGTTAAGGTAGTTTATGTTGCGGTGTGCCCATTGAAGTTGCCATTCTAGTTGCCATTCTATAGGTAGTGCAGTTAATCCGCTAATGATAAGTCCGAACATAAAGAGAGCAAGAATCACTCTAATACTTCGCGTCAGTTTTTTGCCTTCATCCATTTTGATTCGAATTAGTTAGAAGAAAGATTCAGTTGCTTATTCTTAAGTATTAACTCCAGTGTTCTCTGCATATCTACTTCACTATCTGAAGTGACATTAATCAGACAAAATTGGTCTTCGCCTTTGAGCATTCGTAAGCGCCAGTCCAACTGATTGATGGTTTCAACTTTACCGTTGCAGTACCACCAAGCTGTATAAAGTGTATTTTTTTCTTTTACTAACTCACCAACATAAATCGTTTTTTCAAGAACGATTACATTTCGGATACTTTCAAAATGATATCCACTACCCTTCCAACATAATAACGGAGTATGCTCACTTGTGAAAAACTCGGGAATAGGTTTCACATAAATTAATACGTTATTGTTAGTAAGTTTTGTAATGTCGCCATTGAGATTAGTCGATTTAAATCCGGCAAGACTTGCCGATGCATGAGAAATCGTTACCTCTCCCCTGCTTCTGTTTAACTGAATACCAGTAAGCAGAATAGCGATCGATAAAATTCCAATTCCTGATTTTGCTAAATAATGAACACGAATGGTTCCGTTTTCTTCCTTCATGTGATTCCCGTATCGACTAATCATCCATCGGCTAACGAAATAAAGTGGGATCATTACATACATAACGAAACACAAAATCCCGACCATTTCATGCATTGGATTTTCGGGAGCTATTTTGAAAACAACCAATACAAAAATTCTTAATACGTTACAGATTAAATTAAATGCAAAGACAATCAGAAAAAACAACAGAAGCTTACTGATAGACAATTGCACATTGCGAATGCGATATTGATGTGCAATAGCAAGAACTCCCATAAGCATTGAGAAAGCAAGCATGCTCAGTCCCATGCATGCCTCATCTACAGAAAAAGAAGCACCATTTAAAATCATCATGTTACCTTCCACTTGCACCGGCATTCCACTCCATGATAGAATGTTACCGGCAAGTGAGCTCAGTTGCAACCTGACGGGAAACCCTAGTATAATAGCGGCCTGTTGAAAAACGGGAGACATAAATATCAATAAGAAGAGAATAATTTTATTCACCGTACGGATCCACAATTCTGTTGCAAAAAGAATAAAAAACGCAAGCGCGAAGAAATAAAATATTCGGATGTGATAGATATTAGTAACGACCAAAAAAAATATCAGGCTGGCCAGGTAGAAGTAATTAAAACGTGTTTTCTGTGTATAGAATAATACAAATGGAAACAAACCAAATCCAATCAACACATTGGATTTGGTTATGAAAGAAAGCGGAAATGCAAAGACGCTTCCTGCAATGCAAATTGCAAAGCATACCATTATCGGTGCGCTTACCTTACCTGCAACAATATCCTTAAGCCGATTCCAAATGGATTCCGAATTGGATCTAAGAAGAAAATCTATTTTCATTCGATTATTAAAAATTTCACGTATTGATTATTACTAACATTTTATTAAAAATGAGATGATTAGGATCTAAATTTCAGATACAGTATGAAAATGGCAAAAAGGATAATCAATGCCCACTCATGCGGTTCCGGAACTGCACCTGTCGACTGCTTGGCTGCATTGTGAAGACTATTTTCTTTATCCTGAATATCAAATCGTTTATAATCCTCCTGAGTTTCCAAAACAATCATGCTCGAAACAGGTGAAACAACGTAGGCTGTAGATGCCTCATCAACCAAATCTTCGTTAACAAAATCATGATTGAAATAATGTGTCCCTACTTTCCGCATGATATTATTATAAGCAAAAAGTCGGGCAAGGTGATCGGGGGCATTATTGACTATAGCCGTGGGATCACTTTTCGTTTTTGAGATAATCAGGTTGGCATCATGAATTATAATTTGTTCTTCGGATTCATGTGACTGTGGAAATGTTTTCGAGACCAACAATTTCTTTAAATCAGCAACATTGCCCTTGGCAAACTCTAAACCTCTTAGCTCTTTAAATGAATTGATATACGTAGAGGCACCTCCTTCCAAATTGAATACTTTAATTTTCTTTCCCATAGAAAAGAAAGTATCCGTCATTTCAGAAAACTTGCTGTCCTTAAAATCGCTGAGGTGCGGTGATAGTATGCTTCCCTTCGTTATTATTAAAACATGCTGCGGGTCTTTAATATGGTGAAATGGAAACAGTGAATAGTTTTGATTTTTTAATTCATTCGTAATGCCATTCCAGTTCTCTTTATCAAGCTGCACTGGCTTATCATCAGAATAAACCGAGACGGCATAGTTTTTAAGTAACGCTTCCAAATCTTTTAGTTCATTGCTTGTCCAGCTGTTATTAATATCTAAGAAAATTGTGCTGAACGAAGTGGACTCTAGTTTTGGGATATGAGCGGCTATCGAATAGGTATAACCGTCAAATGTAAAATTATTGGGGGGTACCGGAATTTTCTCAAAGCCTATTTGAAAATCTGGGTTATATTTTTGTTCGCTAATATAATCACCGTTCTTATCACGTTTGAAGAAACTATCCATTGGTATATTTTTCAAAGAACCGATAAATCGGATTCGCCTGGTTTCACGAGCCGCGTCTGCACTGGGTCCGTCAAAAATTATATTATTATAAATAATTTTTCCATTCTCTTCGTGTAACGGAGAAGTTACACCAATCTTAAACTTTCGTTCTTCAGCCGTTGTACATGGGAACACACGAACCGTAACGGTGTTACCCTCCTGCCAATGTATAACTGATGGATCTCGTTGTTCAACACCTACAATGGTATTATAAGCTTTTGCTGCTTTTTGCTTAGAGGTCAGAATGCCTTTCTGTTCATTTCCGTTAATCCATAAAGAGAGAGATGTTACTACTGAACCTTCAGGCAGATAAAAAGTATAAATGCCCTCCTCCGTGTTACCTCTCCAACTCCCTTTAGCACTATTGTTCTTCACATTCAAATATTGTTCTGTGTAGGCAATTCTCAAGTCAGTAAAAATATCGACATCAGAAACAATGTAAGAGGTGGTAAGATTATCACCCGACCATAATCTTTCATTTGCGCGATGTCTTCCGTTCGAAACAGCCTTTAAAATTTTAACGCGGTCTTCATCAGATAAGGTGCACTTTGAAAACAGGCTTGCGATATAAACTAACGGATCATGCTTCTGAATCTCATCCCAGGAAACTGTCTTTGGCATAAAACGCCATTCGTCAAAACTTTCACTAGCGGTTGTATAAACGAGATCTGATTTTAATATCCGTTCTGAAATCCAATCATTCTTTATCTGCTGACCGAGTGTTACCCAAATAGGAAGTTCTGCTTGGCCATACATAACCGATTGATTCGCCAGCGTCTCTATTTTTGAAACACGTGAATTCCACTCGATAACAAAAGCAACTACCACTATTAGTGTAATACCAAATCCTGATCCAGCCCATAGAACCGACCTTAATCCGTTATAATGATGAACGAAAAGAAAGATGCAGGCTAAGGCTAAAAAGAGTGGAACCAATATATGAGCACCAATTCCAAAAGCGATTATTCCAATAGCACCAAAAAAATAATAGTTGAAGGTATAGATTGCCATGTATGCATAAAGTGGAATAGCAAATCCAAGAAAAAAAAGTTGAAGGTTGTTTATCCAATTTGGTAGCTTGTTGAAATATAGATAGCTCAACATCACAAAAGACGAAAACACAATATAGATACAAAGCCAGTTGTCTGAATTTTCAAATACTGGTACTTCTCTGTTTAAAGCATATGCGCTTACTAAAAATAAATTGAGTAGTATAACAGCCTTATTAATGAATTCCTTACTCCAGCTCTTTCGTATGCCGATGGATTTATCAAAAATTAATATTGCCGCGTAAACACCAGCAACAATATAGTGAACCCAGAATATCATAAACAGGTTTTCATGCTCACCAAAATATTCAACGAGAGAATAGATTGTGCATGTCATCATTAACAGTAGGTAGCCAATCACGATAATTGAATCCTTAGTTGGTGAGCCATTTAAGAATTCGGAGTGATCTTTTAACGGAGTGCTTGGTAAGTTAGTTTGCATGGTTTTATATTTATTAAAAGTACTTTGAATTGCAAAGTGAGTGATCAAAAAAAATTCATTTACTCTGTCCTTTAATTAAACTTTCAAGTGACTTCAGATGGGTATGAAAGGCTTTCTTTCCATCCTTGGAAGCACTGTAGGTAGTATTTGGTTTATTGCCAATAAATTGTTTGTTCACCAAGATATAATTTAACTCTACCAACGATTTAATATGGCTTGCCAAGTTGCCATCGGAAAGATTTAGCAGTTCCTTTAGAGAATTAAAATCTACCGTATCGTTCACCATCAATACAGACATAATACCGAGGCGTACCTTACTTTCAAATGCTTTGTTAAAATCGATCAAGATCTTTTTCACGCTTCATATTTATAATACATATAGATACCATATCCTATATGCAACACGCCAAAACCGAAAGCCCAAAAGAAAAGTCCATACCCTATTATAATGAGTGAAATTAGACCGAGAATAATTTCAGCGAATCCCAACACGCGAATATCATTTCGGGTATAACTACTGGCGTGAATTAGTGAGAGACCATAAAACACCAGCATCGCTGAAGGTATATAGATCAACGCGCCATGATACATAAGCCCGCAGCAAAACAAGCCACCTGTAACTAACGGGATACAAAGGTTGATTATAAGTTTGCGGGCGGTACGATCGAAAATTGAATTGCCATCTTTTTTTGCTTTCCGAGTTGTTAGAAATATTCCCGTGACAATAGCGAGTGATAGAATAATAAACGCATCTGCGATAATAAATGTCAACGTTCTATGCTGATCGGACCTGGAATAAAAACTTTCGCCCGAAAAATAACCGAAGCCTTCGAGATTCAGGTATCGGTAAGCCGCATATGCTCCAGCAAGCGCGTACACTCCTGCAAATACACCTGAGAGTCCGCTAAGAGATATAAATCGGGAAGAACGCTCCATCAACTGTCTTATTTCAGTAAGGGTTTCAAGAGGAGAAGTAGATTTGTCTTTCATTAAAAAGTACTTTGCCGTACAAAGCTAACCAAACGGTATTCATTTCCAAAGGTTACATCCGCTAGGGCATTTCAAATAGACGCAATGAAATTGTGCTGCTGGGCTAAAGCCCCGACAATATTATTTTTGTTAACCGCGCACTTAAGTGCGTGGTTATTCAAACTTTCTCCTGATGGACTTTAGTCCAAGGCGACAATTTGAATTGCACCCCATCTGCTCTGTCGATGTCCAACACAAATGTCAAGAAATTAATCATCCTTATAATTTTTCGCTGTTGCATTATACTTAGAAGTATTCCAAACTAACAAAAGAATAATAACCTTCCAGTGGGGCTTTCGTTTACTGTTGAAAGTTAATTCTAACGCAGTATGTCAATTTCATTTCTTGACAATCAATAAGTAGTCAATTGAATTTTACAATCTCTTTCAAACAAAACATCGTTCAGTATTGAATTGATCTTTACTTTTTATTCATGGGTTTAAACAGAAGATGCATTGCATCAAATTTTGCTTAAGCAAAATTTTATTGAAGCATTTTCATTTACTAAAACCAATTTATTATGACTCAAAAACCATCAAGTGCATTTATTGGCGCATCCTGGGTTGCGTTAGGTACCGGTATGATCGGATACTTAGTAGGACTCTGGAGATCAGACATGCAGCTCAATGAGAAAGGGTATTACTTTACGGTACTGATGTTCGGCCTATTTTCTGTTGTATCACTACAGAAGAGTGTACGAGACAGGTTAGAAAATCTTCCTGTAACCGATATTTATTATGGGCTCAGTTGGTTCTCCACGATTCTCACGATTGTGCTATTAATTATCGGCTTGTGGAACGCTACATTACTTCCAAGTGAAAAAGGATTTTATGCCTTCTCTTTTTTACTTGCTTTGTTTGCAGCGGTGGCCGTGCAGAAAAATGTACGAGATGTAAAGGCTGCAGATCACCTCACTGATTAATACTTTGTATAATTAAAATCTAGAACAGGTTGATCTACTAAAGGATTATAATAAATAAGAGGAGCTTTCACGCTCCTTTTATTTGTCCTTATCTTTGTGTTGTTCATTTGAATCGAATCCAGTTTTGGGTTATTTCTATGACAACGCGTATACTCGCACTCTGAAATTTAAGAGTATGCTTAAATTTTCAACCTTTGCACCTTAATTAAAACGATGAATCACACACCAGAACAAGAAGAGCGGGAATACCTGGAAGAAATAAAAGAGAAATTGCTTCTCGCTGTCAAACGTGTTGACGATAGTGTAAAACAATTCTCTGAAGAACTCAGACAGAACAAAGAATATATTTACGAGCATCAATCGGGAATGGACGATGCTGATATGGTTGCTGCTGGTCAGTCTATTGACCGGATGGCATCCACGGGAGAATCGGCCGTTGCCCGAAAAAAAAAATTAATGAAGCTCGGTGCTTCTCCCTATTTCGGCCGCATTGATTTTGTTACGGCAGAAAGTGAAAAAAAAACCAATGCCTACATCGGCATCTATACGTTCTTCGATGAAACGATGCGTTCCAATCTCATCTATGATTGGCGTGCTCCTATCTCTTCCATGTTCTACGATTTCGAATTGGGCGAAGCTTCATACCAAACTCCTTCCGGAAAAATCAATGGTGAGATTGTATTGAAGCGTCAATACAAAATCAAAGAAGGTAGAATGGAATTCATGATAGAAAACGCGGTGAACATTCATGACGACATATTACAAAAAGAATTGAGCAAGTCGAGTGACGATAAAATGAAGAATATTGTCGCGACTATTCAGCGCGATCAGAATGCCGTGATCCGAAATGAGATTGCAACCGTAATGATTATTCAAGGTGTGGCCGGTTCCGGAAAAACTTCAATCGCCCTTCATCGCATTGCATTTCTTTTGTATCGTTTCAGAGAAGAAATTACTGCGAAAGACATTCTCATCATTTCACCGAATAAGGTATTTGCTGATTACATATCGAATGTATTACCTGAACTCGGTGAAGAACAAATCCCGGAAACGGGTATGGAGGAACTTGCAACAGAATTACTTGAACACAAATATCCATTTCAAACTTTCTTTGAGCAAGTCTCCTTGCTGTTGGATGAACCCGATCCGGAATTTGTAGCGCGTATTGAATTTAAATCTTCGTTTGAATTCTTAAGCAAGCTCAATCAGCATTTAATTCATATTGAAAACAATTACTTCAACTTTACTGAACTGCGTGTTGGAAATGTTGTAGTGCCCTTCCCTTTTATAGAAGGTCGATTCAAAAAATATTATCGGATACCGTTGTTAAAAAGATCGCATGAGGTGATAAAAGATATTCAGAATTTTGTTAGGGAGATTGTAAGAAGAAAATTAACCGGCCACGAGAAGACACAGATATGGGAAGCCATGCCGAAAATGTTAAAGGCTACAAATGTATTTGATCTCTATAGAGACTTCTACATTCGAATGGGGAAACCAGAATTATTTAAAGTAGATCACGGAGGTATTCTCGAATATTCGGATGTATTTCCGTTGATCTATTGCAAAATAAGAATGGAAGGTATTCAGTCATATGATCATGTGAAGCATCTCCTTATTGATGAGATGCAAGATTATACACCTGTTCAATATTCGGTGCTGTCAAGAATTTTTAAGTGCAACAAAACAATTCTGGGTGATGTCAATCAACCGGTGAACCCATTCAGCGCTTCTTCAGCAGAAGGCATTGAACGTGTATTTCCGCTCGCAGATGTTGTGAAACTTTATCGTAGTTATAGGTCTACCTATGAGATCACAGCTTTTACACTGGGCATCCGAAACAATCCAGACCTGATTGCAATGGAACGGCATGGGCAAGCTCCTGAAGTAAGAGGGTTTGAGAGTAACATAGAAGAGATAGCAGAAATTAAAAAATTGATCACGTCTTTTAAAAATTCAGGTCATCAATCGCTTGGTATCATTTGCAAAACCCTTGATCAGGCGGAGTTTATCTTTGAGGAAATTAAATCGCTTGATGTTCATCTGCTCACGGCAGATAGTACCTCTTTCAAAGAAGGTATCGTGATGACAACCGTACATCTTGCAAAAGGATTGGAGTTTGATGAAGTGATTGTACCTTTTACCTCTGCTAGTAATTATCAAACTGGCATCGATCGAAGCATGTTATACATTGCCTGCACGCGTGCGATGCATCAGCTTACGCTTACATATTCAAAAGAGAAATCGAAGTTTATTTCGGAATAAGCAAAAGCGAATGGTCTACTCTACTATTGTTGATCGTTTCTTCCTTCAATGATGCGGTCTACAATCTGAGGAAGTACGTCAAGCTTCAATGCAATTTTTTTACACAACGCGATCTCCTGCGGGTCAATATCGTGATCTATTGACATGAGGAGCACGAGATCTTCAATTTGCTGAACACGTTGCTCATGCGTTTTAGGAACTACAAAAGTGATTGCTTCCGGATTTTCTTTTATCACCTTTATTTCTTCCTCCTCCATTCCTAAACGAGAAGCGAGATAGGTTAATAATTCCCATTCATCATCTGCCATATGGCCATCTGCCAAGGCAACAGAGACTAGGTTTTTTACATGACTGCGTCTTACACCTTCTTTATCGGGCCCGAAAATGGTTGAAAGAATATCCATAAACTTAGCGTTAGTTGACAACCGTAAGATCGGAACAAAAATGGAAACCTCTCAATCAAATGAAAAGAACTTTTGGGAGGCTTCTATTATGCATCTTTTAAATAGATACTTTTTTTCCTGTTTGCGCAGCAGCGTAAACAGCTTGAAGGACTTTCATATCCTTTAGCCCTTCTTCTCCGGCAATGTGGCTTGGCAATTTTTTGTTTTCCAATATTACTTTGGCAATTTCATCACATTGCGTGGCCTGCTGATTAATCTCCGGAAAGCTTAAATCTCCCTTGCTGGTTCGGCCTTTGAAGGGACCATAACTGATCGCGGGGCTGAGTTCAAAGAAGCCCTCATCTGCACCAGCAAAAAGCCGATCGATGCCGCAGTTATAAGTAGTCGAAGACGTACCTACCGCTCCACTTGGAAATTGTAACTGCCACGTAATAGATTCTTCTACTTGCGAAAACAATTGCTTGTTGGTTATCGGTCCAAATTGTGCTGTAACAGAAATGGGTTCTTCACCGAGTATGTAACGGCTAGCCTGAACACAGTAGACGCCTAAGTTCATCAGCGGGCCTCCACCGGCAAGTGCTTTATTTAATCTCCACTCAGACGGATCACCGCTTTTATATCCGAGCGATGCTTCTACTAACCGAACTTGTCCGAATACTTTTTCCTGTCCTAATCTTTTCATTTCCATGTTGTAGGGTTCGTAATGTAAACGATAACCCATCGCTAATTGTACTCCTGCTTTATTACACACTGCTATCATCTCTGCACAGTCCTGTGGTGTAATGGCCATTGGCTTTTCAACGATAACATGTTTACCTGCTTTTGCTGCACGGATAGTAAACTCTTTGTGCATGGCATTAGGCAACACCACATAAACTAAATCAATATTTTTATTGTGGGATATTTCATCGAAGTTTTTGTAATTGTAAATGTTGCCTTCGGGTATGGCATATTTCTTTTTCCATTCTTCTGCTTTGGCAGGTGTACCGGTAATGATGCCAGCTAGTTTGCAATATTGAGATTCCTGCAGACCTTCGGCCAAGTAGCCAGCATAACGACCCAGGCCACACAATGCAATGTTTAGCTTTTTACCTTCATATGGTTTAACGCGACTCGCTGCAACAGTTAACGAGTGAGGAAGAGTTAGGGCAGCCACCGTTGTTCCGGCAGTCATTCCTACTTTGTGTAAAAACGAACGTCTCGATAAGTTTTCCATAGCATCATTGATTTATGTGATCTCTATTGGTAGGCCTTTCCATCCCACCATTACATCATAACCGGTAACAAATAATTTATAATGTTGGGTAATTGTTTACACTCTAAGTATAAGAGTCTTTTATTAACTTTATAAAAAATTAACTACATGAATGCTATAAAATTGGATGGTCATAAAAAGGTGCTGGGTATCTTATATATTATAACCGCAATGTTTACCATTTTCGGAATGCTCATGCTCAATGCCATTCTCACCTTTATCTTTTCGTTGGCCTTTAACGAAGTAGATCCGGACGAACGTAAAATTATGGAGCTAGTGCTTTCTATTGTTCAATACCTACCGGTAATCATCATTACTCTTTTTTCTTTACCTACTTTAATTGCCGGAATTGGTTTACTCACCGGACAGAGTTGGGCCACGCTTCTTGCATTGATTATGGGCTGCGTTAAACTTTTTTCTTTTCCTATCGGCACTGCCATTGGAATTTATGCCATCTGGATTTATTCCGAAGATCAAAAGTTAATTCAGAGTGCGGCAGCAATAGCGGTTAAATAAAAGCATTCTCCAACGAGGTTGCTTGAATAGTGATTTATTATTGAGACGTTTATTGAACTTCAATAGGTAGAATCATATTACCATTGTTCATCATAAACAATTTGTTCAGCCTTTACATCAGCGTCCATTCAAAAGGGCTTTGATGTAAAGGCTGATTTATTTTATAAAATTCTCCTAACGATTTTGCAGTAAAATTATAGTGGAAGAATTAAGCTAGCGAAGAAGTAATGGACGCTTGTGATCTTATCACTTTTTATCAAGCTTTTCCAAATACGCTTTGTACAACTCATCCATTGCAGCTTCATATCCCTTTTTATCGATGAATACTTCTGGCGCATATTGGTCTGCTGGCTTGCGTTTATTATGAAGCCCAAACTGGCTGGCGTGAGAAGCAAGAAAGATATCGAAGTTTAATTTCTTCATAGCGTCTAATGTGTTTCCGTAATCTTTTCCAACATTGGCATAGGTAGCCATGCCCGAAAGTTTAGTGTCATCGAGTATGGTGGGCATGTTGGCGATCAATACACGATAGGTACGTTGATCATCTTTTACATCGAATAAAAAACTGCACGCACCCATTGTATGTCCCGGATGGTGCAATACCGTAATGTTCATACCTCCTAAGCTGACAGTATCATTGTTATGAAGCAAGCGATCTACCTTAACCGGTTCGAATGTGCTGCCCTTACCGCCAAAATAATAATCTGAGTTACCACCATCGGCTAGCACAGAAGCATCACCTTCATGAATCATCATCTTTGCTCCTGTTACTTTCTTAACAGCGGCCATTCCACCAACATGATCGTAGTGAGCATGTGTGGCCAATAGTATTTTGATGGCAGAAAATTTGAATCCTAATTTTTCAACATGTGATTTAATTGCCGTTGCTGATTCTGCGAGCCCCGTATTGATTAATATATTTCCCTTGGGCGTTGTGATGAGGTAGGACGCCAGATCATATGTACCTACATAATACAGATTGCCTGCAATGCGAAATGGTTCATATTCGGCCGACCAGCTGTCCTGAACAAAAGGAGGTTGAATTATTTTTTGTGCGATCAGCGGAAAACTGTTCAGTAAAACAAATACTGTTAGCAGTGTGGTGTATGTTTTTCGGATGGAGATTATTTTCATGTTCGAATCTATTTTTTGTTTTATCTCTAGAAATAAAAATTATTTATACGGCATGGATGCATTCTATAGCTTCGGCTTTACAAATCCTTGCACCGTCAACCATTCCGCAAAGTGATCCATCCAATGGTGCGTAGTGTTTGCTGGATTACCGATACCAAATCCATGACCACCCGTTGTGAAGAGGTGCATTTCAACTGGCCTTTTCGCAGCATACCACTTTGTGTACATGCTTATAGCATGTGATGCAAATCCAAACTCATCATCCTGTGCACAGGCGAGAAATAAAGGTGGGGCATCTGGCAAAATAGTTTTCTGAATTGACTCTGGCATATCAGCATAAACCGCAGCAACAAAGTCAGGACGATTTTCCGCTGTGTATTGAAACGCTGTTGATGCCGCGACCATTCCTCCGGCAGAAAATCCCATGATGCCAATCCGGTCAGTCGCTATTTTATATTCAGCCGCATGGCTTCTTACATAGGTAATTGCTTCTCTTCCATCCGCAACCGCTAAGGGAATTATGGGGAGACTTTCATCATCCCAAGCTTTATGATCTTTAGTGTTGAGCATATCGTCAAAAGGATTATCACTGAAGATATGAACGAGTCTGTATTTTAAAACAAATACAGTGATCCCTTTTTTAACCAGCCATTTTGCTGCATTAGTTCCTTCGTGATCGATCGCTAAAAAATGAAATCCACCACCGGGAGCAATGATAATGGCAGTGCCATTTGCAGTAGAAGCATCTGGTTGGAAAACAGTTAGTGTTGGATGCACAACATTGTATACCGTCAATACTTTTAAAGTATTCGAATTGTTTATTCCCTCTTTCCAAGTCCAGTGTTCAGAACCAGGTGCTGCACCTTTATACAACTGAATTTCCTTTTGCTGACCATTCGCCATTGCGGACACAAATAACATAAAGTAAACGATCGTTCTTTTCATTTTAGTATTGGTTAGCAATATACTGCTTTCACATTCTTTTACCAGGTTGCACGTGTGGTAGTCGTTGACGTTATATAAATTGTTTTGTTGGAGTAGGTACAACACAAAGCAGAAAAAAAATATTCACACCACTCTTTTTCCTAAAGAGAAATTACATGTTGAAATATAACGCATAACGCAAGGCAATTATCTTCATACGAATTTATAATGACTATCGTATGCAAGCCCTAAGCCTACGCTGGAGAGTTTGTTTTCGTCAGCAATTGCTGCAGAAGGAAAAAGTTTTCTGAACTCAGTTTGAACAACAGGTACTTCCGTAGATCCACCCGTAAGAATCACAAGGTCAATTTCAGTTGCCTTTACGTTTGCTTGTCGCAGGCAATCTGATGCACACGTTGTTATTTTTTGTACGTGTTGCTGAATGGCTTCTTCAAACACCACGCGCTGAATAGCGATTGACAACCCGTCTTCAATAAAATTAAATGGCACCTGATATTGACTTGCACCGGTAAGTGCAATCTTAGCATCCTCAGTAGCCGCTAACAATGCATGACCCGTCTCTTGCTCCAAGACTGTCAGCAATCTCTTGAATCGAATTCTGTCGTGCGACTCATGCAACATTTGTCGCATTTGCGATTTCAACTTTACATTATAGAGTGAGTTCACTTTACTCCACTCGGCCAAATCGTGATACGGCTTTAGAGGTACTTCAAGGTTCTTTTGTCCGTATGTAGTTTTGTAACCGATCTCCGGCATAACGGCTGATAAACTTAAATCTTTATCGAAATCATTTCCGCCAATGCGAACTCCGGTGTTGGCCAATATATCAGACGAACGATCAGTTTTATTAATGTATCGATTCGATAAACGAATAACGGTGAAATCGGAAGTACCACCGCCCAGATCGGCAACGATAGCAAGTCTTTCTTCTTTCACATTTATTTCGTGGGCGAAGGCGGCAGCGATGGGTTCAAACTGAAATTCAACATATTTAAAACCAACACGTTCAGCAATGCTCTTCAACTCATGCTGGGCACGCAGATCGCCTTCAGCATCGTTATCAATAAAATGCACAGGTCTTCCCATCACCACATGCTGCAATTCATCATCGGCCATTGCATCTGCTTTTGCTTTCAGGTTATGTAGAAAGGAGGCAATGATGACATCAAACTTCATGGGCTTTCCATTAATGGATGTTCCATGAGTCATTAATGATGTACCGAGGACACGCTTTAGACTTCGCATGAATCTGCCTTCCTTGCGTTCGAAGAAACATTGAATGGCTTCTCTTCCATAAAAAGGCTCAATTACCTTTCGCTGAAAAAAAAGTGCGCTCGGAATGGTATGATGGTGTTGCTCCACGGGTACCAGCGAAACTGCACCTTCTTTTGAAATAGCTACACTTGAATTGGATGTACCGAAATCAACTCCGCAGGAGATCATGAATTTTATAAAAGGTCACAATAGTAGTGGATAAAAGTGGTTTACTAAAACTCCATGGGTTAACAATTCTTATTAACATTCAAGATTCCATGTTTCAAGTTCAGTGCACTGAAAACTTTGAAGTGCACCATTGAAACAATATGGCCCGAAATACAAATATTCACATGCCTCGGCAAGAAAGAAACAAAAGAAAATGAAGTTCTGGTAGTAGTGCGTTACGGCATTTATAAATACTCTACAACCAATGTCGTTTAGTTACGCTCTGTGTTTATCAGGTCTTCTGGAGAGAAATGAAGTAGCTTGTTTTACCTTTTTAACGAGGAAGATTTTACTAAACGACATTCGTTCTACAATAGAAATCCAAATCTATTATTTAGAACTCTTACAATATTCACACACCTTATTCATCACGCACTCCGAATGTTTCGGATCTGTTGGCCTACATATTTCGCGACCGAGAAATGAAATGGCCATACCTGCCTCTCCCCAATCTTTGGGATCAATAACATCCATCAATTGTTTTTCTATTTTCTTCGGATCGGTGCCCGATGCAATTCCAAGACGCGGTGCAACACGTACCACGTGAAGATCAACAACAATTCCTTCAGCCTTTACACCGGATTCGCGCATGATCACGTTGGCCGACTTTCTTCCAATGCCTGGTAACGCTGTCAACTCTTCCATTGTGGTAGGAATATTTTTATCGTCCTTTACTTGTGACGCTAACGCCAACAACCACTTCGTTTTGTTTCCGAAATTTCGAACCTTGCTGATGAAGGGAAATAATATTTCTGGTGTTGCTTTCGATAACGCCTTCATATTTGGGATGGCTTCAAATAAAGCTGGGGCAAGTTTATTGATGTTCCGATCGGAGTCCTGCGCTGAGAGTACCACCATTACTACAAGCTCATAGATAGAGCCATATTCCAGCGGATGCTTTTTGCCTTTGTATTTTTTAAGCAGCGGTTGTATTTCTTTCGACCAATTAATGGTAGCCATATTTATCTAAATTTAAAGTAGTGACAAAAAAATAAAAGTTAGTATCTACTGAATAGCTACTTATAGCTGTATTATAAACCTGAATATAATAAAATAGTGGAATTGTAATACCTAATGAAACGGTTGCATTTCAAATTATGGTCTCAGACTAAAGTTCATCGGGCGAGGTTTGAATAATAAGCACGTAAGTGCGTGGTTAAAAGCGAAAATAATGTAGACTTTAACCAACAGCACAGTTCATCGCGGCAATTTGAAATGCCCCCGATGAAACTCAAATCAATATAAATCCCTATTTTAGTTTATGATAAAAAGATTGTTTCACGGTATGTTGGTGCTCCTCAAAGTTGAGCTTATGATGTGGATCTTTCTGTTCGGCCTTGCCGGCATTGTTTATTTGATGCAGTTATTTTAGCTGTGCATTCCTACTCAATTCATTAAGAAGTTAATTCAACAAATAAAAAAAGCCTTCAATTGATGAAGGCCTTTTTTATTTATCCAAATTCAGTTTTTTCAATGTTCTCACTCCTGCTTTGTTCTGGTAAGTTTAGCAAGTGTAAATGCTCCAATGGCCATAACAATATCTCGAACAGCAACATCAACGTAATTCCATGAAGCTATTAATGTTAATGCAATACTTACCAACCAGGCAGAAACAATGTATGCTCCAATTTCCGTTTTGAACAAGACCAAGATGCCGGCAATAATCTCGATCACGCCCACAACCATCATAAAAGTATGCGCACTTACTGGAAGCAACTGAGCAAGACTGGGATTGAGATACTGGCTCCAATCTGTCAGAATATTGGTGAACTTATCAAGCCCGGCCACGATGGGTACGAGTCCAAAAGTATACTTAAGAAGTAGCCAGGAATTATGAATCGCGTCTACTTCACTGTCTTTTGTTAGAGCTTTACTGGTTGATGTTGTCATAATGGTATATGTTTAGTTTAGGCGTTTGATTAAAAAAGTGCCAGGTGGTTACAAAAAGATTTAGATATTTAAATTCTTACAACTTTTTGCAGATCTGGTTATCCAATCCGCATGGATCAATTGAAAATAAAATTCGTGCAAACACAGTCGGAAGCAGGCAAGACTTATGGGTAGGTCAATGTGGTTTATCGAAGAATCAACCTTTTTGTGATCATTCACATTTCCGAACGAACACCAAGCGCAAAGTTTTTTAGGTTCATACCACCGCAAGATTAAGTTGTGCATCTGCGTTAAAACCAGAAATGCTATTTGCTGAGATGGGGCCTCATCACAAGACTCAGTATTAATCTGATTTTTCTAATTAAATTTTGTAACTTTTTGATAGCACCTTGATCCAATAAGAAATATAACAGGATGGAAGCTTTACGAATAAATAACTATACATCAAGTAAGCTTGATGACATCGAGGTGGTGAGGCGCATTTTGGCCGGAGAAAAAGAACTTTTTGAAATTTTATTAAGACGCTATAACCAAACCTTATACCGGGTAATCAGAAGTTATGTAAAAGATGAGGACGAAATTCAGGACGCCATGCAGAATACGTATCTAAAAGCATTCGACAAGCTTTTTCAATTCCAGGGTCATTCTACTTTCTCTACATGGTTAATTCGGATCGGAATAAACGAAGCCTTGCTTCGGTTAAAAATAATGAAGAATGAAAAAAATATCTATTTGAATTCAACCGAGTTTACTTCTGAAGCCATTCATCAAATACCCGACAACCAAATGAATCCAGAAAAAATAATTCTTCGTGAGGAAGCAAAACGTATTCTCGAAAAAGCTATTGACAGTTTACCTGAAAAATACCGTGTTATCTATGTGCTGAAAGAAATAGAAGGATTATCCAACAATGAGGTATCAGAAAGTCTAAACCTAACAGACTCCAACATTAAAGTGAGACTTCACCGCGCCAAATCTTTGTTAAAAGATAATCTCTACACATTATCTTCTTCAACAACCGTATTTGAATTTGGAAATAGCCGATGTGATGCTATCGTACATTTTGTGATGAAGGCGATCTGAAGTGCAGTACTGACGTTATCACTTTCAATAATACTTCACCTTGCTTCGGTTGGGGTTTGTTTACTTCACGCAATTGAAGTGCGTTATTGGAACCATAATGCTCATAGCAGATTGCTTTCATTCCTGATTAGTCAGTAAAACTCTATTGCAATTACAACACGCATAGGTTTTGTTCTTGTAGAAAAATCAGTTTACTCAGAAACACGTTTCTATTATGGGAGGTTCTTATCAGACTCAAGTGTAATTGCAGAAGCTGATTACTATTTCAGCAATGCTAAAAAGTTAGAGCCCAGGTTGTCTACAATAATTTTACGGTAGCGAACACTTTTGCGATATTCTGAAGTCAAAAACTCTTTCCATACCAGATCCCAATCACTTTGTTTTGCCATAATAAACGCAAGCTCTTCCGTATTTCCGAAAGTAACATTTTGCCTTTTTACCGGAAGCTGTCTGCGGGTTGCATCAATGTATTCCGGAAGTTCCAAAATGCTAAAATATTTCGAACCACTAGAAAGTTCCTTTAACACTTCTGTTCCAGAATTGGCAAACGTTATTTTTAATCCAGGTGCATTTTCTTTCTTAATTGTCTCCACGATTTTTACATGAGTGCTGCCTGTAATTACTTTTGCACTGTAATCCTTCATCGTGGTGCCTATCTCATCGACACTGGTAATATTCGGTGCATCATTGGAAGTGAGCATTACTAAAGGACTATTCATAAAGGATGGCGTAAATTTTAAAATCTTTTTGCGCTGCTCGGTTATCGTTACGTTTGTTACTCCTAAAATATTAGGTGTGCTTTGGGTAATTGATAAGAAGGTCGAAAATACTTGCTCTTGTCCTGCATACTTAATTTCTACTTTTTTATCATACTTCGCTAGTATGTATTGGGCAAAGTCATCTAAGATATCAACGCAAACGCCTTTCATTTTACCAGTGGCTGCATCCTTGAAAATTAATCCGGGCTGCTCATAATAGATAACAGTGAGCTTACCTCCATTTGCTTTTACTTTCGCCCAAGAGTCGCCAGTGTACTTTTGACCGAGGCATGCCGTGGCAAACAACACACCGGCAAAAAATAATATATTCTTCATTCAGGTTAATGGTTTGATGCGAATATATGGACTAGCACCCCGTATCAAAATAAATCCGAAGGATAATATTTAAGTTATGCATCGTAAACGATTGTTGTTGTTCACGCGAGTTAGATTTTTCAGAATCTATTTGTATCCACATGTTCAATAGGTACACCGTGTCTAATATCGGAATTGCTTCGTTCCTCGCAATGACGAAGTTCTGGTTCGTCATTGCGTGAAGTAATCTTGAAACGTTTCTACCAAATCTTTATTCTTTTGTTTTCGGGTTTGTAATTCTTATCGCTGGGTTGCACGTTGAATGCTTTATAAAACGGAGCGAAGTTCATTAATGGACCATTGACACGCCACATGGCAGGGGAATGCGGATTGGTGTTTACATACATGCGAAGAAACTCATCCCGAGTTTTTACTCTCCAGATTCTGGCAATGGATAAAAAGAAGCGTTGATCAGGAGTAAAGCCATCAATCTTAACAGAGTCTTGTCCCTGTTGCGTCATTTTAAATGCATCGTAGGCAATGGCTACGCCCCCGTTGTCTGCTGTGTTTTCGCCAACGGTTAAGGCACCCTTGATATGCACGCTGTCTAAAACAGCAAACGTGCTATACAAGTCTACAACCTCTTTTGTTTTTGCAGTGAACTTTTCCAAATCCTCTTTCGTCCACCAGTTTTTCACATTACCTTCTTTATCGAACTGCGCACCCTGATCGTCAAAAGCGTGTGTCAACTCATGGCCAATAACCATTCCGATTCCTCCATAGTTGAGCGCATCATCGGCAGAAAAATCAAAATAAGGAAACTGCAAAATGCCCGCTGGGAAAACGATTTCATTATACGATGGATTATAATACGCGGTAACCGTAGAGGGTGTTGGTCCCCACTCTGTTTTATCTACAGGCTTATTCAATTTTGCTAATTGAAATTGATAATCATTCTGATTGAGCGAAATTAGATTCTCGAAATATTGCATTCTATCAATTGCTACCTTATCATAATTCCTCCATTTATCCGGATACCCAATTTTTTTGGTAATCGTGTATAATTTTTCTTTTGCCTTTTGCTTGGTGCTATCGCTCATCCAATCGAGGTGATTGATTCTGTTTTCAAAAGACTTTTGCAGGTTGTTCACCAAATCAAGCACCCGTTTTTTTGCATCTTCATTAAAATATTTTTTAACATAGAGTTGTCCCAACGCCTCCCCCAGTAACCCGTCTACGTTTTCGGTCATAATTTGCTCGCGGGATTTTTGCGTATCCTGTCCAGATAATGCTTTGGAAAATTCAAAGGATGCATCAACGAAAGGTTTGCTCAATGCATCGGCATAGTTGTTCATACTATTTGCCTTCAGGTAAATTTTCCAATCGTTTAACGGAATGGATTTCAATAGCGTGTTTACCTTGTTGTAATACTCCGGTTGAGGCACGTCAATCGAATCGGTCTTTGCATTCATATTATTGAGCAGGTTTATCCAACCTATATTGGATTGTTTTTTGTCGAGCGATGCTGTGCCCATTTTATTGTAGTTGCCATTTACATCTCTTAGTTCAACATTAGTTTTATGAGAAGCGGCAAGTTGTTTTTCGATGGTGTAAACTATATTCACATTCTTCGTGGCGATGGACAAGTCGCTGCCCGTTAATTGAAACAACGTAGCGATGTATTTTTTATAAGCTTGTTGAATGTGAAGCGTTGATGAATCGGTTTTGAAATAATAATCTCTATCCGGCAAACCGATTCCTGTTTGCGAAGCATGACCAATATTAATACTACTGTTTTTATTATCAGGCCAGATGCCCAAATCGATTATCGAGCGATTACCTGTTTTCATTTCTGCAGCCACAAACTTCATGAGCGAAGGCACATCGTTGATGGCATCGATACGTTCAAGCATAGGCTTGATGGGTTCATATCCTCGTTTGTTGATGGTTGCTGTGTCCATTCCGGAAGCGTAGAAGTCGCCAACTTTTTGTTCCATACTTCCCATCGAATTCTTACTTTGTGAAACGCTATCCAAAATATTTTGCAACAGTTTCTTTTGCGGAATATTCAGGAACATATAAGAACCCACCCCTACCTGATCAGCATCAATTTTTGCAGTATCATACCATGTGCCATTAACATATCGAAAGAAGTTGTCTCCTGGTTTTATGGAGGAGTCAATCCCGGCTACGTCTACCAAAATCTTTTTTGGAGATTCTGATTTAGTGCACGCTGCACATAAGGCTAGCAGCAAGAAGAGGTAAATACATTTATTCATACATAAGAAGTTTTTTAAAGATAACGATGTTTCAAAGAAGAGCAAGCTTGATCAGTCTCGCTGATGCTTTTCAATGGTGACTACTTACACGCTGTAGTCCCGATAGCTAATTGGAAGGGGCTGGCTTTTCTAACGAACGAAAAATTTGAGAATTTCAAAACCTTGAGAGTATCTTTACAGCTAACGCATCACTCCAATGCCTTTGCCATTCCAATCCGGAAAGAGGATATGATCATTGTTGATCTTGAGGTGCGTGTCGGCAATTTCGCTGAACACACTTCGGAAGTCAGTGGTCACGGCAAGGTCCCGTCCATCTTCAAGATTTTCTACTGCCAACGGTTTGATGTTGCCATGCACGATACCACCATTTACATCATTCCCTAAAATAAATGCGCACGAGGCACGGCCATGATCGGTACCTCGCGTACCATTTTGTTTTACGGTACGCCCAAATTCCGTCATGGTCATGAGTGTAACGTCATCCTGATGAGCGGACAAGTCAGTCCAGAAAGCGGTGATACTTTTACTTAGGTCATTGACGTTGCGTGCAAAAATACCGTTGCCTGTTCCTTGATTAAAATGTGTATCCCATCCACCCGATTCTGTAAACGCTACTTCAAGACCTACCTCCATCTTGATAAGTTGTGCAATTTGCTTTAATGCATTTCCCAACGGACTGGCAGGATATTCAGCCTGGTTTGACGGAACGTATTTAGTGACGTCTGTCTTTTGTAGCATCTTCACTGCATCAAAACTTTCCTTACCTGTTTCTTTCATCAGATTGGAAGAAGTCTGATCATACAACTCTTCAAAACTTTTAGCCGCCATGGAAGCACCGGATGGATTTCCCTTCATCTGCACAGCAAAGTCTTTGAGATCGCGAATGGCAAGGGCTGGTTCATCACCATAAAAAGAACGCGGCATAGATGAAGTAAGACTCACTGCGCGAAACGGTGTGGCTTCATGACCGAGCAAACCACTCGCACGATTTAACCACCCGCTGGCAGTTCCTTTATTAAAAGGTGTTCCTGACTCCATATAATCCTGTGCATCAAAATGAGATCGGGTTGTATTGGGCGAACCCATGCCGTGCACAATGGCCAAATGCTTTTCACGAAACAACGGCTCGAATACACTCATGGAAGGATGCAAGCCGAACCGGCCATCCAGATCAATCAAAGAAGTTCCATTCCCTTTGGCAGCAGTCATGAATAAATCCGGCCGCGCGGCTTTTAGATAATCATCGGTGAAAGGAGTAACCGCCATCAACCCATCCATTGCACCGCGTTGAAAAATACAAACGAGTATTTTATTCTTTTTATAAGGAGCCATGAACTTAGAACTGTCGGCAGCTCTTGCTATAAAAGAAGGTATGCCTGCACCAATACCAAACAACGCCAATCCTCCCGCCTTTAAAAATCCTCTTCGTGTTGTCATACAATTTGATTTGTTACGTTATTTTATCTCCTTTGAAATTCGGGTGACCCAATCAGAATACCCACGACTTGCGAGAGTTGATAGGTATCCTTCATTTTCTTATTCATGTCTCTCGTGTTCCTTGCTTCTTCGACTTCATCCATCAATGAATCTTGAGTCATTGGTTTAGTATCCATCGCACTTTCCAAAGTCGCCTGATCAATTTTCTTCTGCAGCTCAGGGTCATTCAATAAAGGCGTAAGCCGTTGGATTGTCGCGTCTGTATTTCTTTCAGGCATCATCAACTGACTGTACACGAGCAATGCATTCTCTGCACTTTCCGGTTCATGATTTTTATTGAGTGCCAGCAAATCAAACCTCACACCGGGTACTCTCTCATTGGCCAGAGCCAACCCAAAGTTCATGCGATTCAACAATGAACCGGTGTTGATCCAATACTGTCCCTTATCCGGAAAGCCAGTAGGTGCCTGATAGAAATATTTTTCTTCGCCCATACGCGTGATCCAACTATAGAGCTGGTACGGTTGTTCGATCTCGGCATTCAGAGCGCGGACGGCACTGATGGCTAGTTCAAAAGGCGACTTCGTTTTATTGCGAACCGCAGCATCGCTCCAAAACTCCGGAGACGAAACAAGCGTGATCAATACCTGTTTAATATCTCCGTTATTCTTTTCAAATGTTGTTGACATCGACTCAATCATTTCCGTAGAAGGCGCATCACTAACAAATCGCATTGCTATTTTCTTTGAAATAAATTTCGAAGTTGACGCATGCGTAGCCAACAGATGCAAGAGTTGCACACCTTCCTGATACCCTTGGCCTTTGAACTTCTTCCCTAACACGATTTTATTTCCGCTGTCATGACGGTTGACAGCAAATAAAAAATCACCTTCATGCACAAAGCCTTTGGCTTTCAATTTGTTTTCTGCTGTCTTCTCCAGTATTTTCTTTAATCCATTTCCATACTCGTTATTGCCCATGGGATAAATTGTCCAACCGGTAAGTACCCGAGCTGCTTCAGTAACATCGTTCTGTGTATAGCCACCATCGACACCTAAGGTGTGCAGCTCCATCACTTCCCTGGCATAGTTTTCATTCAAACCTTTTGTTTTCTTATTCGCATTCTGTTTTGTGTTACTCCTTACAGGTTTATCAATAATACCCACACTACTAAAGTTATCGAGGTATAGCAGCATGGCAGGAGATTTGGCTGTTGCCACAAGCAATGATTCAAAGTTGCCCAATGCATTGGGTCGTATCACATCGCGCTCGTAGTTGGGAATTAACTGGCCACAAATCTTTTTTGTAAACGATACATTAAAATGGTTGAACCAAAAATCGGTGAGTACTTCCTGCAATTGATTATGTGAATAGGCAGCACGCAATACTTTTTGATTGATAAACTGGCGGATCAATTCTTTTTCAGATTTGATTCCATTCTGCTCCATATAGGCCAGCAACTGCGCTCGGTATTCTTTCTTATCTTCTTTGTTGATGGACTCCTTTTCAATAGCACCTTGCTTTAGCGCCATGCGTAATATCTGTGCATTTTTCTGATAGGTATTTACAATCAACGTATTGCTCAACGTCAACGCATCGTACGCTCGCAATTTTTTATTCAGCACATCGTCAGTTTGTTTGGCTTCCAGTTGTTGTTGAAACCAGTTCTCTAATCCCATCGCCACCACTTCATCTACCTGGCCCGGTGTAACGCCATAAGTGAAGCGACTCAATAAATGCGCGGCTGCCTGCCTATCTGTGAGGCCGGATTGCTTGTAAGGAAATTGAAAATTCGGTTTATTTTCTGAGGGCACAAGTGTAAAAGCAGAAACGAATACCATCGCTATTGCCAATACAAAAACCATAATTGTATTCTTGATCATACCTTCTGCGTTTTAAAATCTTCCGTTAGACCTGAATACTGGACGAAAGTTTAATGTGAAAAAATAAACCTAGAAAGTTCCAGCACCCGGCTTGCGATGATGTATCCCGAAATGGCTGAAAAATTAATACTTGAATATTCAATTATTGTCTGACAGGATTCATTGTGGGCCATGTAAATGTGGTGTTTAAATGTAGTGACCATACGCTACCGAAAACCAGAAGCATATTTCTTTTACACCTATTGTATTTAGCAGACGCGTAACATGGAATGTTGTTTCATAAACTGTGATTTTAAGAAGCGTATTCCCTTGTTTATCTGATGAAGCATACTGATTGATGCAACACTCTATACACAACATCTATAGCCACATGCAAAAATATCTATAGCGGAATGAATAAACATCTAATGCTTATCTATCGCCAGAAGCCAGCTACACTGAAGCCAGACTGAGCATCTACTTTCGCTCAACACTAATTTATCTTCGTTTGTGTGTCTTCTTCCAAAAAGAATTAATTTAGCTCTATGGCGTATAACGAAAAATTAGCCGACCGACTTCGTGAGGCTCTGGCAGATCTTCCCTTGGTTGAAGAAAAGAAAATGTTCCGTGGTGTTACGTTTATGGTAAATCATAAAATGTGCGCGAGCATAAGCGGTGATGAATTGATGTGCCGCTTCGACCCCGCACGGCACGAAGAAATATCGGAGATGAATGGTTTTCGAACCATGATAATGAAGGGTCGCGAATGCAAAGGTTTTGGATACATAAATCAGGATAATATTAAATCAAAAAAGGACTTCGACTTTTGGGTAAATCTGTGCCTTGAGTTCAACAACAAAGCGAAGGCATCGAAAAAGGTGAAGCAGACAGTGAAAGAGACAGCAAGAAAAACAGTATTAAAAACTGCGAAGAAGAAAAAATAGTGATTTAATTATTTGATAAGAAAATAAGAAGTCTGCCCTTCAATATGATAAGTGCTGCGTCTCTCCACACACATGACCATTGCGCAAGACATAAGCCACATAAGCCATGTTATAGATTATAAATAAAACAGAAGACTAGGATCAGAGGTGTAAATGAAAAACTTGTATAAAGGTGCAAGAATTTCCACAGACCGTTTTTCGCAATCAAGCTCCATTGGAATTTTCGACTTTCATTTTGATTTAGTGAGAATGCAGATAACCACCCTCCCCAAGGAACTAACTCTTGGCTCTAAACTATTTTCATCAAGATGAACTCATTTTTTAATAACTTTAACATTATGCGATCGTTCAAGAAAATCGGTTTTTTTACCGCCTTCATTTTACCTGCGTTAGTGGTAACAGGTTTTTATTTGGGTGGATACTGGAATTTTCTATCCGTTGTTTTCGTGTTTTTTATTGTTACCACGATTGACCACCTTATCGGTGTGGATAACGAAAATATTTCGGATGAACATTCTGCCATCGTTAGTGAAGAATTTTTTTATAAATTCATTACCTATGTCTGGACCTTTGTGCAACTAGCGTTTGTCATCTGGGGTGCCTATGCCGTTTCAATAAACAAACTCACCCATTGGTTTGAATGGATTGGCTTCGTGATCGGGTTTAGTCTGGTATCGGGAGGAATTGGGATTACCGTTGCACACGAACTAGGACATAAAAAATCAAAAACAGAACAGTTTTACAGCAAGCTAATATTGATGACGGTTTGTTATATGCACTTTTTTATTGAGCACAATAGAGGACATCATGTTCAGGTTGCTACTCCCGCTGACTCGGCTACCGCTAGAGCGGGTGAAAATTTTTATGCATTTTGGTTTCGTTCGGTGTTTCATGGATATGGCCATGCCTGGCAACTTGAGAAAGAAAGTCTGAAGCGGAAGGGATTGGGTGCTTTAAATATCAGAAATGAAATGTTTTGGTTTGCGTTATTGCCAGTCGTTTTTTGCGTGGTGCTTACCTTAGTGATCAGCAACCCAACCGGCAGGGTGATTTGGGAAGTTCCCATTTTCTTTTTTTCACAAAGTATACTGGCGTTTTCACTTTTGGAGTTGGTCAACTATATCGAACATTATGGGATTGTGCGCAGACAAGATTCCTCGGGAAAGTATGAAAGGGTAAACCCGCTTCACTCGTAGAATGCCAGCCACATGATCAGCAATTTCTTTTTATTTCAACTGCAACGACACTCTGATCATCATGCGAACGCGATTAAACGATACCAGGTTCTAAATCACTATGATGACAGTCCTCAATTGCCGTTCGGTTATCCCACAATGATTTTAATGGCATTAATTCCTTCCCTTTGGTTTGCTCGGATGAACCCTCTGTTGCAAAAATGGAAGGACAAGGTATATACATAGCATACAATTTTTTGTGTCTGGACTAACAACTCAGGAATAATAAATACCAAAAGATTAATAGCAGATCGATCAAGGTGTAATTCGATTGAATTGTCTTTAAATAGTGACTCTTATGGCTATGATCTTAATACAGACCAAAGGAATTATTTGAGACAGATAATTCAGAAAGCGGCATGGAAAGTTAAGGTTAATATTCTACTTACTATCAGTCAATAAAAAAAGAATTGGGCATCTGTTTGTACAAATCGAGATTCAATTTTTTAAATCCATAGAACAGAACAACAACAATCTCCAAATTATAAATACCAAGTTAATTCTGAAGAATTACACCATATTAGGTTCAGGTCTATCAGCACATTTCGGTACGCGCAAGGACGCATCCATCCGGATAGAAAACATCCTCCACGAATTCGTTGTATTGGCTCTCACTCAAATAAAAGCACTTGATGAAAGGCTGCAGTTTTTGCCTTGGAGGAAATACTTTTAGCTGCATTTTTGGTGTTAATCAGAATCGGAAGTTTAGAGGTTTTACAGTTTTCAACCAATGAGGTTAGTGGTGAGTTTTTTTATCCTTCTGTAAAAACCAAAATTGAAACGAGTTCGATTATTGGTTTTACTAATAAGGTCACCTCTCAAATTGTACCCTTACTATTCGCTAGCACTATTTCCTCCTAGCCTCTTTCAGATTCAAGTAGTCGCGATTGAGATTGAAGACGAGCGATAACCTGTTTCTCGAAATAGAGGTAATCTCTTGCTCAGAAAGTGGAATGCTATATCCGTAAAACAAATTAGCAAAACCAAGAATCGACAATCCAGCTTTTGGTGTTGCTACCCATGCATTTCGTGTGTTGCTTTCGCCATCATAGTTATAATCAATGAAGTATGTGGCATCGAGCGCGATTCCTATAACTCCGACTGTAACTTCATAACCGAACTTTGGTCCGACTAAAATATTGCTGTTATCGATAAAAACATCAACTGTAGTATATGGGCCTTTTGAGATAAGACTTAGCGGATGTTTATAAATGTTGTGCCATTGAAGCCCCACCTCCACAAACCCACGATCCTGCATTCCTATTCCTGCCTTAGGCACTAGACGTGGTTTAGTCCAATAACGCTCGAAAGGTTTATTGTGAAAAACAGAATCTACGCTTTGCGCCATAGATGAAGTGGCGGTGCTTAGTGTTAATAAAAAACAAAAACTAATCGCGGTACGCATGGTAATGCAATATAACTTCAATTGCTCGTTTGATGGCTTCATTGATCGGGAAAAATTCTCTTGTCAACTCAAAATCAATACCGTGCAGTTGCATATAGTAGTGATTCATGATCGGCATACTTCCACCCTCGTCCAAAAATTGATCCACCTTGGTGACTTGCTCTGTTTGTTCTGTTTTTATAATCTGGCAGGTAACTAATTCTGCTTTGCCATATTTATTGGTGCGTGCAGAGTATCCAAACAATCGACAGATGAGTCCACGGTATTTATAAGTTGAACAAAGACCGGCACCTTCTTTTGTGGGATTTAGAATCAAGCAAATAGAAGAATCACTTTGCTTCAATTTATCAAGCCACTCAAACGCAATGTCGTTTTGGTAGAGGTAATTTGCAAAAGGGAGAAATTCTAGAATAGTAGCTTCTATGTCGGCCTTGAAACAACACTTGCCACATCCCCACTTACAATGCAAGCCTGATGAAGTTTGAAACGAAGAGATGGCTTCATCCAGATTGGTGAATACCTCTTCAATGGCGTTTATTTTTTCAGGTAAATCCAATGTGGGTCGTTGTTGGGTGATGGGTGTTCGAATAGAACCGAAGAACTTTAAATTGACTTATTTTGAATACCTCTTCATGAATACTTCGAGCCCCTTACGTGCAGTTATTTGTACTTTCTCCCGAAGCTTATTACTCCAACCGAGTAAAAGTCCAGAAGTGCCTAATGCTTGTCGCGACCATCGCCAAAAATTAAAATGATCGTTGTGTTTTACGATTTTTCCGTCTTTAAACTCGAAGTTGGCTTCAATGATATTATGAACCTTTCTACCGGTTTTTGAAAAAGTATAATGAGCTTCCCATTTGCAAGAACCTTTTATTTCATCGGCTACAACATCACTAAATGTGATGCTCAAGTCTTTGGCAGCTGTAACCAGCATTTGCCACATCGCCCTTACCTCTGACGCGTTTAGATTTTGGAATGCAGGATCATTGAAATGAGCTTCGTCATCATACGAATTTTGCATGGTTGCAAAATCGCCTTTTTGAAAGGCTGTATAAAATTGAACGATCAGGTCTTTATTCTTTTGCATGGCGAAAGGTAGTGATTTTGAAAGTGCATACTCGCAATTTCAGAATAGGTATAAAACGGAAAATGCCAGGCACAACCCCGGCACTTTCTTTTATTTCCTATTATCTAATATCTGAAATCGTGATACTAAAATCTGGTTGGTGTTATCCCAATTTATCCAATACATCCATCACTTCGCGAACCGCTTTGCGACTGGATTCCATCAATGCTTTTTCTTCGGTGTTAAGATCGAGTTCGATGATGCGTTCAACACCATTCTTTCCTAACACTACTGGCACACCGAGGTAGCAATCTTTAACACCATACTCACCTTCAAGTTTCATACACACTGGGAATATTCTACGTTGATCTTTCACAATAGCTTCTACCATTTGTGCTGCTGCTGCACCTGGAGCATACCATGCTGATGTTCCCATCAGTTTTACCAACTCTCCACCACCTACTTTTGTTCTTTCCAAGATGGCGTTCAACTTGTCTTTGTCAATCAACTCGGTTACAGGAATACCGGCAACGGTAGTATATCTAGGAAGCGGAACCATGGTATCACCGTGGCCACCTAACAGTACAGCTTGAATATCTTTTGGCGAAACGTTTAATGCCTCAGCCAAGAATGCTCGATAGCGAGCAGTATCCAAAATACCGGCCATCCCCATCAACTTGGTGCGTGGTAATTTAGAAGTAATGTGGGCTTGGTAAGTCATTACGTCCAAAGGATTGGAAACCACAATGATGATAGCGTCAGGAGAATGCTTTACCACATTTTCAGTAACTGATTTTACGATGCCGGCATTGGTATTAATAAGATCATCGCGACTCATGCCTGGCTTTCTTGGTAAACCAGAAGTAATAACAACAACATCTGATCCGGCTGATTTCGAATAATCATTTGTTGAACCGACCGTGCGGCTATCATACAAATTGATAGGCGATTTCTGCCAGATGTCTAATGCCTTACCTTCAGCAAGACCTTCTTTGATATCAACCAATACAATTTCGTTCGCGATTTCGCGAGACGCCAACACATCGGCACAGGTTGCGCCAACATTACCAGCGCCAACTACAGTTACTTTCATAAATAGGTTCTGTTAAGTTTTATAAGTTAAATAAGCCTTTATCGGGGGCGGAAAGTTATTAATGGATTAACCAAAGAAAAAATATATCATGTAAAATATGGCCGAAGCGAGAATAAGATGGCTGAGCTAGTTGCTGATGTAATTTTAACCCGGTTATCAATTCGGTAGCCTGCAATCCAAATAATCTCACCATTACTTTCTAAAACCGTAACTACGTCCTTGTCTGAAATACTAACCTTATTATCGATCAGAAAATCACTTACCTTCTTCCGATGTTCCATTCCCAAGGGGTAAAAAACATCGCCAGCTTTCCACTTTCTCCATGTTAGTGGAAAGGTAATTTTATCTGCATCCAGGTTCGCTGCAAAGGAATCATTCGATTTACTCAAATCAACAACAGTCTTAATGTGCATCTCCCACGAACCAAGAGAAGCCAGATTTTGTCCAGCGTTGATGATGCAATCATTCCATAAATCTAAATGTGGTGTAATGATAATCTTGTCTCGATCAATTATCAGTTTATGAGAAGCAGTAAGGAACTGCTTCCCAGACTGACCATGCAGACCTTGAATAACCTCACGGGTTTGCTCAAAATTAAAACCGTATACCCGAATGCAACGCCACAAGAGATGGGCGCCCTGATGAAAAGAATCAAATCCTTTCTTAGCAATTGTTACTTTCTCACCTTCCGAAGATAGAAATTGATTTCTCCACTGCTCAGTTTGAAAGTGAATCAATTCAAGATCGCCTTGTATCTTTTCCAATCCATCATGAAGCGTATTGTTCAATGAAGGATTGAGTTCTTTTAACTTAGGAACAATCTGATGCCGGATGAAATTTCGTTGATAATCGTCTGTAAGATTGCTTTGATCTTCGCGCCACTGTATTCCTTTTTGAGAGGCATACTTTTCCACTTGCGCTCGATCGGCAAACAATAATGGTCTGATTACCTTTTTATTTCTAACAGGGATACCTGCGAGCCCTTCAAGTGATGAACCTTTCGTCCAGTTTAATAAAATGGTTTCGATGGTGTCATCAAAATGATGGCCAGTCGCCAAAAAATTATACTGATTCTCTTCCAATAAATAATCAAACCAAGTATACCTCAACGCTCGGGCAGCCATCTGGGTGGACAGCTTGTTTTCCCAAGCATAGGCTTCAGTATCAAAACGTTCCACCATAACAGGAACTTTCAACTGATGGCACGCATGAAAAACAAAATCCTCATCACCGTCTGATTCTTTTCCTCTTAGTTGAAAATTGCAATGTGCAACACCAACTTCAAACCCAGCTTCAATAAACAGGTTCAGCATAACCATCGAATCAACACCACCGCTGACAGCCAAAAGAATGTTGTCAGACTGTGTGCAAAGTTTGTGGCGATTAATATGGTTCAGAAATTGCTCAAGCACGACCAAAAGTACGAATTGTGGATTAGGTGTTTTAGTGTTTAGGTGTTTTAGTATTTAAGCGATACATAACTTCTTATGCACTTGTCAATTAGATTACGATTACCAAAACACCCACACACTTAGATACTAAAACACATTTATTAGCTTGCAACACGAATGAAGAAAGACTCCACGACAGTAAGAACACGAATAAATACCTCTACTCCTCTTTGGATTTGGATTGCGCTGGCGCTGATGATGGGGATTTCATCTTCTGTATTTTCTCAAAAAAAAGTAAAGCTTAAAAAAGCCGATCAACTAAAAGGCGGGCATAACGCTGAAGGCCGTTTTGAGCGCTTGATTGGGAACGTTGTTTTTACCCAAAACAAAACAACTATCTATTGTGATTCGGCCTATTTCTATAAATCCAAAAATACAGTTGAGTCATTTGGAAGAGTGCGCATAACGGAAGGCGACTCTGTCACTATTACCGCCTCTAAACTTGAATACGATGGTAATCTCAAGTTGGCAAAACTTCGAAACAACGTGGTCTTTACCAAGCTAAATCAATCCACGCTTTATACTGATTACCTTGACTACGACCGACCAAAAAACGTGGCGTATTATTTTAACGGGGGAAGATTGGTTGATAGCATCAATGTTTTAACCAGTAGAAAAGGATATTACAATTTGAACGACAATACGGCCTCGTTTAAAAAAGATGTACACGTAAAAAATCCGGATTATACTATGACTTCCGATAGTCTGCAGTACAATTCTCAGAGCAAAATATTGTACTTCCGAACCGCTACAACTGTGGTAGATAAAGACAGTAGCGTATTTGTTTACAATGGCGGACAGTATGAAACCAACACCAGAAAATCGGATCTGGTTTTAGGAAAAGCAGAGACAGTTGATTTTCGTCTACAAAGTAAGAGCTATAAATTGGATGATATTCAAAAGGTGTATCGTCTTAGAGAGGATGTTGTAATGACCTCAAAAAAAGAGAATCTCATTATATACGGTCAGGCTGTAGATTATTATAAGTTGAAAGGTATTTCGAAAGTTTATAACAACGCCTACATGGCAAAAATTACGGAAGGAGAAGACACGCTTTTCATTGCTGCAGACACCTTGGTTTCGATCGAAAATGCGGATCCAAAAAAGAAAAGATTGTTGGCGTACAACAATGTTAAAATTTTTAGAAATGATCTACAGGGCGTTGCGGATTCCCTTGAATATCGACAAGCGGATTCCACTATTTACTTCTACAATTCACCTGTATTGTGGACTGGTGGAAATCAAATGACAGCAGACTCTATCCGAATGCTGATTAAGAACAAAACCATTGACAAGATTTTTATGGTTGCCAATTCCTTCGTTATCTCGAAAGATTCGCTTTTTAACTTCAACCAAATTAAAGGCAGGAGAATGACCGCTAATTTTAAGAATCAAAAAATCGATCATGTGATAGTAGAAGGCAATGGCGAAAGCATTTATGCCGCCCTTTCAGACGAGGATAACTCTTTTATGGGTGTGAATAAGATCATCTGCAGCAACATTACTGTTCGATTTAAGGAAGGTAAAGTACATAATCTCATTTTTCTTGTAAAACCCGATGCACGATTTATTCCCCCACACGAGCTAAAAGAGGAAGACAAAAAACTAAAAGGCTTTAACTGGCAAGAAGATAAGAAGCCAAGTAGAAATGACGTAGTAAGATCTTTTTCAGGAAATACTGAGGCAACATCGGACGCTCATAAACGACTGATAAATTAAATTATTGCCAGAAGCTGAAAATATTTGTCAATTCATTATGACAGATGGGTGAATTGTTTAATTTTTGTAAAACTTTTGTTTTGCGATGAGAAACGCTCTGTTGTTGGTCATATTGATGCAGGCGAGTTTATTTACACTCGGTCAGGGATTTGAAATTGTAAACCTTCAAGAAACTTATAAAGGCAATATTGGAGAATTAATCAAAGCACCCATTCGCTTTAAAAATACTTCTGATAAATCGGTCACATTAATCGTCAGAAAAATAAGTGATGAAATTGGAAGCACACAAAAAAATTTCCTTTGTCTGGATGCTAGCTGTATAGATCAACGAGCTGATGATCAAATTATTAAATTAGAGGCTGGCCAGACGCTTTCATCGCTTCATGTAGCTCTGGAGGCTGGATTGGTTTCAGGCCTAAGTTCCGTAAAATATATAGCCTACAACAAATCAAACCCATCCCAATCAATCGAATTTGAGGTGAACTTTGCTGTTGAAGAGAAGGCAGAGAAGCAAACAATCTACTCCTCTAAATTCATTACGCTTAAAGATGTATACCCTAATCCCGTGGTCGATCAGGCGTTAGTTGATTATAAAATCCTGAATGAGAATATTAAAGCCAAGATTATCATCCATAATATTCTTGGAAACAATCAGGGCGAATACGCGCTACCTTCTTCGGAAAACCTACTTCGCATACCCGCTTATGATTTGAATCCAGGTATTTACTTCTATACCCTTTACATCAACAATGAAGGCGTGCTTACCCGCAAGCTTATCGTTAAAAAATAATTTATTTCCCTCAACTTCGAATAAACACCCAGAAATACCGTTTCTCAGTTAACTTGTCTTATACTATATTTGCGGGCTTATGCGTAGAGTAATACTATTCTTTTGTTTGATCATGATCCTCTTAGGCGGGGGATCTTGTAGTAAATTCAGAAAAATTGAAAAGAGTCTGGACTGGCGTGTGAAGTACGAAGCAGGGCTTAATTACTACAATAAGAAGGATTATTATAAAGCATCCTTTCTATTCGAGCAGATTTTACCTATTGTCCGAGGTCTGCCCGAGGGTGAGAAAGTTCAGTTTTACATGGCGTATTGCCAGTATTACGATAAACTATATCTACTTTCATCGGAGCAGTTCAAAACTTTTTATGAGACCTACGGCAGAAGTTCGCTAGCTGAAGAAGCTCGATACATGTATGCTTACTCACTGTATAGATCATCTCCAGGTGCCAACCTCGATCAATCCAACAGTATTGAGGCAATGGTAACGATGCAGGAATTTTTAAACCGTTATCCCAAGAGCAAATTCAACGACCAGGCGATTGAGGTTATTTACACAACCCAGGAGAAGCTGGAGAAAAAAGGATTTGATAATGCTAAGCAGTATTATAAAATGAGGAGCTACAAAGCAGCTATTGTCTCATTGAATAATTTTAAAGACAACTTCCCCGATTCGGAATATCTTGAACAGGCGTATTATTTCGTGGTTGTATCGGAATATAAGCTAGCAGAGCAAAGTATCTATGTTAAACAACAACAACGCTACAAAGAAGTGGTTGAGCATTATAAAGAATTTGTTGACAAGTACCCGCAAAGTTCATACCTGCGCGATGCAGAAAAAATGTACAGCACAAGTCTCTTGAAATTGAAATTAAATAAAGGATAAACAAATAATCAGTAATACTATGGCAGTTCAATCATCAGTAATAACCCGCGACATCGAAAGCATTATCGCACCAACGGGAAATTTATACGAGTCGGTGGCCGTTATCTCAAAACGTGCTCGCCAGATTTCTGTGAATATCAAAGAAGAACTTAACAACAAGCTTGCTGAGTTTGCAACAACGGTAGATAATCTTGAAGAAGTTTTTGAAAACCGTGAGCAAATAGAAATCTCCAAATTCTATGAGCGTATGCCGAAACCAACCACTACTGCCATTGAAGAATTTTTGGAAGGTAAAGTGAACTTCCGTATGCGCAGCGAAACTGAAGCTAGTCAGGAATTATAATATCGGCTCACCATGCTTGGGGGCAAAAAAATAATAGTAGGTATTACAGGAAGTATTGCAGCCTATAAGTCTGCAATACTTACCCGCCTTCTTGTAAAAGCAGGAGCTGAAGTAAAGGTGATCATGACAGCCTCTGCTCATGACTTCATAACACCACTCACGTTAGCAACACTTTCAAAGAATTCTGTTCTCACAGAATTTAGTAAAGACAAAACTGGTATTTGGAATAATCACGTTGAGTTAGGTCTTTGGGCTGATGCAATACTCATCGCTCCTGCCAGCGCAAATACCATTAGCAAAATGGCCAGTGGGCTTTGTGATAATCTCCTTCTTGCAACTTACCTATCTGCTCGTTGTCCGGTCTTTCTGGCACCAGCAATGGATCTGGATATGCTGCAGCATCCGGCAACAAAAGCCAACCTGCAACAACTAAAAATCTTTGGCAATACGATTATCGAATCTGCCTTTGGTGAACTGGCAAGTGGTTTAATTGGAAACGGCCGAATGGCAGAACCCGAAGAAATTGTTTCGTTGCTTGAAAATCATTTTACATCAACCAATACTCTTAAAGGCAAAACGGCATTGGTCACTGCAGGGCCTACACATGAAGCGATTGATCCTGTTCGTTTCATCGGCAATCATTCTAGCGGTAAAATGGGATTCGCCATTGCCGAAGAGCTAGCAAATAAAGGAGCATCGGTTACTTTGATTACCGGACCTACCCATCAGCACACTAATCACCCAGGAATAAACGTTACAAACGTTACATCCGCAGAAGAAATGTACACGGTTAGTAATGCCATATTTTCCAAAACAGATATTACAGTCTTGGCTGCCGCTGTTGCAGATTATAAACCAACGGTGGTAGCAGATCAGAAAATCAAAAAGAAGGACGAGAATCTCACCATTGAACTCACCAAAACACGCGACATCGCTGCATCTTTAGGTAAACTAAAACACAATGGCCAATTAATTGTTGGCTTTGCATTGGAAACTGAGAATGAGCAAAGCAATGCATTGAAAAAACTTGAATCGAAGAACTTTGATTTGATTGTTTTGAACTCTTTGAACGATAACGGTGCTGGTTTCGGTCACAGTACCAATAAGATTACCATCATAGATCGAAAGCATAAAACAACGTCATTCGAATTGAAAGACAAAAAAGAAGTGGCCCATGATATCGTCAATGCCATTATCCAAACCCTTCATGGTTAGAATTATAATTATCATTTTAATTCTTGCATCAACAACTTGCTTTAGCCAGGAGTTAAACTGCACCATAACTATTAATGCCAGTCAAATTCCAACTTCCGATCGGGGAATTTTTCGGGATATGAAAACTGCCTTAGAGCAATTTATGAACTCCAGAAAATGGACGAATGATGCTTATAAGATTTATGAAAAGATCAATTGTAAAATGCTGGTGACCATCACCAAGATGCCAGCGATTGGAAACTTTATGGCAAGCGTTCAAATACAATCTGCCAGGCCTGTTTTTAATTCGAACTACTCCACACTAGTTTTCAATTTTGCCGATCGCGATTGGGAATTTGAATACGTTGAATCCACACAACTTGAATTCAATGATAATAACTTCAATAACAATTTAACTTCCATGCTGGCCGCATACGCCTACCTCATCATTGGAGTTGATTATGATACCTTCAGCGAACTCGGTGGCACTCCGTATTTTCAAAAAGCGTTAAATGTTGTGAACAATGCTCAGCAATCAAATCGACCAGGATGGCAAGCTCAAGGAACGAACAGAACAAGGTATTGGATTGTTGAAAATTTTAATAATAGTCAGATGGTAGATTTGCGTAAAGCGCTCTACTCCTACCATCGCCTTGCTCTTGATACGTTTGAGAAGGATCCTGACAAAAGCCGTGCACTAATTTTGAAGGGCTTAAAAGACATTAAAAAAATCAGAGACATCAATCCTCTATCGGTTCTCGTGGTGAGTTTCTTTGACGCAAAGAGCAAGGAACTGGCCAATCTATTCTCATCTGGAAACATACAGGTAAGACGAGAAGCATACGATGTAATAACTGCTATTGATCCTTCCAACAGAAGCGCCTACGAAAAAATGATTCAAAATTAGTTTCATCTGGTTGTGAAGGCTTGCAATCATTGTCTGATTTAACCAGTTTTACCAAACTAGTAGAGGTAAATAAATGGGGTCTATTCAAGTCAGGTTAAGTCAGAGTCAATTTCAAAAAAGCTTGCTGGAGTTTTTAGGAAAACAGATTAACGTTGTCTTTATGAATGATACTACCTTCCTGGGTTATGTTACAAATATTGAAGGTAATACCATTACACTACAGAATATGAGATTAAAGAAAACAACTCATTCAGTAACCGATATTAACGAAGTGTATTTCGATAAAAAATCTTAATGCTCACTCAACTTACCATACGAAACTACGCTCTCATTAAGCAATTGGAATTTACTCCATCGGCAGATCTGAATGTTATTACAGGTGAAACTGGCGCTGGAAAATCCATTATGTTAGGAGCCATCGGATTGTTGATGGGCAATCGCGCAGACACAAAAGTATTATGGGATGAAAATGAGAAGTGTGTAACCGAAGGAACATTTGCCATCAAAGCCTACAAACTCAAATCAATATTCAAAGCCGAAGATCTTGATTATGACGACAACACGGTAATCAGAAGGGAAATTAGTCCAGGCGGAAAATCAAGAGCGTTCATTAACGACACACCCGTTACATTAGAAGTAATGAAGAGAATCGGCATGTTGCTTATGGATATTCACTCTCAACACGAAACCCTTCAACTTGGTAATCAATCTTTTCAATTGAAGTTGGTGGATGCGTTTGCCGAGAACCAAACTTTAGTAGAACAATATCAGACAGCATGGCAAACTTTTCAACTCGCCAGAAAGGAATTTGAATCGCTACGCTCACAAGCAGACACTCTTCGTCAGGATGCAGATTACATTCGTTTTCAATTGGATGAACTCTCCAAAGTAAATCTTGAAGAAAATGAGCAAACTGAATTAGAGTCGGAACAGAAAATCAACGAACACTCCGAAGAAATCAAAAATCGTTTTCAGCTTACGCTGGATTTACTAAACCGATCTGAATTTGCCTCACGAAATAGTCTAGCAGAATCACGCGCGCATCTTCAAAGTATATCTCCCTATTCATCTTCATATGAATCCTTGTTTAATCGGATCAACAGTTTATTGATTGAACTGGATGATGTCTTAAACGAAATCGAAAAAGAAGAAAGTAATATTGAATTTGATCCCGAACGAGCGGAGTTTATAAAAGAAAGACTGAGTGTACTTTATAGGCTTCAAAAAAAACATCGCGTGAACGATGTGAAAGAATTGATTGCCATACAAGAAGAACTTGAAGCAAAGAATAATCTTACCAGCAATCTCGATGGTGCGTTAGCGTCTTCTCAAAAAACTTTTGAAGATGCTGAGCAAAAAGTAAAAACCCTTGCCAGCAAACTGAGCGACTCACGTGAGAAGATTTTTAAATCGCTATGTAAGCAAATTGTGAAGTTACTTCAAGAGCTTTCAATTCCAGATGCCACACTTCAGATTGAAAATAATATTACAAGTCCTACGTCCTCAGGAATTGATAAAGTTGAAATTCTGTTCAGTGCGAACAAAGGTATTACACCACGCCCTTTGGCACAGGTAGCATCGGGAGGTGAATTTTCGAGATTGATGTTCGCCATCAAATATGTAATGGCTGAGAAGACTGCCATGCCCACCTTAATACTAGATGAAATTGATAACGGTGTTTCTGGTGAAGTCGCCATCAAGCTCGGCAACCTGATGAAGACAATGGCCAAGAATCACCAGATCATTTCCATTAGTCATTTACCACAAATCGCAGCGAAGGGAGATGCTCACTACGTTGTCTATAAAAATAACAGCACATCTAAAACAACCAGTTCAATCAAGCAATTGAATGAAGATGAGCGCATCGAAGAAATTGCAAAGATGATTGGTGGAGCGAAGCCATCGAAAGTAGCACTTGAGAATGCACAAGAATTGCTTTCGAGATAAAACCTTGCAATAGAATACCATTAAATTGTCATCTTGAAATAAAGTCAATCATGAGAAGTTGAACAACCACGCACTTAACTGCATGGTTAAAAGCAAAAATAATGGAGGGGCTTTTTCCTAACACCACAATTTCATTAGATATTAGACAAGAGATATTAGACAAGAGACACTAGATACTAGATATTAATACTTAAATATAGATTTATGCCAGCATACATTATTATTGACGTCACTGTCCTGAACACGGATGAATATGAAGGATACAAAAAACTAACACCGGGCTCGCTCGCATCTTATGGAGGTAAGTTCATTGTTCGTGGTGGATCAACCGAGTGCCTCGAAGGTGATTGGCATCCTGAGCGGATTGTTGTCTTACAGTTTGAAAGTATTGCTCGCGCTAAAGAATGGTGGAGTTCTGCTGAGTATGCGCCCGCAAAAAAAATCAGACAGCTTAATGCTTTGACGAAGATGATTGTTGTGGAGGGGATTGCGACTATTTAATATTGTTCGGTATTATTTTCTGAACAGAGTAAAATAACTATCAGAGAACTTGAAGATCAGCCTGTATTGTTCAGTTGAACGTTCTAGGTAATGAAGAGGCAGAGTTAATTACAAGTATCGGGATAGGATACCTTCCTGACGGAAGTAGACATTCTCACGCATTTTCTCAATTGGACGCGGAGGTATTTTTACTATGGGCAAAAAAAAATCTGGAGCAAAAATGATAAGCACAACAAATTATCACAGGCTATTTCAAATGGTTAAACAAAATCTAAGGGGGCTATTTTTTCAGAAACACAATAGATGCTAATAAATATCATGAGCATAATCTTAACCCTTACCTAACTTCCTCGTCCGAACCAAATAAAAAATCAACACGCCAACGCAAATCATCAACCCCAAAAACTCACGTGATTCTTCAATGTAAAGATGTTCCATCTTCGCTACCTCATCAAACAAATCTGACAAGTGTTCTTGCTTGAGCCAGACTAATATACTGGGAATATACAAGGTACTAAAGCCAACAAAGAGAACTAATAAAACAATGTAGGCCGGCCGGGGGTAACGTTTGAATATGGCCATGATACAAAGCACCGCCATGGCACCGTAAATTACAATCCAAAGAATAGGATCAGGATCGTTGAATTGAACAAAGCAGAATAGTAGAAAGATGGTGGCGAAGATGATGCTGAATATTTTCATGATGGTTTGATGTTAGAAGTTCAAAGTTTAAGGTTCAAAGTTCCAGGTTCAAAGTTTCGCGTTAGGCATTCTAAATTCTATATCCTGAATTCTATATTCTTCCTCTAAAAGTCTATTCGATACACGATCACCGGAATTATTCCAAGTTGGTATTTTGTTACAATCTTTGCTTGTGTGTGATCGTAGTAACGATAAGCTTCATTTTGCTGACTCGTTAGATTTTGAATATCGATGGCGAAGGTGCGCGTATACTTTGCTCTGTTTTTGCGGAAGCTTAATCGAGCATCAAGACGGAAATAATCGTTTAACTTTTGGTTGTAGGGATTGGCTTCGTCATAAACAGTTTCGGTAGCAGAAGGCTGACTGGATGCAGCTTCGTTAATTGTGGAAGCACGAAGTCCACCCAGATAGAGAGCACGTAAATTCAATCCAATAACACGTCTCTTTCTGCTATTACTCCACTCCTTTCCGTACACACTTGTAAATGTATATTTCCCATTGAAGCGCGTGTCACGCTTGATGTTATCGCTACCTGTATAAGTCGATTCATAAAATCCTCCACCCAGCATAAAGTAATGATTGGTATAAAACTGTTTCTCTACGGTCACATTTATCCCAACATTATCGGCCGATCCGTCACTTACAAGATTTGATTTTGCAAATCCTTCAAGCGCGTTTACAACAGAGTAGGAGCTTTGAAGCATCTCAACAGGAACGTTCACTAAATGCTGATAATATAATTCACCCGTGAGTTTAATCGTTGATGACAATTGCTGGCGCCATCCCAATGAAGTATGATGTGACTTTGTAAAACCAAGATTCTTATTACCATCAGAAAAATAAGTTGTTGGTTGCTGCAACTGACTTACTAAACCGTATGAAAGATCAAAGACAGTTTTAGAAGAAGGTGAATACGTAAATGAAGCGCGCGGCTCAAGTGAACTTGTCTTGTTAAAAGAATAGTTAAGATAACGAACACCAAGATTCATTGCCATCTTTTCTGAGAATGTTGTTCGCAAGGTTGTAAACGGTTGAAATAAAACTCCTGTAGCCGAACCTTGTTGATCAATTGTTGTAGGCATCTGGTCAATTAGCGCACCTGCTGTTTTGGATGTGGAGACAGCATCGTCCAGAAAATTCGTCATCACTCCAATATCCCATGTGGTGCTTGAACCAACCTTTGTCGAATATCGGATGTTGCTCGATAACAATCCGCGGTTCAATTGATATTTGTCTTTTAGTAGCCGCTGCTCGTTAATCGTAATAGCCGAACTCACATCTGCGGTTCTACTTTGATCAGACGATGAATATGCTACGCCTGCAAACAAACTTCCGCGACCGATCGGCACAACATAGTTCATCCCAACTGCATAGGTAGTCGACTTATAGGTAATGTCATATTTATCTTTATCCTCCTCCCAATCAGCAGATTCTTTTGCCTTGAATTTATTTTTACTATCACCATAAAATCCAAATACAGAAAGCTTGCCTCCGTTCTTTTGGTCGTAACTTAAATTCATGGATAAATCCTGAAATAAAATTTCTTCATCACCGAATTGAACACCAAGTTTGGAAAGTAAACCTACCGTTGAGTATCGGTAATTTACCAGCGCTGATGCATTATCATTTTTACCCATGGGTGTTTCAAGTGAAAGATCAATACCTAACAAACTTGCTTGCGCAGTACCTCCGCTTTTACTTTTATTTCCTTCACGAAGATTCATATCTAAAATTCCACTGAGCGCATTTCCATACGATGCCGGAAACGCTCCAGTATAAAATTGTGTGCGGTCTAACATTTGTGCACTTAGAATATTAACACCTCCTCCATTTGAAATCGGTTTATCACTCAATGTTCCTGCATTTGCAAGATGATTAGGGTTTACAATATCCAATCCATTCAATCGCCATAACAACCCATTGGGTGAATTACCTTTCACGATAATGGAATTACCTTGATCATTCGCTGCAACAACTCCTGGATAAGATGTTGCCATGCGAACAGGATCAAAAAAATTTGCAGCAATGCGCATGGTTTTTTCAATACCGATGGTTTGCAAACCTGGTGCATAATCTTGTGCTTTTGTTGTTGAGCCTACTTGAACTTCATTCAATACAATGGCGGTTTCAGTCAATGCAATTTGATGTTGTGTTTCTCTTCCTGATATTACCAGCAACTCTTCTTCATAGCCTGAGTATCCTGTAAATGAAATTTTTATTTGATAACGACCTAAAGGAATATTTTCCAATACAAAATTTCCTTGCACGTCTGTTGATGTTCCGCGAACAGTGGTGTCGCGTTTCAGTGTAACGTTGGCATTCGCAAGTGGCTTTAGAGTGAGCGCATCTTTTACATTTCCCCTCACGCGTTGTACAATGTCTTGTGCTAAACTCAGTTCAGTAAAGGCTGAGAAAATCAATATCAGCAAAAGTGTGTTGTATGTGATTCGTGTTTTCATGGAAGTACCTTAAAAAAAAAGACGTCGGGCAAAAGTACCCGACATCCATGAATTTACCTGTAAAGGGAAAAGAAAAATTAAAGAATCGTCTTTAAATAAACAGCGCTTTTACCTACTTCATCAATCGGTGCTCCATCATACGTTTCCTGCTCAACGTAGGCATGTTTTAAACCAGCCAATTTTGCTTTCGTCAATAGGTTTTTGAAATCAATCTTTCCACTGCCTATTGCCGTGTTCTTCATTTTATCAGCCTTGTTCATATCCTTTATGTGCCATTGTTCAAAGCGGCCAGGATATGCTTCAAAGTATTTCACGGGATCTTTCCCCGCATTTACTACCCAAAACAAATCCAATTCCATCCCTACCTTTTTCGGATCGAGTTCTTTCAACATCACATCATACGGAATTTGTCCTTCAATTGTATCAAACTCAAACGCGTGGTTATGATACTGAAAGCGGACGCCAGCCGCGTTACACACTTCGCCTGCTGCATTGAGATTGGCACAAATGGTTTTATACTGATCAATAGTTTTACGATCAGATTCCTGAAGGTAAGGCACCACCATAAAATCCTGTCCGTTTTTCTTTGCATCATCAACGGCTTTCTTCCAGGTATCTCCTTTAATAAGATCAAATCCGTAATGCCCGCTAGTTACTTTCATTTTCAGACTCTTCGCATAATTGCAAAACTCAGTATAGTCCATACCAAAAATTTTACCGTCACTATACGAATACGCTTCTAGCTCCTGATATCCGTAGCTTGCTACTTTCTGCAATATCCCTTTCGGATCTTGCACAATGGTATCGCGTAGTGTGTACAATTGTAAACCAAGTGCCTTTGCCTTGCCCTTTTGTGCGGCCTTTAAAAAGGACGGAACCGCCACTAAGCCTGCTGCCGTAATGGAAGAACGTTGAATAAATTCTCTTCTGTTCATGTTGGTACGATTTAGTTATTTCTCTAAAGTAATTTGACTAAAATAAAACAGATTGCTATCCCCTGCCTTTTCATTCTTGAATATCAATACAAGATCATGCTTACCTGTTATAGGTTCGATACTAATGGTTGCAGGTCGTGCTGTAATACCGGCCTGCACTTTAATCTCAGGAGCATTTTCAAAATTTACCAGTCCTAATTTTTTTCCGGTTGGCGAATCGAGGTGAACCTCAATCTCTCCTCCCTTTGTCATCATTACAACTTCTGCAATAATGAATTGCATTTTACCAATACCTGTTAAATCAACATCCTTATATCGAATGGATGAATTATGTTTTACATTCTCAACCGCTATGTTTGAACCGGTAACGATCTTACGCGATCCACCTTGGAATTCTGCAACATCCGCTGCGTTCAAAACGGGAGCACGCAACACAACTGTTTTCGATGACGAAATGGACGGCATACCCAATGCTCCATTGTCATCATACGAAGCAGTAATAATATACGCAGAAGTCGGAGCAGGTCCTTCTTTTGGTGCATGTTGGAATTTTGAAATACCATTAAGCGCAAGACTATTCGGTTTCTTTACATCAGAAAGAGAGAGAATGTATTCTACCATTAATGCAGCGTTCTCTTTTGATATCTGTGGATGAGCTGCCATTGCCGTTTCTCCCCAAACACCCGACCCACCTTTTATTACTTTATCTGATAATTTCTCGATCGCCTTTACATCGCTCTTATATTTTTGAGCAACATCACGATAACCTGGACCTGCCGATTTTGAATCAATCAAGTGACACGATTTACAATCGCTTTCTGCGATAAGCAACTTACCCGGAAGTTCAGATCGTTGATGTCCTTGAGCAATCTTAGTCATGTCATAACCTTGTGCAAGGTAATCGACTGTTACTAAAACGCGGTCTGCGCTAATCTTATCCGTTGTACTTCCATCTTCCTTGTCGGTGACTGACGCTGTATATGAAACCGACCCACCTGGCAAATAAAACTGACTATTACCTTCAACATTAAGTGAAACAACTGGTGCTTCATTACCTGCAATGATCACGATGTCAGCAAAAGATTTTGATCCTTTTGCATCTGTTGCGATTAGCTTAGGACGATAGATACCGGCCTTGTCGAAGGTAACATTGAATTTTCCGTCAGTAGATTTTAAAGTTTGTTTGTTCACTTCCAATTCGAAAGTAATCGCATCACCATCCGGATCAATTGTTTCGGCTGCTGAGATTACAACTGCTAATGGAATACCTCCTTCTTTTTTATCAACTGTTAATTTAGCATTTGGTGAACGATTGTCTTTGTTGAAATCGATTCGCGATAAACGCGCATCCTGATTTTTGGCGAACCATTTTGTTCCATATTCAAGTGTGTACAACTTTCCGTCCGGACCAAATGCCATGTCTATAATATTGTTGAAAGGCACTCCTTCCATAAACGTTTCAATGTCTGTTATCTTACCGGAAGAGTCCATTGAAATGAGACGCATAAAGTTTCGCATCCAATCGTAGGAGATTAACTTACCATCAAAATAGTCTGGGAAGGCCGTTGGTCGGTCTTTGTAGTTTTCAGAATAATATACGGGTCCAGCCATCGCATTTCTACCTCCTTCTTTCATTAAAGGAAAATCGGGAGATATGGCATAAGGATACCAAATGAATGGTGGACTTACGGGAGGCAAATCTATTTTTCCTGTGTTGTTCGGTGAATTGTTGATCGGCTTCAATGCATCATGCTTTGCACCCGATACATTCTTTTCAAAATCATGTTCGTTGTACGCATAGTTTCCGCCAACAAAATATGGCCAGCCAAAAAATCCTGGCTTCTGTGCCTGGTTCACTTCATCGTATCCTCGACTACCTCTTCCCTCTCTGTCTTCGCCAGCATCAGGACCAACTTCACCCCAATATAAAAATCCGGTTCTCTGATCGATGGAAATCCTGTATGGGTTACGATTTCCCATCACATAAATTTCGTCTCGTGTTTTAGCTTCACCTTTCGGGAATAAATTTCCTTGCGGAATAGAATAAGTACCATCTGCTTCAGGATGAATACGCAAAATCTTTCCACGTAAATCATTTGTATTCGCTGAGGATTTCTGCGCATCAAAAGGTGATCTTCCTTTGCGTTCATCTGCGGGACTAAAACCTTCCGATTCAAACGGGCTGGAATTGTCGCCTGTGGATAGATATAAATTATTATCCGGACCAAAGGTTATTGAGCCTCCTGTATGACAACACGTTTCACGTTGAGTTGCCACTTCCATCATTTGTTTTTCGGAGGCCATATCAATCTTCGAACCATCAAATGTAAATCGCGATAATATATTTACTGACTTCGCTGGCGTTGAATAATAAATGTAAAGCCAATTATTTTTTGCAAACTCTGGATCGTGAGCAATGCCAAGCATACCGTCTTCATACTTCGTGTAAACATTGAAGGTATTGATAAGCGAAATGCTGTCTATTTTTGGATTGTATATTTTCACAGCACCTTTACGTTCCAAAAAAATAATGCGACCATCCGGTAAGATGTCCATCTCAGTAGGTTCATCAAAATAACTTCCCAACACTACTTTGTTAAATCGGTTATCTTCAGGAACAAGCTTTGAGGTGGCTTTACTGTAATCAAGTTTATTCTCACCCATTACATATTGTAATCCCATCCAAACATGATTCAGATATTGGGGGTCAACATAACTTTCTTTTGTGTGTCCCATACCAGTATAGAACGCACGACCTCCATCAAATTCATGAAACCAAGCGATGGGATGATAGTCTCCGTTCTCTCCACCTTTGTACGAAGTTTCATCCAATGTGTAGAGCACGGTAATGCTGTCGGATATTTTTTTGTAGTTGTAGAGTTCGTCTTTACGCATCCACTCATCTGGTAATCCTTCAACCAACGGATCTTGTTTTACCTTTTTAAATTTAGCATCCTGAATTTGTGGATGACTTTTAAAATAGGCTCCTACTAATTTTCCATACCACCACCAATCGTACTCAGTATCTGCGGCAGCGTGAATACCCAAGTAGCCTCCACCCGCTTGAATAAAGCGTTTGAATGCAGCTTGCTGATATTGATCCAACACATCACCGGTTGTGTTTAAAAAAACTATGGCTTGGTATTTCTTTAAATTTTCTTCGTTAAAAGCAGAAGCGTCTTCAGTCGTATCGAGCACAACACCTTTATCTGCGGCAAGTTTCAGAAATGCAGTTTTGCCATCTTCAATAGACTCGTGTCGATATCCCTTTGTTTTGGAAAAAACCAATATCCGTTTTTTATTTCCATCTCCGCAAGAGAGCAAGAGAAACGCCACGGCCAAAATGGCCAATCCTGATTTCAATTTCATGTCTGGTTGTTTTGAATATTATTAACTGAATCTGTAGTTCTATTAACTAGAGCTCTTTAATCTTGATATTTTTAAACCACACACCATTGCCATGATCTTGCAATGCAATATGACCTTTACTTGCTTTTCCGAATGCTGTTCTTTCTTTGAACTTGCTACCTTTTACTAGTTCATCCCAAGCTGGTGTGTGCATTTGAGTTTGAACTGATTTTGTTCCGTTCAGCCACAATTCCAAATTACCTTTATTTGAAATAATGCGAACTTGATTCCACTCGCCTACCGGCTTCACTGTTTCAGTTGAACTGGAAATCAAATCATACAAATCCCCTGCGCGATGTTTAATAATCTTCGCATCGGGATGACAGGTATTGTCGAGTACTTGAACTTCTGGAGCACTATACCATGCGTACTGATTCTCTTTGCTTTCTACCACATTAAACATGATGCCACTATTGCCACAGGCTTCAATTTTCCACTCAATGGAAAGTTCAAAGTTTTCAAATTCCTTTTCAGTAATGATATCGCCACCACCGTGAGACTGCCAGCCATCTTTCTTTGATGTATCAAGGTAAAGCGCGCCATCCTTTACTTTCCAGGCCTCACCAATTTTATCGCCTCCATAATTTCGCCAGCCCGTTGTGGTCTGGCCATCAAACAGAAGTTGCCATCCGTCTTTTTTTTCCTTATCGGTTAAAACGGTTTGTGCTGAAACATCCAGAAATTTTACTGAAGCGAGTATGACGATAATAAAGAAACAATTTTTCATATGGTGGTTGTATTTAGAGTTGTAAGTTGAAGTTAATCCTTCGGCTTCTCGCCATCTAACGATAATACATACATGGCCATCTTCTCTGCATCGGCTTTTGTAAGATCACCATGAGGAGACATTGGAATTTCTCCCCATGCACCGCTACCTCCAGTAATAATTTTTCCAGCAAGAAGCGTTACGTTGGCTTGTGTGAATTCATATTTCTTCGCCACGTCTGTGTGGGAGGGGCCAACGATTTTATTGGTAGGATGATGGCATGTTTTACAATCGCTTCCATCTACCAATGCCAGACCTTGTGCTATCATTTCGTCAGCAGAATCTTTCTTAGGTTCTGCCAATTCTTCGCTTTCATCTTCTTCCGAAGTTTCTGTTTTCGTTTCTTCTTTTTTTGAACCGCAAGATGTCATGGCAAACGTTGCAGCAGCTGCAAGGGTGATGATTACAAATACTTTTTTCATTTTTAGTTTTCTTTTTTGATGAGATTAAATTCCTAAGATTCGTTTGTTCAGCTTTTGATCTTTGCCTGTCGATGCAAAATCATCAAAGGCTTTTTCGGTTACCCGAATGATGTGATCCTTGATGAAAGGTGCGCCTTCTGCAGCACCCTGCTCTGGATGTTTAATGGCACACTCCCATTCTAATACAGCCCAGCCATCATAACCATATTGAGCTAGTTTGGAAAAAATAGATTGAAAGTCAACCTGTCCATCGCCTAGTGATCTAAATCGTCCAGGGCGATCTACCCAACTTTGATATCCGCCATAAACACCGCTCTTTCCTGTTGGATTAAATTCGGCATCTTTAACATGGAACATCTTTATAAAGGTGTGATAGAAATCAATGTACTGAAGGTAATCAAGTTGTTGAAGTACAAAGTGACTTGGGTCGTACAAGATATTGCAGCGTGTATGTTTACCTGTTGCTTCCCAGAAACGTTCGAACGTTATACCATCATGCAAGTCTTCGCCCGGATGTATTTCATAACAAAGATCAATACCTGCTTTGTCGAACGCATTTAAAATCGGCAACCAGCGCTTGGCTAATTCTTTGAAACCATCTTCCACTAATCCGGCAGGGCGTTGGGGCCACGGATAAACTGTATGCCACATTAACGCTCCGGAAAATGTTGCAGCTGCTTTGAGTCCCAGATTTTTACTCGCCTTCGCTGCGTACTTCAATTGATCGACAGCCCAGGCTGTTCTTTCTTTTGGTTTGCCACGAAATGCTTTTGGTGCAAAGCCATCGAACAATTCATTGTAAGCAGGATGCACAGCTACGAGCTGACCTTGAAGGTGAGTTGATAATTCTGTGATTTCCAATCCGCAAGAGTTTACCAATCCTTTTAGATCATCACAATAATCTTTACTCTCAGCCGCTTGCTTTAAATCAATGCAACGCTTATCCCAAGTAGGAAGTTGAATACCTATGTATCCATTCGATGCTGCCCACTTACCTATTGTTTTGAGATTATCGAAAGGCGGTTGATCGCCCATGAACTGCGCCAAAAAAATTGCAGGTCCTTTTATTGTCTTCATTATTTACGGTTAGACTTTATACATAAGATACTAGACATTAGACTTAAAACTTTAGACTCAAGACTTAATACTCAAGACTATTCACTATTTAAGTTTTGTCCATTTGCGGGTGGAGCTTGCTGACTTCACGGCAGTCTGTACAAAGTTCATTCCACGAACTCCATGCTCTACATCAGGGAAGTCGTATTTCGCAGCGTTGATTTTTTTGCCAGGCTTGAAATCGCGCACTGCTTTGCCGAAGGCTTTATAAATATTGGCGAATGCTTCTAAATATCCTTCTGGGTGACCAGCAGGTGTCCGTGTAAACGCTTTCGCTTCATCAGATAAATATTTTTGTCCTGCGCGAATAATTTCTTTTGGTTTGTCGAGCCACTTCAAAATCATGGTGTTCGGATCTTCTTGTTTCCATTCCAATCCGCCTTTCTCTCCGTACACACGGATGTTGAGGTTGTTCTCTTCGCCTGCAGCAACTTGAGTTGCCATAAGAATACCAGTAGCACCGTTGTCAAACTTCAATAACATTGAACTGTCGTCATCAATCATACGACCTTTCACTACTGCATTGAGCATTGCACAAATTTCAGATATGTTAGAACCTGTAATGTATTCAGCAAGGTTAGCGGCATGAGTTCCGATATCACCAATGGCACCACCCATTCCAGATTGCTTTGGATCGGTACGCCATGATGCCTGCATGTTTCCTGATTTCTCTAATGGAGTAGAAAGCCATCCTTGTGGATATTCAACAAATACTTTTCTGATTTTACCAAAAGCACCTTTCGCCACCATACTGCGGGCTTCTTTCACTAAAGGATATCCGGTGTAAGTATGTGTAAGTCCTAGTATCAAACCAGTCTTTGCTACTAACTTCTCTAATATTTTTGCTTCTTCTAAAGAGAACGCGATTGGTTTTTCTACCAAAACGTGGAAACCATTTTCAAGCGCCATTTTTGTTGGACCGAAATGAACGTGATTGGGAGTAACAACAACAACAAAATCCATTCTTTGATCGTCAGGCATATCCTTTTCCTTTTCAAACATTTCCTGATACGATTCATAAACTCGTTTCGGATTAAGGTAAAGTGCTTGTCCGGTTTCTTTCGATTCGCCCGGAACAACACTGAAGGCTCCACATACTAATTCTATTTCGCCATCAATGCCCATAGCTTTACGATGAACAGGACCGATAAATGAGGTTAAGCCACCGCCAACCATTCCCACGCGTAGTTTTCTTTTCATTAGTGTTAAATTTGGGGTACAAGTAAAGCTATATCGATTGAAAAGTAAACAATTAAAATTACAGAAAACGATTGCGGGTACGCTTTACGGTTGTAAATTTTCAATTCGCTATCCAATATCACTTGCATGCGCAGGCTTTTCAATCATTTCTTTGGAAAAGTACACCCATGATTCTATGAAGGATTTTATACAACCGAACAATCAACGATCTATTAACAAGCATAATTTTGCAAACCTATTCTTAACCTCTTTCTTTGATCTTCGCCTAATTTAATTCGAATGACCGAATCTCTTTTTCTTAAAAATCTTTGGTATTTCGCCATGCATGGCTCCTTCTTAAAACAAGGTAAGTTGGTGGCAAAAGAAATTCTGGGCGAGCGCATTGTGTTTGGTCGTGGTGAAGATGGTAAACCATTCGCTTTAAAAGACAACTGCCCTCATCGTGGCGTGCCTCTATCAAAAGGATGGTATGATGGCAAAACCATTCAATGCTGTTATCATGGTTGGAAGTTTGATAATACCGGAGCGTGCCAGGAAATTCCGGCTTTGGCCGATGGTAATTTCGACACGAAAAAGATTAAGGTATTTCAATATCCCTGCAAAGAAATAAACGGAACGGTTTGGATTTATATTCCTCAGAACAAAACGCAGCTCCAAGGTGCCGATCAGAATTTGCCAAATCTATTAGCTGCTGCTGATAAAAAATTTCTATTCGTAGAAAAGGTAACGATGCCGAGTAATATCGATCACTCCGTAATTGGGTTGATTGATCCCGCTCATGTTACGTTTGTTCATCAGTCGTGGTACTGGCGATCTGCCAAAAAATTAAAACGCAAGGAAAAGAAATTTGAACCATCTGATCTTGGTTTTAAGATGGTGAGGCATACACCTTCTTCCAATTCAAAAGGATATTCCATTTTAAAAGGCGGCACATCAACTGAAATTAATTTTCAGCTTCCTGGAAATCGCTTTGAACATATACAAGTAGGAAATAATGAAATCATTTCGATCACATGCCTCACCCCTATCAATGAAAATGAAACAGAGCTCAATCATATTTTCTTCACAACACTCAGCTTTGTGAAATACATTTGGTGGCCATTGCGTCAGTTGGGGAAACAATTTATTCATCAGGACTTAGGTGTGTTTCGAAAACTGAATGAAGGTCTTGAAAGCAAACCTACCCTAATGTTATTAGGCGAACCCGATGCGCAAGCACGATGGTATCATGAATTAAAACGCCAGTGGGATTTGTCGCAGCAAAATAAAACACCATTTGTTAATCCGGTTAAGCCACAAACTTTGCATTGGATTACCTAATGGTTTCGCCTTCTATCCAACAACAATTAAATGGCTCAGTCGTTATGAGCCTGATCTTTTCTATTACAACGTCATGTATAAGTTAGTATTCGCATTCATTCTCCTCTCCTTCACTGCGCAAGCACAAAAAGAAATACGTACGTATTACACTGAAGTACCCAAACGGCCACTTCAGGAAATCTATTTTGTGGCGAACGATGACAATGAAAAAATAGTCGGCAAGTACCAACGCTACTATGAAAATGGAAATCTGATGATGGAAGGTGGTTTTGATGACGGACAAAAATCAGGATCGTTTACAGAATATCATGAAAATGGTAAACCCTCGCGCAAGCTTTTCTATATAAATGGTCAGCGTCATGGTGCCGTTCAAGTGTTTGATGAAGATGGCAACCCGATTCAAAAAGCATTTTACCAAAACGATATACTCACCGATAGCATTCAACTTTATTTCGCCAGCGGGGTAGTGCGAGGTAAAACCAATTTTGTGAAAGGTAAACCCGAAGGATTAGTAAAAGAATATTATCCAACTGGTAAAATCAAAAAAGAAATCAATTACAAAAAAGGAAAGCCAAACGGAATTACCCGTACCTATTATGAAAATGGAAAAATAGAAACTGAGGCCAACTACCTTGATGGTATCCTCACAAGCTTCTACAAAACGTACTACACAAACGGCCAACTGGAAACCGTTTCAACAATGGAGGCCGGTTCAAAAAACGGAGCGTATAAAAGCTACGACATGGAAGGCCATCTCCTACTGGAAGGAAGTTTTCTGAACAGCAAACTTCACGGTGACAACATCGGCTACTTTGCAGATGGCAAGATTCAGCACCGCTATCATTACAAAGAAGGAAAGAAGACCGGAAATAATTTTGATTACTTCCCTTCCGGAAAGACAAAGCGTAAAGAGACTGTAGCATCAAATGGAATTGATTCTTCTGTTGAAGAATACGATGAGTCACAGCAGTTGCTTTCTGAAAAGAAATTTAGAAATGAAAAACCTCATGGCAAATGGGTTATCTACTTTGCAGGTGGAAAAATTGCCCGCACGAAAGAGATCTATGAAAATGGTAAGCTCATGGGAATCCGATATTCCTATTACGCTTCTGGAAAAATACAACGAGAAGAAACTTTTGCTTTTAACTTGTTAGCAGGTTCTTTCCAAACGTATTACGAGCAAGGAAATGTTGAAACGTTAAGTGAGTACAAATCAAATCGTAAGCATGGAATGTTTACCTCTTATTATTCGACAGGAATAATTAAAGAACAAGGCGAGTATGTAGCCGACAAAAAACACAAGCTGTGGAAAGTATTTGATGAGAAGGGAGTTTTAATTCGTACTGATACGTATAAGGCGGGAGTGTTAATTGAAAGTAAAGAGACTGTAAAGTAAAATTCAAAGCTTACTCAAAATCACTTCCTAATAACATCATCCTCTTCGACTTCAAATTCATAGTTTATCTCCCTTTGGGTTTTCAGGTTAACACATCGCACCACAAATTTTCGGATACCCATATCAACATACATATCAACCGGAATTCGTTGCGATGAATCATACATTTTGTTGAACTTAAAATAAGATTTTTTCAGAACACTATTCCGCTCTTTGTCAAGAAGTGAAAGTATGATTGGAGTTCCTTTTTTATAATCCAGTGAAACGTCCAGGGTTATTACCTTTCGCGGCTTTACTTCTGGATAAAATTTTACCATCTCCTGACTTAAGATTTCCTTTTCCCCTCCCTTGAAGATTCCTAGAATCTCATAAGTATAAGTGCCTGATGCGGACAAGGTATCTTCTAAAGAATAATCCATAATTGAAGTTCCTAAAGCATTATGATCGACAGGAATAATGCCGATTAAAGTGGGCTTTAGATTTCGTTTGTAGGTACGGAGGATTTCAAAGTCTCTCAATTCGTTTGCAAGCAACTGATCTACTTTCCATTTCAACGATACTACTTTATCGGATTGATGAGTAGTGAAATCAAGTGTGTCTAAATTTTTAGATTTTAATGCTAACCCTTTTGCATTTGTACTGAGTTGAATATTGAACGTGCAGAAGTCGCCCAGAAAACCATCAATGTTTACAAGGTAATGCTGGTTTGCTTTGATTGAGTCAAGCTCGATGTACACATCTTGCTGTCTGATTTGAGGGATGCATTGAAGAATCTTATACGTCTTAATCTCACACGGATTACCTTCAATCACGATGGCCTGAATTCCCCGCGCATCGCGACAAGCTTGTGATGATACATTCAGAAAGTATTTACCCGATGCGGACACTTTAAAACTAAACCATTGATCATTATGATAATCGATGCATTTTCTTGTAAGAGCCTTGTTAACGCAAGCCCATTCTACTGTAGCATGATTGGTTGATGAGGATGTGTAATCTCCATCCAGAATTAATTCAGAACGTTCTTTAATTCCATCGTTTACAACTTGTGCATTGCAGCGAAAAGTCAATAACACTATAAGCAAAGAAACGATAATGGTTGTTCGATAAAATACAGCCGGTAACGGAATCTTTTTTCTCATGCTATCTGAATTGTCATCTTAAAGTATCTAAAAAAAACGGAGACCACAATCAATCTAGAAAAGCAACTAAAAAAGTGATCCTAGAAAATGATTGGTCATTGTCTATATTTATGTCAAACCTAACCTATCCTGTTTCTCATGAGTATCAAGCAGCGCCTCATCCTGATGAATTTTTTAGAATTCTTTGTGTGGGGATCATGGCTGATCTCGATGGGTGGTTATATGATTGTAACGCTGAAGTTCACCGGTACACAGGTAGGTAGTATTTACGCAACAATGGGCATTGCTTCTTTGTTTATGCCGGCTCTCCTTGGCATTGTGGCTGACCGTTGGGTAAATGCCGAACGTTTATTGGGCATGTGCCATCTTATTGGTGCCGCATTATTGATCTGGGCTTCAACGGTAGAAGATTATAACACGCTATACATTCTCATGTTGCTCAACTCCATGATGTTCATGCCTACCATCGCGCTGAACAATACTGTTTCGTATGCCGTGCTGAAAAAAGAAGGTATTGATATCATCAAAGTATTTCCACCGATTCGTGTTTGGGGCACGGTAGGATTTATCGTGGCCATGTGGGTTGTTGATTTTGCAGGATGGACGTTGAGCCCCATGCAGCTTTATGTAAGTGCGTCTTCCGGAATATTGTTAGGCTTGTATTCATTCACAATGCCGGCATGTCCTCCGAGCCGCGTAACCAAACAACGCACACTCCTTTCTTCTCTTGGATTAGACGCCTTCGTTTTGTTTAAAAGAAGAAGAATGATTGTCTTCTTTATTTTTGCCATGCTGTTGGGTGCTGCATTACAAATCACCAACACCTTCGGAGGTACATTCCTTGATGATTTTAAAACGAATTATGCTGGCTCTTTTGGTGTAACACATCCAAACTTGTTGCTTTCTATTTCTCAGATATCAGAAACTTTATTCATACTCACCATTCCATTCTTCTTGCAAAAATTCGGAATCAAAAGAGTAATGCTTATCAGTATTTTTGCGTGGGCACTTCGCTTTGGATTTTTTGGAATAGGTAATCCTGGTGATGGATTAATTCTGTTGGTGTTGTCGATGGTAATCTATGGAATGGCCTTTGACTTTTTCAATATCTCCGGTTCTCTGTTTGTACAAAAAGAAGCAGACCCGAGTATTATGGCCAGCGCTCAAGGTGTATTCATGCTCATGACCAATGGTGTTGGAGCCTTTGTTGGAGGAACATTAAGCGGATGGGTAGTAGATTACTTTACGATCGATGGTGTTCGAGATTGGCAAAGCATCTGGTTTAGCTTTGCTGGATACGCGTTAATACTTGGGCTCATTTTTCCATTTGTGTTTAGTGATAAACACGATCAGAAAGATGTTGGTGCGGTGGGTTATTAACTAACTGAGTCATGTCATTCTTTCACTTTCGGTATGAGATGCCTTCTCAGAGTACTTACATTAGATTCTTTAGAAAGTTTACACAGGCAAGAAATACTGAAGTATTTCCCGCATTACAAGAATTGTTTTTAATCAAATAAATGATGATGGAATATCTATAACTCACGTGCATATAGTGAAAATCAAATCAAGGAATTAAAGCAAGACTTTGGATTGAAAACTTTTGGCTACCAAGGCATCTTTTCGAGTCATGATGATAGGCCATAATTTGATGAGCTTGTTCCGTCATGTTACGCTTAATCAACACCACAACGCAACCCTCAAAACTTTAAAATCCTATTGCTTTGATTAGGAGAATGGACAATAAACCATGCCAATAAAAGTTATTTAAAATATCTTTACCTGTGAAAAAAAAGAACTTGGTTAGATGGTATATCCTCTCACATAAGCAATCTCAGACTACATTTTCAATACTCTAATGCTTAATACAAGCTTATATTTTCATGTAAATCGTGCGTAATGAAATGAAGGTTGTGGATATATTCTAAAACCCAATGATATGTAATAAAAAACGCTCCCTTTCCGGAGCGTTTTTTATTACACTATTGAGAGTCGTCATCCCTATCCAAAATCACCAATATCATCAACCTCACGAAATTCGAAACTTTAAACCCAAAACTCCAAAACGAATTACCCTTTGGAAGACGCAACAATCGCCTGATCAATATCCGCAATAATATCCCTTACATCTTCCAGCCCAACCGCAATGCGAATCAGCCCAGGCGTAATACCAACTGCCTGCCTTTCTTCTTCGGTTAATTTAGAATGGGTTGTCGATGCCGGATGGATTGCTATCGTACGCGTATCACCCAAGTTAGGCGTGTGCGAAATCATCTTCAATGAATTTAAAAACTTTCTACCTTGATCAAGCCCCCCTTTAATTTCAAACGTTACAATACCTCCTCCTTTTCTCATTTGCTTTTTCGCCAAAGCATATTGAGGATGAGATGGCAGGAAAGGATATTTAACTTTCAATACCTGTTCATTTTTTTCCAACCACTCAGCCAATGCCAATGAATTATCGCAATGACGATCCATTCGCACCGCCAGCGTTTCTAAACTTTTAGAAAGTACCCAAGCATTGAACGGTGCCATAGATGGACCGGTATGACGAGTGAAGAATCGGATTTCTTTAATCAATTCTTTTGTGCCCAAGATCACCCCTCCAATTACTCTTCCCTGCCCATCCATAAATTTAGTAGCCGAGTGTGTAACGATATGAGCACCCCACTTGGCAGGATTCTGTAAGTAAGGAGTAGCAAAACAATTGTCAACGTTCAGTATAACGTTATGCTTTTTTGCAAGCTTACCCAACCATTCCAGATCCAGGATATCCAATGCAGGATTCGAAGGCGTCTCGACAAAAATCATTCGCGTGTTCGATTGAATTTTCGCCTCCCATGTTTCGGGTTCGGTGATGTCGGCATAACTATATGAGATACCGAACTTCGGAAAGATCATATTAAGTATCTGATGAGTCGATCCGAATACCGAACGGCACGCCATCACGTGATCACCCGATTTTAATAACGCGGCCATGCTGCTAAACATCGCAGCCATGCCAGATGCTGTTGCGATACCGTCTTCCGTTCCCTCCATCAAACACAATTTCGCAATAAGCTCATTGGTGTTCGGGTTAGAATAGCGGCTGTAAATATTACCAGGTATTTCATCGGCAAACATTGCGCGTGCCTGCTCAGCATCATCAAACACAAAACTCGAAGTTAAGTATAGTGGCACAGAATGTTCTCGAAAAGCAGAACGCTCATGTTGTTCACGAATAGCATCTGTCTCAAAATGTCTTTCAGTTTCTTCCATTGTCTTTATAATCAATAAAAAATATCACAAAAATTATTTGACGTGTACAATCTTCAAATCCTCTCTTCCCTCCTCTACTCCGGAGACGACAGAGGTGAGGCCTACACCACTTTAATAATCTCAAAAGTATGCGTAATCTTTGCCGTCTTCTCTAACGTCTTCACAACCGAACAATATTTTTGCATAGAAAGGTTTACCGCTTTTTCTGCTTTATCGGCATCAAGGTCGCCATACAGTTTGAAGTGCGCATGCACTTCGGTGTATAACGAGGGCTCTACATCCTTCTCGCGTTCACCCGTTACCGTAATCTTCAAGTCTTTTAAATCTTGCCTTTGCTTTTTTAGAATGCTGATAATGTCAATCGAGCTGCATCCACCCAAAGCTGCCAGCAACATTTGCATTGGCCGCATGGCCAGATCGCTTCCACCCACCGCGGGAGAACCATCCATGCGCACGCTGTTCCCCAATTCATTCTTTGCTTCCATCAGGAAAGCATCATTTACCCGATTCAATTCTATCTTAATCATACCGCTTCCGTTTTCATTGGCCACACCAGACTTCCAATCATCATCCCGGCAAGGCTTACCAACGTAGCTGGCACCAAACTTGGCCATGATGTCTCATAAATTTCAAAGATAATCCAAGTAAGTATTCCAAGCACCATCGATAGTAAGGCACCCGCAGTGCTAGCGCGTTTCCAATACAAACCCATAACCAGAGGAATGAAAAGTGAGACCAAGCTAAGAATAGACGACTCTCCTACTAACTCATAGATATTCGAGCGCATGCACGCCATGATGGTAGCGATGGCACTGAAAACCAAAATTGAAATTCGCGTCATCAGCAAAAGCTGCCGGTCATTAAACTTATTGCCCGCGAGTGGCTTCAAAACATTTTCCGACATGATGGCCGCTGGAGCGAGAATAGCCGAACTCGCGGTGCTCATAATGGCCGAAAGCAAAGACCCAAAAAACAAAATTTGAATCGGAAGTGCTGTATGTGTCAACACCATGTTGGGCAAAGCGCGTTGCGTATCTCCGGCAATCTGATCAGGGTATAAATGTTTTGTACACAAACTGATGAACAAGGGTAGCATCGCAATGGTCATATATAAAAGAGCCGCAATGTAACATGACCGTACCGCTGTCTTTGCCGAACCAGATGACATGGCGCGTTGGAAAACGTCTTGAGACGGAATGGAACCCAAGCCCAACACACACCACGCGGCTATATAGGAAACGACTTCTTTAAAATTTAGCGATGGAAAGAACTTAAGGTTCTCAGCGGGCACTTCGCTCAATACCTTTGAAACTCCTCCAACCTTTTCTGTAAGAACAATGGCAAGCACTAGAAGTCCAATAATAATAATGATGCTCTGGAAGAAATCGGTAATCGAGATAGCCCACATTCCACCAACATAGGTATAGAGCGTAACCACAACGGCACTTATCACCACACCTTGCCAAACTTCGAGGCCGGTAACAACATTCATTATTATACCCATGGCCACCAACTGAGCTGCGATATAACCAATATATGGCGGTGCAAGAAAAATACTGGCGATTAATTCAGTTTTTTTTCCATAACGTACTTTAAAGAAATCACCCAGCGTTAGCAGGTTCATGTTGTAGAGTTTTCGGGCAAAAAATAACCCGAAAAGCAAAAGGCATAATGTGGCCCCGAAGGGATCTTCAATAACAGAATACAAACCACCTTTTAGAAATTCAGATGATGCACCAAAAACAGTTTCAGACCCAAACCACGTGGCAAATAACGCAGCCGAGCTCAACACAATGGGAAGGCTTCTGCCCGCCAGCATAAAATCTCCAGATGTTTTTACCTTACGGGAAGCCCAAAAACCTACGAGCACGGTAATCACGAGGTAGGCAATAATGGAGAGTAATAACAATGCGTATTCAGTTATGGGATGGAGCGTATAAAATTAAAAGCAGACCAGTTATTTCGCCATCGTTCAAAGTGTTCTACTTGTTTTTCTTCAGTTGAAACGTGCGGGTTACATTAAATCCAAGGTGAATATTCCCGGCAAAAAAATCGTCTTTGGTTTCCGTAATAAAAGCACGCTCATTTAATCCGATAGCATTTGTCAGAATCAACTGAAACACGTGGCCACCAGTTTCGATATCAATACCAAGACAAAACGAATTCTGATAGGGTTTATACAAAGGAGCGAGTGCCACATCGTAGCCATAAATATATTTTCCCTGATTCAGGTTCGCATAGTATTCACCACTAAGCGCAATGCTTCTGGAAACTTTTATTCGTCCACCAACGCCAAGCGCAAATTGATCGTGGTCTGCCGTTTCATCTTTAAAATTGATTGAATTTTTATGAACAAAGGTAGGCATCAACTGTAATGAAAAATTAGGTGTGAACTTTCTTGCGATGAGAAGTTGCCCAGTATACGAGATACGATCAACATTTTTAAAATCATTCGACACATCAGTATTTTTCTTTGGCGAAAATTTATAAGCCGCATTGGCAAAGGCTGTTACCGTAACCGGAAAGTTTTTAGCGCCTTTGCTTTGGCGAAGTAATTTATACTTCAAGTATCCATCCATCGTCTTATCAAAAGAATTTCTTCCAATACTCACGGATAACCTATCGGTAATTCCATAGTCTAACGCCAGTCGAACATATGCCTGATCAAGCCCAAACATCTCATATGCACCACCGCTCAGGGCGCCAAACCTGTGCTGAAAAATAAATTCTAATGTATTCTTACTCTTTGTTTCTACGGTGTGACCATCGCCAAGTCTCGTTCCTTTAAATGTGGCGAAAGCATAATCGGTTTCTTTGGTTTGTTTATCCAACTCACCTAGTAGATCTTCCTGTGCGAACACAAAACCAGGAAGCAGTGTGAGAATAACAATGAGTTTTTTCATACGTAAATTAATAAAGGGGTCTGACCGTAAAATTAAGGATTGAAACCAGTTGTAAAAATTTCTCTTTCACGAACGGTATGTAATTCGAATTGCAATCGCTTGAAGAGATCAGCCTTCACCCTGTTTACAAAATGTAAAACCGCATCTATACCGCTGTCTTTTTTAATTCTTTCAGATTATGTTGTCATACTCCAGAAAATGCTCTAATTTGATCGCACGTCTTTCAGCAAGACACTCCGCATGGCCAAGAAAAAACTATTTACTGCCGATTATGAATTGCATGCCTCAGTTAAGATGTTGTATCCCTACATTCAATCGGCTAGCGGGTTAGGTGAATGGTTTGCAGATGATGTTAAGATTAACAACTCCGACAAGACCTTTGGCTTTGTTTGGGATAATGAAGAGCACAAAGCTAAGATGGTAGCACATCGCACCAATCATTTTGTGCGATTTGAATTTGTACCCGAAAAACCAGAAGACGAAAAGAATCCATCATATTTTGAACTTCGTCTTGAATTCAATGAGATGACCCAATCCCTTTTTCTAAAGATCTTTGATTATTCCGATTTCGAAGATCAAAAAGAGCTGCAAGATTTATGGAATGGTTTAATAGAATTGCTTCGCAAAACTGTGGGCGGATAAATCTTTCTCACGAATTTTTTCAAGTGTCTTTCCATTACCTTATCCTTGGCTTTATTTTTGAGTCACGCATTTCCTCATGAAGAAGATTGACAAACTGGTTTTAGATTCATTCATCGGTCCGTTTATTATTACGTTTCTGGTTGTTGTCTTTATCCTGCTCAACATTCAGATGTTGAGGTATTTTGACGACATCATAGGCAAAGGTCTTGGATGGGACGTGATCGGAAAACTACTCTTCTACTTTGCTATTTTCACTACACCAACTGCGTTGCCTCTTGCAGTACTTTTGTCTTCTCTAATTGCCTTCGGAAATTTGGGCGAGCATTTTGAGCTAACCGCAATTAAAAGTGCAGGCATATCACTGGTAAGAGCGCTTCGTCCTATTTTCGTAGTCGTTTTGTTTCTTACAGTAGCTGCTTTTTATGCAAACAACAACCTCGTACCAAAAGCTGCGCTCGAGGCTTACAGTCTATTGTATGATATTAAACAAAAAAAACCAGCGCTTGATCTCCGTGAAGGTTCTTTCTATAACGGAATCTCCGACATCAGCATTAAGGTAAATAAGAAATATGAAGATGGAATTACGCTGGGCGGCTTAGTAGTATATGATCATCGGAAAAACAATGGCAATACAGAGGTAACGGTTGCTGACTCCGGCCGAATGTTTACGATATTAAATGAGCGATACCTAAAGTTTGAATTGTTTAGAGGATATAATTACACAGAAGGTGCATCAACCGACCTGGAGGTTACAGGACAGAAAGGAAAAAATAACGAAACCCTTAGCCGTAGTAAATTTTCCAAAACTCAGATTGTGTATGATCTATCATCATTCGATTTAAAAAAGACGGATACAAAATGGTTTCAAGGAAACCGCATCATGCGAAACTTAAGTCAACTCGATGGCGATATTGATTCCGTTAGCAACCAAATTCTATCGCAAAGATTAACTGAATATAGCGGCTCAACAACATATTTCAATTTTTATCTGAAGGACCCGACTGCACTTCCACCGGATTTACAACGCTTCAAGCTTTTTCAGGATTCAACTCAAAGGTTTCCGTATATGCAGAAGAGCAAACCCACATCCCCCGTTACCACCGCTGTCCCCAGTCCTGAGAAAGTCATTAAAGGTGAGCCTACGATTGTAAAACCTGGCACAATAAAAAATCCGGTTGTGACAAGAAAACGGGAGAATAACAAAAAGAAAAAGGATCCAAAATTCCATGCACAAGCCAAGGTAGTTGCAAAAAAGATTTTGCCACAAAAGAAAATGGATACCAAACTCAAACCCAAGGCTATACTCACTGACTCGGCACTTCACGCGAAAATCGACAGCATCTATTTTTATAATCCGAATAAAGAAACGTTCCAAGGAGCTGCCACGACAGTAAGACAAGTTAAAAGCCAGATGTCAGGTGTCATTGCCAATATCGATGCCTATACATTAGAGGTTAGTATATTTAAAATTCAATGGCATAAAATATTAGCTAGCTCACTTGCCTGTATTGCTATGTTTTTAATCGGTGCACCATTGGGGGCTATTATTAAGCGAGGTGGATTAGGGGTACCCTTCCTAATTTCCATTGTCTTCTTTATTGTTTACTATATTCTTTCCATGCAGGGAGAAAAAATTGCGAAGCAAGGTACTATTCCCGTAGCGGCAGGAATCTGGGCGGCTGATTTTATATTGCTGATTTTCGGATTGATCTTTCTTCGCCAGGCAAGACTCGATGCACGCTTGTTTGAGGCTGATTTCTATAGGGTTGTACTTGATAAGCTGAAGATTTGGTTTGCCTCAAAAAGAAAAGTTAAAACAAAACCGATTTAGGAGGTGATAAGTAAAAGATCATCCATATTTGGATAGTTCAGGCATTTTGGCTTACATTTGCCCCCTGAAATAAAAGAAATAACCATTTTTTCGAGATGTATTTATCTACTGAAATCAAACAAGACTTATTCAAGAAGCATGGCTTTGTGAAGAAAAAGGAAGACACGGGTTCACCAGAGGCGCAAATTGCACTCTTTACACACCGCATCAACCATTTGACGAACCACCTGAAGGAAAACAAGAAGGACTTCGCTACTCAGCAAGGTCTGATGAAGCTGGTAGGAAAGCGTAAAAAGCTTTTAAATTACCTACAGAGCACGAACATCGAACGATACAGGGCTATTCTAGCAGAGCTCTCGTTAAGAAAATAACATTTGCCGGGAACCTGAACAAGGTTCCCTTTTTTCATTTTTAACCTAAGGTATTGTCGCACCTTTTCTGACATGCCTTGCATATCTCATTTACATATGAATCTTACTGTCGTTTCCAAAACCTGTAAACTCCCTGACGGACGTGAAATAACTATTGAAACCGGAAAATTAGCGCGTCAGGCTGATGGTTCGGTAGTCGTAAGAATGGGTAACACCATGCTTTTAGCAACTGTCGTAGCGTCTGAAACAGCAAAAGACGGAGTCGATTTCCTTCCGCTTTCTGTAGATTATCAAGAGAAGTTCGCTTCAACCGGTAAGGTTCCTGGTGGATTCTTAAAACGTGAAAGCAGATTATCGGATTATGAAATCCTGATCAGTCGCTTGGTTGACCGTGCTATCCGTCCGTTATTCCCAAGTGACTATCACGCTGATGTACAGGTAATGATTTACCTAATTTCTGGTGACGAGAGTGCATTGCCTGATTCATTAGCTGCCTTTGCTGCTTCTGCTGCTTTGTCGGTTTCTGATATTCCTTTCCAAGGGCCAATCTCAGAAGTACGCGTGGCCCGAGTAAACGGTCAGTATATTGTAAACCCAACACTTGAGCAGAAGAATCTGGCTGATATTGATTTGATGGTCGGTGCTTCTATCGAAAACATCTTGATGGTAGAAGGTGAGATGAAAGAAGTAAGCGAGGATGATATGTTGGCTGCTTTGAAGGTTGCGCACGAAGCGATTATCGGTCAATGTAAAGTGCAGATTGAGTTGAGTGAAGCGGTAAATAAAACCGTGAAAAGAGCATACAGCCACGAAGAGAAAGACGAAGTTCTTCGCGAAGAAATCAGCAAGCTTCTTTACGATAAAGTATATGCAGGAGCACGCCTGCTTTTAACCAATAAGAAAGAAAGATCGAAAGTACTCTCCCAGCCTTTCGAAGAATATATCAAATCCCTTCCTGAAGACACTACTGTCAAGAAGGATCTGGCAAAACGCTACTTCAAGGAAGTTCAAAAGAAAGCTGCTCGCGATCTCGTCTTGAATGAAGGGCTTCGTTTAGATGGTCGTAAGACGCGCGAAATTAGACAGATCTGGAGTGAAGTGGATTATCTTCCTTCACCACACGGGTCAGCTGTTTTCACACGTGGCGAAACTCAATCATTGACTACTGTTACTTTAGGTACCAAGCTTGATGAGCAGATGATTGATGGCGCTATGATCGAAGGATCAAGCAAATTCATCTTGCATTATAACTTCCCTGGTTTCTCTACTGGCGAAGTAAAACCGAACCGTGGACCGGGAAGAAGAGAAGTAGGTCATGGAAATCTAGCGTTCCGCGCATTGAAGCAAATGCTTCCTCCTGCCGAAAAGAATCCATACACTATTCGTGTAGTTTCTGATATTTTAGAATCAAATGGTTCATCGTCCATGGCCACCGTTTGCGCGGGTTCTTTGGCATTGATGGATGCAGGCGTACCGGTTAAAGCTTCCGTATCTGGAATTGCAATGGGTATGATCTCTGATAGCAAAACCGGTAAGTATGCCATCCTTTCTGACATTCTTGGTGATGAAGATCACTTGGGCGATATGGACTTTAAAGTAACCGGAACCGAACAAGGTATTACTGCTTGTCAGATGGACTTGAAAGTAGACGGACTTACTTACGAAGTAATGCGCGAAGCATTGCTACAAGCTAAAGAAGGAAGACTTCATATCTTAAATGAAATGAAGAAAACCATCACCGTTCCTCGCGCTGAACTGAAACCTCAGACGCCTCGGGCAGAGACTGTGGTAATCGAAAAGGAAATGATCGGTGCTATCATCGGCCCTGGAGGTAAAGTCGTTCAAGATATTCAGAATACTACTGGTGCTACCGTAGTGATTGAAGAAATCAATGGTAAAGGTGTGGTAAATGTGTTCGCGGCAAGCAAGGAAGTTATGGATGCTGCAATGAGAAGAATACGCGGAATCGTGGCGATGCCGGAAGTTGGTGAGGTGTATACTGGTAAAGTAAAATCCATTATGCCATTCGGAGCCTTCGTTGAATTTATGCCAGGTAAAGACGGCTTATTACATATCTCTGAAATTAAGTGGGAACGCTTAGAGAAAATGGACGGAGTGCTGGAAGTAGGTGAAGAGGTGCAAGTAAAACTAGTAGAAGTCGATAAAAAGACTGGCAAATTCCGTCTTTCCAGAAAAGTGTTGATACCAAAAGCTGCAACTGCAGAATAATACTCCTAGAAGTCAAGCTTTAAGTCTTACCTAGGTTGGTAGATAAGTTTTTTGAAAATATTTAAAGGGTCTCGAATTCCGAGACCCTTTATTTTGTTCTGTGACCAAATTCAACAAAATGTCAAAAGAAGAAGCAAAAGTACTCATTATTGGATCTGGCCCAGCCGGATATACAGCCGCCATTTATGCTGCCCGTGCGGGTCTCAACCCAATACTTTATACTGGCGGTCAACCCGGTGGACAACTCACCATCACCAACGATGTTGAGAATTTTCCAGGGTATCCTGATGGTGTCAACGGCCCTCAGATGATGATGGATTTGCAAAAACAAGCCGAGCGTTTTGGTACCAAAATCAGTTATGGATTAGTTACCGCTGTTGATTTCTCCACGTATCCCCTCAAGGTAACAGTAGACGAGAAAGATGAAGTGATCACAGAATCGGTGATCATTGCCACGGGAGCAAGTGCAAAATATTTAGGCATTCCTTCTGAAGAAAAATATACCAACAGAGGTGTCTCTGCCTGTGCAGTTTGCGATGGATATTTTTATCGCGGCAAAGAAGTAGCTGTCGTAGGCGCTGGTGATTCAGCTGCGGAAGAATCTACTTACTTAGCAAACATGTGTACTACAGTTCACCTCATCGTAAGACGGGATGAGATGCGCGCCTCTAAAATCATGCAACAACGTGTAATCAACACTCCGAACATCGAGATACATTGGAACTCTGAGACTGAGGAAATCTTAGGTAATGATGACGGTGTAAACGGTGTCCGCATTGTCAATATAAAAACAGGTGAGAAGAAAGAATTATCAGTTCAAGGCTTCTTCTTAGCCATTGGCCACAAGCCCAATACAGATGTATTTAATAAATATATCGAGATGGATGAAACCGGGTATATCAAGGTAGTGCCAGGTACAACAAAGACGAATATTCCGGGAGTGTTTGCTGTTGGCGATGCAGCCGATCGAGTTTACAGACAAGCTGTTACCGCTGCAGGAACCGGTTGTATGGGTGCTTTGGATGCGGAGAAGTTTTTGGTAGCCAAAGAAATGGAGTCTGTTCATTAAAATGCATACAATGAAACTTGACATTATGGTTCTTGCTGCACACCCAGACGATGCTGAGCTGGGCTGTGGTGGAACAATAGCAAAGCATATTTTAGAAGGCCGAAAAGTCGGCATTATCGATTTAACACGTGGGGAATTAGGAACACGCGGAACGGCAGAAACGCGGCATCAAGAAGCTCAGGATTCTGCAAAAATTTTAGGTATTTCTGCGCGCGAGAATTTAGGTTTGCGTGATGGATTTTTTCAGAATGATTCTGAAACTCAGCTCACCGTAATCCGTGCTATCAGAAAATATAAACCTGAAATTGTTTTGGCTAATGCGGTCTATGATCGTCACATAGACCATGGAAAAGGTGCATCCCTTGCACATGACGCTTGCTTTCTATCGGGTCTTGTCAAGATCGAAACGCGAGATGAGAACGGCACAACTCAGGAAGCCTGGAGACCGAAAGCAGTCTATCATTATATTCAAAGTATTTTAGTAGTGCCGGATTTTGTTGTAGATGTTTCCGATTCTTGGGAGACAAAGATGAGAGCGATCAGAGCATTTAAAACTCAGTTTCACGATCCAAAAAGTAACGAGCCAGAAACCTACATATCAAGCCCTGCATTCCTCAACATGATTGAGTCACGCGGCATTGAATTTGGACACGCCATCGGAAAAAAATACGGTGAAGGATTTACAGTGAGAAGGTATCCGGGTATTAATTCATTATTTGATTTAATGTAGTCATCCTGTTATCGAATAACTATTATAAGTTCAAGGGACAATGTTACAGTTTAGAGTTTAAAGTTTCGGATTCTAAATTATTAGAGGTGAGTCAATAATAACGAACATCCATCAGCAAAAAACAAATTCCAGTTAACGAACTCATCACCCAATTTACGGGGCAAGTCTCTGCACTTTCCAAACATTTTCTAATCTAATAAATTGAATCCTGTCATGTAATCGATTTGGGCGTCCTTGCCAGAATTCAATCATCATCGGATCGATTTGAAATCCTCCCCATTGATGTGGTTTAGGCAAAACTGTAAGTCCATCAAATTTCTGTTCAATTTTCTTGCTTCGTTCCTCAAGTATCGCTCGCGATTCGATGATCGTACTTTGTGGTGAAGACCACGCTCCTACTTGGGAACCTCGTGGTCGGCTCTGAAAATATTCCAATGATTTTTTTTCGTCTACCTGTGCAGCCAGACCTTCTATACGTACTTGTCGCTCGAGCTGAGGCCAAAAGAATGTTAGTGCACACGCAGGATTTTCTTCCAACTCTCTACCTTTCTGACTCTGATAATTCGTGTAGAATATAAATTTACCTTCCTCAATTCCTTTCAACAATACGATTCGCGATGTCGGTTTTCCTTCCGCATTAACAGTAGATAAATTCATAGCATTTGCCTCCGGAACTTCCGATTCACAGGCTTCTAAAAACCATTTTTCAAATTGTTCCAAAGGATCTTTAAACACATCCTTCACATCCAAATCAGCTTTTGAATATTCTTTTCGTAACGCCTCCAGTTTTTCCATACGGTTGCAAATTGATGAATAAACATCACCAAAGAAATAAAATTTGCAGAGATGGTGGCGAAGTATTTTATTGAGGGTTGGAATGCTTCTGTTAAAATTCGAAATGGCTGGCACATCATGGAATTTTTTAAATATACCAACCGACTAAAACCCGAAAAAGGAAGGCTGCTCATATCAGAGCCATTCTTGGCCGATCCGAATTTCGAACGCACAGTTGTATTGCTGTGCGAGCATAACGAAGAAGGCTCGTTTGGATTCATCATTAACAAACCATCTATTGCTAAGGTAGCCGAAATGATGGACGACTTGAATATGGTGGATGGATCCGTTTATGTTGGCGGCCCTGTTCAACAAGATACCCTTCACTTCATTCATCGAAATACTTCGATAGAAAATGCAATAACCATTCTGGATGGAATAAATTGGGGAGGAGATTTTGAAAGTTTGCTGGAGAAGCTTCAATCGTCACAATTGCCTTCAGCCGATATTCGTTTTTTTCTTGGATACAGTGGTTGGTCTCCTGGTCAGTTGGAAACGGAATTAGAAGAGAATACATGGATTGTATGTGACTTTGTAACCGATGAATTGTTATTTGATCTGGAGCCAGCCGCTATATGGAAAAAAGCATTAGACAACATGGGCGGGCGATTTTCCGTCTATGCTAACTATCCGGTAGACCCAAGATTGAATTGAGCATTTTTAAGTAACTTTACGAAACGCGAGGTAACGAGTATTGATCATGGAAACAGAAAATAGAACAGAGCAGGAGCAGGTACAAGAGTTGGGGCAGTTGAATGGCCATGGCAATGCATTGAATACAGAATCCGATTTAATCGATCATGTCGATGTCGCAGTAACCGGTGAGGACGTGTTGACAGAAAGTGATGAAGATTATTCCCATTACACTAAAGAACAATTTGCTGAATTGATAAAGGAAATTTCGAAAGACGATAATTTCAAACACGCGGATATAATCATTAAAAAGATCAAGCCTTTGTTTGATGACATCCGTGGAAAAGAAAAGTCAGAAGCACTCGCCCGTTTTATTGAAAATGGAGGAACGCAAGAAGACTTTGAATACAAAGGTGACGAGTTTGATGTTGTTTTCGATGCCAACTTAAAACTGATTCGCGATCGAAAAAATCAGTTCATCAAACAGCTGGAAGAAAAAAAATCTGAGAACCTAAAAAGGAAACACAATCTACTCGAAGCACTTCGCGTGTTGTCTGATTCTAATGATACAAACAATCAGTTCGAGAAGTTCAAAGAATTACAACGTGAGTGGAAATCCATCGGACCTGTTCCAGGACCGGAAGCCAAAACATTGTGGGCAAATTACCATGCCCTCTTAGATCGATTCTACGACAATCAAAGTATTTATTTCGAACTCAAAGAACTTGATAGAAGAAGAAACTTAGAAGCAAAAACAGAACTTTGTGTTCGTGCTGAAAAACTTGCCGAGGTTGAAAATATCAATGATGCCATTCGTGAATTGAATGAGTTACATCATGAATTCAAGCACTTAGGCCCTGTTCCAATTGAAGACAAGGAAGTGGTTTGGAAGCGTTTCAAGACAGCCTCTGACACAGTGTATGCTAAGCGTGATGCGTTTGTTCATAATCTACAACAAGAACTTCATGTTAACATGGAACACAAGTTAAAGTTGAATGAAGAGGTTCAGGCGTTCACCAGTTTCACATCCGATCGAATCAAAGAATGGAACCTGAAATCAAAAGAGGTTTTGGATTTACAAAAACGATGGGAAGCTATTGGTGGCATACCACGCTCGAAAGCAAAAGAGGTAAACAAGAAATTCTGGACAGCTTTTAAACTGTTCTTCAATAACAAAAATATCTTTTTCAAAAAACTAGATGAAGAGCGTGACCATAATCTTCAATTGAAGAATGAATTGGTAAAACGCGCTTCAGAGTTGAAAGAAAGTCAGGAATGGGATAAGGCATCGAATGAGCTAAAAGGTCTTCAGCAAAAATGGAAAGACATTGGCCCTGTTCCAGAAAAAATGCGCGATAAAGTATTTAAGGAATTTAAAGACTCCTGCGATTACTTCTTTGAGCAGATGCGTGTACAAAAAGGCAAAGCAGAAAACGAGCAGGTTGAAAATCTTAAATTGAAAGAAGCCGTTTGTGCTGAGTTTGAAAATTATATAGCTGCAGGTACAGCAACACCTGATATTCTTCATGCCTTGCAGGATAAGTTTAATGGTATTGGTTTCGTACCACGCACAAACATCGCTGCCGTTCGCGAGCGTCACCAAAAAGCAGTTGATACTTTCATCAAATCTATTTCTTCTTTGAATGAAGATGAGAAGAGTAAGTTGGTCCTGACTAATGAACTAAGCGACTTGCGCAACGATCCGATGGCCGATCAGAAGATCTATCATCGAGAACAGGCCATTCGCAAAAAGATCAGTAAAGTTGAAAACGATATTGCAGTGTGGAACAACAATCTCGAGTTCTTTGGTAAATCAAAGAATGCTGATAAAATGAAAGAAGAGTTTCAGGATAAATTGAAAGAAGCCGCTGATCATTTAAAGCAATTGAAAGATCAATTAAAATTGCTTAGAACAGTTTAGAGATACGTAGAAAACATTTGAAAAGTTGAAGTTTCACTCCCCACATTAAAACTTCTTGATCGTAAACTCCACTCTCCTATTTAACTGACGAGT
>JBKJOF010000180.1:0-4681 GCA_046595655.1 Chryseolinea sp. | reverse complement strand
GTCAATACAACTTACGTTGGAATTTTACAAAGGCTCTTTCATTGGAATACAGCTCCCGAGCCAACGCTATTATTGATGAACCTGAAAAGGATATTGACACTCAGGAGAAAAAAGATAGTGTATGGAACAATCTCAAGAATTTTGGACGAATGAAAAACTTCGAACAAAATATTACTGTAAACTATACATTACCACTCGATAAAATTCCTGTAACGGATTGGCTTGGGGCCGATTATCGCTACCAAATAAATTACAATTGGAGAGCTGGTCCAATAAATAGGCCTGATGGTCCAGACGGAGAGCCAATCGGTCAAGACATACCCGATGAATTTGATTTCAAAAACCTTATCCAAAATAGCAGAGATCAAAATCTTACTGGTCGAATGGATTTGTTAAAGCTTTATAATAAGGTAGCGTTTCTGAAAAAAATTAACACGCCACCAAAACCACAACCAATACGTAAGTCAACTAACCCTACTGTAAAGCCTCCACCCGATACGGTAAGGACTACTCCTCCGTTAATTAAAGGATTGGCAAAATTATTAATGTCGGTGCGTTCTATTAATGGTTCATACACGCTGACCGAAGGAACAATTCTTCCAGGGTATACAGGTACACCAAAGTTTTTGGGAATGGATGAAGCTTGGAAATCTCCGGGCTGGGGATTCGTATTGGGCGATCAGGATCCGACTATTCGCCAAAGTCTAGCAAAGGCCGGATACCTTACCAAAAATCCCGACATCACTACCCCCTTTAGCCAAACAAAAAATCAAACATTCAACGTGCGCGCCAATATCGAGCCTACAGCAGATTTAAAAATTCAGGTTGATCTCAAAAAAGAATCGACCAATTCTTTTCAGGAAATCTTCAGGTACAATGATACAATCCCTGAATTATATGAATCTCTGAACCCGAACAGAAGTGGAAGTTACCGTATTTCGTACCTCACCATTAAGACTGCTTTTGAAAAGAGCAACGATGAACTGGAGTCGAGTGTGTTTAAAAAGTTTGAAGAGAATTTGCTTGAGGTCAGAACCCGATTTGACTCCCTTAACAGTGCTGAAAGTTATGATACCACTTCGCAAGATGTTCTAATACCTGCCTTCATTGCAGCTTACAGTGGTAAAAATGTAAGCACCATTAGTCTTTCTCCTTTTCAAAAAACACCCTTGCCCAACTGGCGATTAGATTATACAGGGTTGAGTAAATTGAATGGCTTCAAAGATTTATTTCAGTCTGTAATCATTAGTCATGCTTACAACTCTTCGTACTCCGTATTAAATTATTCTAACTCGCTTGAGTTTAATGATGAAGCTTCAAAAGGCAATCTTGGTATCGATCAATCTGTAGAAGATTATAACCGTAATTATTTCGGCAGAAATGTTAAAGGCAAACTCGTTCCTGTTTATGTCATTAGCCAGGTGCTCATGTCTGAACAATTTTCACCGCTGGTTGGTATAAGCGTTCGCACCAAGAACAGAGTCACAGCCAATCTGCAATACAAAACGAAACGCGATCTGGCACTTAACATTTCAAATGCACAGATCACTGAAATGTCTACGAAAGATATTTCATTCGAAATGGGTTTCACCAAAACCGGTATGAAGCTACCGTTCAAATCGCAAGGCCGCACCATTGTGTTGAAGAACGATCTTGCTTTCCGTTTGAATGTTACAGTTTCAGATCAGAAGACAATTCAACGAAAGATTAACGACCTGAATGTGATTACCAGTGGCAATGTAAACTATCAGTTTAAGCCAAACTTAAATTATACAGTGAGTCAGAAATTAAGCATTCAGGTTTACTACGATCGCACGGTAAACGATCCTGTTATATCAAGCTCACCTAGGAGATCGACCACCCGCTTTGGTGCGCAGGTTCGGTTTAGTTTAGCACAGTAATATAGTTTCGGGTTTAATGTTTCGGGTTGGCAATGTTAAGCTTTGAACTTGCCAGCCTAGGTCTTATTTTTGAGCCCATTTAAAAACCTAGCACTATGAATATTCCTGACGGACTGAAATACACAAAAGACCACGAGTGGGTTAAGATTGAAGGTAATACGGCATTGGTGGGCATTACTGATTTTGCACAAGGTGAATTAGGTGATATTGTTTATGTGGACATTAGTTCGGTAGGGCAAGAAATTGCAGCCCACGAAATATTTGGAACGGTAGAAGCCGTTAAGACAGTTTCTGATCTTTATATGCCCCTTGCAGGTAAAGTACTTGAAGTAAATAAAATTCTAGATGCCAGTCCTGAAAAAGTAAATTCCGATCCTTACGGTGATGGTTGGATGATTAAAGTAGAGATAAAAGGTTCTGTTGATGAACTTCTTACCGCTGCACAATACAAGGAACTTATCGGGAAGTAGACGTTGTTAGTTGATGGTTGTTCGTTATTCGATAACCTCACCACCAACGAACATCCATCAACGAAAAACGAAATGATCGAACTGCCTGTCATATCACAAGAAGAAACAAAAAGGCGCAAGCCAAATTGGCTCCGTGTAAAATTACCTGTTGGTCCTGACTACGCCCGTGTGCGCAAGCTGGTAGATGAATATAAACTTCACACAATTTGTGAAAGCGGGAACTGCCCGAACATGGGTGAGTGCTGGGGCGCTGGTACTGCTACCTTTATGATTCTCGGAAATGTATGTACACGTTCATGTACGTTTTGCGCTGTTGCAACAGGCCGCCCTACCGAATACGATCTTGATGAACCGAAGCGCGTTGCCGAAGCCATTAAATTAATGGGCGTTAAACATGCTGTAATCACTTCCGTGAACCGTGATGAATTAAAAGACCGCGGTGCAGAAGTATGGTACCACACCGTTGTGGAAACAAAAAAAATTAGTCCGGAGACAACTATTGAAACTCTTATTCCTGATACAAAAGGAAATTGGGATGCGCTCTATAGAATGATTGAAGGCAAGCAAGAAGTGGTGAGCCACAACATGGAAACCGTTGGAAGACTTTATCGGATGGTTCGCCCACAGGCAAAATATGAAAGAAGTTTAGAGCAAATCAAAAGAATTCGCGAGGCGGGTATGCGCACCAAGTCGGGCATTATGCTTGGTATTGGCGAAACAAAAGAAGAACTCTATAAAGCGATGGACGATCTTGCTGAAAATGGTTTGCTCATTTTAACACTTGGTCAATACTTACAGCCAACCAAAATGCATTTAGAGGTCGCTGAATTTATTCATCCAGACACTTTTGAACTTTACAAAGAAGAAGGATTAAAGCGCGGATTAAAGTACGTTGAGTCGGGGCCGTTGGTGCGTTCTTCGTATCACGCGGAGCGTCACGTTAATGTACCTTTGGATTGAAGAATTCGTTGATTCGTTAATTCGTTGATTAACTCGCAATTTCATCTGTTATCGTCAACTCAAAAGCGTTTAGCTCTACAACGTATTTTCGAAGTGGCGATATTGCCGGGCCTCCGGTTGGATTTCCCGTATTAAAATCAAAAGTAGAATTACTGCAAGTGTCCAGCATGTACAACCCAGAATTATGTACATCAACCGTTGCACAAGCTTCATAAGGATGATATGAGCTATTGCGTTCGTAAGCAATATAGGTAGATATGTTTTTCCGATAAAGAATAATACCTCGCACACCCCCACTGATGTAAACGTAACCTCCATCAAACTTCAACGCTGTGTACACTGGCAAGTTTAAGTTGATGATAACATCTGGAAATTGAACATACGGTATTTGATCATCAGAACGATCGGGTTCACAATTCGAGAAGAGTGTTAAAACGACTAACGTAAATATGAAAGCAATTTTGCTCGTCACACGATTCATTCCCTTCAACATTATCATCTCAGTTATGCTCATTTGTTAACGGTAAATTCAGCGCACTAGTATTCATAAAAACCCTTTCCTGACTTGCGACCAAGCTGACCAGCATCTACTTTCTGTTGCTGAATTTTACTTGGCCGAAATCTCGCCTCATGGTGGAATGCTTCATACATAGAAGTAGTGACAGCAAAATTAGTATCAACACCTATCAAGTCCATTAATTCGAATGGCCCCATTTTAAAACCAGTGTTTCGCATCAACGCATCAATGGTTTCAATATCTGCTACCTGCTCTTCCAATACTTTTAAAGACTCCACATAAAATAATCTAGCAACACGGTTTACGATAAACCCTGGCGAGTCATTCGCCAACACCGTTATCTTTCCAAGACTTTCAGAAAAAGATTGGAGTGTGTTAATCGTTTCTTCATTTGTTTTTGCTCCCGAAATAATCTCGACCAGTTTCATTATGGTTGCCGGGTTAAAAAAATGAAGTCCGGCAAATCGGCCCTGATGTTTAAGAACCGATGCAATCTGCTTGATGGAAATAGAAGATGTATTGCTGGCGAAAATGCAGTCGCTGGTATTAATCTTTTCTAATTCAAGAAATATTTTTTGTTTTACTTCCAGCTTTTCAACGATGGCTTCAATTACCAGATCGACTTGCATCTGCCTGAAGTCTTCCACTGATCGGATCTTTTGAAGAATATCTCTTTTCTGTTCTTCAGTCAACTTACCTTTATCAACTAAGGGAGTTATGTTTTTTTCGATCGACAATAGTGCGCCCTTACTCTGTTCCGACAAGGCATCGTAAATTAAAACTTCGTAACCAGATTGAGCACATGCTTGCGCGATCCCCTGGCCCATCGTTCC
>JBKJOF010000091.1:0-35200 GCA_046595655.1 Chryseolinea sp. | reverse complement strand
ATCTTACGATACCTGCGCTCATGCTGGGCGCACACAAGAGCTATAAAAAATGGCTTTGACAGTTGTCCACCATTTGCATTACCTTTATCTTCGCTCATCAACGTGTGACAAGATGGTATTTCATAGCACGCCACTTTTCATAGCTAAACGTTGGCAGTAATTTTTTTAAATGATGGATATATTCAACCTAGTAGTGGAACTGTTAGACCGACAGATTAAGACCAAGCCCGACTTAAGGACTGGGTCTGAAGAGTTGGATGATTTTCTTCGAAACCATTTTCAAATTTCGGTCCTTGATAAAATTGACTTAGACAGACTTGACATGGAATTTAAAGAGAAAACGAAACATGCTTTAAACACGGACGCAGTATCAAACGACATTAGGAGTATTTATTTCGGACTTCTCACATTTGCTGGCGACAGTGACGACACTTCGCTGACTACAGTTCACGTTGCAGGTAGCAAGTCGACACCTCAAGAAGATGAGGAATGGGCTTGTGACGTAGATTACAAAAGCCGTTCTTATATTAACCTTACAGACTTCGCCTTAATTGATTCGAGTTTAGGTGGTGAATTGGAAGACAAAGGAATTAGTGAAGTATTGGTGTTCAACGGACTGCTAAATTTATTGCTGATAAATTCCCTGGACTTCCTTAAACATCTGACTTTTCATGGATCATCTCTAACGGACAGACAATCACTGTGGTTTGGAACGGGTTTCGACTCAGGTGACTGTTATGTACTTGGCGAAGTTCGCGCGTAAAAAAACTACTGCCAATCGAGTAGACGGCCTCACCGGGTTTTTTCACCGATGAGGTGTACCTCTCACACCACGTAGCGTACGGGTCTCGTACTACGCGGTTCGTTAAGCATAATGCAACGGGCTCTTTACACCAATTGCATCTTTGTTCTACTTTAACGTAAGGCTTCCGATTACTCGCGATCCTTACAGCATTTCAAACAACATAACGTTCGGTCCTTCATTGGTTCGTGAGACCTCCGAATTATTCCATCGGCTCGTTACAACAGACTACTATGACATCTGTATGTCTTGTGCCATTAAGTGGATAGAACCCTATTTCACCGAGACAATTCGGAAATTCGCAGATTTCATTTTGTAAGCAAAGAAGCTTCATGATTCTTTGCAAAAAAGAAAACAAACATGAACATTCCTATCTTATTTATCAGGCTTGGCGGGGTGATTAACATACTGGCTGCAGTACTTCATTTATTTTTTTGGAATCTTTTTGATTGGCCCGTAGAACTTATAAAATTGAGTGTAGTGAATAGTAACATCATGCAAATGCTCAATCTTTTTATCATTGTTTTCTTTTTATACACAGCGGCTCTATTAATTTTCAGAGCGTCAGAATTTATGTCAAGCGCTATAGGGCGTGCTTTTCTTGGGTTGCTGCCCACCATGTATCAGGCAAGATTGGCTATGGAGTTTTACTTTCCCGAGGGTAGTCTTGTGTTTGCGGCAATCTTACTTATCACCGTTATTCTTTTTGCTATTCCTATTTTAATTATAAAATTCCCAGTCATGCGAATCAATAAAGCAGAACATCTCGAACATCCATGGCGTGTACATCGCCTACTTCCAGACTTTAGAATAGAAGACACGTGGCTGCTTCTCATAAAGTTAGATGAGAGTCAAAATATTGGTGAAGTGCAAGCAATTTTTACACAGTCTTTAGCAGAAACTTCCAATACAGAGTTGCAGGAAGACTATAAGTAATGCCAGCCGCTAAAGGCGGAGTTTCGTTTTAACGGTTCAACCTTAGTCACGTGTGACAATCAGGTTTTAAAACACCCACCACTGCAGAAACACAAACGTAGCTAGTCATTATAAGGACTGTATAGTAATTGACAAACAAACTAAAATGAACGTAATAAGAGTAACAAAAAATGACATAGCAATCATTGACTTCATAGTTGCCAATCCTATTGACAATTCTGAAGGACGAGCATCATCAAATCATTTACAACAATTACTAACAAACAAGCCTTGTTTAGTTCTACTCTTGGAAATAAATCAAAATGAAATTTTAACTATTTTACTTACAAATTGACATAGCTTCTAAAAGCGATTAACAATTACAAAATGGATATTGAAATAAGAAAACTAACGACACACGACCTTGACCATTTTATTGAACTCATAACTATTTTTGAAAGTTTCTTTGAAATGAAAAATTTCAAAATGCCTGATAAAATTCATCTTCAAAAATTATTAGAAAATGCAGACTTTTTTGTTTTTGTGGCGTTACTAAACAAAAACATTATTGGTGGAATGACTTGCTATATAATGCATCAGTATTATTCTAAATCGCCTTTGGTCTATCTTTTCGACCTTGCTGTAAAAACCAAATATCAACGACAAGGCACAGGCAAAATGTTAATTGATGCTAATAACAATTACTGTAAAACTATTGACGCAGAAGTGGTAATGGTGCAAGCAGACGAATTAGATGGTTATGCCATTGATTTTTATCAATCAACAGGAGCAATCGGACAGAAAGTTATACACTTTGATTATTTAATTGACGAAATCAAAAAACAATAGTGATAAAACGTAAAAACAGAAAACAACTAACCGATAACGGCACTTACCCAAGAGGCGAGGTTTCGTGTTCCAAAGATAGTTTAATACTTAATGGAACTTTAGTTTTTAAACCTAAGTTTGTAGTAAGTATGTCGCCCTTCCGGGAGCTGCTAAATGTTAGCTGCAATTCGAAGGATTATACAAAATAAAAAAAATAGTTTTAATTTTTAACCAAATTAATTTATGAAAAACCTAAACTCATTTTTAATTATCCTGCTATTAGTTCATATAGTATCTTGTAATAATAAAGCCAATAAAATGAAAGAAATAAAAAGAGACAATGCGGTAATTAATTATCAAGTAACAGGCAAGGGTGATACAACTCTTTTGTTTGTACACGGTTCTTACATCGACCAGGAATATTGGAAGAATCAAGTATCCTTTTTTAATCAGAAGTATAAAGTAGTTACGTTGGACTTGCCCGGCCATGGTAAATCAGGTAAAGACCGTAATCAATGGACGTTTAACGGTTTTGCTGAAGATGTAAACACAATAATTAAAGAACTGAATTTAAAAAATGTAATTCTTATCGGGCATTCGATGGGTGGAGATATTAATCTTATAGCTGCAACATCAAATCCTTCGCCTATTATTGGATTCATAAGTATTGACTATTTTAAAAATGCCGCAACTCCCCCAACTGATGAATTTCAAAAACAGGAAGACACTATATTGCAAAATCTTAAAAATGATTTTGAAAATACAAATGAACAATATGCAAGAATGGCATTATTAACACCGCAAACCTCTGTAAAAATTAGTAGCCAGGTTGTGCAAGATTATCGCAATGCATACAAACCAATGGGCATTGAAACTACTAAAGAAATTTTCACCAGTTACAAAACACAAAAAGAATTATTGCCCTTGTTAAAATTAAAATTGTATCTCATAAATGTAGATTATCTGCCAACCGATGAAAATCCTTTGAAACAATATGCAGTAAACGGTTTTGAAGTAATACACATGACTGGAACTTGTCATTTTCCGATGCTTGAAAATCCAGACGAGCTAAACGAACATTTACAACAAACCATAAATAAAATATCAATGGACAATCATTGATGGCAACCGAGTAGCACCCAACACGCGCTATAGTTAATTGCCGTTGCACAACCCACAACGTTTTTGCGTTATAGTAACGACCATAATTCAACAATAAATTTGTCCAGAATTGGCGAGTAGATTTTATAAATATTTAAGTACAGGGTTTGTCACAATTTCCATGACATTGATTATGGCATTAGTCGGAATAGCACACAATTATGGAATCAAAGAAAGATGGATGCAAACATTCACTGAAACAAGATTTTTATGTTTCCTGTAGCTTATTTATCTGTACTCATAATAGTGACTATCGCTATGAAGTTAACGGACAAAATATTGGGCAAACAAAATACTTAGACATTATTGTATAGCTTTAAAAAATGTAAAAATATGAAAGCAATATTATTAAAGGTTGTTATGCTATTTAGCGTTTGTAATTGTTTTAGCCAAAATAAAACACCATCAAAAGGAATAAATAAAATGGAGCAGGAAAAGATATTACAAGTAATACAAACAATGTATTCAGAAACGGATAAAAAAAATTGGCAGAAAGTGCAAAACATTTTCAACGATAGTGTTTTATTAGATTTTACTTCGGTAAATGGTGGGAGTCCATCTATGCGTACTCCCGAGCAAATTACACATACGTGGTCTGCATTTGATAGCATAAAGCATCATATGTCTTCTTTTGAAATAAAAGAAAACGGGTATTTAGCTACGGCACATTATCTTGGCAGAACCGAACATTTTTTTGATAAAGCTGAATGGACAGTTGAAGCAAGTTATGATGTGGAGTTAGAGAAAATAGAACGCAAATGGTTAATCACAAAATATAAAATAAATTATATCAGGCAGTCGGGCGATACCACACTGCCTGCAAAGGCAGCAGAAAAAATGAAAAATCATTAAAAACATCAGTATGTCATTACCTATTAAAAAAGAAGAAATAAGTATCAGCGTAAGCAATTCTAAAATGAATGCCCACATTGCGTATCCTACAACTTCAGGGAAACATCCTGCTGTTATTGTAGTTATGGAATTGTTTGGAGTAAACGCAAATATCAGAGACATTACAAACCAAATTGCAGCACTTGGCTATGTTGCCATTGCACCGGATTTTTACTATCGGACAAAAGTTGATGGCGACCTGCCTTACGGAGATGAAGGGCGAAACAAAGGCTTTGAATTATTGCATAAACTAAGACGTGATGAAGTAATTGAAGATGCAAGAGAAACGCTTGCTTTTCTTAAATCAAGGAACGATGTGACAGATAAATTGGGAATCGTGGGTTTTAGTATGGGTGGACATATTGCGTATTTATTGGCAACACAATTTAATATTGCCGCTATTGCTTGTTTCTATGGAGGATGGCTCACAAATACGGAAATTGAAATCAGCCAACCTGAGCCAACAATTACACTTACAAAAGGAATTGCAAAGCACAATGGAAAGCTAATTTATTTTGCGGGTGCGAATGATACACATATTACAAAAGACCAGTTGGATAAAATGGAACAAATACTAAAAGACGAAAAAGTGCGCTATGAATTGGTTGTTTATCCAGACTCATCGCATGGCTTTTTTTGTGACCAACGACCAGCAGACTATAATGTAACGGCACACAACGATGCTTGGAAACGCCTGCAAAGACTTTTTGAAAACGAGCTTTATTAATTCGACAAGATCCTGATAAGCCTTTACACTTTCAGCTCATCCGGCTGAGGCTAAAGATTAATTTTAGAAAAGTAATTAAGATAAAACATATGGCACAAAACGAATTACTTGAGTAGGTTCTCAGCACATGGAGATTGAAAGGCAATGAACGAACAAAGTATTATGCAGATATGAGGAATATTAACGCAATGCTTATATTCATCTTTAGCGTAATTTTAAGACAACACTCACTAAGCTACTCCCCAATCTTCGGACAATTTTTGATGCTCACTAAGGTAGAGGCGTTTTCGGAAAAAGAGAAAAATCCCTCAAAAGATTTTTTTTCTTTTGTCCGCAAAGGTTCTTGCTAAGCTGCACGCTGGTACATGGTCAGTGGTGTTTCATATTCCAATGATTGATGCCTCCTCTCATCGTTATAAAATGAAAAATAGTTTTGCAGTCCCTTATAAAGTGTAAGGCCATCTTCATAGGCATGCAAGTAAATATGCTCGTACTTCACGGTGCGCCACAAGCGTTCAATAAAAATATTATCGATGGCCCTGCCTTTGCCATCCATGCTTATCTGTATTCCCTTTTCTTTCAGCAAGCCAATGTATTCTTCGCTGGTGAACTGACTCCCTTGGTCGCTGTTGATGATCTCAGGAACCCCATTGCGCTCAATGGCATCGCTCACGATTTCGCTGCACCACTTTGCCGTCATGCTATTGCTCACTCCCCAGCCCACCACGTAGCGGGTATGTATATCAATGATGGCGCACAGGTACATGAAGCCGTTCTTCATGGGCAGGTAGGTAATGTCTATTGCCCACACTTGGTTTCTTCTTTCAATGGAAAGCCCACGCAACAGATACGGATATTTATAGGCAGCAGGGTCTATGCGGGTAGTTCGGGGTGTGCAATAAAGGGTTTGCCAGCCCATCAGTTTCATCAACCGCCTTACCCGTTTGCGGTTTACCGTAAAGCCCATCACCACCAATAAAACCAATATCCTCTCCACTCCGTAGAAGGGCGTCTTTAGATATTGCTCGTCCAACACGCGCATGATGGACAGGTTTTCTTCGCTTTCCTTTACGGGAGCGTAGTACAACCCACTCCGAGCCACGTTGAGCAGCTCGCACTGTTTTACAATACTCAGTTCTATATGCGCTGTATCGATCAAAATTCTTCTTTCAGCCAAGGGCTTTATAATAATTTTTTTTTAAGTCATTGGCCACTTTCAATTCCCCGATCTGGGCATACAGGGTTTGGATCAGTTGCTCTTGGTTATCATTGTCCACAGAACCCTCCTTCTCAAATACCACGGGCATGTTGAGCACAAATTCTTTCTTCCAGGTATTGATTTGCGTGGGGTGCAAATCATGCTTTTTACTCAGCGCCTCGATGGTCTGTTGTTCGCGAATCGCTTCAATACATACTTTCGATTTAAATTCGGCTGTGAATTTTCGCCTGCTTCGTTTGTTCATTTCTTTCAGGTTTAAGTTGTAAATTTCTATCTTAAATACCTGTCTCAAAAATGGGGAGTATCATACACAACAAACACAGAGCCAATGGAAATACTTTATAATATCGCAATTTTTGGAACATTGCTTTTAGGACTTATTCATTCAACCTTGACTTTCAAAACCTATAAAAAAGAGGACGAAAATGCTTATTGGTTTTTCTCGGCAGGACTTGCATTAATCGTTACAGCAATTTTGAACTATATAAACCTTAAAACACAAAGCCAAATAAGCCTTCAACTTACTTTAATTGCCAATCTGTTGGTATTCTTGTTTTCAGTCGCATTATCTTTAAAGCTCAAAAAAGTAACTATGTTTTCGGTAACATTTTTTACATTAATTCTTCTCATTTCTGCTCTTCTATTTCTAACAAAATGAAAAAGGAATATGTTGTATCGAAATCAGAATTACCGCTTTCATCTTCTCTAAAAATATCTGCGTCAACTTTTGACTATATCGACAGTTTTAAAACAGACATTCCAAATTGCTCGAAATTTAGTGCAACTGAAATTGCTACTCTGTTTATAAAATCGACCAAAAAAAATCCAAAATGGATTACCTATCTTATGTTCATAAGAAATTTTCTTGTTGAACTTTTGGGGCTAAAAAAGACAACTTCTTCGCAGGTTGAAAAACCATTTTCAGAAATTAAAATTGGTGAAAAGTTAGGAATATTTGAGCTGTACAGTAAATCTGAAAACGAAATTATTTTAGGCAAAAATGACAGACATTTGAATTTTAGACTTTCCATTTTATCAGACGAGCAAACCGAAAAAGTGAATACGATAAATATTTCAACTCTGGTAAAATTTAATAACTCGTTTGGAAAATTTTACTTTGCATTTATAAAACCTTTTCACAGACTAATCGCAAAAGCAATGTTGCTAAAAATGAGACAAGAAATTTGATAAAAACTACCGCTAATCGAGTAGGTAGCCTCATTGGATTTTTTTTCGATGAGCTTCGTCTCTCACACCACTCCCGACAACCATCGGTATAAATTCCCTTACTGGCCTCTTTGACAGCGGCTCTATAAGCAAACCCTTTCACATTAATCAGAATTGAGAACAACCAACATTTTAATAAATAGTGACAGCACAATTAACATCTTTTCTGTATAAAAACACGCGACTTGCTGATGAAGAGATTAGTGATATTGTGAGTTTTTTTGAACCTATCAGGACAAAAAGAAAGGAAATTTTAATAGATCTAAAAAGTGTCTGCCGACACTCCTATTTTATAAACAAAGGTTGTTTAAGGGTTTATGGTTTTGATAAAAAAGGCAACGAAGTAACAAGTAAGTTTTCATTTGAAGACAACTTAATTACAACCTTAACTAGTTTCATTGATCAAAAACCATCTCGTGACTGTTTGGTTTCATTAGAAAATTCCGAAATTCTTCAAATTGATAGAACATCCTTTTTTACTTTAACAGAAAAATATCCTGCCTTTAAGGAACTCTACAACTCAATTGTGCAGTACGCATTTATACATTCACAAATGAGAGTTTACAGTTTTTTGGGAATGGAAGGAATAGACAAGTTGAAATGGGTAATTGAACACGAACCTGAACTTTTAACTCGAATATCAAGTAAAGCGGTAGCTTCTTATCTTGGTATGACAAATTCTACTTTGAGCAAACTAAGAGCAAAACTCTAAAATGGTTGTCTTATGACAACTTTTTTCTTTTATAGCCTTCTCATCTTTGCATTGTCAATAACGACAGTCAATTTAAATTTATAAAAGATGAGCAAACAAATCAAAAAGGTTTTCCTGTATGGCGAATTTCAGATATCAGTACCTGTTTTCGCAAAAGAAATGTGGGAACAAGTAAACAACCAATTAAAATACGTTAAAGGTCTTGTTCGTAAAACTTGGCTTTCAGGCATTGGAACAAACACAGTTGGCGGTTTTTACGAATTTGATTCAGAAGAAAATGCAAGAGAATTTGCGACAGGACTATATGCAGAACAAGCAAAGTATCTCAATGCAAGTTTAGCGGTTAAGTTGTTTGATGGCGACATTACCGAAGAAGCGAGTAAAGAAATGAATTCACCGTTTTATATTTAACAATTTTAACAGATAAAAAAAATGAAAAATTTAAAATCAATAATTTTAGTAACATTAATGTTAATTGGGGGTCATTCTTTTGCCCAAAATATTGACAGTAAAAAAATAAAAAAAGTATTTGTATATGCCGAGTTACACATTTCACTTCCATTCAAAAATGTTCCTTGGAAAGAAGCAAATATTGAACTTCAAAAAATACCAGGGTTAGTAAGAAAAACTTGGCTTAGTGGAGCAGATGACAATTCAGTAGGCGGTTTTTATGAATTCAATTCTTTGGAAAGTGCCCAAAATTTTGCTTGGACGATTTACCCACAAGAAGCAAAAAGATTAGGCGTGAGTTTTTCTACCAAAATTTTTGACGGAGATATTGTTGAAGAAGCAAGTAGAGGAATGAAATCGCCACATTACGATTAATCAATTTAATACAAAGCCCACAATTTTGGGGGCTTTGTATTTTACAAATTAGAAAAAGGGTAATTTCATCTAACGACTATAATAAACAAAAGAAGCAACGTGTCAACATAAAACAGCTTGAACCCAAAGCATACGAAGTGTTGTTACAATCAGCATTTGAGGATGTTCAAAAATATTATACCTACAATCAAATTGCTCAAATAATAATAGCAACTAATCAGATGAATTTCTGGAACAGAATAGCTATTCCAACAAAAATGTTTCACCCCATATTGTAAACAACAACTGAAAATAATGAGTGAGCTTTCTGCAAATGAATTAGGACGACAACTAATGAAGCCAACAGGAGAAATAGGCTTGGTTGTAGCTGAAAATATGAATGCTACCAACAACAAAATTTATGATTTTGTATTGTCGCAAATGTCAATAAAAGACCATGATAAAGTTCTTGAAATTGGGTTTGGCAACGGAAAATTAATGTCTAAATTTTTTGAAATTAATCCCAATATCACATTTTTTGGAATTGATTTTTCAGAAACAATGTGTGTTGAGGCAATGAAATTAAACAAGACATTAGCTGACGAAAATAAATTGCATATCAGTTGTGAGGACTCATTAAGTTTGTCATTTGCAGACAACGTATTTGACACCATTGTAACGATCAACACAATTTATTTTTGGGACGACCTAAATGCACAGCTAACTGAATTAAATAGAGTATTACGCAATGGCGGGCAACTGGTAATTGGTTATAGACCAGAAAAATCAATGTGCAATTTGCCTTTTACTAAGGAAGTATTCAAGCATTACGACCCAATAAAATTAAGGACAAATATTGAGCATTTCGGGTTTAACACAATCAGTGAAACCAACCGCACATCAATTATTAAGGCGATTGATGGAAGTGTTTTAGAAATTGAAGACATCTGCTTAATAGTTGAAAAAAACTAGGCGAGGAGAACAACGAACCGCTAATCGAGTAGAGGACCTCACTGGGTTTTTCACCGATGAGCTTCGCCTCTCACACCACTCCCGATAAACATCGAGACAGACTTTGCGAGTGCTACAGGCTTCACCAACTTGTCGGTGAGAGACTTTCACACTTTAAATACTAGGTATCTTCGATACCTCCGCTGATGTTGGGCACACACAAAATTCATAATCAATAGCGGGGTTCAGTTTAGATTTGTTGTTTAGTTTTTCAATATACGTTTGGTTTCGTGGGACGTGAAGCGCTTCGAACAAGCCATTGCATATGCACAAACGCTGGCAGTAACGTTAAAACCGACAGGCGATATTTTGAAGCATTACCTTTGACAAAAATTAATTATGATCCATAAATCGACAACTCTTCTTTTTTTCTTCTCTCTTATTACATTCACAGTTTGGGGACAACAACTCAAGCCTGGCTTCGACAAAGATGAGTATAAGGAACTAATGCTTATTTCCGCCAGGACTACCGCAGTCCCTGACTATTATAAGGATGTGCCTGAACCAAGTAGTTTTAAAATGATTTATCAATCTCAGCCTATAGGACTTGATAATCTTTGGGACTTATGGACAACCGATAAAAATGTAGCGGCTATAAGTATTAGAGGTACAACTTTAAAACCTGAAAGTTGGTTAGGTAATTTTTATTCAGCAATGGTACCTGCAAAAGGAGAATTGAAATTAAATGGTGACGAGGTATTCAATTATCAGCTGGCTACAAATCCTAAAGCAGCCGTTCACGTGGGCTGGTTAATTAGTACGGCTTATCTTTCAAAAGAAATTCTTCCTAAAATTAAAGAACTCTATCAAAAAGGCACAAAAGATTTTTTAATTATTGGACACAGTCAAGGAGGAGCAATTTCATTTTTACTAACATCTTATTTATATAATTTACAGCAGCTAGGTCAACTTCCGAAAGACATACTTTTTAAAACTTATTGCAGCGCAGCGCCTAAGCCTGGCAACTTGTATTACGCCTATGAATATGAATCTATGACACAAGGTGGATGGGGTTACAATGTTGTTAATGCCGCTGACTGGGTTCCGGAAATGCCAATATCTATTCAAACCTTAAAAGATTTTAACAATGTAAATCCTTTCATTAACGCGAAAGAACTTATTAAAAAGCAAAAATTTCCTTCGAATCTTGTACTGAAACATGTTTACAAAAAATTAGACAAGCCAACTCGAAAAGCACAAAAAAACTATGAAAAATATTTAGGAGAAATGACGTCTAAAATAGTAAAACAAAATATTAAAAATTTTAGTCCTCCGGTATATTACAGCAGCAATCATTATGTGAGGACGGGTACCACTATTGTATTGTTGCCGACCGATGAATACTTAAAAGTTTATCCAGACGACCCGAAAAATTTATTTCCTCATCACATGCATCCTCAGTATTTATACTTACTTGAAAGAATGCCTGCTGCCAATAATGAAAATAATATCATGAGCGTAATCTTTACGCCTTCGGAACAAGAAATAAAAAAATCAAAAGAGAATACAAAAACAATTGCGCCCAAAAAAGTATTTATTCATAGTATGCTTGGCTTTCAGACACCCGACTTTTCAGCGTTAAATACAGGACTCCAAAGCAATGGCTTTATGAAATTAGACAACGTTTATTTTTCCAGAGGTGGTGGATTTTATACCATATTTCCAAAACTACACTTTGCGACTTTATTTAATTATTCAACTTATTCAGCAAATAAAACAGAAGGTAGCAATACAAATTCTATGAGAGGCACAACAGTTGGAACGTCATTAGGTATTGTTTTAGCGAACAAACCAAAGTTTCAGTTAATTCCATTTGGAGGTATTGTTTACTCTTGGTTTGGCGTAAGACTATCAAAAAACAACACTTCGAACCAAACCTTTAATAGTTATTTAGCTGGTGGTGTAAACCAGCAGCATATAGCAACGGAGGGGTATACCGGCAATGTAGGAGTGCACTTTGCAACAACTCCTTTTGTGAATAAAAAATTTGGTAAGAATTTGAATTTTGGATTGCGGTCAGGCTATTTTATTCCAATTGCCAAATCCACAAAATGGACGACAAATAGTTTTACGCTTCAAGGTGGCCCTACAGTTAATTCGCAAGGTTTTTATTGCAACTTTATATTCGGACTTGCTTTGTAAAAAACAATGTGACTGTCGGAAAAAAACCACGTCTCGAAATCGAGTGGAGAGTCTCATGGAATTTTTCACGCATGAGGTTCGACTCTCGCACCACTCTAGGTATGGGCATCGTAAACAACGGTTCGTTAAGTATATTGCAATCGCTGTTTACACCAATTGCATCTCTGTTCTACTTTATGAACTTTGGTGCTAAAAATCCGCCACATCGCTAAGCCGCAAAACATGGGCGGTGATTACAAAATACAACTATCGCCAAAGAATAATCAAATGGACAATTTTAAATTATTTTTAGATACATTTTATCCAATTCAACAAAAAACTTGGAATGAGCTGATGCCATTCTTTACACTAAAAGAATTAAACAAAGGAGACTATTTTATCCGTGAAGGACAGAAAGCGAAAGAGTGGGCATTTTTAAATTCTGGTGTTGTACGGGCATTTTATACCAATCAAATCGGTCAAGATTATACAAAGCGGTTTTTTACGTTTCCGTCTATTATAGGCAGTTACTCTTCTTTGATTACCGAAAAACCAAGTTTATATTCTCAGCAAGCACTTACCAATTGTACAATATTTGTTGCTAATTATAAACAAATATTGGAACTGTATAATGCTCATTTAGATTTAGAAAGACTTGCAAGAAAATTTGCTGAAAATTATTTTGTTTTCAATGAGCGTAAAGAACTTGAAGTAGCGCTTCTTGATGCAACTGAAAGATATTTTCTATTTAAAAAAGACTATCCGAATTTAGAAGAGATTATTCCTCAATATCACATTGCATCATATTTGGGCATTAGTCCAACCCAATTGAGCCGAATTAGAAAAATAATTTCAAAAAAATAAGTATTCTCTTTACCTATGTAAATGACTTTTCATTACGAATATTTGACCTTGTGATTTTAAATCATAAAGCATGAAATCACATCGTAAATTTCTTATTCACTATTGCTCTATTGTCATAATTTTGTTTCTCGGCAACTCACATTCTTGCTATGGGCAAGAAGAACAACTCACTCAAAAAATTGATAATTATTTACAATCAAAGTTTGAGAAAGGAAATATTCCTGGTTTTACAGTGGCTGTCGTTACAAATGACAAAATACTACTCTCCAAAGGATATGGAAAATCTGGAAGCAATAAAGACCTTACGGCAAATACCCCATTTGCCATTGCATCATTAAGTAAAGCATTTACAGCATTGGCAATAATGCAATTAGTTGAAGGTGGTAAAATTATTCTTGATGCACCAATTTCAGTGTATTATCCATCCTGTCCACAATTAACGTCCCAAATTACCGTTAGGAAATTATTGAATCAAACCAGTGGTCTCACGGATAAACTATTTTCTGAAATGCAGTACAGAGAGCAGCCGCTAAATCTTGACGCTTCAATTGAACGACTGAATGGATTGAAATTTAATTATGAACCCGTGGAGAAATTTCATTATCACAATCCTAACTATCAAATTTTGGCTCGAATTGTAGAATTGGTTAGCAAACAATCTTTTTCAGAATATTTAGCTAAAAACATCTGTGAACCTTTGGGAATGAAAAACACTAAGAATATTGCCTTGACCAAAGACTTTTATACTTCAAATGGAGGAGATCTTGCTGAAGGATACAATTTCATTTTTGGAATACCGAGAAAAATGAAAGAGCTTAATTGGTTTGTGGAAGGTTCGGCAGGAATGACTTCTACTGCCGATGACATGGCTAAATGGCTTATGTTATTTTTAAATAAAGGGGAAAGCAATGGAGCAAGTTTATTAAACGCTGAAAATATACAGCTTATGCTTACTCCATCTAAAAAATCTGGTAGTTCTTATGGAATGGGCTGGTCTATAAATAACGAAAGGATTGCAACCCATACTGGAATTCTGTGGACATACCAATCAGAACAGATGCTTATCTTAGAAAAAGGAGTTGGAGTAGTAATATTATTTAACAGTGGCTTAAATGCATTTCAGGATTATGGTTCGTTCTCTCAAGGCATATTGGAAATCATCAATGGAAACACACCAAGTGTAGGAATACAGCTATCAACTTATTTGGAATTACTCATGGTGCTGCTAATGATTGCTACTTTTTACTTTGGTATAAAGTCAATAAAAGACAAAATAAAATGGCGGAATAAAATCGTTTTACGTTTGACACTAAATGTTTTGTTGAGACTTTTACCTTTACTTATTTTTATTTCAATTCCCCAAATTATGATTTTCATTTCGGGGAGGGTGTTAAGTTGGGAAAGAATTTTTTGGATGATGCCCAGCATTATGATTTGGTTGGGAGTTCAATCTATCTTTAACATGATTATTATATTTCTACGTCTAAAACCTATTGTAATTAGTAAATTCTATTAGCTGAAAGTCATCGACTAGTTAATGTGCTCGACAGAAGCAACGAACCGCCAACATGGCATTGGCAAAAAAGGAGACGGCATTAATTAAAGATTAGTAATTGTATTGTAAATTTTTAAAAAGGCGGTGTTGACGGAATTCTATTTCCCCTTCTTCGCCACTGCCAAACCCGTTGTGAGTCATTTATTGAAATATACTTTTAACCCATTACTATAATTATATAAAAATGAGTGATGACGAACTTTGAAAAAATCGATTTTAAGGAAAGGAATCAAGTACCTTATATAAAACATCAATAGCAACTGAACAAGACGTAAGTCTTTCATGAGGTAGAGACTATCTTCGGTTGTTCCGTAAGAGTTACCAAGGTGGGAGAGTCTGAGAATAAATTAATATAATGTAAAGCCGAACAAAAATTACTTCTGTTCGGCTTAAACAATTACTTTCAATTATTATACATATACTGAGAAATTTTCCACTCACCTTCTATTTTTTTTAATACAAATAATTCTCTATAGTCATCCTCTACTTTTTTCTTACTTGCTTTAATAATAAATGAACCTTTTGATGTAGAAACAACATAAGCCATTTTGCCTTCTACTTTTACTTCATCAATAGTTTGTGCTAAAGTATACGTAAAATTATCAAACACATACTGGAATGTTCCTTTCAACTGTTCGATTCCAGAAGCCGTTGGGGCGCTATCTGCTTGTAAAACTCCATTACTTTTAAATAGAGAAACCACGTTGTCTGCATCCGATGCATTTAATGCTGCAAAATAATTTTGCATTATTTTTTCAATTGCTGCTTTGTCATTTGATTGTGCATTAAGGCTATTAGTAGTTGTACAAATTGCTGCGATCGCTATAAAGCCTAAAAATATATTTTTCATCTTTGAATTTCTTTTATTTTAGTTATTACAATTAAATTTTTGATTTTGCTTCTGCAACTGTCACAGTTTTACCTAATGCACCAAACTCGTGCAGATCTCCAAATACTTCAATCCGAATAGATTGATTGATACCTCCCACCCTAACAGCATTAAATCCAGTATCAGTAATCAACTTTTCAACAGTTGCATTTACAGTAGTGTCATCGGTGGCATAAAATAATACAGCTTTTTCTGGCAACTGATATGCGGCTCCTGCTAAAGTGCCAGCACTAAGTGTACCGAATGCTTTTACTAATTTTGCATTGTTAGGGATTGATGCTAAGTTGATTTCGCCTGACGATTCTTTTCGCCAACTACATCGCCTCCGTATGTAACTTGTTACTTCGTACTTGCCTTGTTTTCCGTTGCATATAATCCAGCAGACCTGTAAATATAATCTTCAGATTGGTTTACCAGTTGTAGCTTTCCCCTGCATGGATTATCATGAACGTAGCGTAAAGTTTTGCGCTATAATTTTTTTGCGTTCTATTCAGCAAGTTCAATCAACTCTTTCTCCGTTTCAGAACTTGACGGTCTTGGGGCATTGCTATTAACAAGAATTCCACGTTTATCGAAAATGAAATATCTAGGAATTGTTTGGATGCCCAGATCTTCCAAATAGGTTGTTGTAAATGATTATTTTGCAAAGTCAGCAGCAAATGAATTTGATTATGCCTAATAACTAGCCCGTTATGTAATGCCCTTTTATTTTTATATAATCAAACCATGTGCAAAGGATGTTCCAGGCAGTGAAAAATTTAAACAGTTTCTTCTTTCACACGCATGTGAGTGTGATAAAACATATGGAAGCATATTGGAATTGTAAATCTGAGGCTGATAGCAATTATGACTAACAGTTGTGAAAGGTGAAAATTCTGTTCGATGATTCTGTGAGAGTTCGAGAGGTAGAAGACTCTTCGGAGCATCAATCCATTTCACCGATACGACAATCCATTCTCTTGCTTCACCGCGTTAGTAATGTAATAAGGTTCAAAATTTGCATCGAGTGATTCGCAGCCTACCTGTATAAAATTACATCGGGTGTTTCCAAAAATACTTGCTACAGCTGCGTCAGCTGCATCGCGGCCGTTAGCAATTTTTACAAGGCCGTTAACGGGCACAAGTTTAGTGGGATCAAAGAATATCCATTCTCCGCCAATGTGCGCTTCAAAGCACGCATGAAAATCGGGGGGATGTAAGTTGTAGGCATACCCGGTAAAATATCGGGCAGGTATGGATAGTGCACGACATAGCGCAATGCCTAAGTGAGCGAAGTCTCGGCACACTCCTGCCCTTTCGGTTAATGTATCAATGGCAGATGTGCTCGAGTTTGTTATGCCGCTGATGTAACTCACGTTATTAAATATCCATTCGGTTATGGCGGATACTTGTGCATAGATATTATCAATCTTGCCAAATTCTTTGTACGCCAGTTGCTGCAACTTATCAGATTGGCAATAGCGACTTGGAAACAAATAAGGTATCACATCAGCATCGAGTTTACTTACTGGCACGGTGTTTAATAAATGCTGTTTGTCTATCATGTTGTATTGAAGATCTACAATGCCTTCATAGTGGATCTTAAAATTTACGGGATCATTTACTTGCAACCGTAAAAATCTACCCTCTGCATTATCGGTTGAAAATTCCTCTAACTGAAAAAACGGCTCAAGGATCAATTTCTCTTCTAACACTGTTTGGCTGGCGGTTCTTGCTACTTGTATATTGAAGATGAATGTAGTGGGCATGAACACTTCATACTGTAATTCACTAAACACTTTAAATCTCATGTTCTTAAATTTTTATAGCCTGCTACTTATTATCCTTAAAGGCTTTTTCAAGCCACTCTTCCGGAACTTCATCTAATGATTTTTTCAGTTTCTGATTCCACAAAGCCGTTACGTGTTGCAATTCATTTGATTCATACCTGCTTTCAACCATTTGATAACTGTCTTTCTCGTACATGACTACATCGATAGGAAACTCAACATCATTAGAACTTACGCGGGTTGAATCAAAGGAAAGAAAGCCTGCCTTCAACGCTTGTTTTAAAGAGGTCTCTGATGTCACAACTCTATTTAAAATTGCCTTACCTTGGCCGGTGTTGCCGATAATAGCATACGGACTTCCTTCATCGAGCTCTACCCAGTTGCCTTCAGAATACAGCAAAAATAATTTATGTTCTTCGTCATTCTTCAACTGGCCGCCAACGATGGCATTAAGATTAAACCGATAGCCTGCGTGCGCTAAAGCGTCATTGTCTTCTCTATAAACTCGTTTGATCTGCTCCCCAAAAGCATTTACGGCCTTGTATAATTTATCGTAGTGAACGCCTTCATTCACTGACTCTTCAAAATAATGAACTGCTTTGTCACGCACGGAGCGCAAGCCACTCGTCATAATGAAAAAACTTGTTTTGTCGCTTTGTACTATCGACACCTTCTTTTTAACAGTCGTGCTCGTGCCAGACGATATTCTTGTATCGGATATGGCCACAAGACCGGCTTTTACTTTTATACCTAAACAGTATGTCATTATTTTATTCTCATTTACGCATCCTGGCACTGACAAGAAGTATGCCCTAAAAATACGGTTTACCTATATGCCATTAATATATCTATAAATATTTATTATCCTCTTGTATCGATTGCAAAGGTTTGAATAAGCAAAGGCTATTGTTTTGAACGACTTGCAATGAGTAGGTGCGTGGGGTATGATGCACCCAATTGTAGATAAAAAGAAATCCGTCCCAAGTAGTGCAACCGGTTTCGGGAACGAAGATCTTCATAGCAAATAAATCAACTCATAGCATTGAATACTAATCAACATTAATCAGTGCCCCTTCGCTTTCCCCTAAGTGTCTTCCCCATTTAGCAACAGCATCCAAAGCCGGGATTAAAGTTTTGCCAAATTCAGTCAACGAATATTCAACACGAACAGGTGGTTTCATTCCATGCACTTCTCTTTTTATTAACCCATCGGCTTCCAATGCTCTTAACTGAAGACTCAACATCTTTTCTGTTATATCCGGTATTTGCTTTTTCAACTCTGCAAAGCGAAGCGTTTTATTTTTTAAATACCAAAGCACTACGCTTTTCCATTTACCGCCAATGTAATGCAAAGTAATATCCATTGCGCAATGGTATTTTTTTTCATGCAGTTGGTAAGCAACGTTCTTTCCTTTAATTATCATTTCTATAAATTTTTTCAACCTGTCAATATTGACAGCTATTGCTGTGGCAAATAACTGTATTTATGTTTGTAACTGTAAAAATTACAGTCAAACTTAAATCAAAATAAAATGAAAACGACAATTCATACCTACACATCGATAGAACCAATGATGAGAGTAAATGCTTTTATTGTAGAAGCAGAAAACGAACTGGTTATTGTTGATACAACCTTAACCATGACGGACAGCAAAGCATTAAAACAAAAAGCCAACAGCTTGGGTAAACCAATTGCAGGCATTCTTCTCACCCATGGGCATCCTGACCATATTGCAGGTACCCCTAATATTTCACCGAAAGGTGACATTCCAATTTACTCCATACCTTCTGTAAAAAAATTAATGGAAGATACAGAAGAGGGAAAACATAAACAGTGGTCAGGTATGTTCGGCAATGAATGGATTCCGAAATGGGTTTATCCAAACCAAATGGTGAAAGACGGTGAGTCCGTTAAAATTGCTGGGTTAAACTTTACTGTACACGATATTGGTTCAGGTGGCGATTGTGATGCAAATTCCATTTGGTTGTTGGATGATGAAAATAAAGCTGCTTTTATTGGTGATTTAATTTACAACAACAATCATACGTATATGAATGACGGAAGCATTCTCCGTTGGCTAGCAAATTTAGAAACGTTAGCCCCTGTTCTAAAAAACTACGACACCTATTATGTAGGTCATGGTTCTTCCTGCGATTACTCAGCGATTGCAAAACAAAAAAAATATTTTGTTACTTATTGTTCCAATACTTTAATTGCAACTCAGGGCACGGCAGTTTTTAACGATGAAACTAGAAAAGATTTTGAACAAAAAATGATTGCGGCATTCCCTGGTTATGGTTGTCAATTTATGGTGGCCCTTTCGGCAGACCGTGTTGGTAAAGAACATTTAAGTTTATCTCACTAATTCAAATTAAAAATGGAATCGCAATCAGCAATTAAAAATATATACATGAAAAAAATAGCAGTCTTCGGAACGGGTATGGTAGGAAATACCATTGGTTCAAAATTAATTCAGTTAGGGTATCAGGTAATAATGGGCTCACGAACTGCCGCGAATGAAAAAGCCGCGGAGTGGGTAAACGCAAGTGGAGCAAACGCATTACAAGGAACATTTGCCGATGCTGCAAAATTTAGTGAAATCATTTTTAACTGTACCAAAGGGGAAATGGCCATTGAAGTAATGCGACAGGCAGGAGTTGAAAATTTAGCAGGTAAAATTATAATTGATGTTAGCAACCCTTTAGATTTTTCAAATGGAATGCCACCAACGTTAATTCCTTCTTTGGCAAATACGAATTCGTTAGGGGAAGAAATACAAAAACTTCTTCCGCTGGCGCATGTCGTAAAAACATTAAACATTGTAAACTGCGAAGTAATGGTTGATGCCGCCAAATGCGGAGGCGATGCCACTATGTTTATAGCCGGTAACAACATCGAAGCAAAAAAAGAAGTAGAAAAAATATTGCAGCAGTTTAAATGGAAAGATATTATTGATTTAGGTAACATAAAACATTCTCGCAGTACAGAAATGATGCTGCCGGTTTGGCTGAGTGTTTATAGTGCCACAAAAAATGGTAACATCGGTTTTAAAATAGTGAGGTGATCAGTTTAAATGATACAAAACAATTTTTTTAAGATTCAGGTAATTTGGTTTTCTTTAAGAAAAAATTATTAGATCATGCAATCAACATTTGACAAACCAACGAGTGATAAATTGATAGCAAGAATTCGTTTGCTTAACGAAAGTAGCACTGCCCAATGGGGCAAAATGAATGTTTATCAAATGATAAAGCATTGCACTTTATGGGAACAAATGGTTTTGGGAAATAAAACGCATAAGCAGGTTTTTATTGGAAGGCTATTTGGCAAAATGGCTTTGCGTAGTCTTTTAAAAGATGATAATCCATTGAAACGAAATAGTCCCACAATACCTGATCTTATCATTAGTGAAACAAGTGGTGATATTGCCGATGAGAAAATGAGATGGATTGCACTTTTAGAAAAGTATGAACATTTTACGAATGAAAATTTTATTCATCCTTTTTATGGAAAAATGACCCAAGAACAAATTGGTTATGTGGCATACAAACATAATGACCATCATTTGAGACAATTCGGGGTATAGGAAAGATGACAGTGTTGAACTCTGCTACTTAATACTGGACTTATCTTCCTCATTAATCATAGGAGATTCGGGAAACGGCACTGCTATTTTAGGCAACGTCAACCATCCATACACAAATACTAAAGTAAGTATTGCTGGTGCCAAGTAAGCACCCGAGCGGAAGCGAAGACCTGTATGTCCATACGTTCCGGAAGAGAAATCAAGTCCTACTTTTATTGCAAGCGCAACTGACAAGGCAGTGAGCAGAAAGAACAACACCTTGCCCACAAGATTTTTTAATAATCCTTTCTGCACAGCAAACCGGATGGTCTCTGAAAATACAGTGGCAACACCAACCACCAGGAAGACTGTTAATAATGCCTTCGGGAATGTTCGCAGATAATGATATTTATAAATCAACAATCCAATCTTTCCCAAAAGATTCGGACTACGTATCAACACCGCATCGAGGATCACCAGCGCAGCGATGAAAAGGTAAAAGTTCAAGCGTGATTTCATCCAGCTAAAATAGCCAATTCTAAATTCCTGAACCAGATTAATAGGTAACAGATATTCAGGAAGACCGGAGTGGATCTATGACTGGTGGGTGAAAGTGACGCAAAAAAAATTAAGCCATGCCGGTTATGTAACAAGCGTTGGAGCAGTCGGATGATTATCGTTACATTTAAACCAATCTCACCATCCTAAACTTTTGTTATGAAGAACATCTTTTTAATTTCATTTCTGTTGGCATCTATGCATGCCTTTACTCAAAATTCAATTCAGGGTTTTACACAAGAGTCGGCAAAAACAGAGCATGCACTTGAAACGCAATATGATAGTTACCTCAAAGCGTCCAATCTTGACCAATGGATGAAATATCTTTCGGCTCATCCTCATCACCTAGGTTCTGCGATGGGTAAACAATATGCAGAATGGATGCGTGACCAATTCAAAAGTTGGGGGTACGAGGCGGAGATCGAAACGTTTAAAGTTTTATTTCCTACGCCCAAGGTGCGCGTGTTGGAAATGACGGCACCAACCAGATACACCGCGAAGTTAGCGGAACCTGCATTAAAAGAAGACGCCACCAGCGGTCAAACAAAAGAACAACTCCCCACCTACCATGGATTCTCAGCAGATGGAAACGTTACAGCTGAATTAGTATTTGTAGGTTACGGTGTGCCCAGTGATTATGATGAGTTGGAAAAACTGGGTATCGATGTAAAAGGAAAGATTGTGATTGCTAAATATGGTGGCTCATGGAGAGGAATAAAACCTAAAGTAGCAGAAGAAAAAGGAGCGATCGGATGCATCATCTATTCTGATCCGCAAAATGATGGATACTATCAGGGAGATGTATATCCGAAAGGTCCTTTCAGGTCGCCTTTAGGTGCCCAACGCGGATCTGTTCTAGACCTTCCGGTTCGCCCGGGCGATCCATTAACACCCAATATTGGAGCAACTGAAAATGCTGTTCGACTTGAAAGAACCCAGGCAGATAACTTAATTCATATACCCGTAATTCCTATTGGATACGAAGATGCTCTACCGCTGTTGAAGGCACTTGGTGGACCTGTTGCACCAGAGTACATGCGTGGTGCTTTACCAATTACCTACCACGTAGGGCCTGGTCCGATTCGGGTACATTTGAATTTACAGTTTGATTGGAAGTTGGTGGACTGCCATAACGTAATTGCTAAAATGAAAGGCAGTGAATTTCCAGACGAATGGGTAGTTCGTGGCAATCATCATGATGCGTGGGTTAATGGTGCGAATGATCCGATCAGTGGAATGGTAGCGCTGATGGAAGAAGCACGCGGTATGAGCGAGTTGGCAAAAGCCGGATGGAAGCCAAAGCGCACCATCGTTTATTGTGGATGGGACGGTGAAGAACCCGGATTGATTGGTTCAACGGAATGGGTGGAACATCACGCTAAGGAATTACAGGCAAAAGTTGTGGCTTACATCAATACAGATAGCAACGGCAGAGGTTTTTTGTTTGCAGACGGATCGCACACACTTGAACAACTAGTAAGCGATGTCGCGCGAGATATAAAAGATCCTCAAACGGGGGTGAGTGTACTTGAAAGAAGGAAGTCGTACATGGCTGCCGATGTTTCATCTGCTAAGGAGAAGAAAGAAATTCTCAGCTCTCCCTCAATGACCATTGGTGCGTTGGGTTCAGGTTCAGACTACAGTCCCTTCATTCAGCATTCAGGAATACCCGCACTTAACATTGGCTTTGGTGGTGAAGACGATGGTGGAGAGTATCATTCCATTTACGATTCATACGACCTTTATAAACGATTTAAAGATCCAAAATTTGAATATGGCATTGCTCTGGCGAATACCTGCGGGCACATTACACTCCGTTTAGTAAATGCAAACACATTGCCTTTTGATTTTAAAAGCTTTCACAAAACGTTAAACAAATATGTTAATGAGCTAACGTCACTGGTAGATAATATGCGCGAATCAACAGAAGTTGAAAATCAAATGATTCTTGAAAATCGTTATCAGCTGGCAAGCGATCCAACCAAAACGTTTATTCAGCCGAAGTCAAAAGGTACTGTTCCATTTTTAAACTTTAGCAATCTGCAAAATGCTGTCGCAAGTCTCGAAAAAAGCGCCAATGCTTATGCAGAATTACTCAAGGCCAATCCAACTCCAAACACAAATCTTGTGAAATTAAATTCTCTGCTTTTCACAGCAGAACAAAAATTGATGCTCGATGCAGGATTGCCTCGCAGGCCATGGTTCAGACATTCTATTTATGCACCGGGATATTATACAGGGTACGGTGTAAAAACTCTGCCGGGAATTCGCGAAGGTATTGAACAACGAAACTGGAAAGAAGCACAGGAGCAAATTGAAATCGCGGCAAGTAATGTGATCAGATACACCAAACAAATAGACGAGGCATCCGCAATTTTAAAAATGCGGTAAGGTATTTTTTGGTTGCTCTTGCAATTCAAATTCGAGATGCATTTTAATACAGATCGGTGTCATCGGTTTTCGGGTCGCTGATCTTTATGATGCGTACAGATTAAAATCACGCGCACCTTAGATAAACACGCGTTGAATTATCTTAATAATAAACTGGTTTTGTTGAGCACCAAAATCCTTGAGTGATTTAGCAAAGAGAAAGATTTTGAAAGGCATATATGGTCGAATGAATTGAATCGACCCTATTACATAATCTTGGTTACTTGAAGAATTACAACCACAAGTGAGGTGATGGCCATAAGGCTGATAATCAAAAAAGCAATACCCTTTCCATGGAGTTCTTTTTTATCACCTTTACTTGCGAGGAGATCGAAAATTCGAAACAATGTTTTGGCCGTTCGCCAGGCAAACACAATGAATAATGCTGCCGGTAAAATAATGCCGAAGACGGAAGCGTAGCCAGAACCGATGCTGATAAAATAACCAATTAAAATAGATAGCAGCCCAGACAATCCTCCCGACATTAAAGCTGTTTTTGCTTTTGATCCAATGAAAATCAGAGAGACGATTCCACATAAGATGAGGAATGCTCCATAAAAATAAAAAAGTGCGCTGCTCATTATCATCTGTAATAATTGCAATGATAACGATGAATTGGATAATGAAAAAGTAATTATTGATTCTCGCTATCAATGTCATTTTAGGGACATCGATATTTGTAAATAATGTGACTATGTGACTAACAACTTGATGTTGTTGATGGATGAGAATACTGAGGGCAAGTGATGGCGTGAGAGCGAAACCTCAAAATCGATTCAGCAGAGAAATAGAATCACAAAGCGTTATTTTCTTTGCACTAATTCCATTCCACATCTTGGGCATTTACCTGCCTTAATTACCTTTACTTCAGTATGCCGAGCACAGGAATATCTTATACCTGATCCAAGATTCGGATCACTAGATTTCGGCTTTTGATTATTAAAATCTTCGTTTATCTTTTAAGTAAGCATATCCCCTTCCGCAGCTGTGGATAGCTCACGATTTATCTTTTCCTTTTTATTCATAAGTTTTTACACTGAAGAAACGAGCGTCCACACATTCATGCATGTTTTAAAATGAACAATACGCTTGCATTACTTTTCGTTCACGCTGCGTGTTTCATTAGGCCGGAGAGTGATTCTACTAATTGAGGAGATCTTCCTTCATCCATCTTGCACCATCGTCAACCACTGTTTTTGATTGATGTTTTAAATATGCTTCCCTGCCTTGAACAACATTTTTCAAGTCGTCTACCAAAACTTTGGAACGTTTAATGATTTTACCTCTTGTCTCGCGACCGCTAGCGGGCGCTAATAGAATTCCAATCGCAACACCAATTGCGGCACCTGCCAACAATCCACCGACTAAGCTTTTAACTTCCATGTTATCTTAATTTAAATTTTTCTCTCACACCATGTGAGCCTTGTTAACGTTATAGAAAACGAAGTGCCAATGTGTGAAAGGATAAAACAAGGCCATACCATCGAAATCATTTTTTCCCTTGAGAATCAAAGTCTACACATTAGAATTTAATTCTACGTTGCTTTTCCTTTTCTTCAGAACTATTTGTTATATGTTGGTAGTGTGTCCGATTTATTCGCATCGGCATTAAATTCTACAGCTCCTTCTTTATCTCTACAGAAGTCCTTAAAACATCTCATAGCATTCATCCAGAAACACTTTTGTCTTACGGCATGTTTTTGTCTGTATATCTAATAGAAAGTGTAAAGGGATTGCTATCCATATTGATTCAATAATTTAAAAAAATATAATATGACAACACAACGTTCAGATCAAGAAGTTATTGATCTGTGTAAAAGGTGCGCAGAGCAATGTACGCTAAACGCTGAAAAATGCAGAGAAGAAGGCTTGTATGAGTGCGCCAGACTTTCTATGGAATGTGCTAGCGCGTGTTACAAAGCAATTCAAGACGGTCACATCGAGGTCACACTCTTTCAGGATTGTGCCGATGCGTGTAAAGCATGTGCAACAGAATGCGAAGCACATGAGCACCAACATTGTGTAGAATGCGCCATACTTTGCCGTGAGTGCGAAGAAGCGTGTTACAATGCCGTTGATTAAAAAACAACAACTCAGCGTTACAGAAGTTTTTGGAATATTGTAACTGACCAAAGCATAAAATGAAAACAACTAAGGAAAAAAATAAATCAGTATTACCTGTCTCTACTAAAAAGGATCATCAGCTTGAGGTAGATCCGAACGAGAAGAATTCCTTTCCGGGCTATCCTCTTTATCCGCCAAGTGAGGATATTTATAATCGACTGAAGGAAGAGAGTGATTTAGATCCGGAGGATCCATCAAGGAAAAAAGAATTGAATGAGACACCGGGACTACGGAATGAAAAGGATTTTGATGATGATGTTTCTGGGAGGGACCTTGATATTCCGGGAGCTGAACTAGATGACGAGGCGGAGGACAATGGAAGTGAAGATGAGGAGAACAATTCTTACAGCACCGCTGGAGATAATGATTAGAAATAGTAAAAGAGATTTATATATACGCTATAGGAGTGAAGCATCCTTCGTAGCAACTAACAACAAAAATAAAACACAATGAGCTACATCGAAACAAGTAAAGACAAATCCGGGCAACCTGTAAATATAAATTACAGCGATTATGGAAGTGGTAAACCAGTGATATTGATTTCCGGTTGGCCATTAAGTAAAGAAATGTGGGAATATCAAATGAATGATTTAGTGAGCAACGGTCATCGCGTTATTGCTTACGACAGACGCGGATTCGGAAAATCATCACAGCCTTGGGATGGATATGATTATGATACTTTGTCTGATGACCTAAAAGCATTAATCGATCAGCTAAAGCTCGAGGATGTTACACTCGTTGGTTTTTCAATGGGCGGAGGCGAGGTGGTTCGCTACTTTAGCAGACATGGAGGAAAGAGCGTTTCTAAGGTCGTGTTGATTTCATCGATTGCTCCCTACATGCTTCAAACAGAAAGTAATCCGGACGGTATACCTCAGGAAACATTCGATGGTATGGCGAACCAAATTCAAAATGATCGCATCGGTTTTCTCGATGAATTTGGAAAAACATTTTTTGGAGTGAGCATGTTGAAGAAACCTTTGAGTAATTCGCTTTTGGAATATTATCGTCAGTTGGGATCTGTTGCCTCACCGCGCGCTACGGAAGAATGTGCAAAATCTTTTTCTACTACTGATTTTAGAAATGAAATGCAGACAATACATGTTCCTACCTTGATCATCCATGGCGATGAAGACAAGAATGTTCCTATCCTTGCCACCAGCAATCAGTCTGCCCAGTTAATTCCAAACAACCATTACATCGTGTATGAAGGCGAACCGCATGGTTTGTTTTATACTCAAAAGGAAAGGCTTAATGCTGATTTGCTAAAATTCTTAGGTACAGAAGGCAGGATACCAAAGCATAATGGTAAAGAAAAAATAAACGCGCTTGTTCAATAGGAGTTTCCCTATACGAGAAAAGTGTTCTAAATAAAATGAGCACTTTAGTTAGATTAAAGTTCTACCCTTTTCTTATCTTAAGTTAGATGAGATTGATAGTATTAGGTGAGTATACTCACTACAATTTAAGACTTGGTAGAAGAGTGTAGGAAATTTGGTCTAAAAAATAAACGATGACCACGTAAAAAAGACTGATCATAAAAACGATCAGTCTTTTTTCAAATGTTGCTTCCATTAGCTCACGTCAAAATATTTTGTAATGGGTTCAGAGGTACTGATCAGGCTTAACCACAATTCTTTCTTTGATGGAATGAACAAGATGAATCTAATCTTGAAATGTTAATTCACATTGAATAAAGGAATTTTATCCACTCGTTATTCTTAAAGCAATATAGTAGTCTACTTTAATAGGGCGTAAACGAATCTGCTTACGCGTTACTAAGTTGATTTTGCAGCATAGATTTCAACAACGTAATTTCTCCTTCCATTGACATTTTTTCTCTTTCTAATTGTTCCTGAATGGCTTGCATCTCTTCCGCATTCTGACGTATCTCTTCCTCTTGTGAAGCGAGTTGTTGGGCACGATGGCGCGCATCGTCCAACAGATGTGCCGTTTCGGAATTTATTTTTTTATTGGCCAATATAGATGCGATGTTCTCAGCTATTCTTTCTAAAAATCCAATTTGATGAGACTTTAGTTTTTGAAACGATGCAAGCTCAACAATTCCTTCAATTCTATTTTGAATAATGAGAGGTAAGATGATAATAAAGCTAGGAACGGCTTCACCTAAACCAGAGGTAATTTTAATAAACTCAGAAGGTATGTCGGTTAAAACGATAGTAGATTTCTCCAGCATACATTGTCCGATAAGCCCTTGCCCAACTTCAATGCGTTGATCTATAAATTTCTTTTTGTTGTAAGCGTATGTAGCAATTCGCTCGGCATAGTGTTCACTCTCACTCTGGTGAATAACATAGATGGCTCCCTGATTAGCATTCAGATACTTAACCAATAGATTAATAATCTTATCGCCTAATACATGAATTTCCGAGTTCTCTGTTTTTAGTATTTCGTTAAGCTTAGCTAACCCCAAATTATTCCAGTTAATAATCTCCTGCTTTTCAGAGGCATCGACAAGTTGTATCTGCATTTTAATTAATGAGCGGGCAAGTATATCGTCTTTAAAGTTTAGATCGTATGCAGCTTTTAGTTTACCATTTCCAAGTTCTTCCGAAAAATTCTGGGCAGCTTTCATGCGATCAAGCAGTTGGTTGAACGCTAATTTTGTCTCTCCAATCTCTTCGTTACTTTTTACAATGAGTTTCGTTGGGAAAATTCCATCCGACAAACTCTTCATTGCATTTCTAAGTTCTTTAATTGCTTTGGTAATAACATCAGAGTAAACGATGGTAAGAATAACTCCTAAAGTAAGTTGCGCTACAAAGAGCATAATCAGGGTAGTGATTGCACTTTGTTTAAAAAAACTGCTGATATCTTTGATATGTAATCTTAGTGACTGTATCGATCCTTTAAGCTTAATGAGATCAGCATTAATCTGACCTTTAAAACCATCTGTTTCCTTGAGCCCAATTCTTCTATCGATATCAACAACATAACTAAATAGCATTTGATAATCCCGAAGATCTGCAAGGATAGCATCTCGCTCCGCATTGCTGGGTGTTGTCTGAATATAACTAACGAACCGATCAAATTTTGCATCGAATTCATTTTGATACTTGATATCCTTTCGCAAAAAGAAATCTTTCTCATGCCTTCTTAACGTAAGCATGTCTGCTTTGTCATATGGAAACGATGAGTTTTCAACAGAATGGATGGCTTTGCGAAGTAGGCCCTCTAACCCAAAATCTTTGAACCCTCTTTTTTTCAAAAGAGTTATCAATAAATTAAATTTAGTATCCAGACTATCGAGAGACTGCAATATTACTTCTGTTGTAGAAACGGTGTTCAATAAATTTGCTGATTCTATAAACTGCAACTCTTCTCTAACGAGTAATAGATTTTGAGCATAAACTTCTACAAACTGGCTTTTATCATGTTCATGGAAGTCCGGTCTTTTATACCCTTCGAATATAAAATATTGAGCAGCGGCATCCATCTCTAATAAATGGATATTGACAGCATCAACCTTTTCACTAACGCGTTGATAGGAATCAACTTTATTCAGTGTTTGGAAGAATTTCAGAAACAGAAGAACGGTTAAAATAAGAATGGAGCCAAATGCAAAAAGTAGTTTGACCCTTAGTTTTAAATTAATAAATACACTTACGATATCCATAGATTAAAAAATAAGTTCAAATCTAATGGAATGGGTTCGCCCATAAAAAAAAGGAAATTTTATGATGTAATATTATCAATGGAAATAAAACAATCCGAAGCTCAATGTAGGTCAAGTTAATTTTATGTTTCCAAAATAGGATGTTGATTTACGAGCTGAGATCGTCATCATGAGAATACAATATCCGTTGTTTCACTATCAATGCTTTCCGCAATCCATTTCCAGAAACTAATTTTTTAACTACCGCATTGCAGCTCCGCTCGTAGAACAGGTTGAGGGAAATATTTTAGTGATGCCTAATGTTAATTATTCGTTAAATGTACTTTTTCGTGCAATGAATCATTTTTATAAGACTGGATGTTTTTTTTTACGCGTGAAGATTCAAATAGCCCACGCGCCAAAAAAATGTTCTGCATATTCGGTACATAATTTCTTAACCGATTGCTGATATCGTTGTGTGTTTATTTTTATTGAACCTACCTATCTACCATATCGGGCTCAATGTCGATTACTTAATCTTCGCTGATACTATCTTTTTTGGAGATGAAAACCACACGGAAAATTTTAGACGTAAATCTATATTGCCAAGACCAATTGACTGCCCTTTAGAAACGTTATGCCGGCCAGCGCAGAGCCTACTCCCGTAAACATTTCAAAACTTCCATCTAATCCGTAAATATGTAAACCTATTGCAACATTAAACAGTTTATAAACTCATGACAAAGTATTACGATCCCAACGGGATTTACAAAGCGTATTGTAATGACGACAAGCATTTATTCAGTGCATCTGGCGAACACATCGGCTCATTCTCCAACGGATTTTTATACGACCCCAAGGGGATTGCCATTGGTCGTGTAAAAGAGAAATATATCTATGACAAAGCTGGTAAACCTCTTTACTACACCACCTGACAAGTTCTAAACAATCTTAAGCGATGCACTAGAGGGTATCGACTAATAAGGTTTAATTGAGCAATTAAATAGACATGATACATCGCTATGTGCAATTGGTTATACACGTTGTCAGTGTATTAATATATCACTGAATCCCATTGTTCTGGAAATGTAAGTCACACGGGTTGGTTGGCACTATTTAAGATATCGTTAAATGTAATGGACTTTGGTGTCCCCTATGCTGTTAGTAGTACTTGTGTTTCTATGAAATTTCAAATCATTGGCCAGTTTTAGGCTTTGTAAAGTGAGAAGCAAATGAGAACTACTTCAAAAAAAATTGTCATCATAAACTATTTTATCCTTGTCACTTTATTGTCAATCCCTTTCTGGGTATTAGGAGCTTTTGTGGATATTTCAAATTTGATTCCCATTCAACTTCCAATAAGTGCGTTGATGTTTTTATGTCCCATGCTTGCTGCTATTATTCTGACAAGTGGGGGTGGGAAAAAGGGGGATTTGAAAATGTTATTAAACCAAGTTTGGGATTTTAACAAGATTAAAAATAAATGGTGGTTGCTCGTTGCGATTTTACTCATACCAGTTCTTCTATTTCTATCATACCTCTTAATGGTTTTTCTTCATTACGATCTACCTAAACCTGAAATTAAATTTTCAGCTACTATTATTTTTGCTTTCAGCTTTTTTATTGGTTCCATCGGGGAAGAGGTAGGCTGGACTGGGTTTATAACACAGCCTTTGCAGAAACGTCTCGGGGCAATATCAGCAGCGTTGGTAATCGGCACTATTTGGGCTATTTGGCATATTATTCCATACCTACAAACACATAGAAATGCGACCTGGATTTTTTGGCAATGTATGGGCACTGTTGCGCTAAGAATAATTATGGTTTGGCTTTATAACAAGACGAACAAAAGTCTATTTGCGGTAATTGTTTGTCATACCTCCATTAATATGGCTGTAAATATCTTTCCTAATAATGGCTCACACTATGACCCTTACTATTTTGGACTGGCTGTGGTTTCGGCCGCGATTATAATCAGCTACTTTGGTTTTGCAAGAAACGAAGGACTACAAATACCCATGCAAGCAAAACTGAATTAGTTATGACCAAACTCAGCCTAAAGTATGCAGTTACCAACCATAACATTGACAAGTGGGTTTGGATTTGCATTGTTATTTTTTTTAGATGGTTTGGCTGTATCAGGCTTCAAAAGATTTTGCCCGCTAACGATAATAGCTCGAAATATTCTGATTCTTCGAAATACAACTTTGATCTTTATTTCACCAAGGTTTTAAAAATGCCACAGTTAAAAAATCAATATTGACTCATTATGAAACAAAAACAAATTATGCATTACATATTAATTCCCGTTGCCGTTATTGCACTAACACTCGTTGCTGGAAAAATAAATCTTTATAACCGATTCAATAGGCAGGTAAAACAATTATTTGCTCAATCAAAGAATATTTCTGGCAAGAAATTTAACTACCAACAACTGGAAGGTTTACCCGATCCGGTAAAGCATTATTTTAAGCATGTTTTAAAAGAGTATCAACCCTACATTAGTTATGTACGACTAACACACGATGGTCAATTTAAAACTGACTTAAAAAAGGATTGGGTAGCGATTAAAGGTGAACAATATTTTACAACTGAGAAGCCGGGGTTTATCTGGAAAGGTACAACCAGCATGTTTGTTGCACGAGATATGTATATCGGTGACAAAGGAAGGCTTGTGGCAACATTATTCTCTGTTATTAATGTGGTGGACGTACATGGAGATCAGTATAATCAAGGGGAATTACTTCGATGGCTTGCAGAAAGTGTTTGGTTCCCAACCAATCTCTTGCCTAGTAAAAACTTGCAGTGGACTCCGATTGATGATACCACTTCCAAGCTAACTTTTGACTATAATGGCTTATCACTTTTTTATATCGTAACATTTAATACTACCGGAGAAATTGTGCAAATGGAAACCAAGCGGTATATGGATGAGAAGAGGTTAGAGACATGGATTATAAAAGCAATTGAATACAAAACAAAAAACGGAGTAATTATTCCAACCGAAGCAGAAGTATTCTGGAGATTAAAAGAAGGTGATTTTAGTTATGCAAAATTTAACGTGAAGAAAATAGAGTACGATAAACCTGAAAAATTCTAAATTATGACAGCAGCTAAGTCTATTTCTAACGGAAATAATATTGTTGACACAAAGGATAATGAATATCCAATCGAAAATACGTATTCAATTGATATAGAAAAAATAATAAGCCTTCTTCAAGCAAATCAACAAAATGGATTGGACGAAGTGGATGTAGATAGCCGAATAAAAAAGTATGGTTTGAATCAATACCAGGAACAAAAGCAAAAGAGTATTTTTTTAATCCTTCTCGAACAATTCAAAAGTCCCATTGTAGTATTGCTAGTGGTAGCAGCTGCACTTTCATTTTTCTTTCAGCATTGGCTTGAAGGCTTTTCCATTATTGGCGTAATCTTTATTACTGCGGCATTAGGATTTTTTATGGAACTGCAGGCACGCAGATCGATGAACGCATTAAAACAAATGGATGTAAGCCTTTCAAAAGTATGGCGAAATAACGGACTTAAAGAAATTCCTTCAGAACGAATCGTGCCCGGTGATGTAATGATGTTAGAGCCCGGTGATGTCGTTCCTGCCGATGGCCGCATCGTGGAGTTAAATCAATTGGAAGTAGATGAGTCCGCGTTAACTGGTGAATCGATGCCTGTTACAAAGCGATTGGAAATTTTGGAGAACGGTAAGGGAATTGCAGAACAAGTTAACATGCTATTCAAAGGAACTTCCATCGTGAAAGGTAATGCCAAAGCAATTATTACAGGCACAGCAATACATACAGAGTTAGGCAAAATTGCCACGTTGGTAGAAACAGCCGAGCACAGCATTACTCCTCTCGAAAAAAAATTACAGAGCCTTACAAAAAAGTTAATATGGATTACGGCTGTGTGTGCAGCTATTTTTATTGTCACCGGAATTATTCAGAATAAACAAATCTACCTTATTGTAGAAACGGCCATTGCTCTAGCCGTTGCGGCTATCCCGGAAGGTTTGCCCATTGTTGCAACTATTGCGCTTACGTATGGAATGCTGCGAATGGCAAAGAAAAATGTGCTGATAAAAAGATTAGCGGCAGTAGAAACATTAGGAGGCATCAATACCATTTTTACGGATAAGACGGGTACGCTCACTGAAAACAAAATAGAAGTAAGTACCCTTTCTTTGTTTGATGAAACTATTGCCGTAGAAAAAAATGAAATAAAACCAGGTAATCAAAATAATAAATTGGCTGTAGATAAGCTTTTACTTATTTCAACGCTCTGCAACAATGCCGTTATCAAGGAAGAAGTAAAAGATGGAAAGCAAGTAGGTGATCCAATGGAAATTTCGCTCCTCCGATTTGCGACTGCCAATAAAATTAATGTAGCAGAAGTAAACGCGAACTACCCGCGTGAAGCTGAAGAAGCATTTAGTTCGGAGACTAAATTAATGGCAACACTGCATAAAAGCACTGCCGGAAATTTTGTCGCTGCGAAAGGTGCGGTGGAGGAGTTACTAAAGAAATGCACTTCCTTTTGCAAACAAGAAACCGTTGTACCTCTTACTGAACCAGACATGCAATTATTTTTACAAAAAGCAGAAGAACTACAAGCACAAGGCACGCGAGTATTGGCCTTTGCTTACAAAGAAGCTGGCGACATTAAGAAAGATAATTTTTCACACGCGCTAAACTTAGCAGGCTTTATCGGATTTTTAGATCCGCCACGGATGGATGTTATCGGAGCCTTACAATCTTGCAGAGAAGCAGGTATAAAAGTAATTATGATTACAGGTGACCATCCGGCCACAGCACTAAACATTGCTCAAAAAATAAAACTATCCGATACAGAAAATGTTGTTATCACCGGTAAGGAATTAGATACTACCCTTCCCGATGAAAAGTTATTTGCAGCCACGCTGTTTGCAAGGGTAAGCCCAAAACAAAAACTAGATATGGTAACCTTATACCAAAAGCGTGGCGATATCGTAGCCATGACGGGTGACGGTATTAACGATGCACCTGCGTTGAAAAAAGCCGACATTGGAATTGCGATGGGTTTGCGAGGTACACAGGTAGCAAAAGAGACGGCAGCGATTGTGTTAAAAGACGATGCGTTCACTTCCATCGTAGCTGCGATTATGCAAGGCCGGGTAATATTTAAAAACATTAAAAACTTTTTAATGTATCTGCTCTCGTGCAACCTCAGTGAGATTTTTATAGTGTTTTTTTATGGCTTATTAAATTTTCCGTTTTCAATTCTGCCTTTGCAAATTCTCTTTTTAAATTTAGTAACCGATATATTTCCTGCGTTGGCATTGGGCATGGGCAAAGGCAATGCGTTGATTATGCAATTACCACCACGCAATCCCCAGGAAAATATTATCATAAAAAAGGATT